>JAWLCD010000024.1:0-41729 GCA_041687355.1 Clostridia bacterium | reverse complement strand
ACATACTTCCTGTTCTCTAATATTTTTGGGTATAAGGCTGGTGCAGAATTTACTACTCCCAGCCTCTCCCCTACTTTAATAATTGTAAACCTTGTCCTCTTCCTTTATTAATATTATACAAATAACAATATTCACCATATTTAGGTTATAGTTTTTACTTAATACTTTGCATATCATATATTTGAGCCAAACCTATAAACTGCTCATTTGGTAATGCACTGTTAGTAATATAGTTTAAACCACCTGCATTTAAGATTCTTAGCGCCATGTGTCCGCAATTATTTAATAAACCTGAATATTTAGGAGGTTTATTATAATAATACATGCCTTCTTCATACATCTTTTGTCCATTATCTGTTGACACATTTATTGATATATATCTACTATAACCTGATTGGATTGATTCAGTTTTGTTCAAATTATTACTTGTGTGTATTGGTACATCATACAATACTCCTTTACTTAATAGGGTCTGTGTTTCATTCGGAGTTAAAAATTTCATGCTCATTTGTCCTTCAGTAACCTTTAGCTTTTGAGCTTGGCTAGCATAAGGTTCAGCTGTAGCTGTACTAAAATAGAACCCTTGATTTGCTGAATTAACAAGCAAAGCTGCATTGTGTCCCATCCTAATTAATCCAAGTGGTACGGCACTTTCATTATTTAATAAATATGCCGTTGTGATGGCACTTGCTCTAAGTAAATCAGCTTTTGCCTCTATAGCTTTTCTATCTGAATCTGTTTTCGCTGCAAACCACTCGCCACTCAATCCACATTTTCCATTTTTATTAGTTCCGTTAATAGCTATATTTATATAATCAGGTAGGTTTTCATCCCCTGACTTATAATGCCCTGTAGGGTCAATGAAGTTGATTGGGTCATTTTCGCAATAAGTATAAAGATTTAGCGTTTGAGGATTGTTAAGTTCGCCCCTATAACTATCCTCGGTTATAAACCTTCCCACCTGTGGAGCATAATACCTTGCCCTCAGGTAATACTGCCCGGTCACCTTGTCAAACTGCTCTCCGGCATACATGAACCTGTTGGCTACAGTTTCAGTATAATCCGCGGCATTACCAAATGCATCGTAGTTATAACTATTGAGCACATCTCCGGTTCCATTTACAAGGTTTACTACATCACCGTGCGCATTGTGCAAGTAGTAGGCATAGTCCCCTTGATTCTCCCGGGTTGCAATAAGCCCTAATCCCCTGATATACCTTACATCTTTACCGTTACTATTTTCGGTAATTACATTGCCTCCATCAAGGGTAAAATCACTCCGTATACTGTTCTCTACAACTGCTATTCTCATGCCGAATGCATCATAATAGTTATTCATCCAGATACCGTCAGGCATGTTTGTCTCTTTGAGCCTATTGAACCCGTCATAGGTATAGGTTGTTATTTCTGTTCCCTTTGTAGTCTTAACGAGATTTCCATTGTTATCATAATCATATACTATAGTTATACCATTTGTAATACTTTGTACCAGCCTGTTCCTCGCATCATATGAATAGTCGGTGCTTTCCGACCCAAGCACCTTGCTCAGCCTGTTGCCTGCATTGTCATATGTATAGGTTTCAGTTCCAATCGACGGGTAGCTGACCGTCTCCAGCCTGTTAAGTTCGTCATAGGTGTAGGTAGTGTCTGCCCCATTCTCCGTCCTGGTCAGTTGATTGCCGTTATTGTCATAGGTGTAGAAAAAGCTGTTGATGACTCCACCTTGCGAGTTTTTATGGGTCAGACCGGTTATATTCTTATCCCGGTCGTATACATACTCCGTATTTACACCTGTGTTATATAAAATCGAATCTATTGTATTGTCAGAGTTGTAACTATAATTTGCTAAAAGATTTGAACTACCGTACACAGCATCATATACAGCTTCAAGCCTGCCAAGTGTGTCATATGTGTACGCTGTTGACGCTCCTTTACCGTCTGTTACCTTTGTAATGTTCCTGTCCTTGTTGTACTGATACTCTGTATATAGATTACCGTTTCTGGTCCTCTTTTGCAACAGTCCGTCATCGGTATACAAAAATTCGTCAACACCCGATTCATTCATTGCTGCAAGCATGTTTCCATCTTTATTGTAGAAATACTTCTCCTGCTGGTTTCCATCTTTCAGCCTGAGGTTGTTATCGCTGTTATAGCTGTAGCTGATATTCTGACCGTTCCTGTCAACCTCCAGGGCAATTCTTCCTTCTTTGTCATACTTGTATGTAACAACCTGGTTTGATGGGTCAATGACGGAAGCTAATTTATTCAGGCTGTTATATGTATACTGAGTTGTATTGTTATTACCGTCTTTGACAGAAGTAATGTTTCCTGCATAGTCATAGGTATAAACGGTATTGATGTTTTTAGCATCAGTAACCTTGGTAATCTTACCCCACATATCTCTTTCATAGGTGGTTGTGTTGTTATTACCGTCGGTATGGCTTAAAATATATCCTGAAGCATCATATTCATAGCTTTCGCTGACATTGCCTTTAAGTTTTGCTTCCGGACCGGTAATGGTTTTAACCCGGCTGCCGATGTCATACGAATATTCAATCCCATATCTGCTGCTGTCGTCTGGGCCAGACTGATAGCCTTTTGCATCAATAAGCTTTTCCAGGAGTCCATTGATGTCGTATACTCTCCGCTGTATTACGGTATCGGCCGCATCTCTGACTTCAACAAGCCTGTTCATAGTGTCATAAACATAAGTTGTTCCAAGTCCATCGTCAGTCACTATATCATAGTTTTGAGGCAGAATCTCCTTAATTCTGTTCCCTTCTTCATCATAGAATACCCGTGATTTGTTCCCTACTTTATCAACTACAGAAATCAGCCTGTTATTTACATCATAGATATATTCTATGCTTTTCCCGTTGCAGTCTGTTTTCTTAATCAAGTTCCCCGCTTTGTCATATTGGTATGCAGTAGTCCTTATGACTGTTGACGTGCTTGCCTTGCATACCCCGCCGGAGCTCTTTTCGTAATATTTTGCCATACTGAGGCTGTTCAGGGTATTGTCATCAAAAAGGTAGTCTTTTATATAATCCAGGTCGGAACTGTTTATGATGCCGTCGCTATTTATATCGTATTTATCGTTATACCCTGGAGCCCCTATACTAATATTGCACTTTGCAGCAGCCAATGTCAAATCATTGGCTTCCACTTTGCCGTCATCGTTCATATCGGGGCCTTTCAGGGAAACAGCCTTGCCCAGCAGCTCAGAAAAGCTGTTTTTGTCGCTGTCAGCATCAGCATAAGTTGCTGATGGATTGAATGTTACATAGCTTGAGCCATAAATGCCGCTTTTGACTTTAAGCTTGATAGTCGCAATGGTTGAATCGGCCTCAACGCTTATGGAAGAAGATCTGATCTTCACTTTTCCTGCCGTCCCGCCATCAACCAGGATGCCGTTCACTTCAGGCGTAAAGCCCATAAACTCAAAAGCTCTGGCATCATATTCAACCTCCATGTTTACGCCTGTTACTTCAGAATCCGGTTTGATGTTTATCCTGCAATCATACTGCTGACCGGGATAAATACCCGAGCTTGAAAATTCTACAGATGCTGTTGTATTCTTAAGCTCAATCTGGTCTGCTTCAACCTCATCGTGCTTTGCAATAAGCCGGTCGGCGTCATCATATTCAAATTCCGTCGTATACCCTTCCGGTCTTGTAACCTTGGTTATATTGCCGTTTGCATCATACTCGAAGGTGGTCTCGGCATTGATTTTTCCACTGATTCCATTGACTAAATCAGTTCCGTCTATTTCTTGCCATACCTTATCAAGGAAGCCGGCACTATTGTAGTGATATACGGTTACACTATACTTATCAGCATTGATTTTTTTCTTTTCACTTGCCGTGTTGCCAAGCGCATCGTATGTGTATTCAATTTGTGAACCCAGGCTGTCGGCAGCCGACTTTACTCTTCCATTATCAAAATATGTATAAGTAATTGTGTTCCATGCTGCAGGCTCACTGCTTGCGGTAACATACTGAGGCGATGTTTTTTGCTCTATCACTTTGCCGGTCAAATCATACACATATTTTGTTACTTGATAGTAAACTTCATTATTTTCGATTTTGAGCGGAACTCTTTTTTCCAGCAGCCATCCTGCCAGATTGTATTTATACAGGGTTCCATAACGGGTTTCGTCCGTAGACCCGCTTTGGTATCCTTTTGCATCTATTTCTTTTACTACATTACTGTTTGCATCGTAAACCAGTCTTTTAATAACCGTCCCATTTGTATCCCTGACTTCGATAAGCCTGTTCATTTCATCGTAAGAATACTGGAAACCGGGACCGCTGTCACTGTTTTCATCGTAGTTATTGGCATCAATGGTTTTTATCCTGTTGCCTACCGCATCATATTGGATTCTTGACTTCTGACCGGACGGATTCACAACCCGTGCCAGCCTTCCATTAGCTTCATATTCGAATCCGGTCCCCGCACCGTCATCCGCTGCTGTATCGTAGTAGTTGGGATTGATTTCTTTGATTACTCTTCCAACCTGGTCGTACTTGAAGCCTTTATGGTTCCCAAGCGGGTCTGTCTGTCTGACCATCCTGTCCATGGCATCGTATGTGAATGTATATCCTGCACCGTCATCTGTCGTACTATTGTATTGTTTCGGATTAATGAGTTTTACCATGTTACCCACAGCATCATATTTAATCCTGGTTGTATTTCCTGCAGGGTCTATGACCTTTACAACCTTATCATTTGCGTCATAGTGATAGTGTGTAGTCCCATAGCAGGTTGTCATGGATGTTTTTCTGCCGGCATCATCATACCCGTATTCAATGATATTTCCCTCAGGATCGGTTATTTTTGTGGGATTGTTGTCTACTCCATATTCAATTAATGTTGTTTTATTTTCAGCATCCGTGATGGACGCAGCACGGCCATAAACATCATACGTCACGCTTGTTGTAGAGTTGGCCGTATCATCCAGCTTGATAGTTGTCTTTGTAAGGTTGCTGTGCTCATCATAGTCAAAGCTGGTTATTGCTCCTCCCGAAGCAGCCGTTTGCTTGAGATTGTCGCTGCTGTCGTAAGTATATGTGGTGGTATAACCGAAAGGGGCCGGTGCAGTTTCAGAGAGCATATTGCCCCTTGCATCGAAGGTATATGAGGTTGTGTGGTTATTTCTATCCTTTACACTGTTCCTGTTTCCCCACTGGTCATATGTGTATTCTTCGGTGGTGTTATCAGCAAATGTTTTTTTGGTAATAAACAACATCTCGTTGTATTGATACCGTGTTACATCTCCTGTAGACAAATATGTACAGGTGTTTTCCAGGTTTGCATCATCGTAATCAAACTGGATGGCGTTACTGTTTTCGTCGTATTGTCTGATTACTCTTCCAAAGGAGTCATACTCGTTTTCTATATATTTTTTACTATTCTGGTCGGTAATGGACTGAAGTCCTCCTGAAACATAGTCATAGGTAATAATACCCCCGCCCAGGCTTTTTACCGCTTTAAGATTGCTGCCGGTATCATATGTGTATTCAACAGTCCTGCCGATGGGGTCAGTAATTGTCTTTATTTTACCATCCTGGAATGTGAACGAAAGTGACCTTCCTCCAGCCCCGGTAACAGAATTGAGCTGGCCGCTGACATCATACTGCAAGGTCACAGTGTTTTCATTTCTGTCGGTAATAGAGGCCAGTTTCCCTCCGGAGCTGTATTTGTATATAAGCTTGTTCTGCAGTTTTAAAGTAAATGTATCGTCAGCATTTTTCTCAAGTCTGTCGAATATGGATTCCGGAGCGCTGTATTGATTGGTTCCGGCAATAGGTGAAAATACAATGGTATGCCCATCAGGATATATTACCTTTGCGTTCCCGGTCGAGGTATCTGTCTCAAGGGAGCTGTCATAACTGAAGCGCCATGCTTTACCAAGGATGCTTGTCCTTGTATCACGGGAGTTATAATATCTTGTAATCTCAAGTGCCAGGCCCCGCTCAGGAATATTAAGATCAATCCAGGTAGAAAAGAAGTTGCCGGTAACCATATTGACCGGATCACCGTCGCATTCACTGTTTACAGGCTTTGCCAGGTTTTGCAGTGCTGCTTCCTCAGAATATGCGCAGCCTTTATAGTTCTGGGTGTATTCCCAGACCCTTGTGTCATTATCTGCTGTGGATACCGTGCCGCTGTAGTAGCCTGTGTATACGGTTTCTTCAACAATATTGGGAATCCATTCTGTCACTTCTTTTGTTAATGTCCCTTCATAATAACCTCTGTATGTTGTTTCTGTTTGGTATGAACCATCCTGATTATAAGTTGTAGTTGGTCCGGCAATTAATTCCCAATTCACTCTTGGAATATCTCCAACATATCCATCTTCATCAACATGCAGGAAAGGGTGATCACCGGAATTATCCCAGCTGTACTCTGTCCTGATTAATTCACCACTGCTGGTATAGTATGAGGTTGCTGTATTATCATGAGTCTTTGAGAAAAACTGTGACTCAGTATGAGTCTCATAATGTCCATGGTCAACTGAGCGGATTTCGCTTGTTGTGCTGGTTAAATTAATGGTTCCGGTGTAGCCATCTACAGAATATTGCCAGGTAGCCGGCGGTTGGTTAGTCCCGGTATCTACCGCATAGTCGGTAACAGTCATACTCTCTCCAGGAGTATATGTACCACTTACTACCGTCGGAATAGGGTCTCCATCCTTGCCGAGTACACCCCTAAGTCCATCCTGATTATAAATAATCTTTTCATCAAATTGGTTTACGCTTTTGGTTACGGAATCGCTCACCATTTGGCCTGAAGCAGCAAGAACATAGTTAGTGGAAAAGCATAATGATAATACAATTGCCAGAGTTTTATACAGAAGTTTCTTAAGTCCATATTATTTTATATTTTTCATCATTTTAACCCCCTTCTCCTTACCTGCTTAATAGCCTGACCGGTAATGCCTGGACGCTTGGGACAGTGATATAATCTCCCGTCGGCTGAACCAGCATGCACAAAGGCATACTGACCTGTGATGGATTCTGTGTCCTGATTCTGAAGTTTAGTTTCACAATATCCAAAAGACCATCTGAACCTTGGGTTGTTCCTGTCTGCGTAACAATTATCTTTACTTTGCCGGTTTCCCAGTTAACGGTGTATTTGATATATACGTTGGGGTCTGCCGTCCAAAGCAGATTTTCAATGCTCTGTGTATCAGGTTCCAGAACCTGCGTATCAAACTGCAATTCAAAATATGCTGTATACAGGTTAGTTAAATGATTGGCTTTAATGACTACCTCAATGCTCTGGTCTGCCTCAAACACCCAGTTCGTCTGAGCCAGACATACGCCGGGACTGCTTGGAGACCAATTTATACCATTCACCACATTGCTCCAGGCACTTACTGCCTTTTCTGTCCTGACTCTGACTCTATACACATGCTGGATATCAGGCATTGTGACATTATGAATGTATGTAGTTTGTGTGCCCGCACTCACGACAGTACCATCTACTTCGACATCGTAACCTGAAGCCCCTGCAGCCTCATCCCAGGTTAATGTCATAGTAGTATCAGATACAGCCAGACTGACATTTTGCGGAGCCGGGATTAAAGTAACTACTGTTACATAACCGCTCCACGGGCTTGTCTCATTGGTATTCTTGGATCTTACTCTATACTTATGCTCCGACCCTGCAGCCAGATTGCCGTGTGTAAAGGTAGTGTCGGTACCGTTGCTTTGTATCTGGCCATCGATTTCAATCTCATATTCCGTTGCACCGGATACTGTGCTCCATGACAAGCTGATTGAGTCCTGGGTTATTCCAGTTACAGTAACAGTCATGGGTGAGGTAAGGAGTTTTAAGTATGGATAGGATGTACCCTCGTTGATTCCCCAGATACTTGTAAAGTCCCATCCCGTAAAGGTTGCTTGCTGCATCAGTTGGGCTGTTGTCCTGGCTTGAGCTGTAGGAGTAGTTCTGCCAGTGGTTGTACTGTCGAAATATGAGTTTGATACCGTTGTGCTTCCTATGCGGCCAATTAACCCCCCTACATAAGAGCCTGTTGCATTTACTACACCTGCAGAATAACAGTTTGTTATTGACGGGTTATTTGTATAACCTATTAACCCGCCTGCATAAGAAGCTGCAGTCACTCTCCCCAAAGAAGAACAATTACTTACCGTTACTCCTGCGACGTAAACACGGCCTATTAAACCTCCAATTTGGCTAGTACCGGATACATCTCCCGTCGCATAACATTGTGAAACACTTGTGCCGGCAGTATACATATCTCCAATAAGGCCTCCTGCGCAACCACCTCCACTTGTTACGTTACCCGCAGCATATGACTTCACTATCGTACCGCCATTATAACATCCTACCAATCCACCTACATAACTGCCCGTTCCGCTTGATGTAGTATCCACTGTAGAGCTGCAACTATTTATAGTCCCTGTCATTTTCCCTACAAGGCCTCCTGCATAAGAACTTCCAGTTACGGTCCCTGTCCCTGTAACAGTACAGTTCTGTATATTGGTTGTTCCCCATGCCCAACCTATAAGGGATCCTACATTACTCTTTCCTGTGATGCTAACATTGTTTATTCCAAGATTTTTGATTTCTGCGTTGTTTGTACATCCGAAAAGCCCTATGTTATCAGTTGTAGACTTATTTATAGTCAGGTTGCTTATCGTATACCCATCTCCATCAAATACTCCGGTAAATGGCGCAGTGCTACTTGCACCTATCACTGTCCATTCCTGGTTCTCCAAATCTATATCATTCACTAATTTGTAACATCCTGCCAGGTCATACTTCACATTATTCATTTGTTCTTTGGTACTGATAAGATATGGTTCAGCAACTGTTCCTTTACCACCTGCCACATCGTTGACAGGTAAACCTTCACTTACCCCGGAAGGCTTGTCTATATTGCTCAGATAAGGATATGAACTACCCTCATCTATAGTCCATATCTCTGTGAAGTCCCATCCGTTAAATGTCGCCTTGTATTTCATCCCTGTAGTTAATCTACTTGTATCAACAGCCCTGCCAGGGATGGAGCCGGATGCTACACCATCATAGTATGAACTTGATACAGTTGTAGTTCCAACATACCCTATCAAACCTCCTACATAGGATCCTGTTGCATTTATTACACCTGCAGAATAACAGTTTGTTATTGACGGGTTATTTATACGGCCTATTAATCCACCTGTATAAGAAGATCCAGTCACTCTACCTAGAGAAAAACAGTTACTCACCATTATTCCTGCATAGTAATTACGGCCTATTAAACCCCCAATGTTAAAAGTACCGGATACATCTCCCGTCGCATAACATTGTGAAACACTTGCACTGGCAGTATATATATCGCCAATAAGGCCTCCTGCGCAACTCCCCCCACTCGTTACGTTACCGGCAGCATATGACTTTACTATAGTACCGCCACTGCAATATCCTACCAATCCGCCTATAGCACTACCCGTCCCACTTATTGTAGTATTAACTGCAGAACTACAGCTATCTATAGCCCCTGACATTTTTCCTGTAAGTCCACCCACATTAGAGCTTCCGGTTACGGTCCCTGTCCCTGTAACAGTACAGTTCTGTATATTGGTTGTTCCTGCCGCCCAGCCTACAAGAGATCCGACATTACTCTTTCCTGTGATGCTAACATTGTTTATTCCAAGATTTTTGATTTCTGCATTGTTTGTACATCCGAAGAGTCCTATATTATCAGTCGTAGACTTATTTATCTTCAGGTTGCTTATCGTATACCCATCTCCATCAAATACTCCGGTAAATAGCATCGTAATACTTGTACCTATCGGTGTCCATTCGTCATTTTGCAAGTCAAGATCATTTGCCAGCTTGTAGCATGCCGTTAAATCGTCCTTCACTTTCCCAAGAGCATCTACTGACTTTATTATATACGGGTCAGCCGCAGTGCCGGAACCGGACATATCCGGTAATGTAGCAACTCTGATTGTAGGGCTCCAAGCACTTGAACCTTCTGTATAGATAGCTTTTATCTTATATTCATGTTGTGTATTCTGTATTAACCCCGTATGGTTATATGATGTTTCTGTTGTGTTTATCGATACACCATCAACGCTTAGCTCATAGCTAACTGCTCCCTCAGATGTATCCCATTGTAATAACACTGCAGTCTCTTCCGGCACTGCACGCAAATTTTTAGGATAAGGATAGGTTTCAAAAAGTGTGGATACTGTAATCGCCTCACTCCAAGGACTTACTGTGCTTTCAGTTTTCGCCCTGACTCTGTATTGATGTTCGGTATTAGGCAGTAAATCATTGTGCGTATAAGTGGTTAGCATCCCGTTATCTACTATAGTCCCGTCTTTTTCTATTTCATATTGCGCTCCACTAATAGAATCCCATGAGAGGACTATTGATGTAATATCCGGAACTGCAACAATATTCTGTGGTACAGGAAGTAATGTACTGATAGATAATGGTAATGACCAGCTGCTTTGTCCAAGGGCACTATTTTGTCTTACTCTATAAATATGATTTGTACCTGGCAGTAAGCTGCTATGAAGGAATTGGGTGTCCAAACCCACGTTAACTACAGTTCCATCCGCTTCAACATCGTAACTTAAAGCCTCAGAAACATTTTGCCAGGATACCTCTATAGAATTGTCCGTTGCGCTTACCAGTTTTAAACCTGTAGGTATAGGAATATATACTGTTGAAGCAGCATTCCTCAGGGTAGGATAGCTTTGGCCTTCAACTATATTCCATGTTGATACAAAATCCCATGAATCATATGTGGCTTGTTGCTGCAGCTCAGAAGTTGTCCTTGCCTGGGTAGTGGGAGTTGTTTTTCCCGTCACCGTACTATCAAAATAACTGCTGGTAACTGTGCCCATCTGAAGCCCTATCAATCCGCCGACACTACTCCCGGTTGAGTTTATAAAACCGGTAGAATAGCAGTACCTAACTGTTCCAGAACTAAAACTACCTATTAATCCACCTGCAAAGTTACTAGTTGGGGCAATTACACTTCCCATTGCAAAGCAATTACCTACAACTCCTTCTGAAACAGAATACTGACCAATTAATCCTCCTATATAAGCCCCTCCTGATACATCCCCTGTAGAATAACATTCAGTCACATTACCTACGTTTACAACTCCTATCAAGCCACCTGTATAAAAACCACTGCTTGTCACGTTTCCTGCAGCATATGACTTGCTTATGTTTGCTCTACAGTACCCTATTAGGCCTCCACAATAATTTCCGGTTCCTGTGAGTGAAACATTCTCTTCCGTTGAACATCCATCTACTGTTCCTGCTGCCATTCCAATCATTCCACCTACACAGCTAGCACCATTTATTGTGCTAATCCCTCTTATACAACAATTCTGTATTGCTGAAGTTCCTGCAGACTGCCCAGCCAAACTACCTGTATACTGATTTCCTGTTACATTTATATTGCTCAAGGTCAGGTTCTTTACCACAGCATTGTTTATATACCCAAAAAATCCTACATTGTCCACTGTCGGCTTGTTTATTGTAAAAGTGCTTACCGTATATCCGTTGCCGTCAAATGTTCCTGTAAATGGTGCGGCACTGCTCCCTATCGGCTCCCACACTGCGCCATTCAAGTCAATATCATTACCTAATTTGTAATGAGCAGCCACGTTGTTTTTTACGGTCAGCAGTTTTTCAACTGTTGTAATTATATAAGGGTCATCTATTGTTCCCGTTCCGTATGAAGTGGATTTAACTGTAATAAGATTAGTCCAGTCGCTTTTCCCACCTGAATTCTTAGCTCTAACCCTATATGTATGCTGAGTATTGGGCGCCAGCCCCTCATGAAGATACCTGGTTTCAAGCATATTCGAAATCAGAATGCCATCGGCCTCTATTTCATATTCTTCCGCTTCATCAACAGAGTTCCATGAAACAGTTATGGATGTAAATGTTTGCTGTGTTTGTAAATTGTCAGGAACAGATAGTTTGGTGGTCATTGCTTTAACCTCTGAACTCCACATACCTGTTTCATTATTTGAGTTCTTGGCACTTACTCTGTAAGTATGCTCAGTTTCGGAGATTAAGCCTTCATGAGTATATGACACATTATTGCCGATGTCAGTTTTTACGCCGTCAATCTCAATTTCATAGCTGCTTGCACCATTTACAGGTTCCCATATTAAAATAACTTTCATAGTTGTAGGATTAGCTATAATATTTGCCGGTGCAGACAGCAATGTTTTTCCAGTCAACTCATTACTTGCTTCAGACAGATTCCCTGCTGCATCTTTGGCTTTCACTGCAATACTAAAATCCACACCAGGTGTAAGTCCCTCTGCTAAATAGCTCGTTACATCGGTTTGACCGATTAGAACAGCATTATTATATATTTCATATCCGGTAACTCCAACGTTATCTGTCGATGCATCCCACTGCAAGCTGACTGAAGTATCGGTCTTACTTATAATAACAACATTTACAGGTACTGTGGGTGTCTCAGTATCATCTGCTGCATCTGTAATTACCTCAAGAATATTGCTAGCTTCGGATTGATTTCCTGCAGCATCTTTTGCTATTACATAATAATTATAGGTTGTATCCGGCATTAGGTTCTGATCAATGAAGGTTGTATCGTTTGTTGTAGCGGCTTTGACTGAATCCTTATATACATCATACGCAACTGTACCAGCATTATCTATCGAGCCTGTCCAGGATATCTCTATAGTTGTGCTTGTCTTCGATACTAAAACAAGGTTTGAAGGTGCTGACGGTGCTTCCGTATCTGTTAAACTTTCTTCGGCGTATACATTTTGTGTTAGTAATGGATAAGATACCGGAATTATTGTGCTTTGAAAAAAGAATAAAAGAGTAAATAAAAGGATAAATCTACTTTTCCTCATTCAAAATCTCCCCTTTTGAACAAATTAAAAAAAACACCATATTTGATGTTTTTTGGTCGAAATCAATAATATCATATTAAATCCATATTTATACAATAAATATAGTAGACGACATATTTTTTGATGTCAACAGCATTTCAAATGCAGTTTTGAGACAAAAATATGCTGTTTGCAAGTATTAAAATTGATTCTGATTTATCTATTCATAGATAAATATTCTAATGTACATTTTATTACCCAGTTAATTCATAAATACTTTAAGCATCTTAATGATTACAGGCCCTATCAATACTGTAAATATTGTGGGAAAAATGAAAAATACCATAGGCAGCAGCATCTTTATCGGAGCCTTCATTGCCTTCTCTTGAGCCCTCTGCCTCCTCTTCTGTCTCATTTGTTCTGATTGTATTCTTAAAACATTTCCAATACTCACCCCAAGCTGTTCTGCCTGGATTATCGAGCCTACAAAAGTAGTGAGGTCATTAAGTCCTACCCTTTCACTCATTTCCTTTAAAGCTTCCTTCTTGGGTTTTCCCATCTTCATTTCCTGGAGTACCCTGTCAAACTCGTTTGCAACCTGGCCCGGCATCTTGTCCACAACTTTTGCAAGTGCCCCATCAAAACCCAGACCGGCCTCCACACTGACAGTAAGAAAATCTATAACGTCAGGCAGTGTTTTTAGTATAGATTTTCTTCTATCCTGAATCTTCTTTGTTAGAAAGAGACTGGGCAGTACAAGCCCTAAAATGACTTCAATTAAAATCAGAAAAACTATGTTCCTTGTGTCAAATCCTCTTACCAACCCTATAAACAGTGTGACTGCCGGCAGCAGTATTACCATTGCAGACTGTATGTTCATCCATTCCTTGATAGTAAAATTGTACGGATTACCCGCCATTACTATCTTTCTCTCAAGGCTGTTAATTATCTCCTTTGGAGTAATCCTCAGGAGGGTTTTTGATATATCTTCAACCATAGGTTTGACAAGTCTCTTATATAAGGGCTGACTTAATTCCTCTTCAAAGTGGTATCCGGCCTTTTTTCTTGAAATCTTCTTCAGCCGGCTCTTTATAGACATCTTTTCTTTTTGGGAATAACTAAATATAATAAAAATGTAGAAGAAGGTTGTTGCGAAAATCAGAAGAAACAATATAAGTTTCAAATCAATCACCCCGGGCAGGAAGGTAACCTTACCTTCCTGTATTTATTGTTTTTAGTCATCGGATAAACTGATAGCTAAACTTCTATGTTTACAATCCTTTTAATAAAATATATACCCATCAGTTCCATTGCAATGGAAATCCCAATCATTACAAGTCCGATTTGTTCAGTAAACAGCAGCTTAATATGTTCAGGGTTGATTACAAAGAGTACAACTCCAAGCGCTGGGGGAAGTATGGCAATGATTACGCCGGATATCCTCCCCTGTGCTGTAATTGTTTTAATTTCGCCCTTAATTCTTACCCTTTCCCTTATTGTAGATGAAATACTGTCCAGTACTTCTGCAAGGTTGCCTCCTACCTGTCTCTGTATCAGCACTGCAGTAATAACAAGCTCAAGATCATCACTTTTTATTCTCTTCAAGAGGTTGTCCAGAGCCTCTTCGGTTGTATATCCAAGATTTATTTCCTTCTGCAGCAGTTTGAATTCCTGCGCAATTGGGCCTGTCATCTCCTTTGAAACTATATCTATTGATTGAAAGAAGCTGTATCCTGCCTTCAATGAGTTGGAAATAAGCACTATTGCATCTCCCAGTGAGTCATTAAACTGCTTGACTCTCTTATGTATACGCGTACTGACATAAATCCCGGGTATAATCCAGCCTATGAAACCCATTACCGGTATCACCAGCACCTGCTTACCCGAAAGGTAAGAAAGGAACATGAGCGCAGCTGCCAGGTATATCCTGACAGATATGAATTCTTCTGCCTTTAACGGTATATGAGCCTTTATCATCTGAATCTGAATTCTATCACGGTAGCCGTCAAGAACCTTCAGTTCTCTGATTGTTCTTGAAAAAACATTGAGAAGGTTTTTTAACTTTAGTTCGCTTCTCCGCTTGTTTTCGTAGTTGTTTTTTTCATCAATATACTTCCTTAGTCTCATTATTGTTTTCTGCTTGTTCAGTGAATAGGCAAATATAATGTAGAAAATAAATAGAAACGTAACAAACAGCAGCATAAATAACGCTTCCTTCACAACCATCACCCGCTTTCTCCGGCTTTTCCTTATATGCAATACACGCTAATGAAAATCCAAATCAACTTCTCCAGGTAGACCACGCATACGGCTGGGGCTTGAACCCAGCCAAAGCGTGGGCCTACAGGAATAACGTATTATTGGAAATCACTTCTTGCCTAGAGGCTAAATATGTCGGGCGGCAAGTATACTCCGGCGTTGACAATCTTATCCATGAACTTCGGTTTGATTCCAGTCGGTACAATATCTCCTACTATCCTGCCCCTCTCATCCTTCCCCCTAGCCTTGAATACGAATATATCCTGTAGGGTAATGATATCTCCCTCCATCCCTACCACCTCAGTTATATGGGTAATGCGCCTTGAACCATCCTTAAGTCTTGCCTGCTGAACTATTACATCAACTGCAGAAGCTATCTGCTCTCTAATTGCTTTTACAGGCAGCTCCATCCCGGCCATCAGCACCATTGTCTCAAGTCTGGCCAGCATATCCCTGGGGCTGTTGGCATGTCCGGTGGTAAGTGAGCCGTCATGGCCTGTATTCATGGCCTGGAGCATGTCAAGTGCTTCTCCGCTTCTCACCTCACCAACCACTATCCTGTCCGGCCTCATCCTGAGTGAATTTCTGACAAGGTCCCTGATGGTAATTGCACCCTTTCCTTCAATATTTGGAGGCCTGGTCTCAAGTCGGACTATATGTTCCTGACCCAGCTGAAGTTCCGCTGCATCTTCTATGGTAACTATTCTCTCATCCTCTGGGATGAAGGACGAGAGAACGTTCAAGGTTGTTGTTTTTCCGCTGCCGGTACCTCCTGATACTACTATGTTGAGCCTTGCCTCTACACATGCTTTTATGAACATGGCAATCCCCGGTGTTATTGTTCCGAAGTTAATCAAGTCTTTAACTGTTAAAGGTTTCTCAGAGAATTTTCTAATAGTAATTGTTGGTCCATTCAGCGAAAGCGGAGGTATTATCGCATTTACCCTTGAGCCATTAGGCAGCCTGGCATCAACCATAGGAGAACTTTCATCAATTCTCCTGCCAAGTGGAGCTACAATTTTTTCAATTACATGCATTATGTGCTGATCGTCCCTGAACTTGATGCCGCAGAGCTGCAGCTTCCCATCCATCTCAACGTAAACCTGATCCGGTCCGTTAACCATAATTTCAGACACTGCCGGGTCATTTATCAAGGGATTAATAGGTCCAAACCCAATAGTTTCATCAATTATCTCAGAAATGATTTTTTGTTTATCGGTTTTGGACAGATACGTACTTTCATCTTCAAGAATAGCTTCTACCATTGCGATAATCTTCTCTTCAAGCTGGTTATCGCCGGAGTTTTCATCCTTGTCGGTTTTTGAGTTCTTTAGGTCCTCGACAATCTTGGAATGTATTTTCTTTTTTATATCTCTGAATGGGTCTTCCTGACCTTGATTTCTTTTTTGTTTTTGAGTTTTTTGGTCATCTTCCTGCGTCTTTTCCTTCTGTAATCTTTCAAGCAGTGACATCTAAATCCCCCCATTATGAAGTACCTAAGTAAGAAGTCATTTCCAAATTGGAAATGGCACTGTACTTAGAAACTACTTAGCTTCCTTTTTTCCTTTATCCTGTTCTGTGCTTTGATTATCAGCCAATTCTTTTGCCATACCCATTATGCTCTTGGCAACCTTGGTCTCGGTCCTTGTTATTACAAACGGGAAGCCTTTATTCGCTGATGTAATTACTGTAGCACTATCTTCCGGAACATATGACCAGATAGGGTATTTTAGTGTATCTTCAAAATCCTTATACTTGATTCCGAACTGCTCTGATGCCTTATTAAGTACGATACTGATTTTATCGTTTGAATAATGAAGTGACTCCATAATATCCAGTCCTGCCTTGACATTTTTTATTGTCGGAAGGTCAAGTGTTGAAACAAACAGTACCTTGTCTGACAAATCAAGAGCGCTCAGAACGGTTTCATTGAAACTATTTGATGTATCTATAACTATATAATGGAACTTACCCCTTAGACTGTTAACAATCCTGGTTACGTGAGCAGGCGTTATATATTCAGCGTATTCAGGCTTTATAGGTGCCGGAAGAACTTTGATTCCTGAAAAATGCGTAACCATATAATCTTCTATACCATTGGTATCCAGCTGGTTTATTTCTTTAATCAAATCAGAAATTGTACTTCTGAGGGAAACATTCAACATTATAGCTATATCTCCAAACTGCAGGTCCAGGTCAACCAGAGCAACCTTTTTTTTGGTCATTCTTGCTAAGCTTACTGCAAGATTGGATGCGATTGTAGTTTTTCCCACACCGCCTTTTGTACTGAATACCGAGATTACCTTGGATTCAATATCCTCTTTCCTCTTTGGGGAGTTCGAGCCTTCCTTCCTTCTTTTTTCCATCTCATGAATCCTGGATATTGTCTGAATCAGGTCATCTCCGGTGAAAGGCTTAACAATAAAGTCTCTCGCTCCTGCAGACATGGCCTTCTTGAGGTATTCGCTCTCACCCTGCACAGATATCATAATTATTGATGTTTCGGGAACCTGAACTGAAATTTCTTCAGTTGCCTTTATACCATCTTTTACCGGCATGTTTATATCCATCAGAACAATATCAGGTCTTGATTCATTCACAATAAATATTGCTTCTTCTCCGTTCTCGGCTTCAGCAATTACCTCCATATTCTTTTCAAATGAAAGTAGCTTCTTTATATTTTCTCTGGTTTCACGAATGTCATCGGCAATTACAATCCTGATTTTTTCCATATTCATCCCCCCTGCTTTTTATCTTGTAAATATATTGATACCCTTCTCACCGCTCACTTGATTTCTTATGACCCCTTCAGTCTTAACCTCTCTGCTGTCTCCAACAGGCCTTAATGCCAGCCTCAGGACCCCAACCTCCGAAGCATATACCAGCTCTTCGGCCTGGTCTATATCAACCGCAAGTGTAACTGTCTTGGGTATTTCCTTTCTGGTTTCTCCATCCGGTATAAAGCTTTCCTGCCCTAATCCAAGAACCAGGATATTCTGAAGTATTGTCTTGGATATCTTCGGGTAAACTACCTTTCTGTCAGGTTCGGTAACTTCTTCCTTCTCAAGCGTAACAATCACATCTACATAGTCACCCGGGCGCAGAAAATTGGCCACTTCACTTGCCTCGTTCACATTTATACTTACTGCACGTTTACCTTCAGGTATGGAATAGGATAAATCCAGCTTGTCCTGGTCAACTATCCTCTCTTTTAGAATCTGTTCACCCTCGAGTACACGCTCCCTTACCCTCATGCCTACAAATTCTGCCTTGTTTTGAAGCGCTCCAGTCAGTACATACCTTTTGTCTATATCAATTTCCTTGATATCAGCAGCTGTAATCATTGCCCTTGCCGGAATTGTCTTGGCTGCAACAAATACTCTGACAAGGTCGGTTGTCTTTGTAGTTCTGGTTACCCTGTTTACATACGAATAAATAAATAGTGACGTAAGAAGTGAGAGAATTATTGCAATAAAAACTATTTTTTTATTTACCCATTCCATACTGACCACTCCTTAATATTGTATTTGGCAGCTGTAAAGCGCAGTAAGTTCTTAAAGCCGTACAACCAGTATCTATTCAATAAGCTTGATGCTTCTCATTCCATAATCGGTTGCCGCGTCACCAAGCTCAGCATTTACAATAGTTTCGATAAATCTCCCCTTGATTTCTGAATGTCCACCGTTGTCAACGTAGTCTTCCAGGAAGAATGATGCAAATCCTACTACAACAATTGGCTTTCTTCCATTTACATCAAGTGTATTCACTACTGGAATTGCAATCAGTTTTGGGCAGTTAAGCTGGTAGTTCTGGTGCGTGCATTTTGGATAGTGATTGCACTGATCCATCAAGTAATTTACTCCCTCTTGTGTCGGTCCCTGCATATTCCCTGTCTCGGTTCTTATGTAATCCCCAAGTCTTATTGTTGAGTCATATCCATACTTGATATTATCTCTGTATCTGTCAGATCCGGTTCCTCCAAGGGCCACTGCTCCGTAGTTCCCTGAGGTTCCATCACCCGCACCCTCTTTTAATACATACTGCTGTCCAAATATAAATGTCTGCTGCTGCACAGCAAGAGGCCTTAATCCCCTGACTGCAACTACCGGAGCCATTTTAGCTGTTGACTGGACGTTTATTTCTGTTCCATTCACTCCAAGTATCCTGGCAAAGAAAAAGAAAACATCTTTTCTTAGCTTAACAGTAGCGATGTAACCTGTATCTGGGATAGAAATTTCTTTGCTTATATTTGACCTGTCGTTCTTCTGAATATAGTCAATAGCTACAGCCTGGGCATTCGAACGGTTTTCAACCATTTCTCTGACAGCGGCAAGCGCAGCTGCATCGGCTGTATTTTTCAACCTGCTCCTTTCAACCATTAGATAGCCTATATCAGTTACGAGCGCAGAAAAAGCCAGTATTCCGACAATCATTCCGGCAAATATTACGATTGTAGTTCCATTTTCTTTCTTAAACTTTTTCACTATGTTATTCATAAATATCATCCACCTGTACTATTATGGAAGCGAATTGTATTCGCAGTGCCTTCACATTCATTCATCTTTCTATTCAATTCTCATTGTAGTCTGAGATGCTAGAGGGAAGGGATTAGGCAGTATGACATTAACTACCGGGCAAATCAACTGAAGATTATAGTTTACAGTAACCGTAACCGGCAGTCCCCTGCTTCTTTCAGTCTCTATAGGGTTAACTGTTATGCTCAGTGATGGCTGATTCAGTGTTGGAGTAACATTCAGTATTGAGTTCATTACATCTAAATCCGCCCCACCTACTGCCGCTACCCTTGCCCCCTCTCTTGATGCATTGGTCAGCACAAGGTAAGCATTAAATATTCTGCCGAACTCAACTATCCCCATCAGTACAAGTATTATAACAGGCAGGACAAAGGCCATTTCGACCAGTGCCTGTCCCCTTGTTTTCTTTATTACATGTTTAATTCCCTGCATACTCATGTGTAATCACATCACTTTTTAACCTTTTGAGTGCTAAAAAATTACCCTACCTGCTGCCAGATAGGGATGAGAGGTTAAACCCTTTATCAACCAGCCGGGACAACTCCCCTGATTGAATTAACTATACTTGTGAATACATCCGATACTGCGGTTCCAACCGGAGTTAGTGCTATCAATACTACTACTGCAATCACGGCAATTATCAAGCCGTACTCAACCATTCCCTGGCCTTCTTCTTTAGTCATTCTTCTTTTAAGAGAGTTAATAAATAAATTGAACATAATCTCTTCCTCCTTTTTGGTTCCTGCTCTCTATTTTTATTGTACAACACCTGGAATTCTAACTCTATCGGGCAATGGTACTGATTCCAGTGGAGTTTTTGGCCTAAAAAAGTACCGGGAATCCAGTCCTAGATTTATGGATTCACGGTACTTAGGTCCTAGTACTTTAGTCCTAGTGAATTATAAAATATATCCTCGAATCAGTATTCCAATCACTATGCCCAGAATGATAAAAACTATTGTAGTTACTGCAATCAGAGCATTCTTTGATATCTCTCCGGGCTTATTATCAGGCTGCTTGCTATCTTCCGGCATACTACAACCTCCCTATGGTGGTGGTAATCACCACAGCTTCAATTAGAATAAGCTCATCTGATTGCTCTCAGGCAGTTCCTTCAGACACCCGTTCTTTTCAAGAATCTCTATAACCGTCTTGCTTATTCTTGCCCTTATCCTCAAATCATCCTTGGACAAAAACTTCTCCTGGTTTCGAGCGTCAACCATATTCTGTGCCGCAACCGTTCCAAGCCCCTGCAAAGAGTTCAGCGGCGGCCTGATTCCACCCTCCTGCAGCAAAAACCTTTCTGCGTCTGATTTGTAAAGGTCAACAGGTAGAAACTCAATGCCCCTTTGGTACATCTCATTCGCTACCTCGAGTATAGTCAGTATATTCTTTTCCTTTGCTGTCAGACTATTTCCCTTGGCTTCAAGTTCTCTGATATGCATTTTGACCTTGTCAGGCCCATTGGCCATCATTTCGGCATTAAAGTCATCTGCTCTTACCGTAAAATACGCAATATAGAATGCCTCGGGATAGTGAACCTTGAAGTAGGCAATCCTGAATGCCATCATAACATAAGCTACGGCATGGGCCTTTGGGAACATATACTTTATCTTGTTACACGATTGGATGTACCATTCAGGAATGCTGTTCTTCCTCATTACCTCTTCATAATCGGGGCTGACTCCCTTACCCTTTCTGACATCCTCCATTATTTTAAATGCAATCTTGGGCTCAAGACCGTTTCGTATAAGGTAAAGCATTATGTCGTCCCTTGTACAAATAACCTCCGACAGTTTGGCTGTTCCGGCACGAATTAAATCTTGAGCGTTGTTCAGCCAGACATCTGTCCCGTGTGAAAGACCACTGATTTTGACAAGCTCAGAAAATGTAGTAGGCTTTGTGTCAACAAGCATCTGACGTACAAATCTGGTTCCAAACTCAGGTATACCGTAGGTACCAACTTCACTGTTTATGCTTTCTTTAGTTATTCCCAGTACATCAGTCCCTGTAAATATAGCCATAGTCTTGGAGTCGCCGATTGGTATTGTGCGCGCATCAACCTTTGTCAAGTCTTCAAGCATCCTGATTACAGTAGGGTCGTCATGCCCAAGTATATCGAGCTTAAGCAGCGTTCCATGGATTGAGTGGTAGTCAAAGTGGGTTGTTATTACTCCTGACCCCTCGTCATCAGCAGGCCTCTGTATTGGGCAAAACTCGAATATTTCCCTGTCTTGTGGAACAATCATAACTCCACCGGGGTGCTGGCCTGTTGTTTTTTTCACTCCTGCACATCCCGACACCAACCTGTTTATCTCGGCATTAAGAACATTTATATTTCTCTCTGAAAGATAATTTTTAACAAATCCATATGCTGTCTTATCGGCTATGGTTGATATGGTTCCGGCCCTGAATACATGCTCGTGGCCGAACAGCTCTTCAATAAATTTATGAGCTTTAGGTTGATATTCTCCTGAAAAGTTCAGATCTATATCGGGTTCCTTGTCCCCATCGAAACCAAGAAATGTTTCAAAAGGTATATCATAACCATCCTTGTTTAAAGGTTCCCCGCAGTCAGGGCACTCCTTATCCGGCATATCAACACCACAGTCGTACCCATTGCCTGGAAACTCGGAATACTTACATTTGCTGCATATATAGTGGGCAGGAAGGGGATTTACTTCAGTTATTCCTGCCATTGTTGCCGCGAATGATGAGCCGACAGAACCTCTTGAGCCAACCAGATAACCGTCGCTTAATGATTTTGAGACCAGCTTCTGGGCTATCATGTACATAACCGAAAAGCCATTTTTTATTATGGAATGCAGTTCCTTGTCCAACCGTTCCTTTACTATCTCCGGCAGTGGCTCACCATAAATCTCTTTGGCCTTGCTGACTGCAAGCTTCTCAAATTCCTGCTCTGCCCCTTCAATCTTGGGTGGAAAGGTCTGCTGAGGTATAGGTACAACATCTTCAATCATATCTGCAATAATGTTTGTATTTTCCACCACAACCTCATATGCCTTCGACTCACCAAGATATTTAAACTCCTTCAGCATCTCTTCTGTAGTCCGGAGATACAGTGGAGCCTGGCTGTCGGCATCTTCATATCCCTGACCTGCCATGAGTATCCTTCTAAACACCTCGTCTTCAGCATCCATAAAATGAACATCACTTGTAGCAACAACAGGCTTATCATACTTTTCGCCAAGCATAATAATTTTTCTATTGATTTCCATCAGTTCTTCTTCAGATGCCCTTCCTGACCTGACAAGAAAATCATTATTGCCTAGCGGCTGAATCTCAAGGTAATCGTAGAATTTAACAATCCTGTTTATCTCTTCATTACTTTTGCCATTCATAATTGCAGAATACAGCTCTCCAAGCAGGCACGCCGTTCCTATCATGAGGCCGTCACTGTACTTTGCATAAAGGCTTTTCGGAACTCTGGGTTTCTTATAATAATAGTTTAGGTGAGATTCAGATATAATCCTGTATAGATTCTTTAATCCGGCCTGATTCTTGACCAGGATAACTGCATGAAAGCTTTCCAGATTTCTTACATTTGTCTCGCCCCCGAACACCTTATCAATCATGTCTATAGTCTGGATACCCTTTTCCTTCAGTATATTAACAAATTCAAACCATATTCTTGCAGCAGTCAAAGCATCTTCAACAGCCCTATGATAGTTTTCAGCTTCTATTCCAAGGTATTCTGCAACCCTGGCAAGTTTATGTCTGTCCAATTGAGGGAGTAGTAACCGTGACAGCAGCAAGGTATCCACGACAGCATTCTTAATTTTTACTTTTAATTCCTTGGCTGCATAACCGATGAAGCCCATGTCAAAAGAAGCATTATGCGCTATGATAGGCAGCGTGCCAATAAACTCAAGGAACTTAGGAAGGACTTCCTGGATTGCGGGAGCATCCTTAACCATATTATCGTTTATACCGGTTATCTTTGTAATATAATCCGGAATAGGTACTCCCGGGTTAACCAAACTGCTGAATCTATCTGTAACCTCACCGTTTTTTATTTTTACCGCTCCAAGTTCGGTTATTTTGTCTTTATAATAGCTTAACCCGGTCGTTTCAATATCAACTACTACAAATTCGCCGTCCAGATGTTGGTGTATTGAATTCTTAATTATGGGAACCTTGTCATCAACCAGGTAACATTCAACACCATAAATAACCTTAATGTTGTTTTTCTTGCCTGCCGTATACGCATCAGGATATGCCTGAACGACACCATGGTCGGTTACCGCAATTGCCCTATGCCCCCAAGAAGCAGCCCTCTTGACCAGTTCACCTACCGGACTTACTGCATCCATTGAGCTCATTTGGGTATGCAGGTGAAGCTCCACCCTTTTTACCTCAGCATTATCGGTCCTCACTACCATATTCAGTTCAATAATATCAGTCACCATTATGGTGTTTTCTCTTGAGAATTTATCGTACTGAACATTTCCCCGGGCTCTCACCCATTTACCCTTCACCAGGTTGGGCAGCATATCATTAGCTTTTTCTGCTGACGCAAACAGCTTCAGTGTAATTGAACTGGTACCATCAAAGAGGTCAAAAGATATAAGCTTTTTTCCGTTCCTCACTTCCCTTGACTCAACATTGAGTATTCTGCCTCTCACAGCCACCTTGTCCAATGTCTCGTTAATGTCAACTATATTTACAGTTTCATCCTTAAAAGGCTTGCCAAGAATAACCTGTGTGTCTGACCCGGTTTTCTGCTGTCTGTTTGTTAACTGACCCTTTTTCTCAGGTGCAATTCTAGCTGATTCCTTTATTATCTCTGCAACTACCTCTTTTTCAGCAGTTTCCTTGTACTTTGCATAATCATGGTTATCACTGACTGCGGGTTCAATATTTTCTGTAAAATTAACCTTACAACTGAAACCAAAATTCCTTTTAATGTATTTCTCAATCAGCTTGTCACAGCCCTTTGCTTTTAGAAATTCTGCCCCTGGAGCTTTCAGTGCTATTTCCACCTTCAAGTCCTTTGCCTTCCACTCACTGTTTATCAGAATCGGTTTTGTCAGGGCGACTTTCTGGTTTATATACTTAATTATCCTACTCCTGTGACTGTCAAGAGCATCCTGAAACTCAGGCTTTTCTTCACCATTGTTTAGTACTATCTCAAGGTACTCAACCCCTATACTTTCCTTCAACCTGCCTTCGATTTCTTCAAGAACTTCTATCTGTACTGAGCTTGGAATGTAAACATAGACAATAAACTCACTGGCGTTTTTGTAATAGTCAATTTTATCAATCAAAGCATTATTAAAAAAATCCTGATACCGGCTTTCTGACGGAAGTTCTTTGAATACATCCCTGAATGGTTTTTTAATTGAATTATCTACGCTTTCGTGCATTGTTTGTCTTTGACCCCTTTACTATAAGGTAGGGGGACGCGACCATTCGCTCCGCTCAAGGAACGTCCCCCGAATACAGGGGAAATGAATTAACTGGCGGATAAGTAATGAAGAAATCATGATGCTATCGAGTAGCCCAGGGCATATGGCTGGGTTCAAGTCCCAGCCAAAGCCCGGGCCTACATCTAGTTTATCTAGATTTCGCAGTCCTTATGAACGGTTAATTTATTTTCCCTGTAGTGCTTAATCTCTTTTACAAGCTCCTCTACAATCCTATCCTCAGGCACTTTCCTCAATATGTTTCCCTTTCTGAAAAGCAGGCCGCAGCCGTCACCGCATGCTACTCCAATATCTGCATCCCTGGCTTCTCCCGGTCCATTTACCGCACAACCCATCACAGCAACCTTCAACGAATCAGGTATATCTGACAGAGCCTCTTCAATTCTACCGGCAATTTCTATAAGATTAACACGACAGCGGCCACAGGTAGGACAGGATACCATTTCAACACCCTGTTTTCTCAATCCCAGAGCCTTCAGAATCTCAATCCCTACTTTTATTTCTTCAACAGGGTCTCCTGTCAGAGATACTCTGAGTGTATCGCCAATACCATCGGCAAGCAAAGTTCCAAGGCCGACTGCAGACTTGATTGTCCCCCTGAATATGGTTCCGGCTTCTGTAACACCAATGTGAAGTGGATATTCCGTCTTTTCGGCAATCTGCCTGTATGCCGATATGGCTGCAGATACATCCGATGCCTTTATAGATATGACTATGTCATTGAAACCCATACCTTCAATTACTGCAATATTGTTCAGCGCGCTCTGGACCAATGCTTCAGGAGTAACTCCACCGTATCGGGCTAGTATATCCTTCTCAAGTGAGCCTGAATTTACCCCAACCCGAATAGGTATTCCAGCATGACTTGCAGCTTCAACTACCTTTCTGATTCTATTAATATCACCGATGTTACCTGGGTTGATTCTAATCTTGTCGGCACCGTTCCTGATTGATTCAACAGCAAGTCTGTAGTCAAAATGAATATCAGCTATAAGTGGTATATTAATCCGGCTTTTTATACTCTTTACAGCCTGTGCTGCCTCAGTGTCAGGAACGGCAACCCTTACCAGTTCACAGCCTGATTCCTCCAGTCTCTTTATCTGGCTGACGGTTGCATTGACATCCCTGGTATCTGTATTTGTCATAGATTGTACAGATATTGGCGCGCTTCCGCCAATAGTTACACCGCCTACCCTGACTTCCCTGGTCTTCCTCCTCAAATGATTTACCCCCATATCCTGCCTTTAACCGCCCAATGCGCTTCGGGCAATATCATTAAATGTTACAAATATTAAGAGCATTATGAGCAGTGAAAATCCTACCATGCTTATCATAGCTTCACTTTCCGGTTTAATTGGTTTTCGTCTTACAGCTTCCAACAAGAGCGTCAGAATTTTCCCCCCATCCAGCGGCGGAAATGGAATCAGGTTCACTATGCCAAGATTTAAGCTTATTATAGCCATAAGCCAGAGCAAGTCTGCTATCACTTCCCTGCTGCTGATTTCAGATATGATTCCGACAGGTCCCATCACCTGGTTTAATGGAATACCACCTGTAAAGAGCTTGGATATCTCAACAGTCATTACCTTAATGAGAAATACACTCTTCCAGAATGAATAGTACATGAGCTCTGCGGAATAGCCTCTCATCTCAGTAGGAATAAGTCCAAGAATATATCGCCTTACAAAGGTCGAGTCAAATTCCTTCTGAACATACTCCCCTCCCCGCTGCAGTCCGAAAACCAGAAATTTTGATTCACTTCCTGCAATAGCCTGCTGAACCTGTTCTGGAGAGTTAACACTTGTTCCATTGATACCTACTATTCTGTCTCCTGTTTTCAGTCCAAGTCTGTCTAGCGATGATTCCTGCTTAATGGAGGTAATTACATTGGATTCATCCACGTCAAAGTTAAGCTGGAGTGTTGGTTTTACCGCAAACTTTTCCAGCCGGTCATTACGTTCTACAGTGATATATGCTTCCCTGCCGCCGTTTGTCAGCATAATCCAATTTACATCATCCCATATCCTTACCGGTCTGTCATTTATGCTTACTATTTCATCTCCGGCCCTGATTCCAGCAGCCCATGCTCCGTATTCAGGGTCAACTGTTGACAGCTCGTTGCTCACATATCTGCCGCTGTACATTACAAATGAAACGAGTATAAGAAGTGCCAACATGATATTCATTAAGGGCCCTGAAAATACTACTGCAATCCTGGCTGGAATAGACTTCTTACTGAAGGACCGCTCATCATCCGACTGCTGCTCTTCTCCTTCCATTCTTACAAATCCGCCTATTGGAAATAATCTGATTGAGTAAGTGGTTTCCCCCTTAGTCAGAGACAGCAGCTTGGTACCAAACCCCAGAGCAAATTCATGCACTCTGATTCCAACCCACTTGGCCACCACAAAATGTCCAAGCTCATGAATAAAAATCAGAAAACCTAAGACCAGAACCACTTTTAAGGCATCAATAAAAAAATTAGTCGTCCACGCAAATATTTCCACTTATGTCACCACCTGATTTATTCTAGTTATTTTTTAATAAGTTGTTTTGCATATTCCCTGGCCCAACTGTCGGCTTCAAGAATATCGCTGAGTTTTGGTTTCTTTATAACATTATGCTTTCTCATTACCTCTTCGGTTATTCCGCATATATCCAGGAAAGCAATTTTTTCGTTTAAAAAATTACTAACCGCAATTTCGTTTGCAGCGTTCATCACTGCAGGAAGCGTACCTTTCGTTTCTATAGCTTTATATGCAAGCTCCAGGCTCCTGAATGTTTTCAAATCAGGGCTGTAGAACGTAAGAGGCTGGCATTCAGTAAGTTTTAGCTTAGGTAGACTATTTTTCGTTCTTTCCGGATACGTCAATACAAATTGGATGGGTATCCTCATGTCAGGAACTCCCATCTGAGCAATAACTGAACCGTCAATCATTTCAACCATCGAATGGATAATGCTCTGTGGATGAATAACAACTTCAATACATTCAGTATTCATCTTAAACAGCCAATATGCCTCAATAACTTCCAGTCCTTTGTTCATAAGTGTAGCAGAATCGATGGTAATTTTCTTGCCCATATTCCAGTTTGGGTGCTTCAATGCGTCTGATACTGTGACATCTTGCAGTTCATCAGCAGTCTTCTTCCTGAACGGTCCACCTGAAGCAGTAAGAATAATCCTTGAAATATCCTCTTTCCTTTTTGTACCCATTATGCACTGTAGTATGGCTGAGTGCTCACTGTCTATGGGTAGAATATTAACTCCGTTTTCCTCTGCAAGAGCTGTCACCAGTTCACCAGCTGCTACCAACGTTTCCTTGTTTGCAAGGGCAATATTTTTTTTAGACCTGACAGCCTCAACAGTGGGAAGAAGCCCGACGGTTCCAACAACCGAAGTAATAACCGTGTCAACACTTTCAAGCGTTGCAACTTCGACAAGTCCATTCAGTCCTGTACATACCCTCGTATTAGTATCAGCTATTGCAGACTTCAAGTCTCCGGCTTTTTCTTCATTGACAACACAAACCATTTCAGGAGCAAATTCCCTGACCTGCTTTTCCATGAGCTGTACACTTGTGTTTGTGGATAGAGCTTTCACCTTCACTCCCTTCAGTTCCCTTATCACCTCAAGGCTTTGTCTTCCAATGGAACCTGTAGACCCTAGTATAGATACTGATTCAACCATGTTACTTTATCTCCTCCACGTATATAAACATTTTTTCCGGTATCAATCCCGCTTACAGAATTATTTGCAGATAATAATAAACTGCTGGTGCGGCAAGCAGGATACTGTCAAACCTGTCTATAACCCCTCCATGTCCCGGCATGATATTTCCGAAATCCTTAATTCCTGTCGAACGCTTTATAGCTGATGCAACCAGGTCACCAACCTGGGAGATTGAAGATGTAATAATCCCAAGCAGTATGTAGTGAATGAGCGGGATGTTAATATTATAAAGGCTGTTAATGGTAAGGCCATATGCAAATATCACCAGCGTACAAACAACTGTTCCGCCAATTGACCCTTCGACTGTCTTTTTGGGACTCAGGTCAGGAGTCAGCTTATTTTTACCCATAAATCTACCTGCAAAGTATGCAGCTGAATCGGTTACCCATCCTCCTATCAAAATAAGCCATATAAGCAGGTTGCCATTCTCCATATTCCTGGTAAGCACGACAAAGGACAAAAGAATAGTAATGTATATGATTCCGAAAATTGTAACTGATATGTCGATAAAGTTAATCTTGTTACTTGACAAAATCATATGTAAGAAAAGAATCAGTAAAGCAGATGCAAAAACTATATTCATCAGCCATAAATCATTTAATGTTCTTATCATACCGCAGAAAAGTATGTATATGACTGAAAAGTATCCTACCCACACCACTGGCTTCAAACCAGAAGTTCTGAAAGCCCCATACAGCTCATACAATGCTAGCAGAGCCACAACTGCGATTACAATGTTAAAATATGCTGCGGGCAGTGCCAGGACAACCACCAACAGTATTAAACCTAAAAAAGCACTAGTAAGTCTTGACGCCATTAGTTATATTCCTCCAAACCTTCTTTCCCTGCTCATGTAGTCTTCAACAGCTTTGAGCAGGTGTTTCTCGCTGAAATCAGGCCAATTTACCTTATCGAAAAGCAACTCTGAATAGGCAAGCTGCCAAAGAAGGAAATTGCTCAGCCTATATTCACCGCTTGTTCGTATAAGCAAATCGGGATCAGGAATTTCATATGTATACATATATCTTGAAAATACTTTTTCAGTAATATCATCTATATTGAGCCTGCCGGTTTCCACATCCCTGCAGACAGCTCTTACTGCATTTACAATTTCATTCCTGCTTCCGTAATTGAGTGCAACATTAAACCACAGCCCTGTATTTGAAGCAGTTAATTTTTCAACTTTAATTATTTCATTTTGAATGTCTTTTGGCAATGTGTTTATGTCACCTAGAACCTTTATTTTTATATTGTTTTCTGCCAGTTCCCCTTTAGCTTGACTAAGAAATTCCCTCAGAAGTTCCATCAGTGCATCGACTTCAGGCTTTGGCCTTTTCCAGTTCTCTGTTGAGAACGCGTACACAGTCAGGTACTTTATTCCGATTTCTTTACATTTCAGTACTATACGTTTTAAAGTCTGAGAGCCCTCCCTATGGCCAATAATCCTCGGGACATGCCTTTTACCAGCCCAACGACCATTCCCATCCATAATTATTGCTATGTGCCTGGGAAGCTGTTTGGGCTGAACATCCTTGGAGACATTGGTCACCGGTTCGGTTTTAAAGAAATTCCTCAGGATACCTTTCATACCTTTTATGATTCCACCCTTGCTTCTAATATTAAAAATTCACCCCTCCTCCAGGAGGGGTTGGTAAGTTTTATACATTCATATGAATGGATATTTGCATTTATTCCGTATTACAAACCAGCAGCTGCACCTTACGGTCTGTAATTCGGCTAACCCTCAGAATTCTCGACTTGGGAGAGGGCTGCTGTTCTCTTTTCCAAGGCGGAGATGTCAAAACCACTTCTATTTCGTCAACCCCGTATGATTCAAGTATATCCTCTGCTCTCTGAAGCATGTATCCCGTCAAGTCCGGCAGCAACCGGCTCACACCTCCATGATTTCCTTTTCTTTATTTCCGACAATCCTGTCGGTCTCTTCCACGTACTTATCTGTGAGTTTCTGGATATCATCTTCTGCATTTCTTAAATCGTCTTCAGTCAGTTCGCCGTCCTTTTTTTGCTGCTTAAAATGCTCTAACGCATCCCTTCTTACTGATCTTACTGCGACTTTTGCTTCTTCTCCCCTTTTTTTAATACCCTTTACCAGTTCTTTTCTTCTCTCCTCAGTCAGCTCGGGGAATATAAGCCTCAGTACCTTGCCGTCATTATTCGGATTAATACCTATTTCAGATTTTTGAATAGCCTTTTCAATATCCTTCAGCAAATTTGCATCCCATGGTTGAATCATTAATACCCGGGCTTCAGGAACAGAAACATTTCCGAGCTGCGTAATTTTGGTTGGAACTCCATAGTAATCTACCATAACTTTATCAAGTATTGCCGGATTTGCTCTTCCTGCTCTCACCGTTCCGAGGTCTTCAGAAAGTACCTGCAGTACTTTTTTCATTTTCTCCTCAACAGGCTTGTATATTTCCCTATTCATATAATCCCTCCTAATTGATAAAGGTTCCTATCTTTTCACCCATAACCACCTTGACAATGTTCTCGGATTCGTGGAGGCCGAATACTATCAATGGAATATTGTTATCCATACAAAGGGAAGTAGCTGTAGAATCCATTACTCCGAGCCCTCTATTCAACACATCGATGTATTGGAGTGAATCAAACTTCTTTGCTTCTGGATTTGTCTCCGGGTCACTGTCATAAACACCATCAACCTTTTTGGCCAGCAGTATAACCTCTGCATCAATTTCTGCTGCTCTAAGGGCAGCAGTAGTATCTGTCGAGAAAAATGGATTACCGGTGCCACACGCGAAAATCACTACCCTTCCCTTTTCAAGGTGCCTTATAGCCCTTCTCCTTATATAAGGTTCAGCTATCTGCCTCATTTCAATTGCTGCCTGAACGCGTGTCTCGAGGCCTCGGGACTCAAGAGCATCCTGCAGTGCCAATGCATTAATTACAGTAGCAAGCATTCCCATGTGGTCCGATGTTGTTCTGTCCATTCCTTTGCCCAGTCTACCTCTCCAGAAGTTCCCCCCTCCTACAACTATGGCAATCCTTACTCCCATATCAGATACTTCAACAATCTTCTCCGAAATCCTGGTCAACGTCTCGGTGTCTATACCTCTGCCTTCCTTGCCGCCCAAGGCTTCACCGCTTATCTTCAATAGTACTCTTTTATACTTTGGCGTTTGCATCTGGTCATTACCCCCACAATAAAAAATATTTCTATACTTTTTCTAAAATTCCTTCATTATAGAATAAAAAATCCTTGCATTTTAAACACATAAGAATTCTTTATTCCATGTTACATATCTGCTGTGTTATGTATTTATTCAAGCGGACTGAAGTAAAGAATGATTTATACCTCAATAAAAAAGGAACACAAAGTGTTCCCTTTTTTATTGCTGAATTTGCTTCATTACCTCTTCAGCAAAATTCTCCTCATTTTTTTCAATACCTTCACCTTTTTCAAAACGTGCAAATCTTCTGATATTAATATTTTCTCCAATAGTTGCTATCATCTCGTTAACCAACTGCTGAACAGATTTATCTGGGTCTTTTATAAACGGCTGCTCAAGCAGGCAGACCTCTTTGTAATACTTTTCAATTCTACCCTCCACCATCTTGTCAGCAATATGTTCAGGTTTACCCTCATTCACTGCCTGAGCTTTGAGGATTCCCCTCTCCTTCTCAATTACCTCTTGAGGAACATCTTCTCTTCTTATATACTCAGGCTTGCTGGCAGCAATCTGCATGCATATATCTTTAACAAAGTTCCTGAAGTCCTCATTCTGGGCTACAAAATCAGTCTCACAATTTACTTCAGCAAGGACACCGATTCTTCCTCCCCCATGTATGTATGAATCTACGATACCCTCAGCAGCAGTTCTTGATGCTTTCTTGGCTGCAGCTGCAAGGCCTTTTTCTCTTAAAAACTCAACTGCCTTATCCATATTACCTTCTGTCTCTACCAAAGCCTTCTTGCAGTCCATCATTCCTGCGCCGGTTCTTTCTCTAAGCTGTCTTACCATTTCAGATGTTACCATGATATCCCTCCAGTCAAATAAATATCGATTTTACCGTATTCCGGCCTAAGACTATGAAACCATGAAATTATGTCTTCCTTAAGGAAGACATAATTTCACATAATAACTTTATGCTTTAACCGCTTCCTCAGCGTTCTCTTCGATCTCTTCAACAGGGTTCTCTTCAGGCTGTTTATCTTCTTCTTTCTTCTCAGCCTTTTTCTCAGATTTTACTTCCTTCTTTGCAGCTTTTTCTTCCTGCTTTTTCTCAGGCTTTTGTTCTTCTGTTTCTTCAGCCTTTATTTCTGCTTTCTTCGCTGCCTTTTCTTCGGCCTTGGGCTCTACTTTGCTTTCTACTTTCTGTTCAGGTTTCTTCTGAACTTTTTCTTCTGCCGGTACTTCATCTTTCTTTGCGACCTTCTCTTCAACAGCTCTTTCAGCCTTTGCCTCAGTCTTTTCACGCACCCGTTCCTTTGGTTTATCTTGCGAAGCTTCTAATGCTTCACCAGTTTCATTAGCGTCAACCTTTCCTTCTCTTCCTTCAATAACAGCATCTGCTATCTTTCCGGCAATAAGCTTTACAGCTCTTATTGCATCATCGTTACCGGGAATTACGTAGTCAACTTCATCAGGGTCACAATTAGTATCGACAATTGCTACTATTGGTATACCCAAACGTCTGGCTTCCAAAACAGCAATATGTTCTTTCTTGGGGTCAACAACAAAAAGTACTCCTGGTTGTTTCCGCATTTCCTTAATACCGCCGAGATATTTTGCAAGCTTTTCCATTTCTGCTTTAAGCTTGATTACTTCCTTCTTTGGCAAGACACTGAATGTACCGTCGGACTCCATAGTCTCAAGCTTGTTGAGCCTTTCAATTCTTTTTCTTATTGTCTTAAAGTTGGTAAGCATTCCACCCAGCCATCTTTGGTTCACATAATACATTTCACATCTCTGGGCTTCTTCCTTGATAGAGTCCTGTGCCTGCTTTTTGGTTCCTACGAAAAGTACGCTGCGGCCATTACCTGAAACCTCTTTGACAAAATTGTAGGCATCCTCTACCTTCTTTACTGTTTTCTGCAGGTCAATTATATATATACCGTTTCTTTCGGTAAATATATACTCTGCCATTTTTGGATTCCACCTTCTGGTCTGATGTCCAAAGTGAACCCCAGCTTCCAGAAGTTGTTTCATTGAAATTACTGCCAAAATAATACACCTCCAAGTTGGTTTTATCCCTCCGCTCAGTTCATTATCTACAGGAGCTTTATAAGCACCACCTGATGATTCCCTGTGCGTGCGATTTCGACAAGTAGTATAACATAATAGTTTTCTAATAGCAATATTTTTTTACTATATGAAATTTGCATTAAAATGTGTTTAAATTTGTCTTTAAATATATTAAAATAGAATAAAGGTGCTGTATAAAAGGTTAAGAAAAAGTAATATGACAAATCTAATATGGCAAATGTGGTGAAGCATGTATCTAGATGAATTGAAGAAAATACTGCATGAAGGATTCCTTATCAGAACCCAGTTCGGTGTATCAGACTATCAGCAATATAATATCATACGCTCAATTTACGACGACACCATTATAATAAACCTGAACAGGTCTATTGGCAGTTCTGTTCAGATTCCTGGCCAGGACATACAGATAAGGGTTTGTTGTCCTGAAGCTGAATATGTTTCCAAAGGAAACATACTGGATATCAGCAGTTCATTCCCTCTTACCGCCAAGGTCAAACTTCATCAGGTTTCCAGGTACATAAACCATCGCAGATTTGAAAGACACCTTACTGATTTTGGTTGTATTATCAAGGACTCCAGGCATGGGATTGGTATACGTTCTTTTGTCCGGAACATCAGTTCTGTCGGATTATATATGGAGTCTGACATCGAACTTGAGCCCGGCATACCGGTCAAGCTTGATATACTTGCTTCTGAAGGTACGGTTTTATGTCTTAATGGTGAGGTTATAAGAAAGGATGATTTAGGAGGCAGTAAAGGCTATGGCGTGCAGTTAAGAGAAAACTCATCCGAGAATCTAATAAACTTGAATCTACTTGTTAAGCAGCTTGAAGATATTGAGCTTTCCCTGCTGGATGAATGGCAGAAAAGTAAGGAATTAAGTACTCTCCATACACCAGCCGAACTAAATGCTCTGGTAGTTGATGATATCAAATTTACCAGAACATATATAAAAAGCATTATACTCTCCTGCGGTATCACGGAAATCCATGAGGCTTCAAATGGCAATGAAGCAATCCAGAAGATTTCTATATATAATCCGGATATTATTACCCTTGATATCTCAATGCCAGGCATTGACGGAATTGAAGTCCTCAGGCATATCAAAAACCTTAATTATACACCGCAGATAATTGTTATATCAGCATTCTCAGATGATTATTCAGATGAGAAGCTAACTCCACTTGGCGTCAGGCATATCCTACCCAAACCATTTGAAGAGGCCAGGCTTAGAGACTTGGTATCCATTATTTGTAAGGAGGCATTATCATGACAGACTACATTCTTTGCCAGATACTGACCAAGCATTCACCTGTTAAAACTAAGGTATCAAACTATCCTGATTGGATTACCAATAATGTGCTTGATATAGATGAAGAAAATATACATATTGAATTTCGGTCAGAATACCTTAAACTTCTGCTTACTGTTGGAGATAGCCTGAACCTAAGATTTCAACATGACAACGTTGAGTACACAGTTACTGGTTTTGTTGAAAATATTATAATAGCTTCTCCCCCTCGTGTGATTGTCAGGGTTGAAAACATAATTTCAAATAATAACAACAGAAAATTCTCAAGATGGAATATCAACCTGCTTTGTAGAATAGTACCGACAGATGAGCATTTTAAAATCCAGGGAATAACGACTGATATAAGTGAAGGCGGCATTGCAATGGTCTCATATGCAGATTTCAATGTACAGGAACTGGTTGACGTTGAAATAATATCGTCTGAAAATGATGTATTGAAATTCCGAGGCAATATCAGGAGACTGGACGCAAAGCTGAACAACCATATTCAATACGGAATTGAAATTGTAGATATAGACCCGCATAATAAATCCATACTTGAAAAAATAATATCAAATATTAAGTCCCAAACAAAAGAAGGTGGTTTCTATGGAAAATAATAAAACATTTTTCTGCTTTTACTGCGGGAAAAAAACTGAGCTGATATACAAGGAAATCCGCAAACCGGTCAATGGCAAGATAATGGTTATAAACGACGTACCCCTATTCTCATGTAAAAGCTGCAGGGAGGTATTCTACCCGTCATTCGTTATACAGGTACTGAATAAAATACAAAAGCTGGAGTTGGACTCCAGCCGGTACAGCTTTGAATCTATATGCAAAAACATTGAAAACTGTAGTCCCTTATAACTTTACTTTAATTTTCTAAACAGTCCTATTACTTTTCCTATTACAGCAACATCCTTTATAAATATGGGCTCCATATACTGATTTTCAGGCTGGAGCCTTATACAATTCTTTTCCTTGAAAAACCTCTTTACAGTTGCTTCATCTTCAATCAGTGCAACCACAATATCCCGATTTGTGGCATGTGACTGTTTTTTTACCAGAACAAGGTCACCATCCAGTATGCCAGCTTCAATCATGCTTTCACCCTTTACCTTAAGCATAAAAACATCAGAATTCTGTGTATATTCAACTGGAAGCGGGAATGTATCTTCAATATTCTCTACTGCAAGGATAGGCTGTCCTGCCGTCACCTTGCCTATGACCGGAACATCAACCATCTCTTTATAAAAGCCATGTACCTTCCTGACTGAGTTTGCATCCTTGTTTCCACCGTCAAGTACTTTCAGTGCTCTAGGTTTTGTAGGGTCTTTCTTAATCAGACCTTTTTTTTCAAGCCTCTTTAGATACCCATGTACAGTTGAAGTCGATTTGAGTCCAACCGCCTGGCATATTTCCCTAACTGATGGTGGATATCCCTTCTCCTGAATCTCCCTATCCAGAAAATCCAGAATCATTTTTTGTTTGTTGCTGATTTTATTACTCAAGTTCTTCACCATCCAATTAAATTTGCTTCCTTGATAATTATACCATAGCTCTGAAAATAATCAAACTAATGTTCTCGTTTTCTCTTTTCAGAATCTTATCTACAGAAACATCCGCCTCCGGTAAACTCCCTGATAATTGAATTGATTGGAATTTCCGCTGGACTTACCGGTAGGAAATAGCTCAGGAAATTCAATAGCCGTTTGGCTTCAGCATATTCAATATTTGTTCTGTCTATGGAAGCCAGCAGCGGCTCCGCAAACGCCTTCAGAACACTAAGCTCATAAACGAGAGCTGAATTAAACATGATGTCAGCTTCCTCCTGGAAGGGAAATATATAGCTTTCCTCTCCTCTTCTCACCGATGGCCACATCTTGATTGTTGATAGGGCAGTATGACCCCTGAATTGGTTATCCCTGACTATCCTACGTATTATCCTTGTGTCGGTTGTAGGTATTCGGTTATGGTCATCAACGCTGAGGGATGTAAGTGCACTGACATAGATTTTAAATTTGTTTTCCCTTGGAATCAAGGAAGTTAATCTCTCATTCAGTCCATGGATTCCCTCAATTATGATAAGCTGGTTCTCATCAATCTTGAGTTTTACTCCTTCTTCTTTCCTGGCTCCGGCCGTGAAATCAAATATCGGCATCTCTATTTCCTTGCCGCTGATGAGAGCCGTCAGATGTTCATTAAATAGCTTAATATCAACCGCATCTATAGACTCAAGGTCGTATTCGCCATTTTCATCCCTCGGAGTATTCTCCCTGTCAAGGAAGTAGTTATCCATAGATATCATAATAGGCTTAAGACAATTAACCTGAAGCTGGATACCCAGTCTCTGTGCAAAGGTTGTCTTTCCAGATGATGAGGGGCCGGCAATCAATATAAGCCTTATCTCTGGATTTTCTGCAATCAAGTCAGCTATCTGGGCAATCTTTTTTTCATGCAGTGCTTCGGAAATCCTGATAATTTCTCCAATTTTGCCAGCCTTTATTATATCATTGAGCATGCCTACATTCTCTACCTGCAGGATTGAGCCCCACCTTTTAAATTCAAGAAAAATGTTGAACAGCTTTTTGTTTTCTATAAAGGCAGGAAGCTCCGAAGGTGCTGACTTATCCGGAAACCGGAGTATAAACCCGGGTGGATAATACTTTAGTTCAAACAGCTTCAGGTAACCGGTATGCGGAACAAGGTAACCATGGTAGCAATCTGTCCATTCTCCGCACTTATAGAAGGTAATATGAGGTTTCTCCCTATGTTCGACAAGATGAACAAGGTCTATACGGCACTCCTTTTCACATATCTCCTTAGCCTCTTCTATAGGAACAACTGTCCTTGTAAAAGGTAACTCCATGCTTACAATTTCATGCATCCTTTTTTCGATATTCTGGAGCATTTCTTCAGTTAGAAGCTCCTTATATTTAAACTCACAATACAAACCTTTGCTGAGTGAGTGACAAATTACCGTCTTGCTATCCGGATAAAGCTGAGATGCCGCCATATTTAAAACAAATGCCAGGCTTCTTCTGTAAATCCTCATTCCGTCTTCATTGGTCATATCTAAAAATTTTATGGAGCAGGGCCTGTTTATTTCATATATTAACCCCTTAACCTCATTATCTACGAGACCACCTACAATGGGTGATTTGAAACCATCCTCGTAATCCCTGCTGAGTTCAAGCAGAGTTGTGCCCTTTTCTACTTCAATCTCATTATTTTCTCCAATCAGTACTTTAACCATATTACCATCTTGTTGTGTCATTGAAATCCCCTTTCCTACAGTTGTTTAAAACATCACACCTACTTAATTAATGAATTAATCCAGTAATCCGCTCCTGTATCTCCCTATATAGTCCATGCAGTATTCATCCTTGCCTGCAAGAGCTTCCGATGCATACAGCAGCGACATAAGTCTTCTATCCAGTGGGTCAACAATACATGCATCCAGACCTGAAACAACTGATGCAGCCATAAAAACCTGGTTGATAAGCCTTCTGGCCGGCATACCATAAGAAATATTGCTAAGTCCGCAGACAATTCGGGCCAGCGGTATCTCTTGCTTTAACCTGCGCATGGTTTCTAGGGTTATGAGGCCATTCTGAGTATTGGTGGAAATAGGATTAACCATAGGGTCAAAGAAAATATTCTCAGCGTCTAACCCCTTTCTCGCCAGTTCATCAGCCAGTCTAACCGCAATTTTAACTCTGCCGTCAGGTTGTTCCGGAATTCCGTCGCCATCCATGCAAAGGGCGACTACATATGCATTGTGTTCAAGGACAAGTGGAAGCATGGCCTCCCATCTTTGTCTTTCAGCAGTTATTGAGTTGACTATCGGAGTACCGTGTCTGATTGACTTCAGCCCTGACTCAACTGCATCAGCATTGGGGGAGTCAATACATAACGGCTTATCAACTACATCCTGGACGGTTTCGACAAGCCACTTCATATAAGCGGGTTCGTCATCAATAAAGGTACCACAGTTTATATCCAGATAATCCGCTCCATTTTCCACCTGTTTTTTTGCAATTTCCTCAATTGCAGATTTATCCTTATTCTCTACTGCCTGACCTATTTGTTCTATACTTGTATTTATCTTCTCACCTATTACTATCAAGCGGCTTCCTCCAATCGCAAGTGAATTAAAACGTATAAAACTATTAAATCAATCCTATATTTCAAGCCTTACTTTTTAAGTTTATTATTTATTTTACAGTAAAAAAGTCCGGTTTGCCATATGTAATAAATAATAAATGCCGGTATGTTAGTGTTCATACGTGCAAACTCCACCTAAGTCGTTAGGAAGAAGGAAAACCGTCCCTCTGCTTCTTTTAAGAAGTTCATTCACAGTTTTAAATGTATATCCTTTATTTTTCAGGCCTTTGATTATGCCCTTCAGCGCATCTATAGTGTTTCCTTTTTCATCATACATGGGGTGCAAAAGTATTATTGAGCCTGGCCTTGTATTATCAATAACATAATTGATGATTTTTTCTGAACTTGAATTAATTTCGGGATATGAATTAGGCTCTAAATCCCATAAAATAGTCTTTCTGCTATGCTGTTCAAGATAGCAAGGAAGTAATATAAGTTTTTTACCATTTGGCGGTCTGAACTGAATAGGCTCCTTGTACCCCATATCTCTGATTAAATTATCTGTATCCTCAATTTCCTTATTAATAAACGAAACTGATTTAAAAATCATACGTTTATGAGAGTATGTATGGTTACCTATTTGGTGTCCTGCCTGAATTAGTTTTTTTGTTTCTTCAGGATACTGCTCTATTTCACTGCCAATTAGAAAAAAAGTAGCTTTGACATTTTCAGAATCAAGGATTGATAGGATTGTATCAACCTTTGGTGATGGGCCATCGTCAAAAGTTAATGCTACAATCTTATCCTGAGTATTAATCCTATTGACAATTCCTCCAAAAAACTGAAATGTTCTTGAACTCATAACTTTGTAAGTAGTAAATCCCACCAAGCTTAGAAGTAAAAGAATAGCAGTGGATATAATTAAAATCTTTTTAAATACTAATTTACCCATTTCGACCCCTGTTTCTTGTCAAATAATTTTCCTGATAAATATTCTTACATTTCTTGCATATCAACTCATAACGATATTCCTTTACACTCTTATCTACAACAGAAAATAAAGGCGAATCATCTATTGGACAACAATACCTATTTTTATTAAGAATAAGTGGTGTATCACTTTTCTTACTTTCTACAATGCCCTCAACTTTAATTTCTACAACTCCTTTATTCCCACATCTACATGTAAAATCATATTTGAAATAATCATATGTAGTATAACATAGGTATCCAACCGTCTTATTACAACTAATGCAATAAATCCAACTTCCATAGTTTTTTAATAATCGAGTATTTATTAAGTTTTTCTGTATCACTTTCTTATTTTGCATACTTCTCTCCCACAAACCCAACAAGACTTCCTAATATAGCAGACATTATTATAATAGGTATTATAGATAAAGGCTCAGTTTTTGCAACCAATATCATGATTGGAACGGCAGCAGCTTCAGCCACAACGAATCCTTTTAACCAACCCCTCAACCCAATATCAATGTAGTTTATTATTACCCCAAGCACAACCCACTGAAAAAACGCAGATGTATTAGCATACCAATCTAAACCCTGAATTATCATTGGTGTAACATCTACAACTCCAGCTACAAAACCCAACCCCAATGAAACCAGCATTTTTCTCATTGTCTCGACCCCCGTATTATTTTAATAAAAAGCCCAGCCAATTTCTCATAACATGCGGTGCTCGGCACCCGGCGAAGGGGTGTGGTGCAGCTTCTTCCCGCATCCCTTGCGTGAATGCAGTGTTCATGTGATGGATGGCACCCCGCAAATGCAGAGCTACCATGGACGGCAGCGCCTATTTATGCTTCCTTTAGGTTTTTATCAATAATATAATTATAAGAATCAATAAGAAATTCACTTACTGTCTTCGCAGAATTAACAGCTAATTTAGCATGATGCTTAGATGGTTTATACTTCTTTGCGTGAGCATCAGACATTGAGTTTCTGATACTTGCAATACCATTAACAATAGTAGTCAAACCAGATATAATCTGAATAATAGACTCCGGATACTTATTCTTACTAACTTCTAAATTTAAAACCATTTTTACTTCTTTATATAATTTAATCAAATCTCCACTGTGTTCATAACTAGAGTTATTATCAGAAACTATCTTCAGCATTATAGTTTCAACTAAAGTTCTTGAATTAGTAATTGCTCCGTCATAATCGGCTTTTGAAATTTTATCATCACATTTATTAATCTGTTCCGTAACATAATCAACCTGTA
>JAWLCD010000023.1:0-43578 GCA_041687355.1 Clostridia bacterium | reverse complement strand
CCTCTGTAAATCGTTTTTTCATATCTATTTCCTCCTGGATAATTTATTATATCATCCAGACTAACTTTTGGTATGGTATACTTTTTGGGGAGCAGGTCACTTTTAACCACATATTCCTCATCATATTTTCCTTTTCATTTTCAATCCTTTCATGATCAGTAGTATCTGAATTACTTTTTAATTCACTAAATAGATGTCCTACTAATGTATTAAAAAGTTTTTGATGCTCCACATATTCTTTAGGGTTTCTATTAATCATTAATGTTATTAATTTCGAAAGATACTCTTTATCAAACTCTCTCTTCGTGTAACAACCAGTACCATTTATTTTTTTACTAATAATCTCAAGAAATAATGTCCATCTGTTCTCTGTTTCTGAATCTAATAAATTTTCTAATTCTACAATAAAATTTCTATCAATTTTACTCTTTATATCTTTATTTGATATTCTTTTACCTTGATTATCAAATATATCCCAACTTGCTATTTCTTCATAATTAAACAAAAAATCTTTCTCTGTTTTTAGCTCATGACCACTTAATATAACTTTACAATTTTCAAGAGGGTTAAAAATTTCATTTAAGTTACCCGAACCGTTTATTAATAGCTTATAGTTTAAAATATAAATATCATTTATTGTAAATGCATATAATTTACTTCTTCTAAATATTTTATATATATTCCGTCCCTGAATATTACTTGGTGTTTTAATATTATCTTTATTGAATTGGTATAATGTATTCGAATTAAAGCACCATGATTTTAAATATGTTGCTGGAACATAATGATGATTTTTTGGTTTTGTAGAATTTGACATTAAACCGTTCTCCTTGCATGTTCGTTTTTCCCGCCTCAGGACGAGGCGGTTTTTTGCACCCAGCTTTCATATAACTACTGGATCTACGATATTGTGTCATTTATACTCCATATGAGTGGTATCTGCGCAGTATGACGTTTATGCTGCTGTACCACAATTTTCATCTTTATTGCTGGATACCGAATTAAATACCATAACATAGTATCAATTACATAATACCATATAAAAACTTATACTCCTACAATATTTTTCCACATAACAAAAGCAAAAAAACACTACACTGAAGTGTAGTGTTTATAGAATTTCTGAGTAAACCTGTAAGCCGGGTTCTGTATTTGACGATCATCTATCTAGGATGCGCATTTCTGCACACCTCAAGCCACCTACCCGGGAAGACGGCGGGCAACCTTAACCTTCCTCTATACGGTGTTGCTCCGGATGGGGTTTACACAGCCGGTATGTCGCCATACCGCTGGTGAGCTCTTACCTCACCTTTCCACCATTGCGCTGAAATTTTCATTCCAGTTCGCTGTCTGTCTCTGTTGCACTTTCCTTGGAGTTGCCTCCACCGGGAGTTACCCGGCACCCTGCCCTACGGAGCCCGGACTTTCCTCACATACGACCTTTCGGTACTGTATGCGCGACCGTCTAGCTTACTCAATTTTTTATTCTGGACTAATATTTTAACACTAATCCTTATGCAAGTCAAACATCAGGAAGCTTAAATCTTACTCGTCTCTATACGTTTTCCATAATTATATAAGGTATTTTGTGCAGTGGAGCCACAACATCCACACCGCCTTTTTCGATTGCCTTTGCAGGCATACCGAATACAACAGAAGTATGCTCATCCTGAGCAATATTAAATGCTCCCGCCTGCTTCATCTCCAGCATTCCCTGTGCTCCGTCGTCACCCATACCTGTAAGTATTACCCCAACCGCGTTCTTTCCGGCGCAGTTGGCCGCAGATCTGAAAAGAACATCTACTGACGGCTTGTGCCTGTTGACAGGATTACCGTCCCTTACTTCGACATGGTAACCCCTTGCAGAACTGTTCAGGATGCAGTGCATTCCGCCCGGCGCAATAAGTACACTGCCTTTCTCAACCTTGTCTCCATCTTCTGCCTCTTTAATATTCAGTCTGCATGTCTTATCAAGTCGGGCTGCAAAAGCTGACGTAAACTTCTCAGGCATATGCTGTACAACAACAATTCCGGGAACATCCTCATCCAAGCCTGCCAGTATCTTCTCAACCGCTACTGTCCCGCCGGTTGATGAACCAATTAAAATAACCTTCTGTCCGCTGACTGTTCCCCGAGGTCTTCCTTTATACGCTACAACTGTATCTGCACCGTAACTTACAGTATCAATTGCTGTATGCTGAAGTTTTCTAAGCCTGGCTTCAGCCGCGCGTTTTACCTTCTCGATAATCTCGTTTTTTATTCTGTTTATATTATTTACCTGGTCGGATGCTGGCTTTTCGATAAAGTCTACAGCGCCTAAACCGAGGGCCCTTAACGCCTGCTCGCTGTTTTCTTTTGTCCAGGTACTTATCATCACAACAGGCATGGGGTGAGCCCTCATGAGCTTTTCCAGGAAAGTAAGGCCATCCATCTCCGGCATTTCTATGTCCAGAGTAATTACATCCGGATTCAGCTTCTTTATCTTCTCAACTGCAACATACGGGTTGGGAGCCGCCCCAACCACCTCCAGACCAGGGTCGGAATTAATAATCTTGGTCAGAACTTCCCTGACCAATGCGGAATCATCAACAATAAGTACCTTTATTTTACTCACATCATCACCGTTATAATAATATTTTTTTATACACAGCATGCTCTACAGCTTTAAAACAGCATTTAAATTTCCCGGTTGCATCAAGGGTTTCAGAATACCCCAGAAACAGGTACCCTCCAACCCTTAAATGTTTATGAAAGTTTTCAAGTATCCTGCACCTTGTCTCCTGATTGAAATATATAAACACATTCCTGCAGAAAATAACATCTAGTTCGGATGCTATTGGGTACTCATCCTGAACAAGGTTTATTTTTCTGAATGTAATATATTTTTTTAGTTTTTCCTTAACCTTGTACCTTCCCTCGTTCATTCCCTGACCTTTATAAAAATGTTCCTTTAACAGTTCATAACTTATAGGCTGTACCTGCTGTTCATTATAGATACCCTCTGCCGCCTTCTGAAGAACAACAGTATCTATATCCGAGGCAAGGATTCTGACCTCCCAGCTGTTCATATGCTTAAAAAATCTGTCTACTTCTATTGCAATAGTATAGGGTTCCTCTCCGGTTGAACATGCTGCCGACCATATTCTGAGGGTTCTTTTGCCGCTTTTCTCCCCTTCACTGTATATTTCGGGAAGTATGTTATCTGTTAAGTACTCAAAATGCCTTCCCTCTCTGTAAAACTCGGTCTTGTTTGTAGTAATACTGTTAATCATGAATACCAGTTCTTCAGTATTCTCGTCCTTCATAATATACCGGTAGTATTCGGTAAAGGAATGAAACCCCAGTGACTTAAGTCTCCGCAGTAATCTGGAGTTAATCAATTCCTTCTTGGTTTCCCTCAGGAAGATTCCTGTTTCGCTGTATATGAGGTTCTTAAACCTTCTGAATTCTTCATCGGTTATTGGTCTTATTTCAAGCTGCAACCAAATGACACCCCGTTAAGTTTAATAAATACCGTTTATTGCCTGGCAATCCTCAGGAGCCTTCGCCGCCGGATATCTCCTCTAGCTTGCTGCATTCCTCAAATGAGAGGATTTTATCGATATCCAGCAGGAGTATCATCCGTTCACCTGATTTTCCCATCCCTCTGAGATAATCCGCCTTCAGCTTGTAAAAATCAGGTATCTCCTGAATCTCCTTGCCTGTCAGGGTCAATACATCTGATACCGCATCAACCACAATCCCCATAATTTTGCCGTTCACTTCCACAACTATTATGACCGTGAATTGATTGTATTCCACCTTTGCCATATTAAACTTAATTCGCAAATCAATTATAGGTATAATCACACCTCTAAGGTTGATTACCCCTTTTATGAATTCAGGCGTATTTGGAACATGGGTTATCTTTGTGTATCCGATTATCTCTTGAACCTTGAGTATCTCTACACCATACTCCTCGTCTTCAAGGGAAAAGGTGACAAACTGGCTGCCTTCGGATGTTACCCTTAATTCTTCATTGGAAACTTCTTTATGTCTATTCTGCATGCCAATCCTCCTTCCGTATAGGTGCTGCTGGCTAAAAATTTTCAAACTCGTCATCTAGAAGGTTGAACTGACTCTTTTTATTTGTTTCATTATTTCTACCTCCAGACTGTTTCTGTCCTTTGGTCCTACTGCTGCTTGTTCTGTCCATGTTTTGGGAAGACTGTTTTCTTGACCTTGAATTGCTTTCCATATCATTAGAAACTTTAAATTGTGAAGTCAGGCTGAATAGTTCCTCAGCTTCTCCGCTCATCATCTCACTTGATGCAGCAACCTCCTCAACAAGCGAGGCATTATGCTGGGTTGCGTTATCCATCTGCTGTATGGCCTTGTTTACCTCTTCAATACCTATTGATTGTTCATGCGAAGCCGCTGATATTTCAGAAATCAAATCAACCACCTGGTTCATGCTTTCCTTAATTGTGCCGAGTACCTCTCCCGATTTCTGAACCAATTGGTTACCGTTGCTTATTTTAGATACACTGTCATTTATCAGGTTCTGAATCTCCTTCGCAGCTTCGGCGCTTCTTCCTGCAAGATTCCTGACTTCAACTGCTACTACTGCGAAGCCTCTTCCCTGCTCACCGGCCCTTGCAGCCTCTACAGCAGCATTCAATGCCAGCAGATTTGTCTGGAATGCTATTTCATTTACCACGGTTATTATCTCAGATATCTTATTACTGCTGGTGGTAACCGCCTCCATTGCAGTAATGGTTTCCTTAACTACTTCACTGCCCGAGTTGACAATCTCTTTTGTCTTCTGTGCCAGCTGGTTAGCCTTAACGGAATTATCAGCATTCTGCTTAACAGTCGAAGTAAGCTGCTCTATGGCCGAAGATGTCTGTTCGAGTGCAGTTGCCTGTTCCTGGGTTCTGCGTGATAAATCCTGGTTACCGACCGATATTTCATCTGCTGCCTTTGTTACCGAAGATGCTGAATCCTTAATGTTCTTCACCATAGACTCAATATTATTAATAAACGTATTGAATAGCCCTGAAAGCCTTCCCAATTCATCGTTGGATTTCTGCTCCAATCTCTTCGTGAGGTCTCCTTCTCCTTTGGTTATATCCTCAAGCATTGCAATTACCTTTTGAAGAGGCTTGGTAATGGAATTTGAGATAAAGAGCGACATAACTGCCCCTGCTGCTATAAGTATCAAGGTCAGAGTTACATTCAGAACGTTGGTGGACTTCAGCAGCCGGTCATTTTCAGCCCTCAGCTTATTCTTTTCTACAATAACGGTCTCCTTATACTTTGTAAATAAGGGTAGTAAGGTTTCAGCTGCCTTGTGTACCTGCTCAAACTGCAAGGTTGCCTGGCCAACACCTTCTCTCCCTTTGCTTCTTATAGTATCGTAAATTTTCTTGGTATAGTTATGGATTTCTTCATGCGGCTTTTCGATTTCTTCCAGTAAAAATTTCTTGGTCTGATCAGTTTCCTTCAGCTTGGTTTCATAGTACCATTTGCCGAAGCTGCAGTCGGTCGGTGGAACTACTACACTTTCATCAGGCTTGACATCAAGAATCATATTACTTACCTTGTTCATGTACTTGAGATGGTCAATTTCCTTCTCATCAATAAAGGTTTCCAGTTCCATGACCGCTTTTAATTCTTTGTCGTTTTCACTGAGTTTGTAATTGGAATACAGGTTGGTCACTCCCAGAATAATCATCAAAACAGATATTACTGCTGCATTTAGTAACAGCTTAACCTTGATTTTCATTTGTAACGCCTCCCAATACATATTATTATTTAAAAGGATAAAACTTTGAATTACCATTATTCAGACATCTTAACCAGAGCCGGAACATCAAGAATCATAGAAACGGTGCCGTCACCCAGAATAGTAGCTCCAGTAATTCCGCCCACAAGCTGGAAGTTATCGTCCAGGCTTTTTATAACTGCCTGCTGCTGTCCGATTATATCATCAACCAAAAGGCATGCTTTGGTTTTGCCGCTTTGAACTATTATTACCAAAGCCTCACTCGGGTTTTTACTGGCAGCTTCGATATTAAAAACTTCATGTAGTCTTATAAGGGGCAGGTATTCACCCCTTACATTGATTACTTCGTCCTTACAGTCAATGGATTTTATATGTTCTTTGCGGGGCTGAATGGATTCCACTATGGATAGAATAGGTAGAACAAATACTTCCTCGCCGACTTTTACAAGCATGCCGTCTATGATTGCAAGTGTAAGCGGAAGCTGGATTTTAAAGGTAGTTCCCTTGCCTTTTTCAGTATATATCTCTATAGACCCTCTCAATTTGGATATGTTGTTTTTTACAACATCCATTCCTACTCCTCTGCCAGAGGTTTCGGATACCTGGTCTGCGGTTGAAAAACCCGGGTTGAATATGAGCTGGTATACAGCCTCGTCTGTCAACTGGGCATCACTGCTTATAAGTCCTTTTTCAACAGCTTTAGAAAAAATCTTATCCCTGTCCAGTCCCCTTCCATCATCCCTTACCTCTATAACAATGTTTCCTGACTCATGATAGGCCTCAAGTTCAATCTGGCCGGTTTGGTCTTTTCCTAGTACTTTTCTTTCTTCAGGGGATTCCAGGCCGTGGTCAACCGAGTTCCTTATCATGTGTGTCAGCGGGTCGTTTATCTGTTCAATGATTGTCTTGTCCAACTCGGTTTCTTTGCCGTAAACCTTTAACTGAACCTTCTTGCTCTTTTGCATACTAAGGTCCCTTACCAACCTGAAAAATTGTGAAAAGGTACTTTCAATAGGAACCATTCTTACTCTCATTATTTGTTCCTGCAGGTCCCTGCTTATTCTTTCAAGTGAATCGGCAGACACCGAAAGCTCAACACAGTTTATCTTATCTTTCTTTGATGTAAGCTGAGCAATTCTGGCCTGGGTGATTACCAGTTCGCCGACCAGGTTCATAAGCTTGTCCAATTTTCCGGTATCCACTCTGATAGTAGACATTTCCTTAAACTTTCTTACTTGATTCTGCTGTTCAACTATGGCATTTATTTTATTTGGCATAATACTGCCTTCTTCAACAAGAATCTCTCCCAGTCTTTTTTGTGAGGACAGTGCTTTATCAATCTCTTTATCAGAAACCAGTCCTTTTTCAACAAGTATATCTCCAATCTTTTTATCCTTCATGGTTTCAACTGAGTGTTCAAGGTAACTCTCATCACACACTTCAACTTCTATTTCATTGTCATCCTTCACAAACAAGAAAACTTCTTCAATCTCTTTCCTGGATGCCTTGGTTTTAAGAAATAGTACCCATGAAAGATAAAACCGCTGAGGTTCAAGGCTATCCAGAAGAGGCAGCTTACTAACATTGGTATTGACCTCAATAATCTCACCCATTTCATTCAACTCAAACAAGAACATCATAGGGTCTGTACCGGCATCAAGAATATCTTCGTTGAAATTGAGTACCAATTTATATATTTGTGCATTCTTTTCTTCTACTCTTTTAATGTCGCTTTTCTGAACCTGTGAAGCATAGTGGTTGAACAGCTGTGTAATTTTCTCTATCCTTTCACGAGGTACATTATTAGTTCCGGTCATGGCAGATTCAATCATTTCCTTCAGACAGTCCAGTCCTTCAAGCAGAACCGTAACAAGCTCCTTATTTATACTAATCTGCTTGTTCCTGACCATCTGAAGTACATTCTCCTGAGCATGAGCAAAAGACGAAATTTCCGTAAGGTCTATAAATCCTGCACTACCCTTAACTGTATGGATGCATCTGAATACATTATTTATAAGTTCATCATTATCAGGATTCTCTTCAAGTCCAAGAAGGTCTTTTTCCATAGAACTCATGAGGTCCTTGGATTCCTGATAAAAAGTTTCAATTATATCAAAGTTATCATCCATTCTGTATCCCCCCTGTTTCCTGCTGTGAAATCGTGCTTTATGGTATTTACTCTTCCAGGATATCAAGAATTCCTGTAACTTCGAAAACACGCCTGAATTCATTGCTCACATTGGTAACGGTAAAGCTCTTTGCTGCAGCAACACAAGACTTCTGAGCAGATAGAACCAGCTGAATGCCTGACGCATCAACCTGTTCAACCATACTGCCGTCCAGATCAATTGAGTGGTTCTTTTCAATGTATTTGAGCAGGTCTTTTTTCAGGCTCTCAACTACTGCAATATTCAGTTCCCTTGGCAAAATAAAAATACTATTGTCAAGCTTCCTGTCCACAGCTCCACCTCAATTCAACGTACTTCTAGTCAATTATTAAAATCAGATTGCAATAAAGAGATAGATATTGATATGACGCATATTATTAAAAAAAATACAAGAGATATGCTGCCAAGTATACTATTTGACAACATAAATTATACAGGAGTCCATAGCTGTTTTCAAGCAAATTTTCTATAGGCCTTCTTATACTTATACTATATATGTTGATATAGTGAACGAAAAATATTATACTGTGCTGTGAACATATTAACAACGAGGTGGTCTTATGCCGTTTGACGGTTTAGTCATGCATGCTGTACGCTCGGAATTAACAAAAAACGTAATTGGCGGCAGGATTGAAAAAATATCTCAGCCATCAAGGAATGAGGTTATTCTCCATATTCACAGTAAAGGCAGCAAATTTATGCTGCTGATGTCTGCAAATGCCTCAGATGCACGTGTCCACCTCACCCGTAAAACATTCCGGAATCCTCCCTCGCCTCCGAACTTCTGCATTCTGCTGAGAAAGTATATTTGCGGCGGAAGAATTACGGGACTGCGTCAGCCCGGCTTGGAAAGGATACTTGAAATTTCAATTGATAGTGCAAATGAAATAGGAGACATTACGAGCAAAACACTCGTAATTGAAGTAATGGGAAAGCACAGCAATATTATCCTTCTAAATGAAAGCCGGAAAATTATTGACAGTATTACTCATGTTGACTTTTCTATCAGCAGTATCAGGGAGGTAATGCCTGGCCGTGAATATCTTCCCGCGCCGTCACAGCAAAAGACCGACCCGCTGGATACATCACGCAGCGAAGTCCTGGACTTTCTGTCCGGCTCCGAGTCTTCAAGTGAACTTGAGAGAAGGCTGGTTAATTCGTATACCGGTATTAGTCCTTTCTCTGTTCGCAGGCTGATACGGGAAATTGACCAGCCTCAATTAAATTCCGGTCAGCTCTCAGGTGCTTTAGCAGATGCATTTGTTAATCTGATTCATAAAGTGAAGCTGGACAGCTTCGACCCCTGTATAATATTTGGCTGGAATAACCAGCCTAAGGATTTTCACTGCTTCTTTGGAAAGTCATGTAATCCTGAAATGGTTAAGCAGGACCAGGCCAGTAAAATTGAGTATGAGGTTATTAAACCTTTTGAGTCAGTGTCTTTAGCAATTGACTCATTTTATAGTATGAAGAATGATGCTTCTTTGTTTCTACAGGAAAAATCAAATCTAAATAGTACAGTAAGACATAGACTGGAAAAGTGTATTAAAAAAATAGGTATTCAACAGGATAAAATTAAGAATTCAGCTGAAAGGGAAAAGCTGCGCACTTACGGCGAATTACTCACTGCCAACCTTTACAGACTCAAGGACTGGCCGGAAAGTATTTCTGTACTGAATTACTATGGCGACCCTCCTGAGGAAATAATAATTGAACTTAACCCCAAAATTTCTCCGGCCCAGAACGCTCAGAACTACTTTAAGAAGTATATCAAAGCAAAAAATACGTTTGAGGCTGCAAGCCGTCAGTTAAAGGAACTTCAAGATGAACAGTCGTATCTGGAAAGCCTGTTGTTTCAGCTTGAGCAGGCAGAAGATATTAATGACTTATCTGAAATCAGGGACGAGCTTGTTTCAGAAGGGATTGTCGTTTCTTCTGTAAAAGCCAAAAAGTCCGAACAGGCTTTACCCCCCCGGCTCTTTATATCGTCAGATGGTTTTACCATTCTGGTTGGAAGAAACAACAGGCAAAATGATAAACTAACCTTAAAGACTGCTGCCCGACAGGATATTTGGCTGCACACCAAGGATATCCCAGGCTCACATGTGATCATCAGGTCGGACAAGGAGGAAGTCCCTGACAACACCTTGCTGGAAGCTGCCGGAATTGCTGCCTGGTTCAGCAAGGCCAGGATGTCGTCTAAGGTTCCTATTGACTATACCAGGGTCAAAAATGTTAAAAAGCCGGGAGGCGCAAAACCTGGATATGTGATATACGAAAATTTTAAAACCATTTATGTTACGCCTGAAAGTGAGCTTATTGAAAGGCTGTCAGCAAAAAAGGAAAGTGAATTAACTGGCGAATAAGTTATGGAGAAATCCTAAATGCTTTAGGGTAGCCCAGGGCATATGGCTGGGTTCAAGTCCCAGCCAAAGCCCGGGCCTACAATTATGCTAGAATTTCAGGAAGAATTGACAGGACGTCAATTCTAGGAATTATTAAGCCACGACGGCGAATTAATTCCGGTCTGAAATTTAGTATAACAAGCATTCAGTTTATCTTGATTTCGCAGTCCTTATGAGCGGTTAATTTATTTTCCTGAAGTGGAGGGACGAGACCATTCGTTTCGCTCAAGGAGCTTCCCCCTCTGCACAGCTCACCTTAAGGTAATTAGTCTAATGACCTGCAGACAAGAAGAAGTCCTTCTGAAATGGTAATTTCAGCTTCTGCAGCTGTAAAAACGTTGCTTATGCCCCTGGGACTATCAATATAGAGCTGGTCGTCTTCGAGCTTATATTGAAGCCCCTTGGTATATATACCCGAAACCCTGCTGGTCAATGCCAACAGTGAAACCTCATCACCTGGTTTGCCTTCAAGCCTTATATACCGGTCAGTCACAAAAACCTCATTGCTGCTGTCTTTGATGCAGCCCTTAACCCCTTTTCCCAAAAGCCAGACCAGAAGACCTACATTTGCATAGGTATGGTCCAATCTGCTTCCTATGCTTCCTGTCATGCAAATTTCGCTTGCGCCTTTACTAACTGCATATTCAACAGCCAACTGTGTATCTGTTTCATCCTTCTCACTAGGGCATGAAATTATCTGTGAGCTTTTTTCCCTGAAGTAATTCAGAACCTCTTTGCTTATCGAATCAAAATCTCCAATCAGCACATCCGGAGTCAATCCCATATTATAAGCATGCATGCCTCCTCCGTCGGCGCATATAAAGAAGTCCGTACCCGAAACAAGAGACTGTAGGAAAGTATAATCTTTTACCGAACCATTGGATAAGATTAGCACCTTCATGCTTAGTACCTCTTTATCTGCTTAAGATGTTGAAAGAGCTGGGTATATCTGCTATGGCGTCCCGAATCAATTTTTCCCTCATCCACCGCATTTTTTACTGCACACTGTGGTTCAGATACATGACTGCAGCCTGCAAACCTGCACAAATCAATGTACTTTCTGAATTCCGGGTAAAAGCACTGAAGATTATCGTATTGAATATCGTCAATTTTGAAAGATGTGAACCCGGGAGTATCGGCAAGATACCCGCTATCTCCTACCTGATAGAACTCTACCTGCCTTGTTGTATGCCTTCCTCTTTTAATTCTTTCGCTGATATGCCCTGTTTCTATACCCAATTCAGGACGCAGCCAATTAACTATTGTAGATTTTCCTACACCTGAAGGGCCAGCCAATATGGACATCTTATGGTTGAATAGTTCCTCCAGCCTCTCCATACCATTCCCTTGCGAGGCTGAAATATAGACTAGAGTATAACTGGCAGAAGCATAACTCTGAAACGCTGATACCAGTTCTTCATTAGTACCCAAATCAATCTTATTCACACATATGATTGGTTTAATATCCAGCGAAGCAGCCTTAACAAGGAGCTTGTCGAGCAGAAGAAAATCCGGGCTGGGCGACTTGAGCGCGAATACCGCAACAACCTGGTCAATATTTGCAACCGGCGGTCTTACCAAGAAATTTTTTCTATCATGAATCTTTTCAATTATTCCTTCTTTTGTATCCTCGTCCATAACTGAAATCGATACTCTATCACCCGCCACCGGAGTGATTTCATCGAGGCGGAATATGCCTCTGGGCTTACATTCGTAGATGTGTTCTCCGGATTTCACATAGTAAAATCCTCCCAACCCTTTGAGTATCAATCCCTCCAGCATTACTGCTCCTCTCCGCCGAAATCTATTACTTCCTCGGAGTCTTTCTGTCCATCTATATATACTCTTACAATAGCTGTTCCCTTGCCACTGACCGGAACAACTATTTCACTATCCTCCCTTGTATGCTGTTTCTGATATGCAACCTTCTTTCCGTTAATCCCGTCAACCTCAACCGTAACGGTAAACGTCTCACGTTCACCCTTGTTGGTTAAATTAATATAGAGATTTCTCAATATATCGCCGTTATTATCGGTCTTCTTATAGCTATTTAAGGTTATGATCACCTTGCTCAGGTTTTCAACCTCACTGCCTGGCTCCAGTGATTGTTTTAATACAGTATCATAAGCCTTTGCCTTGTCTTGTGCATATAGAATATTTTCTAATACCAATCCATTCTGGCTTATGGTTCTCTTGGCTTCATCCCTTGTCATTCCGACCAGATTCGGAACCGATATTTTGACCGGCTCTGGTCCGTCACTAACAAACACTTCGACTTCCGAATTTTCTGTTGTGACAGTCTGCGGTAGAGGATTCTGCCGTATAACGTAATTTTGAGGTATCTCCGAACTATATTCCCGGGTCATTTTCATAACAAGCCCTTTTTTCTGCAGTTCATACTGCGCATCTCTGTACTCTCTACCGGTGAGGTCTGGAACCGTTGCAGTCTCCTGTCCACTGCTCACCACTACTTGTATTTCGCCTGGAGTCTTTACTCTGATACCAGCTTCCGGAGTCTGCTTAAGTATTGTATCCTTAGGTGCCTTTTCATCGTACCTTGTTTCTGTAACCTCAACTGATATGCGGCTTTGTCCCAGCATATTGCGTGCTTCGTCAAGATTCATCCCTACAACATTAGGTGCATCAATCTCTATCATTCTGTTGCTCAGCTTTGAATAGACAAAATAGCCCGCTAATCCGGAAATCAAAAGTATTATCAGAAATGATGTCGCAAGCGCAGCTATTACCGTAACTCTATCACTTTTTTTCTTTTTTGCCGGCATTTCTTCAGACTCTCCTTGAAAACTATTTTCCCTGTTAGAGCGGAAGTTAAACTCTCTCATTTCCTCAGGCACTGTTATTCTTTGAGTCGCTTGGTGGTCCAGGTTCGGGTTGTTTATCTTTACAAAATTTCCATCCGGCTCTTTTAGTGCCGAATACAAATCATCAAGCATTTCACAGGCAGATTGGTAGCGGTTTGCCTGGCTCTTTTGAGCAGCCTTGAGAATAATACTATTTACACCTGCAGGTATACTGGATACCAGTTTCACAGGAGGTGTCATTTCATCTTCCAGATGCTTGAGCGCAACTGTAACAGGCGTCTCTCCGTCAAATGGGACTTTTCCTGTAATCATTTCGTAAAGGACAATTCCCAGTGAATATAGATCCGACTTTTCATCGGTATATGCTCCTCTTGCCTGCTCAGGGGAGAAATAGTGAACCGAACCTATAGTATTTCCAGTTACAGTTAATGTTGAGCCTGATACAGCTCTTGCTATACCGAAGTCGGTTACCTTGGCAATAAGCTCCTTGGTTATAATAATATTGTGCGGTTTAATGTCCCTATGCACGATATGGTTTTTGTGTGCATGTTCCAGTGCTGAGCATATTTGAATCGCAATATTCACAGCTGTCTTCCACGGTAGGGATCCGTTCTCTACGATATATTCCTTTAGTGTCTTTCCATTGATATATTCCATTACAATATAGTTTAAGTCATCCTGATTTCCAACATCATATATGGGTACTATATTTGGATGAGACAGGCTCGCAGCAGCCTGTGCCTCAACCTTGAAACGATTAATGAACTCACTGTCGCTTGTAAACTCAGGACGAAGAATTTTTACAGCTACATAACGGTTAAGGAGTTTGCATCTAGCCTTGTAGACCACTGCCATTCCACCACCGCCAATTTTTTCAAGCAGTTCATACCTGTTTCCTAATAACTTCCCTTCCATCTCCGGCGTCACTCCTAACAAAACTCTTCGCTCTTTCTTCAGATTAATTCCTTACCACTACTGCAGTTATATTATCAATACCTCCAGCTTCATTGGCCATATAAACCAGTTCTTCCGCCAACTGCTGGCATGACTCGATAGATTGTGCTTTCTGCCTGATTTCTTCATCAGAAACCATATTTGTTAAACCGTCTGTACAGAGCAGAATAGTATCGTTTCTGAAAAAACGTCTCACACTAACATCAATATCTACCAGTTCTTCAGAACCAAGGGCTCTTGTAATAATATTCTTCTGAGGGTGGCTTGCAGCCTGCTCACGGGTTATTTGTCCGCTCTCAACAAGCTCCTCTACGAAGGAATGGTCTCGTGTAACCTGGTAGATGCTGTTTTTTCTTAATACATATACCCTGCTGTCTCCCACATGGGCTATGTAAAGTCTTCCACTATATATTAATACAACGATGAGGGTTGTACCCATGCCCTTAACCTGGGGGTCAGTCAGTGACTTCTCATAGATACTCTGATTGGCAAGGACAATACCATCCTTCAGCAAGCTCAGGAGATTATCCTTATCCTTGTCGCAGTCCCCGAAATTACGCAAAATATACCTTGTAACAACTTCAATTGCAACCTTACTGGCTATATCACCAGCATTGTGGCCACCCATTCCATCGGCAACAACAAAAAGCCGGATATCATTATCCATATCCCCGGGTATGTAATAGCTATCCTCATTCACTTGGCGAACCTTACCTTTATCGGTATACACACCGACTCTCACAAAATCACTCTCCCCGGTACTGCGTTAGTCCTCGATTGACTTCCGCCTCAGCTGCCCGCACGCCGCTTCGATTTCAGTCCCCAATTCTCTCCGCTGTGTGGTTTCAATACCTTTTTGTTCCAGAATATTTTTAAATCTGCTCACTCTTTCAGCAGAGCTTCTCTTATAATTCCCCTCTTGCACAGTATTTAACTGAATCAGGTTCACATGAGCCAGCATACCACGCAGTCTGGCTGCAAGTTCTCTTGCATCTGCATCACTATCATTTATACCTGCTATCAGCACATATTCAAATGATATCCTTCTTTTTGTAGCTCTATAATACTTTTCACAGGCATCAAGCAGTTCCTTAATATTATATTTTTTGTTTACAGGCATTATTTCACTTCTTATACTGTCGTTTGGAGCATGCAGGGATACCGAAAGCGTAATTGGAAGCTTCTCATCCGCAAGCTTCAAAATAGCCGGAACAAGACCACAGGTTGATACACTCATGTTTCTGTATCCTATATTTAATCCAAGAAAGCTGTTGAGCAACTTAACCGCCTTAACAGTGTTTTCATAGTTTTCCAGCGGCTCTCCTATACCCATGAACACAACCTTCGAAACACGTTCACCGGTTTCCCTCTGAATGGTTATTACCTGGTCTACAATCTCTCCGGCTGTAAGGTTCCTTACAAAACTGCATTTCGAGGATGCACAGAACCTACATCCCATTCTACATCCGACTTGGGTCGACACACAGGCTGAATAACCGTATTTGTATTTCATAAGCACGCTTTCAATTGAATTCTGATCCCTTAGACCAAAAAGGTACTTGGATGTCCCGTCTCCCGACTGCTGAACGTCCCTAATCTCCAGGCAGGAAATGACACACCTGTTTTCTAATTCCTGTCTGAGTTCCTTGGATATATCGGTCATCTCACTAAAGCTGCATACACCTCTGTATATCCATTTAAATATCTGCCTGGCTCTGTAGCTTTCCTGTCTAATATCATAAAGTATTTTCTCTATTTCTTCAATATATAAATCTTTCAAGTCAATCCTATCCAAATCTAACCTCCTATGAATTTCTCTTCAACGAAGCAATAAAAAAGCCGTCGGTCCCTTGGATATTCGGGAACATATATACATATTCAGAGTCTCCACTGCTGGTATCAAGCTTTTTTTTCCAACCGGTATCAACCTCAAAATTCCGATGGTTATCAATAAAATCCTGCACTACTTCCTCGTTCTCTTTTCTGCTGACTGTGCAGGTGCTGTATACCAATCTTCCACCAGGCTTTACATAGCGTGACGCTGTGCATAGTATTCTTCTTTGCAGTTCTGCCAGTTCACTAATATCCCCGTAATTCCTTTTCCATTTAATCTCCGGCTTTCTCCTAATAACTCCAAGCCCTGAGCAAGGAGCATCGACCAGAACCTTGTCACACAAACCTGTCAAACTCTCATCGGGCTGAGCTGCATCCCCGACCCTGGTCTCAATAATTTCCACACCCATCCGGTTAGCTGCACTTCTTACAAGTTCAAGTCTGTGCTCATATATATCAAAAGCAAATATCCTGCCCTGATTAAGCATAAGCTGTGCAATGTGAGTTGTTTTACCCCCGGGCGCAGAACAGAGGTCTGCTACCGTTTCACCTGGTCGGGGGTCCAATACTTCTGAAACAAGCATGGCAGCCTCATCCTGAACAGTATAAAGGCCTTCCCGAAACAACCTGGTGACCGGGCTGCCGCTTTTCAATACTAGAGCTGAGTCGGTCCACTGCGATTCAGTAAACTCAATTCCATCTTGCATAAGAAGTTTCTTTAACTGTTCCTTGTCTGTTTTTAAGCTGTTTATCTTGATAGCTACATTTGCTCTCTGATTATTTGCTTCACAAAGACTATAGGTAAACTCCTCCCCAAACTGCTCAATCCACATATCTACAACCCATCTGGGATGGGAATGGAGGATAGATATCCTGTCCGGTATATCAATCCCGGGATTTATTAAATCAGGCTTGTCTTCTTGTGTCCCAAAAAGAAGCTGTTCAATGCTTTTACCAGATAACTGATTTAAAATATTCCTAAGGATTGCATTTACAAAACCCGCAGAACCCCTGTGCCCATATTTCTTGGCAAGTTTGACGCTTTCATTGCATGCAGCCGAATGAGGAACCTTTGTCAGAAAAAGCACTTGGTAAAGCCCTATCCTTAAAATATTTCTGACCCATGGTGAAATCTTGTTGGCCCTGATTCTAGAATTTTTATCTATAAGGTAGTCAAGCATAAGCTTCATGCTTGTAACTCCATAAACCAGTTCAGTTATAAAAGGCCTGTCCACTGAACCAATATCTTTTTCAGATAACAACTCATTGATAACCAGATTGGAGTACCCTTCTTTGGTTTCAATCCTGTATAAAGCTTTCAGCACGTACTCCCTAGCCGGTATTCCATTAGCCACCTGCAAACCTCCCCGCAGTTTTAAATATATCGGCATTAATACTTTAAATATAACCATTATTCCATAAAAAAATCAAATCCCCTGCTTACAGGGTGAATAAATTAACTGGCGAATAAGTTTGCGGAGAAATCATAGATAAACCATGCGAAGTTATGCGTAAATTTCAGAAAAAATTGACAGGCAAGTAAGCAATGGCAAAAGGAGGGAAACTATCCCTCCCGCCGTGTCTGCAGGCCTACTCCACTCTACTTACACATACGCACAAAATAGCTATTAGACAATCTGTTGAATAAACCCCTGATTTTTTCACGAATGCCAGGTGCAAAAAGGTTTGTATATACTGTTGGCTTCCAAATACCTATAAGCAAACCAATGGTTATAACAGTCCCATAAATATTCAGAAACTGTTCATACCCTGGTGAGCCGTATACACTTGATGCACTGAAGATAAACGAACTACCTTCGTAAATCTTGACGGCATACGAACCCAGCAATACCAGCACCGTTGCAATAATCTTAAACAATATTGTCAGGTCAGGAATATTACTGTCTTTAACTTTGTAATATACAATCAGCCAAATAAACAAGAATGCAAATAATCCTACGAAGGATGTAAGTCCCGTAGTAATAACTCCAAATAGTGTCAGAAGAACTAGAAAAACGCCCAGTGCAAAGTAGTTGACTTCCTTACCCTTAGTCACCAGCCAGAACATAAATCCTCCTATCGCCATTAAAGTCTGTCCCCATCTTGTAATGAACTCCACTATGTAATTTAGTCCAATGTCAATTCCGGATAACGCGCCCAAAACAGCTGAAATCGCCCCTAGTGCAACTGACAGGGTAATCTGAGCCGAAGCACCGAATATCGGAGCCAATAGAAAAAGTAGATAACCGGATACAAAAAGCAGCACCGATGCTGCAAATGGTATGGCAACCAGCAAATAATACAGGAAATTGATAAAGATATGTACAACCACTACCGCTAGAACCATAACAAGAATAACTTCTGCCACCGTCAGCACATTTCCTGTCTGATTCAAAGCAAAGGGAAGCAAAAGTATAAAGCTAAGGAAATACAATACCCCTGTAAAAATCCCAACATCTTTAATTCCGTTCAATAGTTTGGCCAATGCTGCTGAGCCTCCAATAGGAGTCGTCGCAGCCGAAGCTCCATCCAACCCTGCTGAAACTCCAGCAGTCTCAAAGCACATACACTTTTGTCCATCTTCCAGCTTAGTACCGCAGTTAACACAATATTTTGGCATAAAACTCCCCCCTATGTTTAGTTACTATGGTAAATCTTCCACTTATCATCAATCTTCTTCAGGTAATAGGTCCCGGAAATACTTGTCTCAGTTGAATAGGAATTATCATCTGGAGCAGAACCAGACTGAGTAATTCGGAGGCTTCCATTCAGACTTGCCCGTGCATGGTATACATCATCCAGATAAATGTTGGTATACTCAATTGAAGCCACATCGAAGTCATATCGGCCGCTGCTTTTAAGAGCATATCTCCAGTTTATCTCCCTTAGAAAATCAGAATCTTTAACTGCATACTCCTCAATTTTGCCTGCGTCAGTACCTCTTTTCGCAGACGGAAACGCATTGAATAATCCATTAACGGTATCCTTGATTGTCTGTTCAAGTTCCTCGTCAGGCTGATTCATGATTTCCACATCTACCGTGTCGTATTGACCTGAGTTATCCCTGGAACCATCTATCACAGTCTTTATTTTATACGAGCCTGGGAGAACATTTCTTATAGTGTATTTCTCCATCTTAGCGCCGTCGTTCACATAATAGCCATAGTCCGGATGCCTGACTTCGCCGGTTATGTTTTCCCGGCTGATTTCCTTACCGTCAATCACCAGTTTAGCACCTTTGGGAGCAGAAATAATCCACTCACTCTGCAGGATATCGTCAACTGCAATTTTCCAGTCAGGGAAAATCAATAGATTCTTTCCCGACGACTGAGTAAGGTTAACAATATCATTCCTGGTTTGACTGCTGCCCTTGAGCTTATAGCTTACTTTAACCTTGTAGTTAAAAGGACCCCCCTTAGGCTTTAAACCGTTTTTTGATTTATCTTTTTCAATTCTGAATAGTTCAATCCTGTTGTTGCCATATGCATACTTCATGTAGCTCGTAAAGGATTCCCTGTTAATTAGCTGCCCGTCAGGAACCGTAACATAATCAAACGCCTTTGAGTAGTTACCTTCAGCCAAAGATGAGTAGTAGCACTGCACCACATATTCTGGTGAATTTAATCCGGCCGCCACCTGATAGGCTATGTATATCCCGATTAGCAAAAGTGAGACTGCCAGAATAGAAACTTTCTGTTTTTTTGTTAAGTTAAGCTTCTGATTAAACAGTTTTGAACCCTGTCCTGAACCTTCCTGTTTTGCTGTCGCGTGTTCTGTGTTAATAAGATTGCCGCAGAATTCGCAGTACTTTCCCGGGTTTATAACCTTCTCCCCGCAGTGCTGACAGAACATTAGCATCCCCCCCAGAGTAATATTGAACTGCAGTAGAATTATATTAAGACCAGCCAATCATTTAAATAATTTTGGCTTACTATACTATATCATAGAATTGTGTGATTCGCTTAGACTCCGATTCAGTCATTTTTTGAAGTGCTGCCGGCTAAGTAGTTTACATTGCTTCCAATGAATTGCCTTATGGACTCTTCTACTTCATCCAGGTTAACCCTGGTATTGCAGCATGGCCCCTCAGGCCTGGTATTTAATACTCCGATTACAGGTATCTTGCCTACATCCCTTATTCCGCTTGAAAGGTCCCTTTCACAAGCAACTGAAACCGCTGCAGCCGGCCTCAGCCTTTCCAGCTCCGCTCTGGCGGCAGTTCCGCCTGTAACAACAATGCACTTGACTTTCCACTTTTCACAAAGCTCAACCAAACTGCCGATATCGCACCTTCCGCACCTTCTGCAGTTACCTGTATCATGTGTAATTTTATATTGGCAGGACTTATTCTGCAAACAGTGCGGCAGGAGCAGCACCAGATTTGTGTTACTTATAGTCGGGTGTGCTGACGACGTAACCATCGAATTGTTGAATTCTATATAAAACTTGTCAATTTTCTCTGTATCAAGTTTAAACAGCTCTGCAATAAACTTAAGCAGTGGCACAAGCCACACCCTCATAACCCAGCTGCTCAATCCGGCTGCCCGGGATTTGACGGGATACCCTCTTTTCCCGGCTGCAAGCGTAAACACAACAGATAAACCAATCATCACAGCTGTTATTATAAGCATCAGAATCAATAACAGCGCAAGTAGATTATAGAACTGCACGTTGGAATACCTGTATAAGGCAACAGCAGAAACAAGTAGTATCAGGATAAATGTAATTAAGATAAGTGATGCGTTTAAAAAGGTTTTATTTTTCATATTAATCTAACTGCTTTCTGTTTTAAATCTATCTCCTGACTGAAGTCTGCTGCCGATTAGATAGTCTGCAGAACTCATTCTTTTACAGCATTCGGCCTGCAGCTCGGTAATCTTTAGTGCACCCGAACCTGTTGATACAATAAGCCCCTCCTTGCAGTCAGCCTTAATTATTTCGCCGGGCCGACCTTTACTCATATGTTCTATGACTTCAACCTTCCAGATTTTAATAATGCACCCGTTACTAAGAAATGAATATACACCCGGCCAAGGGTTTAGTCCGCGGACAAGATTTCTTATTTCTTTCGCCGGCTTGCTCCAATCAACCAAGCCATCTTCCTTCTTCAGCATGCGGGCATAACTTGACTCCCCAGTCTGCCTTACTCTTGGAGCCTGACCCTTTGCAACTAAATCAAGGGTTTCAACCAGCACACGGCCTCCCTCAACAGCAAGCTTGTCATGAAGGCTTTGTGCAGTATCATCTTCTTCAATAACGACTTCCTTACTGAGAATCATATCTCCAGTATCCAGTCCTTCATCCATATAAATGGTGGTCACCCCGGTGACCTTATCACCGTTTATTATGGGCCACTGAATAGGAGCTGCCCCCCTGTACCTGGGTAACAAAGAAGCATGAACATTAATGCAGCCCTGTCCGGAAATATCAAGAACTGCCTTGGGCAAAATTTTTCCGTAAGCGACAACAACAATAACATCAGGCTTCAAGGACTTTAAGGTGTTTATAAGCTCTTCATCCTTCAACCTATCGGGTTGAAAGACCATAATTCCTTTATTTACAGCATACTCCTTTACCGGAGAAGGTACGAGTTTCATGCCCCTACCCTTCGGCCTGTCGGGCTGTGTAACAACCGCTGTGACTTCATGCTCCGATTCTACCAGGCTTTTGAGCGACTCCCTCGCAAAGTCCGGTGTCCCCATGAACACTACTCTTAAGCTCATTCAGCATTTTTCCTTTCCAAATCAACAAATCTTATTACCTTATCTTTAAACAACACTCCATTTAAATGGTCAATTTCATGGCATAAAACTCTTGCTAGCATTTCCTCTGCTTCAATTGTAATCTTGTTTCCCTCTTTGTCCAGACCTTCGACCTTTACTTTGGCAGGCCTGCTTACCTCACCAAAGGTTCCAGGTATGCTGAGACATCCCTCTACTCCTATACGCTCACCCTCCTGACTGACAATCTCAGGATTAATCAGCCTGATAGGCCCTTCGCCTATATCTACTACGATTATTCTTTTCAGTACACCTACCTGAGGTGCTGCAAGGCCTACACCTTCATTTTTTTTCATTGTCTCAACCATATCTTCCAGCAGTATTATAACATTATCATCAATTTGACTGACTGGTTTGGATATTTTTCTAAGTATTTCGTCTCCGTCTTCTCTAACAAGTCTTAGCGCCATTTTCATGCCCCCTCAAAACTTTGAACAAATCTATAATACTTAATTAACCTCTTGTCTGTCAATCGTTTTAACGTGTATTAACATACAACCGTGACAGAGAACCGTGCCCGGACACGCGGGTCAGGGGGGCGGTCTCTGTGACGGTTTGATAGTGATTTTTGTGCAACTTGCCCATAGATATCAAGTCTTAATCAGGTGTATAATATAATTAATAATACCTTTTTTATATGTTAAAACGTTAGCGCCGTCAAATAATTTGGACGCGGGAAGTAAGTTCTGAGCTTATGCTCTTAACTGCACCTCGTTCGTCCTTTTTTGCGGCGTTCGTTATATTATTAATAAAAAAATGGTTCAGCTGACAGAGGCAATAGCCCGCAGCAAAACAAAGGAGGAAAAGAAAATTGAAAACAAGAACATATGTACTACTGACTTTCGGAGTAATTTTGCTCCTCTCCCTTGGTATGGGAATGCATTTTCTGCTTTCAGAATTCCTCTCAGAGGATACAGCAAGGGGGTTAACAGCAAGCTTGATATTCCTGCTCGCATACTCAGGGAGTAATGTCATGAGGAATCACATGAATAAAGAAATTGAAAAAGAAGAAAAAGCAAATAAAAGAACTGCTTAACCTCCAAATCTTTGGGGGTATTTTCTTTTTACGTTAAAGCATATTAAGAGGATTCACATCTAAGCTTATATTACAAGCTTTCTGGGCTCCGACAGACTGTTCCCGTAATATTCTGCTTAACTTCTCTCTTAACTCTCTGCTTATCCTGCATTTTATAACTATTCTCCACCTGTACCTGTTCTTAATCTTTGAGATGGGTGCTGGTACCGCATCAAGCACTGTTATTTCTTCGCCATGGTCCTGCAGTTCTTTTTTAATAACACAGGAAATTTCCTCTGCCGTCTGCCTAACCTTTGTTTGGTCAACCCCGGTAACCATAATGGAGACAATATCGCAAAAAGGCGGATACTTCAGCTCATCTCTCAGAATTATCTCCTGTCTGTAGAATTCCCCGTAATCCTGCCTTCGGGCTGTCTGAATACTGAAATTATCGACTTCATAGGTCTGTATAATTACTCTTCCTTCTTTTTCAGCCCTGCCGGCACGTCCTGCAACCTGGGTAAGAAGCTGAAACGCCCTCTCACCAGACCTGAAATCCTCAATATTCAGCATCAGGTCTGCAGAAATCACACCCACAAGCGTAACATTCGGAAAATCATGTCCCTTCGCAATCATCTGTGTACCGATAAGGATATTGATATTTTCATCTCTGAATCTGCCCAGAATCTCCTCATGCGAGTTTTTGCGTGATGTAGTGTCCATATCCATTCTCAGCACGGTTGCAGTTGGGAAATGTTTTTTCACCTCTTCCTCCAGCTTCTGTGTTCCGATTCCGAAGTGTCTGATATGCTCGCTTCCGCAGGAAGGGCAAGCCTTGAAGTTGCCCCTGCTATACCCGCAGTAATGGCAGACCAGCCTGTCTCCATGCAGATGATATGTAAGTGAAATGTTGCAGTTCCTGCATCTTGCAACATAGCCGCATGTTCTGCAAAGTACAAAGCTTGAATATCCGCGTCTGTTGAGAAAGAGTATTGTCTGGTTGTTGTTACCTATATTCTCACTTATTGCGTTATAGAGACTCCTGCTGAAAATGGATTTATTGCCGTCCTCCAATTCCTTTCTCATGTCGACTATATCAACTGGCGGAAGTACATAGTTGTTTACCCTCTCCGGCATTTCAATCAGGTTCAACCTGCCCTCCAGTGCACTGTTGTAAGTCTCAACAGAAGGAGTAGCAGACCCTAGTACCAGTACGCAGTTCTCTATTTCACACCTTTTTCTTGCAATATCCCTGGCATGGTATTTGGGTGTCTTTTCGGACTTATAGGTATGTTCGTGCTCCTCATCAATTATTATTATTCCCGGTCTGCTGAATGGAGCAAAAACTGCCGACCTTGCACCAACCACCACATCAACCTTATTTTCCTTTATCCTATACCACTGGTCTTTTCTCTCACCATCCGACAATCTGCTGTGAAGCACAGCAACCTTATCACCGAATCTTCCTACGAATCTTTGAATCATCTGGGGCGTTAAAGAAATCTCCGGAACAAGCACAATAGCCTGTCTTCCCACCTTCAGCACCTCAGAAATGAGCTGGAGATACACCTCGGTCTTTCCGCTTCCGGTCACTCCGTGAATCAGAAACTCACCCTGTTTTTCACGTCTTATATATTCCGATATTTTATCGATAGCTTCCTTCTGCATTCTGTTAGGGTGAAATGGGTAAGTCTTTTCAATCACTTTATCCTTTAAAGGACTTTTATCAATGTAGTCCTCTCTGATTTCAATCAGGCCTTTTTGCCTAAGACTTCTTAATGTTCCGTAATCTGCTCCCGTTTTCCTTACAATCTCAGATGTCATACCGGACTGCCTTGATGAGATAAGGTAATTTAATACTTCTATCTGACGACTGCCCCTTATTCTTTTCGAGTTGATGAGCTTCAGTATCTCATCCCTGTCTTTTTGAAGTGCAACAAAGCCTGCCTTCTCCCTCTGCCTGGAGACTCCAGCCGGGGGCAGCATGAGTCTTAAACAGTCCGATAGGCTGCACATGTATTCTTCGGCCATCCAGAAGGCAATATCTACAAGCTCCCTTTTAATGGAGTCCTCTTGGTCAGGTGCAGAGCCAATTTCCTTAAGTTCCTTGAACTCGGAAGTCTCGGTAAATCCCACCACAAACCCTTCAACCGGCCTGTTCGACCTACCGAAAGGTATAGAAACCACCTGCCCGACTTTAATATTCCCGGTTAAGCTTTCAGGAACCCTGTAGTGAAAAACCTTGCCCAGCTGTGCTGCCGGGCTGTTAATTACAACTTCAGCTATTTTTTTCATTTTGAACCTCTGCAGTTAATGCCAATACCTCATCCAGGATTACGTTTGCTACCTCCTGCTTGCTCATAAGCGGGTAGTCCTTAATCTCTCCATGTCTGTTCAATATTTTCACAACATTTGTATCGGTCTCAAAACCCGCACCTTTGACAGTAATATCATTTGCTACAATCAAATCCAGATTCTTTTCCTTTAGCTTGGCCTGTGCATTTGCCTCCAGATTCTCTGTCTCCATCGAAAAACCAACTACAACTTTATTTCCTTTCCTGACCGATATCTCCTTGAGAATATCCGGGTTCCTTTGCAAGTTAATATTCATGCTGCCTGATGTTTTCTTTATTTTGGATGCAGACACATCTGCTGGCCTGTAGTCTGCTACTGCTGCAGCTTTTATCAAGATATCCGTCGTGTCAAACCTTTTATTCACCTCATTAAACATCTGCTGGGCAGATACAACATCAATCACTTCAACTCCGCACGGCTTCTTCAGATTAGCAGGACCTGAAATCAGGGTTACCTTCGCCCCCCTGGCAGCAGCAGCCCGGGCAATCGCATATCCCATCTTGCCTGAAGAATTATTGGTAATAAACCTTACCGGGTCAAAATACTCCCTGGTTGGTCCTGCAGTTACAAGAACCTTTTTACCAGGTAGGTCAGGCTTGTAAAGCAGTACCCCGACAGCCTTTTCGATAATATCTTCAGTCTCAGCCATCCGTCCGGTTCCCTCTTTTCCACATGCAAGCATACCTGTACATGGCTCAATAAACATATAGCCCTTTTCGCTCAGCCTGCTAATATTAGCCTGTACAATTGGATTTTCGTACATGTTGGTATTCATTGCACAAGCGAACAGTACCGGAGCTTTGGCGGCCATTATGGTTGTTGAGAGCATGTCATCAGCCATACCGTTTGCCACTTTGCCTATCATGTTTCCCGTAGCAGGCACTACCAGAATAATATCTGCCTTCTCGGCCAGTGAGATATGACCAATTTCCCATCTTGAAGGCTGTGAAAACATATCTGTAACTACAGGGTTTTGTGACAGTGTCTGCAGTGTTAAGGGAGTAATAAATTGACAAGCATTCTTAGTCATTATAACGTGCACAGCTGCATTCATCTTTCTTAACCTGCTGATTACCTCAGCAGCTTTGTAAGCTGCAATACCCCCTGTAACCCCTATAACCACCGTTTTTCCGCTGAGCATACGTGCCTCCTTTCAGATCCTAACGCAATATACCTGAGATTATAGAAATAGCTCCCAGTAAAACTCCAGGAGCAGAAGTAAAAGCTGTAATTACAGGACAGAAGACTACTTAATTCCGCTCTTTGTCCTGATATATGTAATTTTATCTTCACTAATCTCATTTATTGCCACTGAGACCGGTTTGTCCGATTGGTTTTCGGTCACCTTGTGGGCCCCTTCTGCAATCTGTCTTGCCCTCTTTGCAGCCATCATAACCAGAGTATACACGCTGTCGGTCTTGCCTAGAAGCTTATTTATTGACGGGTCAATCATCTATTCTCGCCTCCTTAAGAGTTTTAATAAACTGTTCCAGCTTATCCCTGTTCCTTTCTGCCTTGTTTCTCTCTGCATCAATTATTGCATTTACACAAAAAACCGCATTAGCAATAGTATCATTTACAACCAGATAGTCATAATCCTCTATCGAACGGATTTCCTGTATTGCTTTACCAATCCTCTTATTTATCACATCCTCATTCTCGGTACCCCTGGACTTGAGTCTCCTAACCAAATCATCATATCTCGGGGGTACAATAAATATCAATACACTGTCGTGATATTCTCTTTTTACATTAAGCGCACCAGTTACCTCGATTTCGAGAATTACATTTATCCCTTCTCTGAGCTTATCTTCGATGTACTTCTTGGGGGTACCGTAATAGTTGTCACAATATCTCACCCATTCAAGGAGTTCGCCGTTCTCAATCATTTGCTCAAATTCCTGTTCAGTTTTGAAAAAATAGCTTCTCCCCTCTACGTCATGAGCCCTAGGCGGCCGAGAAGTTGCCGAGACTGAAACGCTGACATCATTCCTAAGTTTCATCAACTCGGTACATATGGTTCCCTTTCCCGAACCTGAAGGACCGGACACAACAAATAATATTCCTCTTTTCATTTGTTCTCCCCACTAGTCTAAAAATGTTGATGACGCTGCTATATATTGAATCCTATTCTTCTTCTTCAATTTCCTCACTTTCAGCTGCTTCTTTACTGTTAAGCCTGTTTGCAACAGTTTCTGGTTGAACAGCCGAAAGAATAATATGGTCGCTGTCAGTAATAATTACAGCTCTGGTCCTTCTCCCATATGTAGCATCAATCAGCATTCCTCTGTCTCTTGCCTCCTGGATTATACGCTTAATTGGTGCCGACTCGGGGCTTACTATTGCAATCAACCTATTGGCTGAAACAATGTTACCGAATCCGATGTTTATTAATTTCATACTATACCTCCGTTACTCAATATTCTGGACCTGTTCCCTCATTTTCTCAATTTCACTCTTAGCCTCAACAACCACTTTGGTTATTTCAAGGTCATTGGCCTTTGAACCAATGGTATTAATCTCCCTGTTCATTTCCTGAATTACAAAGTCCAGTTTTCTTCCTACTACCTGACTGCTGCCAAGTATCTGCCTGAACTGCTCAGTGTGGCTTTTCAGCCGGATTATTTCTTCTTCAATACTACATCTATCGGCAAACAAAGCTACTTCAATCTCCAATCTGCCCTCGTCAACCTTTGTATCCTCTATTACATCCCTTATCCGGTTCTGCAGTTTATTTTTATAATCAATAACTACTGTTGGCGCCCTTGTCTCGACACTGGATACCAGCTCATCAAGCCTTGCCGTCTTTTCAAGCAAATCACTTTTAAGCTTAATACCTTCCTCTTCCCTCATTGCAACCAAAGAGTCAGCAGCCTCGGTCAGCGCAACCTGCAGTTCATTCCAGATGGTATCTTCGTCCTCATCTTCTTTCTTAACCTTTAGTACATCAGGAAACCTAGATAAAAGTGTAACACTTATCTCCTCATCTATATCATATCTTTGCCTTATTCTCTTCAACGAATCCATATACAAATCAGCCAGTCCTTCATCCAGAAGCACGGTTCTCCCTGTTGTGCCAAAATCATCAATCCACACACTGACGTCAACCTTCCCGCGGACTATCTTGCGGCTGAGACTTTCCCTTATCTTTCCTTCCAGGTAGTTGTATGCCCTTGGAAGCCTTATTGAAATATCCATATACCTATGGTTTACCGTCTTCATTTCCACAAGGTATTCTCTTCCTTCTCTTACGAACACCCCTCTACCAAAACCGGTCATACTCCTTATCATGTCAATGCTCCCTTTATTGTATGGTTTACTGCCGTAATTTAAAAATATTATATCATAGACGCAGGGAAATTAAAATAAGCCTGCGCTAACCTCTCCGAATTCTGATAAATGTATAAGCTATTATCCCAATAATGAGCAGGAATGTCAAGGCAAGCAAGGAATAATACAGGTGGAATCCGAACCCAACTGGCGACTCCATAAAGCCGTACCTCAGTAGCAATAAAACTGCCCCGGTAAAAATTATTCCTAACGCGTACTTGGTCTTCAAAAAGCTTTTACGGAATTTTGACAGTGCCAGAAAGACCACACCAAGCAAAATAGAAATCGGCCCTGCCGCAACGACGAAGCTGTCGGTAGGCTGTATGGGAATGGTATTATATCCTCTTACAACAACATATAACAATATTGCAAATCCTATTGCCAGTAACGAATCTATAATGGTTGCCAGTACAAGTTTATCCTTTTCTGCTCTTTTCATCTGGTTCCTTCCTCCCTGTCTATTAAACTTACTTGATGGCCTGCCCGCAGAACAGTTACCCCAAACTCCCGGCATGGTATAGAACTATTGCGGCTGAAACCAGGCCTGCAGTTTCAGTTCTGAGAATCCTTGGGCCTAGGGTAACCTTCCCTATATCTGCAGCCATATCAACCTCAGTTGAGGAGAAGCCTCCTTCAGGTCCAACAAATATTGCCACAGCATCAGGCATATTCTCCATATTCTCAAGGACCTGCCTCAATGTGGTTTTCTCTTCACCTTCATACAGCATTACTGCCAGCTTGTAATCCCTCAGCTTTTCCAAACAGTTATTAAAACTAATTGGCGTTGTTACCTCAGGAACAATATTTCTACAGCTTTGCTTGGCTGCCTGTTCGGATATTTTCAGCCATCTGGCAGTCTTTTTACGGCTCCCCTCAGAATCAAGCCTTACAACAACCCGTTCGGTAAGTACAGGCACAATTCTTGTGACCCCTATCTCTACTGCCTTTTGGATTATCATATCCATCTTATCGCCTTTTGGTATACCCTGAAACAATGTAACTTCTACATGAGGCTCACTCTGTCTGGAATAAGACTGGATAATCCGTGCTTCAATAGATTTTTTATGAATGTATTGTATCTCAGCCTCATATTCACCAGTTTTTCCATTACTAACTATTATATTATCACCGGGTTTCAATCTCAATACATTTTTTATATGATTGTAATCTGCACCAGATATCAGAATGGTACTCTCTGTTATGTTGCGGTCATCCACAAAGAATCTTCTCATGCTTTCTACTCCTCTTACTGCAGTGCCGCCATTGCAACCCATTCCCCTGAGGATTGCTCTTCAACCATCCGGAAACCGCAGCCAATCAGGGTTTCTCTTACCTCTTCAGCTCTATCTCTGATTATACCTGACACAATATATATCCCGTCCTTTGTAAGAAACTGCCTTACCCTGCCAGAAATATCTATTATCACATCGGCAACTATATTTGCCACTACCACATTGAATTCTTCACATTCCAGGTCATCCAGAACTGCTTCCCGCACGCTCACTATCTCTTCTACTTTATTTATTCCTATATTCTCATGGGATACTTTAACTGCTGTAGGGTCTATATCAATACCCAACACCTTCACGCACCCCAGCTTTGCTGCAGTAATTGACAGTATTCCTGACCCGCAGCCGATATCCAGGAGCTTTTGCCCGGGTTTCAGGAAACTTTCCAAGAGCTCTATACACATCCTGGTAGATTCATGCGTACCTGTCCCGAAAGCCATTCCAGGGTCAAGCTCAATCAATACATCATCCTTACCGACTTCTGTTTCCTCCCATGTTGGCTTTATTAAGATATTTTTTCCTAGCCTCATCGGCTTGTAGAAATTCTTCCATTCGTTTTCCCAATCCCTGTCATTTACCTTTTTCAGCGTTACAGCCCCTTCTCCTGTGTCCATGTACTGTTTAAGATTGTCAACTGAGTTCTTTATCCGGCCGACAATTGCATCAGCTTTCCGGTCTTCAGGAAAATACGCCTTAACATATATAGAGCTGTCCTCTTTCAGCAGCGACTGATCTATGTAGTCCCAGACAGCCGACTGGTCATCCTTTAAAATAATATCCCCGGGGTCGTCAATTGCTACACCACCTGCTCCGCAGCTCCGTAATATCTCAGCTACTGCTTCTACGGCTTCCCCGGTTGTTTTTACAGTTACCTCAATCCAGTCCAAGTACTTTCCTCCGTTCTCTTCTAAATGGCTATTGGCTATTGGCTATTGGCGGTTGGCGCCTGGCTTTTACAGTTCCGAGCCGTCTGGGTAGCCCGGGCAGACGGCTGGGACTTGAACCCAGCCAAAGCCCGGGCCTACAATTAAACTAAAATTTCAGGAAGAATTGACAGGACGTCAATTTTAGGAATTATTGAGCCTGGATGGCGAATTAATTCCGGTCTGAAATTTAGTATGACAAGCATTTAGTATATCTTGATTTCGCAGCCCTTATGAGCGGTTATTAATTTTTCCTGCAAGCTACTTCCTCATCTGGCCAAAAATACCGGGGACAATGCCCTCGCATTCCCCGGTAAATACTCAGCTATACCCATCAAACAGGCTACATTCCCAATGCATCTTTCATTTTCTCGAAAAAGCTCCGTCTCATATCATGAGCTTCTTCCCCGGTCAATTCAGCAAATTCTCTCAGCAGTTCCTTCTGCCTGTCTGTAAGTGATTTTGGAACCTCAATATTTATCTTCACATACTGGTCTCCACGCCCATGCCCCCTCAGGCTCTGAATTCCTTTGTTCTTCAGCCTGAAAACAGTTCCTGTCTGCGTGCCTTCAGGAATTTCATACCTTACTTTACCATCAAGCGTAGGTATTTCGAGTTCAGCTCCAAGGGCTGCCTGCGTAAAGGTAATAGGTACCTCGCATATAACATTGTACCCCTCCCTCTTGAATAACGAATGCGGTTTGACATCCACTACTATATATAAATCTCCGGGTGGTCCTCCCCTGACACCAGGGTCACCCTCTCCTCTAAGTGAAATAACCTGATCGTCATCTATACCTGCAGGTATTTGTACTTTTACCCGTCTGGTTTTTCTAATCCTGCCTTGACCACTGCATGAAGTACAAGGGTTTTTAATAACCTTTCCTTCTCCCTGACATTGGGAACACGTGCGGACATTTACAAACTGTCCCAGAGGAGTATTCTGGCGGTACTGAACCTGACCCGTACCTTTGCAGTTATCACATGTCTCAGGCTGGGTACCCTCGCTTGCACCAGTTCCCTTGCAGTCGCTGCAATCTTCAAATCTGCTTACCGATACCTCTTTTTCAACCCCAAAAGCAGCTTCTTCAAAGCTTATGGTTACACTAACCTTTAAATCAGCACCCTTTTGCGGACCGTTCCTTCTTCTTCCCGATGTTCCAAATCCCATGTTTCCAAAGAACGACTCAAATATATCACCAAAGCCGCCCAAGTCAAAATCTTCGAACCCGCCGAAACCCCCAAAGCCGTTGGGATCAACACCGGCATGCCCGAACTGGTCATATCTGGCTTTCTTCTGGGGATCACTCAGCACCTCGTAAGCCTGGCTGACTTCCTTAAACCTTGCCTCTGCGGCCTTATCACCTGAATTTACATCTGGATGATACTTTTTTGCCAGCAGTCGGTAAGCCTTCTTTATCTCACTGTCAGATGCACTTCTATTTACACCCAAAATTTCATAGTAATCTTTCTTTTCGGCCATTATTCCACCCTCATTCAAAATATACGTAATATAGGGGCGGCGTTACCCCGCCCCTACTGCCGAAAACCTGTCCAGGTTTCTACCTACTTCTTACCTTCTTCCTTTTCATCCTCAGCTTTCTTTTCATCATCCACAACCTTGTAATCAGCATCATAAACATTATCCTGGCTGCCGGTATCTTTTTCTTCACCGCCCATTGAAGCTTCCTGATTCGGCTGCTGCCCGCCGGCTTGCTGATATATTTTGGATGATATTTCGTAGAATGCCTGGGTAAGCTTTTCGGTTGCCGTCTTAATCTCCTCAATATCAGTGCCTTTTAGTTTCTCCTTCACGTTATCCACTTCAACCTGTATCTTGGCTTTCTCATCTTCTGAAACCTTTTCTCCCAAGTCACGAATTGTCTTTTCAGTATTATATACCAGGGAATCGGCATTGTTTCTTACTTCTATTTCTTCTTTCCTCTTTTTATCTTCAACTGCATACTTTTCAGCTTCTTTTACTGCCTTTTGGACCTCGTCTTCAGAAAGATTGGTGCTTGCAGTAATAGTAATCTTCTGCTCGTTACCCGTTCCAAGGTCTTTGGCTGAAACATGCACAATACCATTGGCATCAATATCAAAAGTCACCTCGATTTGCGGCACACCCCTCGGTGCCGGAGGAATACCTGTAAGCTGGAATCTACCAAGAGTCTTGTTATAAGCTGCCATTTCTCTCTCACCTTGCAGCACGTGAACCTCAACACTGGTCTGTCCGTCTGCAGCAGTGGAGAATATCTGGCTTTTCTTTGTAGGTATGGTTGTATTTCTCTCAATCAGTTTTGTAAATACACCGCCAAGGGTTTCAATACCTAGCGACAGAGGTGTTACATCAAGGAGCAGCAGGTCTTTTACTTCTCCCGACAACACTCCTGCTTGAATTGCAGCACCAATGGCCACACATTCGTCAGGATTTATTCCCTTGTAAGGTTCCTTTCCTGTAATCTTCTTAACTGCTTCCTGAACTGCGGGTACCCTTGTTGAACCTCCTACAAGGAGAACCTTATCAATCTTATCAGCCGTTAAACCTGCATCGCTTAACGCCTGAGTAGTTGGTCCAACTGTTGCTTCAACCAGGTCGGAAACTAACTCCTCAAACTTGGCCCTTGTCAAAGTGATGTCAAGATGCTTGGGACCATTGGCATCAGCTGTAATAAACGGCAGGTTAATGCTGGTTGAAGTAACTCCCGACAGTTCTATTTTAGCCTTCTCAGCCGCCTCTTTCAACCTTTGCATTGCCATTTTGTCATTCTTAAGGTCAATGCCTTGCTCCTTCTTAAATGTTTCTACAAGGTAGTCTATGACTCTCTGGTCGAAATCATCACCACCAAGCCTATTGTTCCCACTTGTTGCTAACACTTCGAAAACACCATCACCAATCTCAAGAATTGAAACGTCAAATGTTCCTCCTCCAAGGTCATAAACCATTATTTTCTGGTCATTTTCCTTATCCAGGCCATAAGCCAGTGCCGCCGCAGTGGGCTCATTAATGATTCTAAGTACTTCCAGACCGGCTATTCTACCTGCATCCTTGGTTGCCTGCCTCTGGGAATCGCTGAAATAAGCAGGTACTGTGATAACTGCCTGAGTTACTTTTTCACCCAGGTAGCTTTCGGCATCCTGCTTTATTTTCTGCAAAATCATAGCGGAGATTTCCTGAGGTGTATAATCCTTGTCATCAATCTTTACTTTTCTGGATGTACCCATATCCCTTTTGATAGAGATTATTGTTCTTTCAGGATTAGTAATAGCCTGTCTTTTGGCCACCTGTCCTACAAGTCTTTCCCCGGTTTTGGAAAATGCTACAACCGAAGGAGTTGTTCTGTTACCTTCTGCATTAGTAATTACAGCAGGCTCTCCCCCTTCCATTACAGCTACACATGAATTAGTGGTTCCCAAATCAATTCCTATAACCTTTGCCATATATACGTACCCTCCTCATAAATATTAAGATAATTAATAATAAATTTTAGTTCGCAACTTTAACCATACTGTGTCTGATTACTCTGTCCTTAAGTCTGTAGCCTTTTCTAAACTCCTCGACAACTTCACCTTCACCAAAGTTGGAGTCCTCTATATGCGCAACAGCCTCATGCAGCTCAGGGTCAAACCTTTGTCCAACAGCCTCTATTTCACATATATCATATGCCTTAAGCATCTCTTTGAATTGCCTCAGAATCATTCCAACACCTTCAACAACCCCGCCCGGGTCTTCTGTGGTACATGACTCCAAGGCTTTCTCCATATTATCCATAATCGGTAAAACATTAGTCATTATATCAATAACTGACGTAATATACAATTCCTCTTTTTCTTTTGCAGTTCTTTTTTTATAGTTATCAAACTCTGCAAGAGTCCTCTGCAAAAGATTCACATAATCTTCAACCTGTCTTGTCTTCTCCTCGAGCTTGGTATTCAGCTCTGAAGCGCTGCCCGTATCTTCAGGAGGACCACTCTGGTTATCTCCTGCATCAGCACCACGCTGCTCCACCTTGCTCTCTTCTGTTTCTTGACATTTCTTCACTGCGTTATCTTCTTTCATCAGCGTTATCACATCCTTAAACATTATTTGTTGGAATACTGCAGCATTCTGTCTTATTCATGGTCAATATTTCTTAGAATATCATTCAGTTCCTTTCTAAGAAATTCCATGCAGGAAATTACTCTGGCATAATTCATTCTCGTCGGACCAATAACTCCGATATTACCCAGAAGCTTATCTCCAATCCAGTAGGACGCTGTTACCACACTGCATCCCTTAAACTCATCAAAGGTATTCTCCGAACCAATGGTTACCTTTACTTCATCATTTGTTTCGGTACTTAAAAGACTTATAAGGCTGTTCCTCTCATCCAGAAACTCAAGGAATTCCTTTGCCCTGCTTACGTCACTGAATTCAGGAAAGTTCAATATGTTTGAGGTTCCCTCCAAAAAAACTTCAACCGATTCAGGAGAATACGCCTTCTGCCGTATTACATCAACCACTTGCTCCAGCACGCCCTCCTGCGTCAAGTATTCTTTCTTGATTTTTTCGGCCAGGCCTTGGTCGATTTCCCCAAGCGGAAGTCCGGAAAACTTATCATTGAGCAGATTTGATACTGCAAAAAGGAAATCCGGTGAAAACTCCTTATTAACTTTAACCATGAAGTTTCTAACAGTTCCATCGTTTACCACGAGCACCAGTAGAACCTTGTTTTTATCAATTGGAACCAACTGCAGATGCCTGATTTTACTGTTTATCAACCTTGGAGCAACCGCTACCGAAGTATAGCTTGTGCTTTGAGAAATAACATTGGAAACCTGTTTAATTAATTGGGAAATATCTTTAAGCCTGCAAACCAGCTTATCCCTAATGGTTAAAGCCTCTTCAGTCGACAGGTTGCTTAACTTCATTATTTTATCTACATACTCTCTGTAACCCAAATCGGACGGAACTCTTCCTGCAGAGGTATGCGGCTGATGTATTAGTCCCATTTCCTCCAGGTCTGCCATATCGTTTCTTATTGTAGCCGCACTCATACCCAGGCTGTATTTCTTGGCAACCGTCCTGGAACCTACTGGCTCACCAGTTGAGACGAAATCCTCGACGATTGCCTGAAGAATTCTCCTCTTTCTATCATCCAGGATCATCATTTCACCCCTTTTGTTAGCACTCTAAGGTGTTGAGTGCTAAATTCTAATAAAAAAAATATCATTCAGATAATAATTTGTCAAGAGAAAGAAAGAAATTCACTCATAACTATATTGGCAAAATTCAGCCCCCTGTCTGTAAGCCTTATGCCTTCGTGGTCACTCTGAATAAGTCCGGCTTCTGTTAGTTTGTTTATTTCAGTATTGTATATATCTTCTAAATACATGCCATATTTCTCTGAAAACCCATTCTTCTTCACTCCATCAATCAGTCTTAAACCGAGAATTATATACTCGCTCATGCTTTCCTTTTTGTCTATCTTCTGAATATCACGTCTGGGAAGTCTTTCAAGGTTTACTTCTTTAATATATCCCTCCAATGAGGTTTCATTGCAGAATCTGGAATTCCCATAATATGAATGTGCTCCTGCTCCCATACCTATATATGGCTCACATCTCCAATAAATCAGGTTTTGCCTGCACTCGTAACCGGGAAGTGAGAAGTTTGATATCTCATAGTGCTTATATCCGCTCTCTTTCAGTATTGATATGGACTTGCGATACATTTCCCTTTCTTCATCTTCCTGAGGCAGCTCATTTACTTTAGCTTCACTGCCGTACAAGTCATAAAAACGTGTACCCTCCTCGATTTTGAGTGAGTAGCATGATACATGCTCAGGCCTAAGAGAGGTAACTATGTTCAATGTTTCTTCCCACTCGGTTATTGTCTGTCCCGGCAGTCCGAAAATCAAATCAATATTTATATTCTCGAATCCTGCTTCACGTGCCAGTCTGTACCCTTCTTTAAACTGAGTAAAATTATGAATTCTTCCGAGCTTTGACAGAAGCTTGTCCTGACATGCCTGAAGCCCTATACTCAAGCGGTTTACCCCAGCCTCTCTGTAAGCTTTCAGCTTTCCATAATCCAGAGTACCTGGGTTGGTTTCAATGCTTACCTCCCCGGCCTTGCTGAGGTTGAACCTTTTCCGGCATTCAGCAAGTATTCCGGATATATATGATTCATCTACGTATGAAGGAGTGCCTCCACCGATAAAAACAGTTGTAAATTCCTCATGCTCTAAATCCTTTAAAAGCAGCTCTGCTTCCCGGTTGAGACTTCTGAAATAGCTGTCAACAAGGTATTCTTTCCTTTGATATGAATTAAAATCACAGTAAAAGCATTTCTTCTTACAAAACGGTATATGAATATACAGCCCCAGTTCACCAAGCATGTCATTCAACTCCTGTCTTAAATAAACAATTACCTCCGGGTATACCCCGGAGGCCGGAAATTCATACTCAATCACTCATCAAAATTGGACTGTATCAAACCGGTCAGCTCTTCAACAGCTTGTGCTTCATCATCGCCATCAGCACCAATGGTTATTAGCGTTCCCTTACTTATACCCATTGACAGAATACCCATTATACTCTTTGCATTTACCTTTTTTTCATTTTTGGATATCCAGATATTCGATGTAAACTTCCCGGCAGTCTGAACAAGAAGAGCACCCATTCTTGCCTGAAGCCCGCTGGGATTTGTTACTTGAACATTTTTTTCAATCATTGCCATCCTCCTTAAGACATTTATATTCTTGAGCTATCTGGTCAATCTTTTTTAACCTATGATTTATCCCTGATTTCCCTACAGTCGGGGTCAGCATCTGTCCTAGTTCTTTGAGACTGGCATCCGGATATTGGAGTCTCAAATGAGCAACCTCATTCAAGGCTTCAGGCAGCTTATCAAGCTCTCCTATTTTCTGTAGATACTTGATGTTACCAATCTGCCTGACTGAAGCGTCAACCACCTTGGATAGGTTAGCTGTCTCACAATTTACCAGCCTGTTTACACTATTTCTCATTTCCTTAAGTATCCTGACGTTTTCCAGGTCCAGCTGTGCCTTGTGTGCTCCGATTAAGTTTAAAAAAACTATGATTTTATCTGCATCCTTAATATAGACAATGTAACTGCTTTTTCTTCTCGCCAGGCCGACATCCACCATAAATCTCGCCAGTGTATCCCTGATATTTTTTGCAAGCTGTTGGTCCTTGGTAACCAGCTCAACATGATAGTAACTGCTTGGGTTGGTTATTGAGCCTGACGCCAGAAAAATGCCCCTTAAGTATGCTTTCTTGCAACAAATATTTCGCATCAGGGATTTATTATATCTAATTGTGTTTTCATCCGAGACCAGACTAAGCAGAGGACTACTTTCAATCCTGGCCATATCTATGGTTACTATAAAAACATTATGTTCTTTCAGTTTCTTACTCTTTCTGAACACTATTCTCGGATGAACCATCAGTGAATCCTTGGCCAGCAGAAAGAATCTTTTAGCTACATTAATATTCTCAGTAATGAGCCTCAAGGCTTTTTTTCCGTTTAATTCTATCACAGTTCCATTGACCTGAACCATTGCAGCAAGCTCGGAAAGCATACAGCACTTTCGTTTGGGAATTAATCTGCACAGGTCGGATTTCATGGAGTTCGAAAATGACATGCAGTTCACCCCAGAAAAAAATATAGCATACCCTTTCAAATATTGCAAAGGATAAATTAACCCTATTTTTCCAGTACTTCCTCAACATAGCTTCTGAGAACCTCGGCAACTCCCCACGCTTGGGAAAAGGCCCCCCTAGGTATCAGAGGCTCATTACCGTCAAATATTTCGGAAATTGACCCCAGACATGCATCATACATGTGGTCTTTAAATGGTTCCAGAAGCTTAAGCGCAACAATTCTGCTTTTCTCAGAGTAGTCTTCTGTTCTTCTGTATGCTGTAATAAATGGACCTATAAGCCAGCTCCATACCGTACCCTGATGGTAAGCCCCGTCCCTGCTGGACTGGTCGCCTGAGTACACACCCTTATATTCGCTCTCCAGTGGACTCAGACTTCTTAATCCGTACGCTGTATATAGATGCTGCCAGACAGCATTTACAACCTTTTTGGCTTTTTCCCCAACAAGTACCGGGAAGGACAGGCTCACAGCAAATATCTGATTTGGACGGATTCTAGCATCAGCTTCCTGTTCTCCAACCACATCATAGAGGCATGACTTCTCTTCATTCCAGAACTCGTTTAAGAACGACTTCTTCACTGTTTCTGCAGCATCACTATACATCTTTGCACTATAGTTAAACCTACCGGCAAGGTATTCCATAACTTTCAAGGCATTATACCATAGGGCGTTTACCTCAACAGCCTTCCCACGTCTCGGTGTTACTACCCAATCGCCTACCTTTGCATCCATCCAGGTTAGCTGGAATCCTTCCTCACCAGCAGATATCAACCCATCCACATCCATTTTAATGGAAAAATGGGTTCCTTCAACATACTTCTCAATAATCTGTTTAAGGGATGGATAAAGCTTTTCCCTGACAAATTCATAGTCCTGGGTATAAACAAGATACTTATACACTGCCTCAAAATACCATAGAGGCGCATCAACAGTGTTGTATATCGGTTCTTCAGCTTCATCAGGGAACATGTTTGGAATCAACCCATCTTTAACATACCTGGAGAAGGTAAGCAGTATATCTTTAGCATCATCATAGCGGTTTGTAACCAGCGTCAGGCCTGGCAGCGCTACCATGGTATCCCTTCCCCAGTCGGTGAACCATGGGTAACCTGCTAAAATGGTACTGGACTGAGTAGAGTTCCTGTAGGCAATGAAAGAGTCTGCAGCAACTATCAGGCTGTTTATAAATTCATTGCGGTATCCAGCATTTTCTACAATACGGTTAATTCTCTCCTCTTCATTTTCAAGAAGTTCCAGTCCGTTCACACTGTCCACTTCATCGGTTGAAGCAACAAAGGTAACAATCCTTGTGTCGTTTGCGTTCAATTTAATTTCAAAGTATCCTGGTATATAGTGGTCTTCAGTAGATTTAAGTCCTCTTTCCTTCTCAACCTTGTATTCCATATTATTGAACCAATCTTCTTTTGATGCAAAATTACCCTCTGATGATTTTATTTTAATTCTGACACCTGTGTTGTGTGGCTTGACTTCGACACCTGACGCACTTTTAACCTTTTTAAATTTCATGGATTCCCTTGACGAGTCACCATGATAATCCCTGAAGTTTACCAATGGAGTAACCCTTAAGCTTGCCGGGCTGTCTCCGGTAGAAATCTTATACAATACTACAACTGAGTTTTTTCCATGAATCATAAATACTTTCTTTTCTACATAAACATCCTGAATGTTATAAATGAAGGTTGGGAAAGGATTTAGTATAAACCTCTGAAGGTGTAAAAAACCACTGGATGTATAGCCGGGTGTCTGATTGGTAAAAAGTTCATACCACTTACCGCCGATTTCTATACTCTCGTCCAGTTTGGATAATACCAGATGCCTTCTTACAGGCGGATTAAGTGCTGCAACCAGAAGACCGTGGTATCTCCTGGTATTCGCTCCGGCAATAGTGGAGCATGCAAACCCTCCCAGCCCGTTTGTAACAAGCCATTCTCTTTGTGTTCCCTTTTCGAGTGTCCTCCAGTAAGACTTACCGAATTCCATCTTAACCGTCTCCTTAGTTCATTTAACCTGATGCAAGCTTTTTTATTCTATCTCTAACATACAGATATTCTATCATTCTTTTTTTCTCTTTCAAGTTGATTTCTTCATTGATAAGCTTTAAAATTGTTGCCGCCAGCTTAAGAGGGTCATGTCTGATATAATCCCTGTTGACCTTGATTACGTCTGCTCTGACAACCTTTATTCCGTGATTTATTATTCTATGTGCATCGATTCTTACCCTTTGGGCTCCATCAAAATCATACCTTAGCCTTGCATCTTTATTTATTCTGCCTCTGTTTACAATACAATAGTCAATACATCCTTCTCCGATATGGTCCTCTATCGCTCTGATATGGTCAAAAGCTGAAAAGTCATCCGACTCTCCCTTCTGAGTCATTATATTACATACATAAACCTTTGGAGCGCTGGTTTCCCTTATAGCCTTGGCAACTCCGTCAACCAACAGGTTTGGAATTATACTTGTATACAGGCTGCCTGGTCCCAGAATAATTATATCGGCTTCCTTTATTGTATTAATAACCTCATCAAGTGCTCTGGCATCAGATGGTTCAATAAAAATCCTCTTAACCTGGGAGCTTCGGGCCTTGCTCTCGAGTGCTATATTGCGTTCACCATAGACAATACTTCCATCCTCCAGTTCAGCACACAGCCTTATATCATCTGTAGACACGGGCAAGACATCGCCGGTTACTGCCAGAACATCACTCATTTTTTTTACAGCTTCTTCAAAGCTTCCGCATATACCTGTCATAGCGGCCAGAAAGAGGTTTCCGAAATTCTGTCCTTTAAGCATACCTTCCTTAAACCTGTACTGTATAAGCTTCTCCAGTATAGGCTCGGTTCTGGCCAATGCCAGTATGCAGTTTCTGATATCACCGGGAGGCAGCATGCCCAGGTCTTCCCTTAATATGCCCGACCCTCCGCCGTCATCAGATACAGTTACAACTGCAGTAACATTTGATGTAAACACCTTGAGTCCTCTGAGCATAGTTGAGAGACCGGTTCCTCCCCCGATAGCAACAATCTTTGGTCCCTTGTCCAGATATTTTTTTTCAATCAGTATTGTTCTCAACATCTTGGAATCAACATGATAATTGAGGCCGGCCCCGTTTATAGCACTTATAAATGTCCTGACCACAAACATGACTGAAATGGCCATCAGAAAACTTCCTACCCCAACCAGGCAGAAGCCGGATATAATTGAGATAGTATCTGTAAAACCGTTGATAATAAAGAGTGCTAAACCGTAGCTTATCGCTGATATTCCAACAACACAAGCCAGCACCCACCTTTTTATTTTTAATCCCGGCCTTAGCCAGTCAAGAAACCTCATATTCGGAAAACCCCTTATCTACTGACTATCCTTATTAATATCCCTATGCTCGACAATAACACGATGTCCTTTTTCACCCAGGAGTCTGCTTATCTCCTGTGAAATGGTTACTGACCTGTGCTTGCCACCGGTACATCCTATCGACACTACCAGTTGGGATTTGCCTTCCTTGATATAATTTGGTATAAGAAACTCAAGAAGCTCATCTGCTTTGGTGATAAACTCTCTTGTCTCATCCCACTGCATAACATATTCCTTTACTGGCTCTTCTGTTCCGGTCTTTTTCTTCATGGATTCTATATAAAAAGGGTTAGGAATGAACCTGACGTCAAAAACCAAATCTGAATCTGTAGGGATGCCGTATTTGAAGCCGAAGGACATAACGGTTATTATTACACCCTCATAGCCTTTTCCTTCAATGAATATGCTTGTTATCTGTTCCTTAAGCTGCCCCGTGTTGAGATTGGAGGTATCAATAATATAGTTTGCCTTGTCCCTTACCTTTTTGAGAATCTCCTTTTCACGTTGTATACCGCTTATTATCCGCCCTTCAGGAGCAAGTGGATGTGTTCTTCTAGTCTCCTTGAACCTTTTCACCAGCACTTCATCCGACGCCTCAAGATACAGGATTTCGTACGTAAGCCCCTGTTCATCTATTGACGATAAATACTCAAAGAGGTTATCAAATGATTTGCCTCCCCTTGTATCAATAACCAATGCTACCTTGTCCATTGAACTATTGGTCTGGCTGTAAAGCTCAGTAAACTTTGGTATCAGGGCAGGTGGTAAATTATCAATGCAAAAGAAGCCAAGGTCCTCAAGAACATTGGCCGTCTGGCTTTTTCCCGCTCCTGATTGGCCAGTAATAATTATTAATCTCATTTTATCCTCCGTTCACTCTTCGCCAATAATCCTTACTTCAGTTTCAAGTTCTACTCCAAATCTGGATTTAACCCTGTCCGTAACTATCTGAATCAGCTCAAGTATGTCTCCTGCAGTTGCCTTACCCTTGTTGATAATAAAGCCAGTATGTTTTTCCGATACCTGGGCGCCGCCGAATGAGAAACCTCTTAACCCTGCGTCCTCAATCAGTTTGCCGGTAAAATGACCCTCCGGACGTTTAAATATGCTCCCTGCACTCGGAAACGAAAGAGGCTGCTTCTCAAGCCGCTGCGTATTCAAAGTACGCATCCTGTCACGAATTTCTTCCTTCTTTCCCCTTACTAACTTCAGGCAGCATTTCAGTACTATATACCCGCCCTTACTAAAAAAACTGGTCCTGTAACCAAAGTTATGGTGGTCTTTTCCAAGCGTCCTGATTTCACCGTCCATGCTCATGTATTCAGTGCTGTCAGTCACATCACTCATTTGCCCCCCATAAGCTCCTGCATTCATAACCAGCGCACCACCCAGGGTACCCGGTATGCCGCATGCGAACTCAAGGCCTGTAAGTCCTTCATTTACAGCTATATTTGACAGCTTTGAGAGCAGAATACCCGCCCCAGCTTCTATTATATCATTTTTAACTGTAACACTACTTAAATTATCTAGAATCTTTAATACAATACCCCGGATTCCTTTATCTCTTACAATAAGGTTTGTACCGTTACCCATTATATACAGGGGATAATTATTGTCTGCTGCATATGACAGAACTTTTTTTATTTCACCTATTGTTTCAGGAACAACCAGTATGTCTGCCGGGCCTCCCACCCTAAAGGATGTATGTCTGCTCATAGGTTCGTTGACAAACACTCTCTTCAGGCCCAGGTCCCGTTCCAAATGAACGGCCGCCTTTTCAAAATCCATTTAACTTCCTTGTATAATGAATTTCACATTATACATTTTCCTTTCTTAAGATTTTGTATAATTATCACAGACGCTGTGGATTAGTTTTTTTTCCTATCGCTTCG
>JAWLCD010000022.1:0-43682 GCA_041687355.1 Clostridia bacterium | reverse complement strand
AATAATTTCTTGTTATCTTTGATAACTTAGAAATCATTGTCCACCTTGTGTGCTCCATCTGAATCTTAGAAGCCGTTATCCAGGGACGTAGCGCCGCTTAGACTACTAGTCGCTTGATTTCAAAGAAATCTTAGCGATAGTGTCCATCTTTGATGCTCCTACTTGAAGAAGGGGGGAGTCTTAGCGGCGGTAGTCATCGGATAAACCTGCAAAGGCACAATACATCTCATTCTAAAATCATAATCAATTTGCCGAATGGCTTAATTAATTACTCCAGAGTAGTGGTGAGGTTAGTCCAATAACCTTGAATGCCGCAGAATGTTAATGTATAATTGGTATATAAGGGTATTTTAGAATACCTAAGCCATTTAGGGAGGAATGCATATGAAAAGAATAGAAAGATTTTTCATTTTATTACTAATAATGATTTTACTTGTTATACATGCCGTTCCAGTTTATGCCGCTAATTTCGGTAATAGTCCGCTTAGTACCATTGTATTTTTAAAGCAACTTCCCAATGGCAATATACTGGCTTTGGATTCGCAAGGTAGAGCGGCAACATTTGATTATATGAAGTGGACTATAATAAAAACTGGCATTGGTTACCCAATACGTTATTATGATAATGAAAATAATCAAATATTAACCGGCCTTGGTGGCTCGTTTAAATTATATAATATTAATACTAACAGTTATATCAGTAAGACTGGGAAATATGGGATAGCATTTAAGCGAAATGGTGAGGTTTACAATGCTGATGACACAGGAATACAAAAGCATACAGGGTCATCTTGGGTTACTATAGTATCGTCGATACCTATGACTTATGGAACTAAAACAGACGGCGGTGGAGGGTATTACGATCCTGTTACTGATGCTTACTACGGTGTTTATTCTAATACAAAATATAACGGAAACAACTATCCTACACTTTATGTCTGGAAATACGATTTTAAATCGAATTCCTGGGTAAATATGGGGTATACTTTAAGTTCGTTTTCATCAGTAACGGCTTATATAAATGGTTGTTTAATTTCGGAGAGAACCAGTTGGGGAGATACATATGTAACAGTGCGTGGAGGTACTAGTTTGGGATTAAGTGGACGCGGAAATCTTTATATAGGTGAAACAATTGCGTTAAGTGAACATGATGCAAAGAAGTTACATTATTTTAGTCCAAGTGACAAAAAGTTTTTGCCTTTAGGGACCTACCAATTTGTTCCTACACAGTTCTGCTATGATAAGTTCGGCAATTTATTTGTTGGTGGAGAAGGTGGTAAAGTTGCCGTTGTAGATGCGGGAGGAGTGCAACATACTGACACTGCTTTTTATACAGAATATATGATTCATGACTCAGCACAAAGCAGTTATGCTGCAAAAATAGCAGCTGATGCTGCTAAATCTTCTGCAGACGCTGCCAGGTCGTCGTCTGATACAGCAGCAGCAAGGTCTTATTATAGCGGAAATACCTCCGGATATTGGAGCTATAATGCTTACTCGAAAGCTAATTCAGCCAACACAAATGCTTCAAATGCAAAAGCATCTGCAGATGCTGCTAAAAGTTCGGCAGATAGTGCAAAGACAGAGGCAGCTGCCGCAAAGAATGCTGCAAACACAGCTGCAGCTAACACAACTTACGACGGGAAATCTGCAGCCCAGTGGGCGGCTGAGGCAGCAACGGCAGCACAGTCCGGCTCATCAAGCGCCATATATACGGTTACGGCAAATAAGTCGTATATGCTGATTATCGAAGGTGAGTATGGTAGTACAAGCGGTGCATTTTGTAATGCAGCAGATGTTGAGACAGGACATACAGGAGCCGATGCTGTCCTGGCTATATCGCCCACAGGCAGCGGAGTGACTGTAATAAAGCCTAACCCAATCTACAACAGTGGCAACGGATTTACATCCACAGGGATAAAAAAGGTAACAATAGGCACTAAAACAATATACATAAACGCTGTGGCACCACCAACAGCGGGAACAGTAGTAGTAACATTCTAACAAAGGGTGTGATAGAATGAGGCGGATAAAAGCGACTGGACAAGCAGCCTATCAACTTATCCCACAAGATTAATAATAATCAAGGAGGTATTATAATGAAAAGATTTCTAATGCTTCTAGTAATAATTCTCGGGGTTAATTTTGTATTTTTAAGCCCGGCTTGGGCATCGTATACGGAATATGTAAAGCAAGGTGAATGGATATATGATGACGACGTTGACGATTTTTCTTATGTATATTGCGACCTTGGTTTAATAGATGGTCCTGAGAGAAGGTACAGTTCTTTAACTGAAGTTACAATTACGGTTCAATGTACGGGCGCTAGTACCAGTACTAGCTATGACCGCAATCTCTGGACTTTGGATATCCGTGCTGCTGGTAGATATGAGAGTTATAGCGGAGGGACTCCGACTGCAACCCATATAACTTCAGTGTCCGGGGCTGGGCCATATGAAAAAATAACTAAAACAATTGCAATTCCCAATGCGGGATATAATGGTTTGGGTTTTTATCACCGCGGATATTATGATGAAGAGCAATATAAAATTACTGTAACCAAAATTAAATACCGGGTCTATAAAGTAGATGGATTTAGTTTAAGTATAAGTGGAGAGAATAGAGATGTTAAATTGTCTGTTAACTATACCCCTGTTTCTAATTTCAGATTTGTAGTTTCTAGAAGTCCCAGCAGGTCTAGAAATTTAACTTTTTCAGGTAGTTCTTCTACCGATTCTGAAGTTGAAACCGAAAAATACTATACTTATACATTGTACTCGGGGTTTAGGATAACAGAAACTGGTGGAGGAGATACAATAACAAGAAGTATACGGGTTCCAAGCGATGCTACGGAAGTAAAAGAAGTAATCGATGATATTAAATTGGCGGCAGACAATGCGAAAACTTCGGCAGATATCGCTGCAGCAAGGTCATATTATAGTGGAAATACCTCTGGATATTGGAGCTATAATGCTTACTCAAAAGCTAATTCGGCCAACACAAATGCTTCAAATGCAAAAACATCTGCAGATGCAGCGAAGAATGCAGCAAATAATGCCAAGACCTCAGCCGATTCAGCTGCAGCCAATACCATCTACAACGGCAAATCTGCAGCCCAGTGGGCGGCGGAGGCAGCAACAGCAGCAGCACTGTCCGGCTCATCAAGCGCCATATATACGGTTACGGCAAATAAGCCATATATGCTGATTATCGAGGGTGAATACGGCAGTAATGCCGGTACATTATGCAATGCAACTGATGTAAAAACGGGAAAAACGGGAACTAATGCCGTTCTGGCTACATCGCCTACAGGCAGCGGAGTGACTATAGTAGAGACCAATCCTGACTACAATAATGGAGACGGTTTTACATCTCCAGGAATAAAGAAGGTAATAATCGGTAGTAAAACAATATACATAAACACTGTAGCTCCACCGACAGCAGGAACAGTAACGGTGACATTTTAAACAGTTGACAGTGAACGGTTAAATTGAGTAAAGCCTTACAAGAGTTAAGGAGAATTGCTTTATGAGGTTTTTATGTCTTAAGCACAGCGAAAGGACGATCGTTACTATGAAACAGCTAAAACCAACCTTAATCCTTACAATACTTATATGCTTATTACTTCCCATAAACACATATGCAGAAAAAGCCCAGAACGGAGACAGGTTTGAAAGGTGCAGTAAGGCAGGAGCCGGGACAGGATTTGTATTTTTACCCACAGCTGCAACCCCTGTTACCCTGGAGATATCCAAACTTGATCCAAACTATACATACTACGGCATAGATATAGGCGTATTCGAAAAAATATCGGATACCGACTGGACAAATATATTTGATATAGAAAGGGAAGTTACAAATAACACTATAGTTGAGATTGCGGATTTCGGAGCCATTGATTCATACGACTATGATGACGTATACATACTCAGCTATAGGATACTGTACCAAACACCGGAAGGAAGCCTGATAGAAGGTCCGTGGCAGATGGACGAAAGAAACTGCTTCAAAGTATGTGTACCGGAGACAGCCGAATTCACCGACAGGGTGACCGGTGCGAATAAGTGGATACAGGAAGCTGTGGACAGTGGTGAATTGACGGAGCAGGAAGTAATAGAAAAGGGACTCAACCACTATTTCCCGAATTCCGAGGTGGTATGCAAATTCATGATAGACCCCAGAGGAGTAGATGTAGACAAATACAGTATAAACCTGGATGTAAATGCGGACGATACATCAAATATAGATATTGATTACCTGAAAATAGTGAAGATAGACTATGACGGTGTTACCCAATGGGAATATAAAGACCAGCCCGGGCCTCCCGGCGGTGCAGATAAACCCTTGTGCGGGAAATATGACGGCTCAAAAACAATCAGCTTTGAAATAGACAACCCGGGAGATAAAGAGGTAACTGTTTGGTACAAATATAAATTTACCAACCCTGATATGAATAATATACCTGATGAATTCAGAAACAAGGTTGAAGTAACGGCAGAAAGCGGGGGAAGTATAAAGACATTGGAACCTAAGTACAATACAATACGGCTCAGAAAAACAGGAGTGAATTATATGTAATCATGCGAAACAAGGGAACAGGCATGCCTGTTCCCTACGGCTTTAGGTACCTTAATCCAGACTCTTCTTGAACCTCAGCGCTGCTAATGAAAGAAGTACAACCATAAAGCCTAAAAGCGCAGCTACATCCGGCCATAGGTATTTCAGGCCAATGCCTTTTAACATTATTCCCCTTACAATTTCAAGAAAGTATGTCAGAGGAATAGCATAGCTGATGGCATTGATAGCCCAAGGCATGGCTTCCCTGGGGAATATGAATCCTGAAAGAAGAATACTGGGAAGAAGTATCAGAAATGTTACCTGCATGGCCTGGAGTTGGTTCTGGACAAGAGTAGATATAAGCATGCCCATGGCCAGCGCGACTATAACAAACAGCAGTCCGAGTACCAACAGGAGTGGAATACTTCCTGCGACAGGTACCTGGAACCACCAGGTTCCAAGAATAAACGTAATCAGAAAACCGAAATATCCTATAAGTATATAAGGTATCATTTTTCCGAGAATTAATTCAGGCGACTTTATTGGTGTTACAATAAGTTGCTCAATAGTACTCCTTTCCTTTTCCCTGACCAGTGCAAAGGCGGTAAGCATAATGGTTATATTCTGAAGTATCAATCCAATCAGCCCGGGAATATTGAAGGTTGTACTTTCCATATTGGGGTTATACCAAACCCTGGTGCTTAAATCAATTCCAGGAGCTTGGGCGGCAGGATTTGCCCCCATTTTTAATAGATATTTCTGTTTCTCGGAGAGGGAGTACATCTGGGAAACCAGTACACCGGAGTTTAAAGCGGTGCGCGCTGTAGTCGGGTCACTTCCGTCAATGATAAGCTGGGTTTGGGGAGTATTATTCTGCTTGAGGCTTTTTGTGTAGTCTGCAGGAATAATCAGGCCTGCTTTTGCCTTCCCGCTTTCGATAAGTTCGAAAAGCTCTGATTCAGAGAGTACATAGTATTGGGGTACAAAATAAGAGGATACATTGAATTTATCTACATATTCCCTGCTTTCCTGGGTCTTGTTCTGGTCAAACACAGCCATGGGTATATTATCTACTTCCGGCTTTACTGCATATCCGAACAGTATCAGAAGCATAATAGGCATCACTATAGGCAAACGCAGGCTGAATTTGTCCCGAATCACCTGTATGAATTCCTTTTTCATAATGGCAAGGAAGCGTTGAGCATTCATTGAGATTCCTCCTCATGCCTTTTTAAAAATTTTATCTGTTCAAAGGAGGAGCTGATTTTACTGTGGGTTACTTCTTCAACAAATTTTATAAAGATGTCTTCAAGGTTATCTGCTTTATGCTCCTCAATCAACTTTTTGGGAGGTGCAATCTCCAGCAGGTTGCCGTTAAAAATAAAGCCGACCTCATCGCAGCTTTCAGCTTCATCCATATAATGAGTGGTAACAAAAACGGTTATTCCCTGATGCGAAAGCTCATGGATTATTTGCCAGAAGACTCTCCTGGATACCGGGTCAACTCCTGCCGTAGGCTCATCCAGTATTAAGAGCTTGGGTTTGTGAATCAGTGAACATCCCAAAGCAAGTCTCTGCTTCCACCCTCCTGAAAGAGTCCCGGCCAGTTTCTTTTCTTTTCCTTCAAGACCGGCCATTATTATGAGTTCCTTTTTCCTCTGATTCCTTATATCCTTTGGAAGAGAATATACTCCAGCATAAAAGTCCAGATTTTCATCTACGGTTAAATCTTCGTACAGGCTGAATCTCTGGGACATATAGCCTAGATTGTTCCTGACCTTTTCGGTCTGTGTCACAACATCGTAACCCATTACCAGCGCGCTGCCGGATGAAGGTTTAAGCACACCGCAAATCATTCTTATTGTGGTTGACTTTCCCGAACCGTTCGGGCCAAGAAATCCGAAGATGGAGCCGGTCTTTGTGCTGAATGATATGTTATTTACTGCAGTGAAATCTCCGAATCTCTTTGTCAGGTTCTCCACACTTACAGCAAAATCCATTAGACCACCCTCCCTGGCATTATTACTGCCTTAGTATTACTTCAACCGTCATACCGGGTTTAAGTTTATCTGTAAAGTTAAGAATTTTTGCCCTTACCTCAAAAACGGTGTTTTCCTTTGCCTCCCTGGTCTCAACATTTTTCGGAGTGAATTCAGCCTCATCAGATACAAACGTTATTTCTGCTTCAATATTATCGTTTGGATATGCCCGCGATTTAATATTAATTACTCTGCCTACATCGACCCTGTGTTTATGAATTTCAGGTATATAGAACCTGAGCCATAAGTCGCTGATATCCGACACAGTACCTACATTTGAACCTGGAAAAACTACTTCACCCGGGTCAATATTAGCATGGATTAATCTGCCGTTTATAGGAGACTTGATGGTATATTTCTCAAGCTGAAGTTTAACCAGATTTAGTGATTCCTCTGCCTGAGCAACAGCGGTTTGCGCCACTGTGATTGACTGTGAGGTGAAGCCGTTTCGGACCATATCATACTGAGCTTTTGCCTGGAGGTATGACGCCTCAGCAGCCCTGATTGCTTCCGGGGTTGCCCCGTTATTTAGCATATCAAGCTGGGCGCGGGCAGAGTTAAACTGCGCCTGGGAGGTTTTCAGCTGCTGTTCGGCGAGGTTGGCCAGGTTCTGGAGGTCATCAACTTGCTGCTGGGACACCCCTCCCTGACTCAATAGCTCTCTGGCATTCTTCAGGTTTTTTAACCTGTATTCATAATTATCAGTGGCTGTATCTACAGCAGTTTCCGCTTGGGCAACTGATGCCTTGGCCTGGCGAATCTGTTCTTCCCTGGTGCCTGACTTGAGTTCGTCAAGCTTGGCCTTTGCTGCCTGTACTGCGGCCTCCGATTGTCTGATCTGTTCTTCACGCGAGCCGGACTTCATCTCATCCAGCCTGGCGTTGGCTGCAGTAAGGGCTGCTTGAGCTTGGTTTACCTGAATCTGAGCAGCTGAGGAATCAAGAGTAACCAGAACGTCACCTTTCTTTATGTTTTCACCCTCCTTGACATCAACTTTCAATACTTTGCCTGATACCTCGGAGTTAACCTCTACCTGTGTGGATTCAACCGTAGAGGTGAAGACAAGGCTGTCGTTGGCAGAACAGCCTGAGAAAATAGTCAGGAATAATGCAAATAAAGGAACAAGGAATCTCTTCATTTGGCTTCACTTCCCCCATTACTATTTGTTAAGATACCGTACATAAGGATATCGAGTGTATTATCAATTGTAAGGTCAAGCTCCTTGTCGGTAAACTTATGATTAAACATGTGCTGGTATGCAATCAGCATAACAAAAGACCCAACAAACAGCCTCATTGCTGATTCTCTGTCCACCGGCCTGAATTTTCCTTCGGAGACCATATTATCGAAGAATTCATCAAATGTAGCTTTTGCCTTCTTAATTATGTTTTCCAGAATGGATTCTCTGATATCGCTGTGGAACAGTGCTTCCGCAAAGGCAGTTTTAATTAAGGGAAGGTGCTTTGTAAGGAAGGCCACTCTTTCAGTTAGTACCTCTTTTAATATCTCTTTTTCACTCTTGTCTCGAGAGTTTGACAGAATTTCCAGAGGCTTGGAGATCATAACCGGCCCAAATACTTCGATAGCCTTAATCTGAATCTTCCTTAGAATATCTTTTTTGGTCTTAAAATACCTGAATATTGTTCCTTCCGCTATTCCGGCCTCTTTAGCGATTTCACTGGTAGTTGTTGCATTGAATCCCTTTTGCTCAATAATTTTCAGTGCGGCATCCAATATCAACTGTTCCTTGTTGGAGTGGAGTTCTTTCGGCAGGTTCATATTCAAAATAATTACCTCCTCAAATAAATGAGTGAGTACTCACTTTAATTATACCATATTTAACTATACAGTCAAGATGCAGTTGTCAGTTTGTTATTCACCACGAGAAGCAGTAAGAATATAATTTGTGAATATATAGTGGTAAGTGAAGCAAAATATTACAGGTGAACCGAGATATGAAAATCATCAAATATGCAGCAATAGGTATGGCCGCAGGAGCTGCGAATGGATTGTTCGGCTCAGGTGGGGGTACGATAGTAGTACCGGCACTTATAATCCTTCTATGTATGGAGGACCACAAGGCACATGCTACGGCAATTGCAGTAATTTTGCCCCTTACCATAGTCAGCTCCATTTTTTATATCAGAGGTGATTTTGTGGATGTACCCCTCACATTGAAGGTTGCCCTCGGTGGAATTGCAGGAGGATATATTGGTGCAAAGCTGCTCAAATCAATACCACGCAAGGCACTGAGGATTACTTTTGGTATCTTCATGATTATTGCGGCTGTAAGGATGGTGATGTAGATAATACCAGTTGTAATAGGGCTTGCATCAGGCATAATCAGCGGGATGGGTATAGGAGGAGGAGCCATACTGATTCCAGCACTGGTAATATTTTTAAGTGTGGAGCAGCATACTGCCCAGTCGGTCAATCTGCTATTTTTTATACCGACTGCTGCAGCTGCATTATATATACATATTAAAAACCGAAATGTCGATATACGGGCTGCGCTGGTTATAGTATTTTGCGGGATAATCGGGGCGGCTGCTGGAGCTTATCTTGCAACTTCGTTGGCCCCTAATCTGCTTCGCAGAGTATTTGGGGTGTTTCTGCTGGGGATGGGATTATATGAGCTCTATAGTTCAAGGACAAATTCAGCAAAAACCTGCAAACCAATCTAATGATTCAGATGACTTATAATGACGGCTCAAATTCGGACTGGATGCGTGTTTGACTTTTGTTGACTGGCCACAACACGTAAGTTATAATACCAGCATATAGTGTAGAGTAGTAAGATTAGTCGAGGGTTTTTTATGCCAAAGGGGGATACATGATGAGTGGAGAGAAATTATTGATGACACCAGGTCCTACCATGGTTCCTCCTGAAGTTCTGGAAGTCATGGGAAGACAGTTGGTTCACCACAGGACAAAAGAATTCAGGAGTGCATTTAAACAGCTAAATGAGAACCTCAAGTACATATTCCAAACCCAAAATCATATATTAGTTTTCAGCGCATCAGGTACCGGGGCAATGGAATCGGTGATTGCCAACCTGTTTTCTGAAGGTGATAAGGTTCTAGTTGCAAGTACAGGTGTTTTTGGAGAGAGGTTTGCAAAGATTGCTGAAGCATTCGGACTCCAGGTGGACAGGATTCCTGTAGAATGGGGTAAGGCTGTTGACCCCGGAGAGATTGAGCAGAAACTGAAGGAAGACAGTCGGAATGAGATTAGAGCTGTAATAGTGACTCACAATGAGACTTCAACCGGTGTTACAAACGATATTGAATCAATAGGCAAAATTGTATCCCAAACTGACAGGTTGTTTATTATTGACGCTATAAGTTCTATTGGCGGACTAGATATACAGACAGACAACTGGGGTATTGATGTAGTAGTAGGGGCTTCACAGAAAGCTTTGATGACCCCCCCGGGTCTGGCTTTTGCGAGTATGAGTGAAAAGGCATGGGAAGCTCATAAGGGCTCTAGGCTCCCCAAATTCTATTGGAATTACAGTTCTTATAGAAAGGGACTGGAACAGGACCTGCCTGATACCCCCTTTACTCCGTCAATTGCTCTTATGCTGGCGCAGAACCAGGCAATAAATCTGATTAGGGATGAGGGGCTAAGCAATGTTTTTAACAGGCATAAGAGACTGGCACTTGCAACCCAGGCAGGCACTGAAGCTTTGGGATTGGAGCTTTTTGCAGACAGACATGTATCCTCTTACATAATTACAGCAGTAAAAGCGCCTCAGGGGGTAGATATTGAAAAAGTTAGGAAGCTGATGAATGAAAAGTTCGATATCATGGTTGCAGGAGGGCAGCAGCATCTTAAGGGTAGTATTATAAGAATAGGACATTGCGGTTACGTGAAAGAGTGCGACCTTACCAGAACTTTTACAGCTTTCGAGCATGCACTGAAGGAAAGCGGTTATTCTCTCAAGGTAGGTACGGGTGTAGAAGCAGTAAAAGAGTGCCTAAGAAAAGAACAGGAAGATAAGTAAGCCGGAGACGGATTTTGGGAATGAAACGGTTAATACTGTCTGGAGGTAGAGGGATATGAAGGTATTGGTTACTGAAAGAATTGCTGAAGAAGGCATAAACATACTGAAGGAGTCTGCAGAGGTAGATATAAAGTACGGAATATCCAGGGAAGAGCTGTTGAGTATAATAGGAGACTACCATGCTCTTATTGTCAGAAGTGTTACCAGGGGAGACCGTGAACTTATAAGCACGGCAAAGAACCTCAGAGTAATAGGCAGGGCGGGTACCGGTATAGATAATGTTGATGTGGAGGAGGCTACCAAGAGAGGCATAGTTGTTGTCAATAGTCCTCACGGGAACTCAAATGCTGCGGCAGAGCTGGCAATAGGTTTGATTTTCTGTGTCTGCAGGAATATACCCCAGGCTTATTCGAGTGCCAGGGAACACGACTTTCGAAGGAATAAATTTAAAGGTATCGAGTTGAATGGAAAAACCATAGGAGTAATTGGTCTAGGCAGAATTGGTACAATTGTAGCCTCCAGGCTTAAGGCATTTAATACAAGGGTTATAGCCTATGACCCTTATATTTCAGATGATAGGTTCCGTAAGCTGGGGGTTGAAAATTATAATAACCTTGATGATCTGCTTCGTGAAGCCGATATAATTACGCTCCATATGCCTAAACTTGAAGAAACGGTCAATATTATAGGCGAAAGGGAACTTGACCTCATGAAGAAGGGTATCAGAATAGTTAATTGTGCACGTGGAGGTCTGATAGATGAGGAAGCGCTGTACAAGGCTCTTAAGGATGGTAAGGTGGCGGCTGCAGGCCTTGATGTTTTAAAGCTTGAGCCTAATTATGACGTCAAGCCGGAAGAACAGCAGTTTAGACACCCGCTTCTGGAACTGGATAATGTAATTTTTACTCCCCACCTTGGTGCTTCTACATTTGAAGCACAGCACAATGTAGGAGTTATGATTGCAGAACAGGTTATTGCAGCACTCAGAGGTGAGTTTGTCAGTGCAGTCAATATGCCTTCCCTGAATGTCAAAGATCCTGAGCAGGTTAAGCCTTATCTTGATATTGCAGAGAAAATGGGGAAGATATATTTCCAGACCGAGAAGTATCCGGTTGAAAAGATTGAAATATTTTACAGCGGTAAGGTAGCTGAGATTGAAACAAAAATCATAACTCTGGCATTCCTAAAGGGTTTTCTTGAACCCATAATATCGGATGAGAATGTCAACTACGTCAATGCTGAAATGATGGTAAGGGCCAGGGGGATAGAAGTGGTTGAATCAAAGTCAAGCCACAGTGAGAGATTTACCAGTCTTATTACTGCAAGGTTTGTAACAAAGGAAAGGGAGCTTTCTCTATCCGGTACTGTTTTCGGCAATGATGAAATGAGGTTGGTAGACTTCTTTGGATATAATGTTGATTTTGAACCTACAACACCTTTCGCTCTGGCTGTCCAGAATATCGACCAGCCGGGAATTATTGGACATATTGGGTCTATTCTTGGGGTAGCAAGGGTCAATATAGCGTCCATGAGACTCAGTAGAAACAGAAAAGGGGAAAAGGCGGTAGCCTTCCTGGGAGTGGATAATGAAATCCCTGAAGATGTCCTCAAGCTTATAACCGACGTGAACGGGATACTCAAGGCAACGCTTATTAAATTTTAATTCGATTACTTAGAACTTATACATCACCAGTCCCGTGGTTGGCTTAGGATAAAAATAGGTTGACTTCTGGGGCATTTTTTCACCTGCCAGCGATACTTCCTTTACCTGGCTGACCATAGGTGGGTTCATAAAGAAGGCACATTGGTATTCCCCGAATTGTACCCGGTTCATTGCCTCAACTATATTTCTTGTATACAAAAGGCTTTTTTCCATAGAGAGGTTTTCAGCACCAATCTGAAAATAGGGTTCAAGTATTAAGGAATGCAGAACTGTAACATCCAGTTCCCTGAAGACAGGGGGTTTTTCGGGCAGCACTTTTTCAATTGCTGAAGAATCCCTTAATGTTAATATATAGTACCATTTTCCTTCACCGTCAAAATATCCTATGGACTTTTCAAATGCGCTGCTGTGTTCAAGTGACTGTTTTATTTGGGTCGGAACATACCCGGGGCCGAAGCTTTTATTAAACTCAATTCTTGATATTTCGAAGTACCTTTCCGCAAATTGAAGAAAGTGCTCTGTGTTGTAGTCATTGAATCCTTTTACAACTCTGTGCGTTGGATGTATTAAGAGTCCGGAATCATCCATATCAACAAGTGTCATCATTACATAATTATAGGGTTCATCTCCCCTATGTCCGGGATTTTTGGAGGCCAGATTTTTTCGGTAATCAAGTGCCGTTTCATATCTATGGTGACCATCGGCAATAAAAAGCTGTTTGTCTTTTAACCGATACACTACTTCGTTAATAATACTCTTATCTGTCACAGCCCACAATCTTTCGGTAATATCCATGCTGTTGATATAATTAATATCTGGAGGATTGGACGAAGCATAATCATCCAGTATGGAAGCAGTCCGTTGATTATCACTGTATAGAGAAAAGATCTGACTTATATTTGCATTGGTGGCTGACATCAGGTTGTACCTGTCGGTCTTGGCCTTGGGCATTGTATATTCATGCGGAAGAACGACTTCCTTAGAAAACTCTTCCAGCCTTACAGCAGCTATAATGCCTCTTCTGGATGCTTGCTCGTACTCAGATACGGAAAACTCCTGGTCATAAATATATAGAGCCGGCATATCTTCAAAAACCAGTATCTTTTTCTTTATCCAATCATCCAGATAAGACCCTGCACGCGTATACTTATTGTTGACACTGTTATCATCCTCGCAGTCTTTTCCAAGTTCAATTCTTATAATATTGTTTGGATGATTTTCGTAGTACCACTGCTGGTCATCAGGAGCGATAACATCGTATGGGGGAGTAGTAACCAGCGCGAGATCTTTAATATTACCGGTATTATACCTCAATCCTCTGAAAGGCGTAATGACTGCCATTTTTCTCTCTCCTTGCATTTATATTTTTTACGACTCCAAGGTATTGTAACTAAAAAGTCAACATGTATAAGAGCCTAAGCTTTGTTGCTATTTGGTATATTTTACTGAATCCATTATATATACGTCAATATTAAAGAAATATTTATAGTTTTTCAAACACCTGCCTTGAGAACCATCAACTACCTTTTAAAAAAAGAATTATTGAGTATGATTTTGAAATAATAACTAGTAAATATTATTTGGAGTGGTAAGGTGCTAAGATATAGAAAAATGCTCGGCCTGCCTGTGTTAATCCTTGAACAGGGAAAAATATTAGGCCATGTGTATGATATTATGTTTAACCTGGAGAAAAAGTATACAGCGGGAGTCTGTATACGAAATACTGTAAAAAACTACTATATAAAGTCAGGAGATATCAGTCATGAAGATGGCAGATTAATTATCCAGAGTAGGAACATTGTAATAGAATTAGGCAAAGCGTTTCTATCTCAGCAGGAACTGACAAAAGGAAGGGACCTCTTGGATAAAAAGCTTTTAACCTATAAAGGCGAAGATATAGGTTACCTGAACGATATATGCTTCGATTTCGAACTGGGAACCATTGATGCACTGGAATTAACGGATGGAATAATACAGGATATAATATCAGGCCGTAAGCTTATACCCATAGTCGGGAATATTCTTTTAAAAGAAGAAGGAGTTTTTCTGGGGAGAGAAGCTCTAGAAGAGATTATTGACAGAGAAAAAGGTTTGCAGCACCTGCTGTTTAATAAATAAATGGGTTGAAAAGGAGAGATTAGATATGTTGATGAGGACCAATAAATTTACCCGAGGGCTGATAGTTGGAGGAATTATCGGTGCAACAATCGGTGGAATGATGAATAATGGACAGACAAACAGGATGAGAAGAAATCTCATGAAAGCCGGAAGAAACTTCATGAGGAGAAATGGGGTTATGGATATGATCACAGATTTGTTTTAAGCCCTATATCAAGAGCTGTCCAGATAATAGAGCAGGAAAACCTGCTCTATTATCGTTTATTCCGGAGAATAGTCCTAAATACACCTCGAACTGAAAAGCTTTATACCATTTCAAACTCTCTATGCTATAAAGTTTTGTGACTCAATGTCGATAAATATATTGATAGAAAAAACAGGAGGGTGCAATGTTAAGAGGAATATATACTTCCGGAATGGGAATGGCAATTCAAAACAAAAATCTTGAGGTTATTTCAAACAACCTTGCTAATATCAATACCAATGGTTTCAAACGTGATTCTGCGGTATTTGAAACGTTTGACCAGGTTTTAACAAGAAGAATAAATGATTGGTATACCCCATCAGATCCATCTGGCAGACTGGGCAGTATGAACTTATCAAATGATGTGGGTGTAGTATTTACCGACTACAGGCAAGGTAAGATTGTAAATACTGACAATCCAACCGATATTGCTATTGCCAACAGTGATGCCTCCTTTTTTGTGGTCGAAGTTACCGGGGAATCCGGAGCAGAGGAGAGGTATACACGCGATGGCGCATTTACCCTGAATGAGTTAGGGGTACTTGTAACCAAAGATGGCTATACTGTCAAAGGAGAAGATGGCAGACCAATAGTAATAGACCGAGAGGACTTCAGTATCAACAAAAAGGGTGAAGTTATCCAGGGGCAAACCCTGGTCGGGAAATTAATGATAAAAACATTTAAGGATACTGACAATCTAAGGAAGACTGGTGATAACCTGATAAGGACCGAAGGAGAAATTGAGGAAGCAGAATTTAAGGGGATGATTATTCAAGGCTCATTGGAAACCTCAAATATTAATCCAATCAGGGAAATGGTAAACATGATTACCGTAGTAAGAGCGTATGAAGCAAGTCAGAAAATCTTAGGGGCTCAAGACGAAACGCTGGGAAGGGCAGTAAATGATATACCCAGCCTTAGAGTTTAACGTATAACTATAGAAAGGCGTACACATATGTTTAATTATAGGAAAGGGGACAGGAAATTATGATGAGAGCGTTGTGGACTGCGGGGCTAGGTATGAGAGGACAGCAGTTTAATGTAGATGTAATATCCAATAACCTTGCAAATGTGAGTACTACAGGTTACAAAAAGGAGAGGGTTGAATTTAAGGACCTGCTTTATGAAAACATAAATAGAGGTTATAATTACAATGGAGATGGAAGACCGGTTAATCTTCAAGTAGGTCATGGGGCGTATCCGTCTGCTACCGTTAAATCCTATACACAAGGAAACTTTGAAGAGACCGGCAACCCACTTGATTTTGCCATACAGGGGCCTGGCTTTTTTGTAGTAAGAGGTCCACAGGGGAACCCTGTATATACAAGGGACGGAAGCTTTAAGATTAGTATGGGTGATGAAGGTGCAAAGCTGGTGACGTCAGATGGGTACCCTGTCCTTGATGAAGGGGGCAGTGAGATATTTCTGACAGTAAGTGCTGAAAAACTTAATGTGAGCAGTTCAGGAGAACTTATGTATACAGACGAAAACGGTGTTACACAGTCACTGGGACAGAGGATTGGGATTGTAAGCTTCAATAATCCTACCGGGCTTGAAAATTTGGGGCAAAACCTTATGGGAGTTACTTCAGCCTCAGGCCAGCCTGTTTCCCTTGAGGAAGCAACGGTAAAAAGCTCAGTCCAACAACGTTTTCTTGAAAGCTCCAATGTCCAGGTGGTCGAGGAAATGGTTAAATTAATAATGGCGCAAAGGGCTTACGAAATTAATTCAAAGTCAATTCAGTCAGCTGATGAGATGCTTGGCATGGCTAACAATCTCAGAAGGTAAACCTCTGGGCCGGTTCCCAGATTTAATTAATTAAAAGTCATTTTGGAGGTTTAGTATGGACATAACAGGAATTAGTAGCAATATGATAGGTTCGGGTGCAGAGAGTGTAAGAAGCCAGGCAAAAAGCACTGAGTTTGAAGAACATCTTGAGAAAGCTTACAGTCAGAAGGATGAGAAACAACTCAAGTCAGTATGTAAGGAGTTCGAGCAAATACTTCTCGGTATGATGTATAAACAGATGAGAGCATCAATTCCAAGGTCGGATTTGGTGGAGAGAAGCTTTGCAATGGAGACTTTTGAAGGAATGCTGGATGATAGGGTTGCTGAGGAGGCCGCAAAAGGAAGTGGTATTGGACTGGGCGATATGTTGTATAATAATCTTGTAAGAACCATGAGATCAACATACAAGCCTGTAGGAGAAAGCAGTAATGAAGAGACGCAGAATATTCACCAGCAAGAGAAATAGAAGGAAAACAATTATAATAGCTGTAGTATCAGCTATTATTTTATGTCTTTCCTTCTTAATTTTTATACGCTTCAGCCCGGTTTCATTTAAAGAGGTGATACCAGATGTACCTGAACAGCCATCGGGAACAGAAGGGGTTTCGGAACCACCGGTTAGATACAAAAGGCTGGAGACTGAGATTGGGGACAGGGAGCAGATAATTAATATATTAGAAGTTAATTTGAGGAGCCCCGAGGTAGATATAAGGCCAATACTTGCACTTGATGAGATACACGGGTATGAGACAACCAGTTCAATGGTTCAGAGAAGAGGGGCGTATGCCGGAATAAACGGAAGCTTCTTTGATATCTATGGTCAGCCAATGGGTATGGTAGTGATTGATAACCAGATACTAACTTCTCCGCAAGGATATCCTGTTTTTGGCATAACCTCTGACCATACAGCATTCCTGAGTGAAATTGAAATGAAGGTATATCTGGATACTGGAAATAAAAAAATAGGCATTAATGCCCTTAACCGGTTGTCCCAAAGGGGTAAGACATCAATCCTGACCAGGGATTTTGGAACTACAACAAGGTTATCAAGGGATGCACTGAATCTTGTTATTGGAAATGGGGTTATAGAAAAAGTGGTTCGAAGCAGCAGACCGGTAAGCATACCGAAAGGGTATAATGTTTTGGTGAGTACTGGCAAGTCTGTAGAATATTTTACCCAATTAAAATCCGGCATGAAAGCAAAACTCCTGACTTTAACCAGCCCAATAAAGTCTATAATCAATGCAGTTGAATGTGGTCCATGGGTTGTCAGAAACGGAAGAGAAGCTGTCCCCTTAAATGATCCGTGGACAGGGCCTCTCAATACTCGTGAACCGAGAACGGCAGTGGGACTGACACATGATAGCAAAGTCCTACTGGTAACTGTTGACGGCAGACAGCCAGGAAAAAGCATCGGTCTTAACGGAAAAGAGCTTGCTGAGTTTTTGATAGGGCTGGGGGTAAATAATGCAGCACTCCTTGATGGTGGAGGGTCTACCACCATGTGTGTTGACGGAGAGGTGGTAAATATACCGTCATTCCAGGGGAGAGAACGTAAGGTAGGAAATGCACTTGGAATATTTATGGAAAGGAAGAGTGCTCCATAGGTTCTTCTATGAATGAGGAAATTATAGTATAATACTTTTATCCGATGACTACCGCTGCTAAGACTCCCCTCTTCTTCAAATGGGAGCATCAAAGATGAACACCATCGCTAAGATTTCTTTGAAATCAAGCGACTAGTAGTCTAAGGCGGCGCTACGTCCCTGGATAACGGCTTCTAAGATTCAGATGGAGCACACAAGGTGGACAATGATTTCTAAGTTATCAAAGATAACAAGAAATTATTAGCCAAAAAACTCCACCTGAATCCAAGAATCCTGTTTATAATGAGGAGGAATAGAAATGATAACAAATAAGGAAATCCAGGAAATAATTCCACATAGGTACCCATTCCTTCTGGTAGACCGTATAGAAGAGCTTGAACCGGGAAAGAGGGCAGTTGGAATAAAGAATGTTACTGCAAATGAGTATTTTTTTCAGGGGCATTTCCCGGGCAATCCTATAATGCCGGGAGTACTTATGGTTGAAGCCTTGGCTCAGTTGGGATGTGCCGCAATATTATCGCTTGAAGAGAATAGGGGTAAGCTTGGAGTATTCACAGGCATAAATGATTTGAGATTCAGAAAACAGGTTATTCCCGGCGATACTCTGAGAATGGAAGTTGAGATGCTGGCACTCAGACGAGGAATTGGAAAGGCAAAAGCAGCAGCCTACATAGATGGCAAGGTTGCAGTAGAAGGTGAATTAATGTTTGCGCTTGTAGATTCAGAAAAGGCTTCGGTTTAAACCGAAGCCTTAAAAATATCCTGACTGAATCAGGGAAATCAGGCTGTACCTCCTGAAGCACAACTGGGACAGTTTGTGCAGGAATTACTATCCAGAAGAATTTCTCCAATCATATAAACATCGCCTGCACCCATGGTAAGTACGAGGTCGCCAGGAGCAGCCTGGTTGAGAATGAACTTTGCCGCTTCCTCGAAATCAGCAGCATATTCGGCATTGTTTGAAACTTTGTTTATGGCATTTACTAAATCCTTTGAATGTATTTGTCCTGTATTGGCTTCCCTTGCCGCATATATGTCCAGAACTATTACCTTGTCTGCCCATTGGAAAGCAGTTGAAAATTCACTAAGGAGGGCCTTGGTCCGTGTATATGTGTGTGGTTGGAAGATGCACCATAAAGAGCCGGGTGACCGGCCTGCAGCAGCTTTGAGCGTAGCCTTGACTTCTGATGGGTGATGTGCATAGTCGTCAACTATTGTAATATCATTAAATATGCCTTTAAACTCAAATCTTCTTTTTGCACCTGTAAACTTCTCAAGTGAGGATTTTATTGTGCTGAACCGTATCCCGAAATGGAATGATACGGCTATGCATGCCAAGGCATTGTAGATGTTATGAATTCCAGGTATAAGCAGTTGTACATTTCCCTTACACTTACCCTTGAAGACGGCATCAAATTTTGCGCAGCCCTTCGAATTGAAGACTATATTTGCTGCCTTCCAATCGGCTTCCTCATAATCCAGTCCAAAAGACAGAAAATCGCGTTTTGCTTTTTGAAATATCTCCCGTACATTTGAATCATCAAAGTTGCCTATCACTATGCCGTCAGGAGGGATACGGTTTATAAATTTTTCGAATGCTGATTTTACGTGGTCTATCCCGGTAAAATAGTCAAGATGGTCAGGTTCAATATTCAATACAACACCAGCATAGGGATAAAACTTCAGAAAGCTCTCTACATACTCACAAGCCTCTGTAACCAGAAATTCACTGCTGCCTATTTTATAGTTCCCGCCAATTGCAGATACTTCTCCACCCACCAGTATGGTTGGGTCGAGATTCGCTTCCGACAGAGTTACCGCTACCATGGATGTGGTTGTGGTTTTACCGTGAGTACCGGAAACTGCGACTGTTCTAGGATAGATTCTTGTTATTTCCCCTAAAAAGGTAGCACGGTCTATGATAGGCAGGTTAAGCTGTTTAGCCCGTACAAGCTCTGGGTTATCTTGCTTAATTGCTGCAGAATATACTATTGCATCAGCACCTTCAACATTAACCGAGTCGTGCGGTACATACACTTCAATACCCGATTTCTGAAGTTTTTTGGTTATTTCAGAAGGTTTGATGTCTGAGCCGCTTACTTTGTATCCCCACTTTAGGAGGATTTCTGCCAAACCACTCATGCTTATTCCGCCAATTCCAATCATATGTACATGTTGACCTTTAGATATGTTGTCAAAAAACAATAAATTACACCTCCGTTACAGTTCGGGAACTGAATTCACTAATGAGAATCAACTCTTATTAAGTATTATAAAGCTAAATAATTTATTAATCCATATTATATTTAATTATATTATATGTAATTTTAAGGAATTTAATTTCATATTGAAAATTTAACGGGTTGTGAATAATTCTAACGTAAAAAAGAAAATATAAAAAATGGCAGAATTTTATCAAAAAAAGCAGGAAAATTTAAATATTTATCGAAGTAGTTATATTAAGCATAATAAACTGAAGGGTGGTAGCTTTATGGAAATTACCGATATCCGCATCAGGAAGATTAACACTGAGTCCAGGATGAAAGCCGTAGTTTCAGTAACCTTTGATAATGAATTTGTTGTACATGATATCAAAGTTATTGAAAGTCAGAACGGATTATTTATTGCGATGCCAAGCAGAAAAACACCGGATGGAGAATTTAAGGACATTGCGCATCCTATAAATGCAGAGACTAGAGAGAAAATCCAGAAGGCTGTTCTTGATAAATTCGAAGCAACTGCTACAGCGGAATAATACTTGTTATTATAATATATTTCCTGGTAAAAAAGTGCTGATTGACCGGCACTTTTTCTATTTGTAGTGTGCTGGACAACTTATCGGTGCTACTGGTGGTATTAGTATATTATTCCTATGGCTGTAGAGAGTATTAAGTGGTAGAATAATGCTAAATATTTTTCAAGGTGATTGAATGTTCGATATTGGTCAAGAGCTTAAAAAGCTTCCTGATAAGCCCGGTGTATATATAATGAAAGATTCGTATGGGGGTATATTATATATAGGGAAGGCATCAGTTCTTAGAAACAGGGTAAGACAATATTTTCAGGCATCATCCAATCTTACACCCAGAATCAGAACAATGGTTTCTAAGATTGAGAGCTTTGAATATATAGTTACCAACTCTGAAGTAGAAGCATTGGTGCTGGAATGTAACCTGATTAAAGAACATAAACCTAGATTTAATGTACTTCTTAAAGATGATAAATCATATCCATATATTAAGGTAACTATAAATGAAGAGTTTCCTAAGATTTTTATGACCAGGAAAATTCTCAAGGATGGGGCCAGGTACATTGGCCCGTATACTGATGTAAGTGCAGTAAAAGAAACACTTGCATTTCTTAAAAAGATATTCCCCCTGAAGCAGTGCAATAAGGAACTTCCAAGAGATTGCTTCAAAGAAAGACCCTGCCTGAACTTTCATATTGGTCAATGTCTTGCACCATGCCAGGGTAAAATAAGTGCGGTAAACTATAAACAGATGATTGAAGAGGTCTGTAGTTTTCTAGATGGTAGACAGGATGATGTTATAGAGAGACTGGAAAAGGATATGGATAAGGCTGCAGAAAATATGGAGTATGAAAGGGCAGCAGTCCTTAGGGACAGGATTGGCGCCGCAAGGAAGCTGTCGGACAAGCAGAAGGTTGCTGAGACTGGAAAGGGAGATGCTGATATTGATGTTATCGGACTTGCGCAAGGAGCGAATGATGCATGTATACAGGTGTTCTTTGTAAGGAATGGAAAGCTTGTGGGCAGAGAAAACTTCATGTTTAGGGGCATGACAGGTGTAGAGGATGGGGAAATAATTGCCTCATTTCTGAAACAGTTCTATGGTTGGGCAAAACACATACCCAAACAGGTTTTAATTGGAATTCCGGTTGACGAAGCAGAAGTAATTGAACAGTGGCTTTCGGATAAAAGAAGGTCAAGGGTGGAAATTAGAGTGCCTCAGAAGGGGGACAGAAAGAACCTTCTTCAGATGGCTCAGAAGAATGCGGAAATTGAACTTCACAGACATGGGCTTGGCTATGATTCAGCACTTATTCAGTTGAAAGAGATTATGGAGCTTGAGGTGCCGGTTAAGCGGATAGAGGCTTTTGATATATCCAACCTATCAGGGACGGCAGTAGTAGGTTCTATGATTGTCTTCGATGGAAGACTAGACAGGAGGCAGTATAGAAGATTCAGGATAAAATCAGTTAAGGGTCAGAATGATGTCGGATGCATGAGTGAGATTATAAGCAGGCGGGTACGAAGAGCAATGAATGATGACTCAGGCAAGCAGGCTGATAAGAAGTTTGGTAAGCTTCCAGACATTTTCCTGGTTGATGGTGGATATGCACAGACCAGTGCCGTGACTGCTGTTACAACTCAATTAGGGATATCTGTTCCTGCTGCGGGAATGGTTAAAGATAAGAAGCATAAGACTAGGGGGCTTGTGCTTCCTGATGGCAGAGAGGTTGATTTGAAGAAATATCCTCAGCTGCTGAAGCTTGTGTCCGAGATTCAGGAAGAGGTTCATAGGTTTGCAGTGGAGTATCATAGAAAACTGAGAAAGAGGGAACTAATTTCATCAGTACTTGATGGGATAAGGGGTATTGGAGATTCCAGGAAGAGAATGTTATTTAAGCATTTTGGTTCACTTGAAGCTATACAGCATGCCACAATAGAAGAACTAGCACAGGTAAAAGGTATGAACATAAAGACTGCCGAGTCTGTATACTATTATTTTCACTAGATTAAAGGGCTTTCGCCCAAAGGTAAAAGCCCTTTTCAATATGTCTGGCGTGATTATTCAATCACATTTCTTTTTATGCTCCTTACATTTTTCCAGATACTCTAAGTACTTACACATATACCTATAATACATGTACATATACTCCATATACATCATGGGGTTCTGCATCATAGGATTATCCATATAGGGCATCGGCTGTCCACCCATCATCCCGCCCATTTGAGGCATCATACCTGTGCAGGGCATTGCACCCATCTGGGGCATCATACCCATATCGGGTTCCATCCCGGCCGGATAGTACCCTGTGCTTTCGTATCCGGCCATGCCGCTGCAGTCCTTCATTGTATCCATACAGTTCTGACCTCCTGACATTTTTCTTTATAAACAGTATATAGATGCAGTAGACTAATGGTTACAAGTCCATCCAAATTAGTCTCAGGTTTGAACTGTGAATATATGTGGTTAATCATTTTCCCTGCAATCTGCTTCCCGATGCTATTGAGATTTTGCGGAAGATTCCATTGAGCAAAAGCCCAGCAAAGGGGAAAAAATTAGCAGCTCATAAGGGCTGCGAAATCAGATAGACTAGATGCTTGTTATACTAAATTTCAGAACGGAATTAATTCGCCATCCAGGCTCAGTAATTCCTAGAACTGATGTCCTGTCAATTCTTCCTGAAATTGAGCACAATTGTAGGCCCGGGCTTTGGCTGGGCACAAGTCCCAGCCTTATGCCCTGGGCTACCCTATGGCATTTGAATTTCTCCGCAAACTTATTCGCCAGTTAATTCATTTCCCCTATAATCAGAACGGCGAATTCCCTAGTGAGCTGGGATCAGTTTCCTTGAAGTATTGCTAAATGATGCATAACTTAAACACATAATTTACGCAAATGGCTTGGAAAATTCTGAATTATGTAGTATAATTATGTTGAAGGTTTTATAGTAAGAGATTGTGGTCTGAGTCCAGCAATTCTAATGTTTCGGTCAAGAAATTGGTCCATCTGCTCTTATTTAAGCCCTGAAAGAATAAACCAACTGGATTTGCAAAGAATAATATCAAAATATTCAGAAAAGAAATAAGAATCAGGGAGGTGAGTTCAATGAAGGCAGCAAATGGCAGATACGTTTATAAGAAGCTGAGGATGCTGTACGGCAACTCGTTCCAAGTAATGATTACGCATCACTCTTCTTACATGCTGTTTAAGGACAAGACCAAGCAAGATGACCAAGAGGAACTGGAATTACTGGCACTGAACGAGAAATCTACAGGCGGCAGCCAAACAGATGAAGCGATAGCCGAAGAAACTAACCTTAACACATTTTTTACATGTCCGGAACCGACTGATATTCATTATTTGACAGATGGTTACCTGCACTCGGAAGAATGCATGAGTTCGTCGGAGAAAGTCCAGCGTCAGATAGAGGACCTGGCAAGGAAAGTGGCTAGGAGTATAATCGGAGCCAGAGGAATAAATGAATAATGTGCACTGCGCAGACAGGTTTGATTTAAAACTGGGAAAATAATTAATTATAGAATATAAGCCTTGGATTTGATGATATCAGTTATTCTGGTTATTAAGTTCAAGGCTGTATTAATACTTAGGAAGCAGGGAAGAAGCAGATGCCTGTGATAGTGACAAAATGCCCAATCTGTTGTATAATAATACCATAGGAACGTGTTTTTTATAAAGTTTGTTACAGATTTATCCATGCTCTCTGGAACACAAAGCTATTTACCTTTAGGAGGCCTATAACATGGGGCAGGAGAATGAGCAAGCCAGGCAGTTGGGAGGTTTTGGACATCCAGGTGCAGTAAATACCGTAACAGTTGTAGACGAGCCAGAGGAGAATACTACAATATATTCATGGAGAGACGGTCAGTTAAAGAAGCTTCCGTATGAGGAGCATGAAGCTAAGACCGGCCAGAAAATAAAGACATTCATGAGCTTTGTAAAGGTGGAGAGTGTTTTTATAGTTACTGTAAATAAGGAAGAGATGAGTATTACAATAAACGGAGGTACAATCCAGGATAATTCCCTGAGGAAATCCGGGGATTCTGCCAAGTACTTTGCGAAGGACAAAGAAGCGGGTGAAAAGCGGGAATATGTACATAAAGTTTCTGCAGATGCACCTGCACTGATTTTTTCTCTAAACCGTGAGGATTTCGGTCAAGAAATTAAAGGAAAGGTTATTAACGGTCAGAGAGTTTTCCTGCTTTAAATAAGAGGGGTGAGCTTATGGAAGAAACAATGGTTATTGAGCCGGTAAAGCGTACTGACACAAAGACTCAAGAAAACCAGGCACAATTACATGACAATAAGAATCAAGAAAGAGACTATGTGGTTTTTGTTGCTGGTCCGGAGAAAGAGGGTCTTGCAGCAGAAATAAAGGTTGAAAAAGGAAAAGACCAGGAACGGTTGAAAAGAGAAGGCCCTGTAGAACATGTCAAGTGTGGGCCGGAGAAAACTAAAAATCATGATAGGAATGTACAACAGACCAAAGAAGTACAAGAGGACCTCAATAGGTATCGATAATGCCTTGACTTACCAAGGAGGAATTCATTGCACATGCCTAAGCTTTCAAAGGAACTGAAAATACGGCTTATTATTTACACAGCGTTACTATTCGTAGTGTGCCTGTATCTTACACCAAACCTTTCTGTTACAGTCGAAAGGGTCAATAAGCAGGAGCACAAAAATTTCTTAGACCGTTTTATATCCAGTCAGGAAACATTTGCTGCCAGCCTGGTACACCCTGTCGACAACCTGGGTTTAGTCTTCAAATACAATTCCATCAAGAAAAAATATCTTGGCTATACCAGGAATGCTGTAATTGCACTCCTGGTTCTTATTGTATTTATTGAAATCAAGATAAGGATGGAAAGAGGAGAATACAAAGGCATTGAGCATGGTTCCAGTTCCTGGGCCAAAGGTGAAGAATACGAAATCCTGAACAAGTCAAAAGGCATTATGCTTGGAGTGGATAGGTGCCTGGATGTTGAAAACAGGGTTATTAATAAAAACATCCTGATTTTCGGTGGAGCAGGTTCCCGAAAATCAAGAGGATATGTTATGCCAAACATCCTTCAGATGCTTGGTTCTTATGTAATTACCGACCCCAAGGGAGAACTCTATGATATGACGGCAGGCTTTCTCAGGGCCAATGGCTATGATGTAAAAGTGCTGAACCTTGTGAATCCTGACTGCAGTGATACCTATAATCCTCTTTTCCATGTTAAGACAAATATTGATGTGGATATCATAAGTCATGCGATAATTGAGAATACCAATGCAGGGTCAAAACCTGAGGACCCGTTCTGGCCGCTGGCTGAAAGGGCTCTTTTAAACTCCTGCATATACTATATGCTTTCGAAATGTCCTCCAGAGGAGCAGTCATTAAGCAGCTGCCTGAGCCTTGTGCGCAGCGGAGCAGACTTTGATCTTATGGACAATATGTTCATGGAACTTCCTTTTGAGCATATGGGCAGAAAAAATTATGAGACCTTCAGGCTTGCTGTTGATAAGACCAGGGCTGGAGTGTTGGTTGGCCTTGCCACACGTCTTAACCCTTTTGATACGCCGGAGATAGCCTCGCTGATGAGCAGTAATAATATTGATATTGAAGGGTTGGGGAAGAAGAAGACCGCCATCTTCTGTATTACCCCAGACAGCCACAGCACATTTAACTTTATCGCTACAATGTTTTACGGTCAGGTGCTGCAAAGGTTGTATGACGTTGCGGATAAAAACGGAGGTTCCCTAGATGTTCCTGTATTCTTTATGCTTGATGAATTTGCAAATACGGGTAGAATACCTGATTTCAACCAGAAAATAAGTACCAGCAGGAGCAGGAAAATAAATATAAGTATAATACTTCAGAGCTTGGATCAGTTGATAGAACTGTACAAGGATACTTATGAGAATATTATATCCAACTGTGATACTCAGATATTCATGGGAAGTCAGGCTTTAAAAACCTGCGAATATATTTCAAAGAGCCTGGGTGAGGCAACCATATATAAGAAGACCGAATCGTTAAATACTCCTTATACAGGAATGATGGACATGTTCAGGAACTCCGGTTCAAATGCTTCAATGACCCAATCAGACCAGTCTATGGGAAGGTCTCTGATTACAGTGGACGAATTAAAAAGACTTGAACTATGGACAGAAATAATCATGGTCAAAGGCGTGAAGCCTATTAAGTGCAGGAAGCTTGATATTGCCCAGCACCCGAGGTATAAGGAAGCTGAAAACAGTAAGATTAGTCATAACGAGCTAAAGGTTAGTGATAGAGGTGAGTGGAGAATCTTCAACCCATACGGAGTCCAACCTGGAGAGATAGAGGAGGAAGTTACGGAAGAGGAATTGGAAAGAAGATTTGATGAACTGTTTAATATTGTATAGTATTGAAACCAATTTATTCAAGGGGATAGAAAGATGATGCTGAAGAGCCTGGATAACAGGATAGATGAACTTCTTACCTTTGCAAGAATAAACGCAAATAGCTCTATGGACAGGAAGAAATCTGGAGAAGAGTTGCAAAGGTTCAAGGAGAAGCTGGGTGACTTTGTTGAACAGTATGAGAGCGAATTCAGTGTAAAGCTCATAGATGAGATTGAAATACTCAAAGATATGAACCACAGGGACTGGAAAGGCATATTTGAAACCTACGGCAAGTTTACCGAGTTTATCTTCAGGTATGAAAGACTTCCGGAAGGAAGAAATGAGCTGGCTAAGGAACAGCACGTAATGCAGAAAATTAAAATGTTCCTGTGTGGAGTAATTATTAGTCTAATAAAAACCCGTGAGAAGGATAAGCATATAAACAAGGGAATTGAAAGTAAGCCCAGCGAACGTAACTACCCAGATGATATAAAAAATATAAGCAAGAAAGATTTTCTCGAAAAGAATTATTCATATATTTATTTTCTTGCATCCTTGGATAACATGTCTTCAATTTTAGAGGACCCCAAGAGGGGAATGGATATGTTGTCAAGGGATTACAACGACTATATGAAGAAGGTGCAGGAATCGGTACGCATAAGATAACAACCGCTATAAAAGTTGCTGCCGTCTGTTTTTAGGACAGCAGCTTTTTATTTCACTTGAGCGAAGCAAGGGTTGTGTCTCGGCTAAATTCATTGACGCTGCTGTAACTGCTTTGATATACTAATGTCTAATAAATTCTGGGGGGGAGTATCTTGGAAGACAAGTTTAATGATATGCAAACAGGTTTAACCTTTGATGATGTTCTACTGGTTCCCGGCAAGTCAGAAATATTACCGAAGGAAATTGATGTATCAACATTGCTTACGAAAAAACTGAAGCTGAATATTCCACTTATAAGCGCTGCGATGGATACGGTAACCGAGTCCAGACTGGCCATTGCAATTGCCCGGGAAGGTGGGGTAGGCGTAATTCATAAGAATATGACCATTGAGGAGCAGGCTACAGAGGTTGACAAGGTAAAAAGGTCGGAGCATGGAGTTATTGTCGACCCATTCTTCTTATCGCCACAGCACCGCATGTATGATGCTGTTGAGCTTATGAAGAAGTACCATATCTCGGGTGTTCCGGTTACCGAGCAAGGGAAGCTGGTCGGCATTATAACCAATAGGGATATTAGATTTGAAAATGATTTTTCAAAAAAGATATCCGAAGTCATGACGCAAGAGAATCTGGTTACGGCTCCGGAAGGTACTACCCTTTCTCAAGCCCAGGAAATACTAAGGAAAAACAAGATTGAAAAACTCCCTATAGTTGACGGTCAGGGTAATCTCAAGGGATTAATAACCATAAAAGATATTGAAAAAGCAATAAAATATCCGAATTCAGCCAAAGATCATAGAGGAAGACTGCTCTGTGGCGCTGCAGTAGGTGTTTCGAAGGAACTTGAAGAGAGGGTAAGCGCCCTGGTAAAGGTAAAGGTTGATGTAATAGTGGTCGATTCTGCTCACGGCCATTCCAAAAATGTTATAGAAGCCATAAAAACCGTTAAAAGGATGTTCCCGGATATACAGGTTATAGGAGGAAATATAGCAACCGCTGAGGCGGCAAGGGATTTAATCAATGCAGGTGTGGATGCGCTTAAAGTAGGCATCGGACCTGGCTCAATTTGTACTACAAGGGTAGTGGCGGGAATTGGTGTGCCACAGATAACGGCCATAAGTACTGTTGCGAGGGAAGCCTCGAAACATGGCATACCTGTAATTGCCGATGGAGGCATTAAATACTCGGGAGATATCCCGAAAGCTGTAGCTGCAGGTGCGGATGTTGTAATGATAGGTAACCTGTTTGCCGGTTGTGAAGAGAGCCCGGGTGAATCAGAAATATACCAGGGCAGGAAGTTCAAGGTATACAGGGGTATGGGTTCACTGGGAGCAATGCAAAAGGGAAGCAAGGACAGGTACTTCCAGGAAGATGCCGAGAAACTGGTGCCTGAAGGGGTAGAAGGACGAGTGCCGTATAAGGGACTGCTTTCCGATACAGTATTTCAATTGGTTGAAGGGCTAAAGCATGGAATGGGATACTGCGGTACTAAGGATATTGAAGAACTTAAGCAGAAGGCAAGGTTCATTAAAATTACAAATGCCGGTCTCAGGGAAAGTCACCCGCATGACATCTATATAACCAAAGAGTCACCAAATTACAGCACCAGCAGTTAAGTGTTTCTTTCATCAGATATAGTGTTAGTAAGAGGAAAAGGGAACATAATGGTTCCCTTTTGCTGGTTAATTCATTTCCCCTGCAGCTTGAAGTAACATAGAAGGCACTTTCCTCAGATGTATTTCTTATAGGTCAGTGAAATTCTACTCCAGATTAGCATTTCGCAGCCCAACATAGTTCCAGTCTCCAGTATCCAGTCTCCAGGTTCCATGCTCTAGTTTTCAGTCTCCATTTACTTATATGTATTGTAGATTTGGATAACATTATATATAATCAAATAATTAGAAAGAAAAGGGTAGTTTTTCTGGAGGAAACTGTATGCGAGACGTAGAGGTAAAAACCCAATCACGGGTTGAATTTATTGATATAACCAGAAGGATAGAAGCTGTTTTAGAGGAATCCGGGGTTAAAGAGGGCATATGCTTGATTTTTGTGCCGCATACTACCGCGGGAGTTACCATAAATGAAAATGCAGACCCCGATGTTGTCTGTGATATGATAAAGGGCTTGGAGGATATTGCCCCATTCAGCAGCCGGTATCTGCACCGGGAGGGAAATTCTGCAGCGCATATAAAGGCCAGTCTCATGGGCAGCTCCGAGTCTGTAATTATAGAAAACGGAAGCCTCAGGCTGGGGACGTGGCAGGGCATATATTTCTGTGAATTTGATGGCCCAAGAACAAGAAAGGTGAGTGTTAAGATTATTGGAGCTTGACATCATATACTGTAGTTTCTTTCAGGGCAGTATACACAAATGGTCTGCCATGGACTGGCAAAGGCTCGGACTGGAGGTTGAGCAATATGCATGAACCATATATGAGGAGGGCTTTGGAGCTGGCTTTGGGTGGGTGGGGCACCACCAATCCTAACCCTCTTGTCGGTGCTGTAATAGTAAAAGATGGATGGATAGTTGGAGAGGGATATCATACAAGGCCTGGAGGGAGCCATGCAGAGGTTGCTGCTCTAGAGAATTCTACCCAGGATGTAAGAGGTGCAACACTGTATGTTAATCTTGAACCCTGTTCGCATTTTGGCAGAACTCCACCTTGTGTAAATGCAATAATAGAGGCCGGTATATCCAGAGTGGTAATAGGTATGAAGGACCCTAATCCTCTCGTTGCCGGTAAGGGTATTGAGATACTAAAAGCCTCAGGAATAGAAACCGAAGTAGGTGTTCTGGAAAGAGAATCAAGAAAGCTTAATGAGATTTTCATTAAATATATAACTCAGAGAAAACCTTTTGTAATTCAAAAAACAGCAATGAGTCTAGACGGAAAAGTATGTACAGCTGCCGGAGAGTCAAAGTGGATTAGCTGCGAAGAATCCAGAAAATATGTACACCATCTTAGAAGCAGGGTTTCGGCAGTAATGGTTGGTACTAATACGGTCATTAAGGATAATCCAAGGTTAACTGCACGTGCCGAAGGTGCGTCCAGAAATCCGGCCCGGATTGTTTTAGATAGGACAGGCAGGATACCAATGGACAGCAAAGTGTTTGAGAAGACGGGGGCAGATGTAATAGCTGCGGTTTCCGAGCATGTGAGCAGAGAGAGGATCGCAAGACTTGAGGCAATGGGCGTTAAGGTCCTGGTGGCAGCGGAAGTTGACAATCAGCTTGACCTTTGCGAGCTGACAGACAAGCTCTATGCTCTGGAATTAGACAGCATCCTGCTTGAAGGAGGAGGCCAGCTGAACTTTTCGGCTCTTAAAGCTGGTATTGTGGATAAGGTAATGGTATTTGCTGCACCTTTGATTTTAGGTGGTAAAGAAGCACTGACACCGGTTGAAGGGGAAGGCTGGAATCATATACCGGAAGCCATCAGGTTAAAAAATATTTCTACAAGAATGATAGGGAATGATATACTTATTGAAGGATATACCAGTGACCTGTTCGGTCCTGATAAGGAGGATGGATGTGTTTACGGGCATTGTGCGAGAAGTGGGTGTTGTAAAAAGCATTGAGCTTTCAGGAGCTGTTAATAGAATTCGCATCGGATGCAGTGAGGTAGTAAGTGAAGTGAAAATGGGAGACAGTATTTCTGTAAATGGAATCTGCCTGACTGTCTCAGCGTTTGAAAACAACTGGTTTGAAGCTGATGTAATGCCTGAAACTCTTGGGAAGACAAACTTATCAGACCTTAATGTGGGAGGAAGGGTCAACCTGGAACCTGCACTGCGTCTTGAAGATAGGTTGGGGGGGCATATTGTCAGCGGGCATATTGACGGCATAGGAGTAATTAAGCAGATAAAGAATGAAAAGAATGCAGTCTGGATAATTATTGAAGCTCCCAAGGAGATAATCAGGTATGTAGTGATGAAAGGCTCGGTTGCTGTAGATGGTACAAGTCTTACGGTTGCCTATGTTGAGGGTAACAGCTTTGGAGTGTCCCTCATACCTGCAACACGTTCCTTTACTACTCTGGGAACAAAAAAAGTGAGAGATAAGGTTAATATTGAGTGTGATATAATTGGGAAGTATATAGAGAAGCTTATAAAACCCGATAACCAGGATGTAGAGCAGAAAACTGGTGGAATTGACATGGAGTTCCTGGAGCAGAGAGGGTTTATCTAAGATTTCTCCGCGAACTTATTCGCCAGTTAATTTATTTTCCCTAATAATGAGAGAGGGACGTTTCTTGAGCGGAGTGAATGACGCGTACCTCTACCTTAATATAAAACAACAATGAGGATGAAAGTATGGATATAATGTTTAATACAATTGAAGAGGCCGTTGAAGAAATAAAGGCAGGCAGAATGGTTGTAGTAGTTGATGATGAAGAAAGGGAAAACGAAGGTGACCTGATAATGGCTGCCCAAAAAGTTTCTCCTGATGCCGTAAACTTCATGACCAAGTACGCCAGGGGGATGATGTGCGTACCTGTGGAAGCAGGAAAGGCAAGGCAGCTTGAGCTCCAGCCTATGGTAGAGAACAATACCGAACATATGGGCACAGCGTTTACAGTAACTGTGGATCATAAGTCAGTTACTACAGGTATATCTGCATTTGAAAGGGCCCGAACAATACTGGAGATAGTTAATCCTGATTCCAGACCTTCGGACTTTATCAGGCCTGGTCACGTGTTCCCGCTTATTGCAAAAGAAGGAGGCGTACTCAAACGAGCGGGACATACTGAAGCTGCGGTAGACCTTGCAAGAATGGCAGGATTAAGTCCTGCAGGTGTAATATGTGAGATAATGAATGAAGACGGCTCAATGGCCAGAGCCCAGCAGCTGAAACAATTTGCTGCTGTACATGGATTGAAAATAATTACTATTGCCGACCTGATTAAACACAGGAGTATATATGAAAGATTGGTAAGAAGAGTTGCGACTGCACGCCTCCCTACTGTAAACGGAGAATTTAATGTTATCGCGTATGAGAACATAATTAATGGTGAAAACCATCTGGCTCTGGTCAGAGGCCGGATTGATAATCCTGATGAACCTGTACTTGTGAGAGTGCATTCAGAATGTCTTACAGGAGATGCCTTGGGTTCCTTAAGATGCGACTGCGGTGACCAGTTGGATGCTGCAATGAGAGCTATTGATAGTTGCGGCAAAGGTGTGGTATTATACATGAGACAGGAAGGAAGAGGAATCGGGCTTGTAAATAAGATTAAGGCTTATGAACTGCAAGACCAGGGAAAAGATACAGTTGAAGCCAATATAATTTTAGGCTTTGCTCCTGATTTGAGGGAATATGGAATAGGGGCACAGATACTTGTTGACCTTGGCGTTAGGAAGATTAGACTTCTTACCAATAATCCGAAGAAAATTGTAGGGCTTGCCGGATATGGACTTGAAGTGGTTGAGAGAGTTCCTATACAGGCGTCACAGAATGAGTGCAACAGGGGATATTTGATTACAAAAAGAAATAAGATGGGTCATATCCTTGATATTGACCCTGAGACTTAACCAATTAATAAGAGGATTTATTGCAGTAAACTTCGTGAAAGGATGAGGTGTTAGTATGATTAAGACAAACGAAGGCAAGCTTGTTGCCAGTGGACTTAGGTTCGCCATTGTTGCAAGTAGGTTTAATGAATTTATTACATCAAAACTCCTTGGTGGTGCTATTGATGCTCTTACCAGGCATGGGTGTGAGCAGAAAAATATTGAGGTCACATGGGTCCCGGGGGCTTTTGAAATACCGCTGGCAGCTCAGAAACTGGCAGCCGGAAGAAATTTCGATGCAATAATATGTCTGGGCTCAGTAATCAGGGGTTCAACTCCACATTTTGACTATGTGTGTGCAGAGGTATCCAAGGGTATTGCAAAGGTAGGTCTTGACTCGGGACTGCCGGTCATATTCGGTGTAGTTACTACAGAAAATATCGAGCAGGCTATAGAAAGAGCTGGTACAAAAGCAGGGAATAAGGGGTTTGACGCTGCGCTGACTGCAATTGAAATGGCAAATCTCCTAAAAAGCATATAGGTTTCAAGGCTTCACAATCAAAAACCGGATTGCTATTAACTGAAAAAAGGTATAAAATATAAGTAGAGTTATTGCATGTATAGGGGGAAGTACATATGGCAAGGAAAATAGCAATGGCATTAGTTATCTTACTGGTATTCTCTCCAGTAAGTACCTTTGCAGAAAAAACCGGTTCAGCTGCTGAAGATGTGTCTGAGAAGTATGATAGACATAAGGACCAGGGTGGAAAAGTAATAGATTCATCGTCCAGCGATATTGATTCAAAAATTGAAAAAGAGAAAGATGCATTGGATCTTGAAAAAAACAGAGGCAAAACAGATGCTGCGGAAGCTATGGAGAAGCTAGGAAAAGGAACCTATAGATTCACAGGACAAGTCTTGTTTGAAGTTCAGAGAAACAGTTTTCCAATATGCCTTCTGGGCATAATTGCAGGAGCTTTGATATTCTTTGTTTTTGGTCCCAGAAACATGACTAGACGAAGGTTCGGCGCTATGCTTATGTTTGGTTTCTTTTCCATATGGGTTATTGCGCAGATTGCACCGGTAGTATTTTTGGTTATGATTCAATCATGATTTAATAGCGAGAGGATTATGCTATGAAGGTTTTAATCGCAATTAATAATGACGCCATTTCTGAGGCTATAGGGAATTACTATAAAAAGGAATATGGTCAGGTTCTTGAAATTAAGAATGTCTATTATTTTAAAGCTTTACTTGAAGAAATAAAGCTTAATTTTTATGACCGCATTATTATTCATGAAGAATTAGAACCTTTCTCAACTTCAAACATTGAGGTTATTGACAGCAGTCTTTTTAATGTTATAGATAAAATTTCGGATGAGGGTAAGGGCGCAACAATAATTTTCATATGCTCCGAGAGAAGAAAAAGAGACGACAAGCTTGTGCGAAGAATGTTCAATATTGGTGTTTATAATGTTCTTATTGGTGAGGACAGGACCATACAGGAAGTTACCAAGCTGCTGAATATTCCGAGATCCAAGAAGGAGGCCAAAAGTTATATTGATTATGACCTCGAGGAAGACGCCTATACAAAAGATGAAGAAGTCAATGAAGCTGAATTGAACAGAATTCTTATGGCCTTTGAGAATGCTGCAGGGGATGAGGACAAGTATATTGAAATATTTGAAAGAATTGCTGACCAGTATACAGATATACAGCTTAAAGTAATTTCCACCTTTCTTCCTGAGCATGTAAGAAGGGTTTTAATGCAAAAATGCAGTAAATATAGAGAAATATCAACCGTCTCTATGGGTGCTAGTGTTGTCAGACAGGACATCGGTTCGTTTAAGGATGATGGAGGGATAGGTGTTCAGGAACCACCAGCAGAACACGGCCCAGTAAATACTCCTGTGCAGAAAAGCGGCCACCATGCCCAGAAGGCTCCAGAAACTAATGGGGAACATGCGGATATTGCATATAAACAGTCTGAGAATAGACTGGAGGTCCCCAGACCAGGTGCCGGGTATGGTTCCAATGGGCGAGACAGCCATAATGAGCGGCAGCTTCCAGCCACATCTTCGAGTGATATACCTGCTAAAATCCATAAGGTTACCGAGGTAATCGAAAAGGAAATTATCAGGGAAGTATATGAAACCCCAAAGGACTATAGAAAGGTAGTATGTTTTGTAGGCGCCCATAAAACGGGGACTACTTTTGTTACAAATGCGGTTGCAACGTACCTTACCAGAAGAGGAATCAAGACGGCAATAATTGATGTTACCAGAAACAAAGACTCCTATTTTATATACGCAATAAATAACGAGAATAATCGGGAAACTGCCGCAAAAAGCCTATCTCTACTGGCCAAAGGCAAGGACTGCCCGCTTGAAGTGAACCGTATAAGCGTATACACAGGGGTGCCTGGGCAGGTAAGCAAGGAAAATGTAGACTATATGAAGATGATTGAGATGGCTAAGCATAAGCACTCAGTTGTTCTGGTAGATTGTGATTTTGATACGCCTCTGGAGTTCTTCAAGATTTGTCAGAATATCTATGTTTTGCAGGATATGGATATTCTTAACCTCCAGCCGGTTACTTCCTTTTTAAGAGAACTGAAATACAGAGGTGTCAATCTGGAAAAGGCCAAGGTTGTAATCAACAAGCACTTGAAGTGTGCACTGCCCGTCAAGAGGGTAATTGAGGGCATATCCTATTACAGCAATCCGGAAATGACAATATATGATGAATTGTTTGAAAAGAGTATAGGCTACTACATCCTTCCATTTGACGAGCATAACTTCAGGAAGTATGTTGAAGGGCTTTACCTTTGTAAAATTAATTATGCCGATTTTACAGAGGATTTCAAGGAAGCACTTGAACATCTGGTGTCCAGTGTATATCCTATAGGGCCATCCAAAAGCAAGGTAAAGGACTTTAAGAATATTTTCAGTTCAATCAAGAACATGATTTCAATCAACAAGAATTCATCCGGTGACCATTCGGAATCTGACAAATATAATTTCTAACATGGTGAAAAATTATGATAATAGCCATACAGGCAATCTTAAACATAATACTAATTGTTATAGTATACATACTTTTAAAGCAGGTAGATGTTCTTAGCAATATGAAGAAGAACTACTCTACAATAATTGTAATACAAAAAATTATGGAGATACTGGGAGAGAAAATTCCATCCTCGAAAAAGATTGAAGAGATCAACGATGTGTTCTTAGATAACTATAATATCATGTATTCAACCATTGTGTCTTATTCTCAAGGTGAGCATATAGTTAAGGCAAGCAATGTAGATCCCTCTTATCGCAGTATATTTGAATATCTCATTGAAGAACCGATGTTCAAACACAATGTTCAAACTCATGTTCCCAAGTATGTTACCACAGATTCAGGAGTACCCCTCAAGTACAGCAGTGCAAGTGAGAGAGATATAAAATCAGTATTGTTTTTACCGCTTTACATTGATGAAATGTATGCAGGGTACTGGCTTCTGGAAGATACAAGATTGAATGCGTTTGATGAGCTTGAGATGGTTCAACTCAGCATATTAAAAGACAATCTGGGATTGATAATTGAAAACAGTAATTATCAGGCTGCTATTGAGAATATGGCAATAAGTGATAGACTAACCGGTCTCTATAATAGAAATTACCTTTACAGTACAGGAAAAAATGTAATCGACAGCTATCAGGTATCTACAGTTGTAATATGTGATATAGACTTCTTTAAAAAAGTCAATGATTCTTATGGACATGATATAGGAGACAAGGTTCTTGTTACTATAGCCGATGTATCCAGAGAACTTCTTGATAGTGAAGATGTTTTCGTGAGATTCGGAGGAGAAGAGTTTGTAATGCTGCTTCCAGGAAAGGGTATTCCCGAGTCTAAACCAGTAATTGACAGGATTAAAGACAGCATTGAAAATACAAAAATACTTATTACGGACGGCAAAATAATTAATGTGACTGTAAGTTATGGAATAAGTATTTTTAAAAAGGGAGAAAACCTTGACGACGCTATAAAGAATGCAGATATTGCACTTTATAGAGCCAAACAAAACGGACGGAACCGCATAGAAGTGGCTTAACTGGTATAATTATGTTGCATAAAGGTATGCAATATATTAATATTAGTATTGAAAAATGTTTTTATTCTGTTAAGGAGAGTGGGTCGGATGTCAACTACCCATACAGTTAGTTTTAACGTTGATAAGGAAAAGGCTGAAGAAACCAGAGAGATATTGGTTTCAGTTTATGAAGCATTAAAGGAGAAGGGATACAATCCAATCAATCAGATAATTGGTTATGTACTGTCTGGTGATCCTACCTATGTAACCAGCCATAATAATGCAAGAAGCTTGATCAGGAAGCTGGAGAGAGATGAAATCCTGGAGGAGCTGCTGAAGAGCTACCTGGAAAAACAGTAATTAATCATGATTAGAAGGCTTAGGCGAGGTTAAATTCCTCGCCTATATTAATATATCAGCATAAACAGGATTCTTGGATTCAGGTGGAGTGTTTTGGCTAATAATTTCTTGTTATCTTTGATAACTTAGAAATCATTGTCCACCTTGTGTGCTCCAACTGAATCTTAGAAAACGTTATCCAGGGGCGTAGCGCCACTTATCTATAATATTGAAGCTGGAATCTTAGTGGCGGTAGTCATCGGATAGATAGTCAGGAGGATTATAGAATTGGACTATGTGCAGCTAGGTAAAACCGGACTAAAAGTTTCCAGACTATGTTTTGGAGCTCTTACCATAGGACCTTTACAGGCCAATCTGAGCATAGATGTCGGAGCAGAGGTAATTGCCAGTGCTCTTAACAAGGGCGTAAACTTTATTGATACAGCAGAAATCTATGGCACCTATTCACACATAAAAGCTGCAATTGACAAAACATCAATAACCCCTGTGATTGCAACCAAAACGTATGCCTATGACAAAGCAGGAGCGGAACAAAGCCTGGAAAAAGCCAGAAGCGGATGTGGACTGGATGTAATTGATGTATTCCTGCTTCACGAGCAGGAGTCTGTACATACAATAAGGGGTCATATGGACGCCCTGAAGTTCTTGTGTCAAGCCAAGGAAAGGGGTATAATCAGGGCTGTCGGAATATCAACGCATAATATTGAAGTTGTAAAAGCCGCGACCGAAATGCAGGAGATTGATGTTATTCACCCAATAGTGAACCGAAGCGGAATTGGAATTGGCGATGGAAGTATCGAGGAAATGCTTCAGGCAGTTAAGCAAGCATTTCTAAAAGGGAAGGGTATTTATGCAATGAAACCGCTGGGAGGAGGAAATCTTATTGGCTCATATGAAGAGAGCCTGAATTTTGTCCTTGACACTCCCGAAGTTCACTCTATTGCACTGGGCATGAAATCAGAACAAGAAGTAAGTGCCAATGTTGAATTCTTTAATACCAGACAACTGGATAGCGCCACCAGGTTGAGACTGAATGAAATAGAAAGAAGATTACATATAGAATTCTGGTGCCAGGGTTGTGAGAAATGCGTCGAAAGGTGTTCAGTGAATGCCATCAAATTAGAGGATGGGAAAGCAAAGGTAGATATGTCTAAATGCGTGCTTTGCGGGTACTGCGGCAGTGTATGCCCGGCTTTTGCAATTAAAATAATATAAAGGTAATGCTTTGGTGCTGAAAATTTTCTATAATTTGCAAAGTATTTTATGTTAATAAATAAAGGTTCAACATTGATTGTTGTGATATGCAATGTTTTCGCCTATGCTTCACAAAATTCTATGTTGATTCTAAATAAATGTGGGGGAGAAGGATGAGAATATTAGGGATTGATTATGGCGACAGCAGGATAGGTACAGCTGTGAGTGATCCTTTCGGATGGACGGCACAAGGTATTGAAACTATAAAGGTTGATAACGGTGAAGTGCATGTCCTGCAAAGAATTAGCCAGATAATTGATCAATACAGCGTAGAAAGGATTGTTGTGGGTTTCCCAAGGAATATGAACGGTACTATAGGAGAAAGAGGTGAAAAAACCGAAGCATTTATTAAAAAAATTGAAGACAAATTTGGTTTACCTGTGATAAAATGGGACGAAAGGTTAACCACCATAGCTGCACAAAGAGTTATGATAGCTACTAATGTAAAAAAAAGTAAAAAGAAAGGAATAGTTGATACTATTTCCGCTACATACATTTTACAGGGATATCTTGACTCAATTAAATAGATAATAAAAAGAGAAAATAATTATTAAATCTTAAATGGCGGGTAACCTAATTAATATTGCCTGGATTATAAGCAAGCATATAGTGTTTTGTAATATGGTTCCGGCATAAGGAATAAAGGAGAGGTGTTTAGAATGAGTGAAGAAAGAGACGATGTAGTAGTACTGATGGATGAAGAAGGTCAGGAGACACAATTTGAGTACCTGGATACAGTAGAAATGGGTGACAATGAATATGTTGTACTTCTACCGGTAGAAGACGGTGAGAATGCAAATGAGGTTGAAGAAGTCCTCATACTGCGCGTAGATCAGGATGAGAACGGTGACGATGTCTTCTCAAGCATTGATGATGAGAGTGAGTTGAATCGTGTATTTGAACAATTCAAGAGCCAGGCACAGGACGAGTTTGATTTTGTCGAATAGAGCCGCAAAGTGAAATGGCACCCTAAGAGGTGCTTTTTTTATGCCCAAATAATACTTTTTAAACGCATATCTACTCCCCAGAAGTAAATAATAATGTTGTTGGTATATATCTGGATATTCAATTCTATTGAAACTGGAGGTGTTTTATGCTTAAGATTGGTATTCCCAGGGCCCTACTCTTCTATGAATACTATCCATTCTGGAGAACCTTCTTTAAAGAACTTAATGCCGAGATAGTAGTATCTCAGGTAACCACGAGGGATATTCTTGATCAGGGAGTAAGAACATGCGTTGATGAAGCATGTCTGCCGGTCAAGGTGTTTCATGGGCACATCATAGACCTGAAGGACAGGGTAGATTATCTGTTTATACCGAGGTTTACAAGTATTGCTGAGGGGGAATATGTGTGCCCCAAGTTTGGAGGGCTGCCTGATATGGTTAGAAATTCAATAGAGGGTCTTCCACCAATCATATCAACAGAGATAAACTTCAGGGAGTCGTACCATAAGGTTTATAGTGCAATAAGTGAAATTGGGGCTTATTTCAGCTCGAATAAAACGAAAATACAAAAAGCTTATAAAAAGGCAGTACAATATTATATAAGCAGTAAAGAACAGTTCAAAAGAGGAGTGCCCGGATGGATGGGTCAAAAGAATTCAGAGCTTAAGCTTAATAATGAATTCAATCATCTGAATGTTGGGCTGCTTGGACACCCTTATAACATATTTGATACATATGTTAATATGAATCTTATAAAAAAGCTTAATACAAGCATGGTAGGAGTATTTACTTCTGAGATGATGGATGAGGGAATCATAAACAAGAAGGCTGCGGGACTTCAGAAAAAAATGTTCTGGACTTTTGGCAGAAGGATTATCGGAGCTGCAATGTGCATGCTTGAAAGAAAAGATATTCAGGGCATAATATATGTGATGTCCTTTGGATGTGGATTGGATTCATTCATTTGCGACATGGTTGAGAGAAGGGCAAGAGCTTCGGGGGTTCCATTTTCAGTATTGGTTTTAGACGAACATACAGGTGAAGCAGGGATAAATACGAGGATAGAAGCCTTTATAGATATGATTAAATGGAGGAGCAAAAATGAAAATTACATTTCCACATATGGGTAATACATTTATTGTTGCCAAAGCCCTCATGGATTCTTTGGAACTGGATTACATAGTGCCGCCTCCGGTAAGCAGGAGAGACCTGGAGATAGGCGTAAAATACTGTCCTGAGATGGCCTGTATACCCCTTAAAATAAATATTGGAAACTTTGTTCAGGCTATAGAACTTGGTGCAGACACAATATTGATGATTGGTGGCTTTGGGCCATGTAGGCTGGGATACTATGGAGAAATGCATAGGGAAATTCTACACGATAATGGCTATAATGTAGATGTTATTGTTCTGGAGGTTTCGCGTGAACAAATCGGACAATTCTTAATGAAATTAAAGAGACTGACTCATAACAGCAGCTACGTCAGACTGATTAAGGCCATTAAAAATGCTGTGAGTATATCTTCGAAGGTTGATGAACTTGAGAAACTGACATTCACGACCAGACCCCGTGAGAAGAATAAAGGTGAAACCGATAGTATATACAGTTCATTTCTTGAAGACGCTGTAAAGACAAAAGGATATGGAAATACTCAAGCTTTGATACAAGATACCATTAGCCGGTTATCACAAGTTGAACTGATTGAAGGGTACAAGCCACTTCGTATTGGAATAGTAGGTGAGATTTACTCTATTATTGAACCGTTTGCCAATATGAATCTGGAGAGAACACTTGGTGGTATGGGTATTGAAGTAGACAGGTCGCTGACTGTTAGCAAGTGGATTAGTGAACACATTGTAAGAAAGGCGCTGTTTTTAAAAAAAGATGACGCATTCAGAAAGGCAGCAATGCCCTATCTTGGTGCAATGATTGGAGGACATGCCCAGGAGACTATCGGAAACTCTGTTCTATATTCAAAGGACGGTTATGATGGGATTATTCAGTTGTATCCTCTCACCTGTATGCCGGAGATAGTTGCTGATAGTATTCTACCTACAGTCAGCCGCGATAAAGGGATACCTGTGCTGACCTTTGTGGTGGATGAAATGACAGGAGAAGAGGGATTTAAAACCAGACTTGAAGCTTTTATAGATTTATTGGAAAGCAGAAGGGAGAGAAATGGAATTGACAACAGAGCAGTATTACCTTGGAGTTGATGTAGGTTCAGTCAGCACCAATTTCGTATTGATGAACGATGAAGGTGAGATTATCGATAAACTTTATCTGAGAACCAGCGGTCAGCCAATAAGGTCAATAAAACAAGGGATGAGAGTATTTACGGAGAAATACGCAGACTTAAGAATAAATGGTGTTGGTACAACGGGAAGTGCAAGACAGCTGGCAGGAGTTATGCTGGGGGCAGATATAATCAAGAATGAAATTACGGCACATGCCGTAGCAGCTCTGAAGCTGGTGCCTGGTGTCCGGACGATACTTGAAATTGGCGGACAGGACTCAAAGATGATAGTTATCAATGATGGTATCGTAACCGATTTTGCCATGAACACAGTTTGTGCTGCAGGGACAGGTTCATTCCTGGACAGGCAGGCTGCACGGCTTGATATTCCCATTAGTGAATTTGGAGACTTTGCGTTAAAGTCCAAAAATCCGGTTAGAATTGCAGGCAGATGCGCTGTTTTTGCCGAGTCTGATATGATTCATAAGCAGCAGACCGGACACGGTGTTGAAGATATAATAAACGGGCTTTGCGAAGCTCTGGTAAGAAACTACCTGGCCAATCTGGCCAAAGGTAAACATATTGAAGATACTGTTGTATTTCAAGGAGGAGTGGCAGCAAATAAAGGTATAGTGCGTGCATTCGAACGAGCGCTAGGAAAAGAAGTTATTATACCTAAGTATTATGATGTAATGGGTGCGGTCGGGGCTGCGTTTCTGGCAAAGAAGAAGATGTGTGGCAGGTACGACAGCAAATTTAAGGGCTTCGAGCTTGTGGAGACAGATTATAGGGCGAAGAGCATAGATTGCAATGGATGCTCGAATCAGTGCGAAATTATAGAAATCATTCAGTCGGATAGGTCTATTGCCCGATGGGGGGATAAATGCGGAAAGTGGTCGGGCATTCAGGTATACAGCCATGATTAGGCTGGAATTCTTATATACATTATCTAACTTTTGCTCATTACTAACCACGCTATTGGTCAAGGGCAAATAAATTAACCGCTCATAAGGACTGCGAAATCAAGATAAACTGAATGCTTGTTATACTAAATTTCAGACTGGAATTAATTCGCCATCGTGGCTCAGTAATTCCTAGAATTGACGTCCTGTCAATTCTTCCTGAAATTGAGCATAACTTCGCATGGTTTATCTAGGATTTCTCCATAAACTTATTCACTGGTTGATTCATTTCCCCTGCAGCTAGAAGCAAAGTAGTTTCTTCGAAGGACTACTTAAATTCCAGGTTCCATTCTCCAGTGTCTAGTCTCCATTTAGCCATATGCGTGGACTACCTGGAGACATGATTCTTCGAAAAACTACTTAAACTCCAGTCTTCAGTCTCGAGGTTCCGGCTCCAGTTCTTAGTGTAAAGTTATTGTAGGAAAAAAATAGATAAGAGACACATCCTTTAGATATAATGAATTTGCTGAACACCACAAATAAAGGAGGTCTCTTAT
>JAWLCD010000021.1:0-46083 GCA_041687355.1 Clostridia bacterium | reverse complement strand
GTATGGGTATAGATGCCGTCTTGCAAAATCATGTACATTCAATCTACTCACCCCCTATCTCTTCACATCTGCATAATCATTGACCGCAGGCGTTTTATACTCTATGTAATCCTTAAAGAATCCTTCCCGGCCTAGAAAGTTTGCCGAGGTCTTTATAAATTGTCGTTCCGTTCCTGCCTGTGTAACTTTGTTCCGGTAATTAATCCCGGCTTGTATAAGTTCTTCCACGGTAAAATTTTTTAAGTAGGTATTCCAGTTCTTAAAGGTCCGTTGTTTTTCTTCCGCTCTTGGATATACGGAATAGAATTTTTCAAAATCATCCGTGTATATATATTTCTTTAATTCTTTCTTTAAATTCTTTCTTTGTTGGGGGGTAAATTCGCCCCCTGGGGTTGTCGCTTCCTCACCCTCTGGGTTATATTTGCCCTCTGGGGGTAAATTCGCCCTCTCCCATTCATCATAATTTTTATTGAATTTTATAATTCTCGGACTTGTAAAACCTGCTTCCTTAACCACAACCACAATATTATTAATTATTAACCCTGCTATCTCACGCCTTACGTTTCTCCTGTCAATCCCTGTAGCTTTAGAAATATATGACTCGGATAACTCAGCTTCTTTGCGGCTGAAACCGTATGTATTTCGCCAAATAACCATAATAATCTTTAACTGAGTCCCATTCATCGGCAGCCTGACAATGTTCTCTAATATTTGATTTGCAATCTTTGTATAGCCATTTTCAATCTGAACATCAGCCATAACCTCACCGCCTCTTATATGCTTCATATGCTCTCAAAAATGCCATTTTAAAACGTGTTGAAACATTGGCTTCGTTTAAAATTCTCATCAGTTTATCCATCTCTTCATCCCTCGACCTTCCTTAGCCTCCCATACTCCTCAACTTTGGGTTCCTCTTTTTCTTCCGGGGGACTTGCAAGATATTTCAGCACTTCCTCCAGATTTGCGAGATATTTATTGCCTGCCTTTACTGACTTTATTTTCTTCGTAATAATTAACTGTCTTAGAAAATTCCTTTTAACTTGACTCTCAGGGTCTAACCTATGGATTTCCATATATAGACCGTCGACTGTTCTCATCCTGGGTAATGCACTTTCTGACATGCTTTACACCTCCTTCTCTGCTTGATACTCAGGGAATAGTTCTGCTTCAGGTATTGCCAGAGCCTCGGAAATGCGCTTCCTCCATGCCGGGAAAAAGCTTTTCTTCCCGTTTGTAGCCTGATAAAAATCATTTTGCGGAATGTTTGCAATTCTCGCTATTTGGGCTTTTGACAAATTCTTTTGTCTTAAAATCTCGTTAATCTTCATACTTTCCCTCCTTTATTTTTGATGTACTAACTATTGACTATCAAATATCTATATGTTAAGCTAATGGTACCATACAGAAATAAATAAATCAATAGAATGTAGAATCAAAGTCGTTGATATATCTAAATATCTGAATCGTATTTTTAAAAAATCTACAATGAAAGAAGGGTGTGTTATGGATACATTTATTGACAAGAATTTAAAACACTTACGCATGGAAATCGATAATCCAGAAAGACTTATCTCTATTTGGACAGACAATTTGATACAAATAGAAACAGACGTGACAACAGAAGGTGACGATTTTAGCTGTTTTAAAAAAGGAACTTATCGTATTGCCATGAATGCCCCTCAATTCAAAAAACCTATAGGGAAGTTATTATTTTCTTTTATTAATGCAGATTTCACAAACCAGAAAGGATTTAAGGAATTTATTAGCATTTGGGGATTGCCTGGGCTATTAGAACTTAATAACAATCTTGATTATGATTTTGATGAATACAGTGAGGAAAAGTATAAAAATATCGTTCACTCATTCTATAATCTAACAAAAGACAGATTAATTGACGCGCAGGATAAATTCAAACAAGCCATTGACTTTTGTATAAACTCTGGCAAACAAGCATCTTTAGAAGGATTAACTCCTTTGCAAAGATTTTACGTTGGTGTACAAAAATATATGATTGATTCACTTGAAGACTACAGCGACCGTTTTTTTACTACTCATGATGTAGTAAGAAATTATAGTAATTGCAGTGATAAACAAAAAGAGGTATTCACTGAACACGAATACACTTTTGAACAGCTTTGCAGTTCGGTTAAGGATGATACCCTTGAAATAAAAACCATATACAGCACCCAAAATATAATCACTTTTGTGTACCTTGAATTTTTTAATCTGTTAACCAATTTTTCTATTGGTAAGTGTGAAAATTGCGGAAAGTATTTTGTTCCTATAACAAAAATAACTGAGATATACTGTGAAGATTGCAGGCATGTCGGCTATTTAAACAAGATTAAAAGTGATAAATTTCTCAAGGCCTACAATACCGCATACAAGACAAAACATGCGCAGAAACAAAGAAAAACTTACGGTAAAGGTCAGGAAACTAAAAATAAATATAAAGATGCTCTAAAGAAATGGCGTGAAGAAGCAAAAAGCAAACTTGAAGCAGTTCAAAAAGGTGAGATAACTGAAGAAAAGTTTAAAGATTTCTTAGACAAAGAATTGGAGGTATAACCTACTATGGCAAGTATCAGGCAGAGAGGGAAAAACAGCTATCAAATAACAGTATCAACTGGCTATAACAGCAATGGGCAAAAACTTATAAAACAGCGGACCGTTAAACGTCCTGCAGAATTAACGGACAAGCAATGGGAAAAGGAGATTGAAAAACTGGCAGTTGAGTTCGAGAGAGAAGTCGAAAAGGGAATTTACCTTGACGGAAGTAAGCTTACTTTCGCTGAGTTCTGTGAGAAGTGGCTTAAAACCTATGCAGAGATAGAACTCGAACCCAAAACCGTATTTAGGTATAAAGAAATGCTTACATCAAGAATAATACCCTGCATCGGGCATATCCGCCTTGATAAATTACAACCGCACCACTTACTTGAATTTTATGAAAATCTAAGGGAAGCTGGTATTCGGCTTGATATTAAATACATAGCAATGCCGGAGCTTATAGAGATTATAAATAAGCAGGGATTAACTCTATCCAAGCTTTCAGCATTATCCGGCGTGTCCGATAAGACTATTTCAAATATGATAAAATTCCAACCCATTACCTCAAAATCTGCCGGCTTGATATGTAAAACATTAGATATCAAGCTTGAAACTGTGTTTGTTACAAAGGACGAATCCGGGGCACTATCAGCAAGGACGGTATTACACCATCACCGTCTAATATCAACTATTTTAACAAGTGCTGTCCAATGGCAATGCTTATTAAATAATCCGGCCTCCAGAGTAAAAGCCCCCAAAACTGAAAAGAAGGAAGTCCTGCACTACAATGAAGAACAAACAAAGGAATTGTTAAAAGCTCTTGATACAGAGGAAATGAAATATAAAGCAATGGTACTACTGGATGTGTTTACAGGTCTGCGACTTGGTGAATTGATGGGATTGAATTGGTCTAACGTAGACTTAGAGAATAATACTATTGAGGTTATAAAGGCAAGCCAGCACCTTACCGGTATGGGCACATTTGAGAAAAAGCCTAAAAATGAAACATCAGTCAGAAGAATAACCGTTCCTGCTCCTGTAATGTCTCTGCTTAAAGAATACCGCAAATGGTGGCTTGAGCAGAAAGTAAAATGCGGCGACCTATGGCAGAAATCAGAAAGGTTATTCGTAACCTGGGACGGAAAACCAATGTTTACATATACCCTTACGAATTGGTTCCCTGAGTTCCTAAAGCGTCATAATTTGCCCAAAATAACACCACATGGATTGAGACACACTTCCGCAACACTATTGGCCGCTCAAGGATTAGAAGTAGCTGCAATAAGTAAGCGTTTAGGCCATGCCCGGACAAGCACCACAATGGATATTTACGTGCATGCCTTACGACAAGCTGATACAGTTGCATCTGATTTACTGGAAAATGCTCTTCTAAAACCTCCTAAACAATTACAAGTAAAGCAGGGATAATCACCCTGCTTTTTTTAATATTTTATTATATCTTTTAACAGTTCATTATCCCTTTAGTAGTCAAATAGTAGTCAATTTGTTTTTATGTAAACTGAGGTAAAATAAAAGCCCCGCCTCCTATGGCAGAGCTGTGGCGGAGAAGGAGGGATTCGAACCCTCGCTGCAGTTGCCCGCACTAACGGTTTAGCAAACCGTCCCCTTCAACCTACTTGGGTACTTCTCCATTTATGATGTTTAAGGTCAGATGTCGGATGTCAGATTTGTAAAAACTCTTTGAAGAACTTTCTTATTCTCCGACTTCCGATTTCTGACTTCTTATTTCTATTGTGGCGGAGGGGGTGGGATTCGAACCCACGGCTCTTTCGAGTCACTGGTTTTCAAGACCAGCTCCTTAAACCGCTCGGACACCCCTCCATCCGAGGCTTGTAACCTGCCGTAAATGCAGGTTACATTTCAAGAGACAATAAATAATATAGCACTCTGGAATTGCAATGTCAATGCCAAAATTCTCTAGCTGATTACCTTGATGCCACCCATATATTCCCTTATTGCTTCTGGTATTTCAACCGAACCATCCTTCTGCTGGTAGTTCTCCAGAATGGCTGCCGTTGTCCTTCCTGCTGCAACACCAGAACCGTTAAGTGTATGGACAAATTGAGCCTTGTCTTTAGGTTGAGTTTTATACCTTATATTAGCTCTTCTTGCCTGAAAAGCTTCAAAATTACTGCATGAGGAAATCTCTACATACCTTCCGTAACTCGGCATCCAGACTTCAAGGTCATATTTCATTGCTGCAGAAAAGCCCAGATCTCCTATACATATTTTTACAACCCTGTATGGCAGGCCCAGAAGCTGCAATACTTCCTCCGCATCTCTTGTCAGCTTTTCAAGCTCGTCATAAGAGGTTTCAGGCGTTACAAACTTAACAAGCTCTACTTTATTGAACTGATGCTGTCTTATTAATCCTCTTGTATCTCTTCCTGCAGAACCCGCTTCCGACCGGAAACAAGCTGAGTATGCAGCATGTTTTATAGGCAAATCCTTGGCATCCAGTATCTGCTCCCGGTACATATTTGTGACCGGAACCTCTGCAGTTGGTATCAGAAAGTAGTCAACATTGGAAAGCTTAAATACATCTTCTTCAAACTTGGGCAGATTACCGGTTCCGGTCATGCTTGCCCTATTCACCATAAACGGTGGAAACACCTCAGTATACCCATGTTTGGTAGTATGTAAATCAAGCATGAAGTTAATCAAAGCTCTCTCCATCCTTGCCCCAAGACCTTTTACAAAAGTAAATCGAGAGCCTGTGACTTTCGCAGCTTTTTCAAAATCAAGTATATCCAGCTTCTCTCCTATTTCCCAATGTGCTTTGGGTTCAAAATCAAACTGCCTGGGTTCGCCCCACTTTCTTATTTCTATGTTGTCAGCATCGGTTTCCCCATCCGGCACGCTTTCATGCGGCACATTTGGAATCCTTAGAATAAGATATTCTATTTTTTGCTCCAGTTCTTTTACATGTTCATCGTATTTCTTAATCTCTTCAGACAGACCTTTCATCTCTTCCATTATTTTGCTTACATCCTGCCCGGACGCTTTCATCTTGGGAATCTCTTTTGACACAACATTTTGCCTGTTCTTCAACTGCTCAACCTCATACAGCACTTCTCTTCTCTTTGAATCAGCTTCCAGAAGCCCGTCCAAATCAAACTTATCTTTTTTTCTATTCAGAGCTTCCCTGACTTTTTCCGGATTTTCTCTAATATACTTTATATCAAGCATTTTTTGTTTCTCCTCCTCCTAAAAAGTTCACTTGCTTAAGTTCGCTAATACTTCAATATATTCACTGTCTGGAAACTTCTTTTGCAGTGTATCGGCATACTCTTTCATTTTCTCCGGCTCTTTCAACTTATTGCTTATCAGCGCAAGGAAGTAGAGTGAATTTTCCTCGAAATATTGGGTATTGTCGAATGATATTGACTCCTCAAAGCATTCCCTTGCTTTTAAATACTCCTTTTGGGAGTAATATTCCTTACCTATTCTGTATAGTTCCTTTGTTGCATGAAGGTAAACCTTACCCTTAAGCTGCCGGTATTTTTCCTTGGAGAGACTGCCAAGGTCTTCTTCAGACACCTTGCTTAGTGCTCTGGCACAGTCAACAAGGTCTTCGGCTTCATAAAGGGACTCAGCTTTCAATAGATTGTCAAAAGACTGTCTGCTTCTTTCCAGCCTCTGTTCCAGGAGTGATGGGCTGCCGCCACCGGCTACAACACTCTTCAAGCTATCATTCTCTTTTTCCAGCTGATTGATTCTTTCCCTAAGTGCGTCTTTTTCCTGGGCGGCTGAGCTAAGGCTCAAATTAAACTTATTAATACTATTCTCATGTTCAGCCAGCTTACTCTTGTATTCCTCAATATTACTGTTTAGTCTGACCTGACTCAATGCAGTAATAATCAGAACGACAAACGCACTCGAAAATAATACTACAGCATAAACCCATAGGTACTTTCTTTTATTTTTCTCTTTATCCACTCTATTCACCTGTCTTCTTAACTTTCTTCATCATATGCTTATGGTTATTCTTTACCCGGACTCTTCCTCGCCATATCCAATGCCTGAAGCTCCTCTACAGACAGCGTGTATTTTGACTTGCCCTTTGCTATGGGCTTTGCATAGGTTGAAGAGCTGTCCCTTGAATATATACCGTTAATTACTACTCCATCATCATTTGAGTCCAGTAAAGCTATTGCAAAACTAAGGTCGCTCCCTACATCCTGAAAAGCATTATATCTTACCATGCCAACTTTCTGAATACACTTTATTAGAGTACGGTCAATCTGATTGCAGTGATTCTCCAGTTTAAAGACCTGGCTACTTACCTCTTCCACCCTCTGCGCATAGCTTTCCAGGGACTTCTCTATATTGGTTCCTTCGAAACTCGAAATAAACCGGTTATACTTTTTGGTTAGTGAGCGTATTTTTATGGTATTGTATATGCTGGTCGAGAGAATAAAAACCAATATTGCCATAATAACCAGAAGATAGAGGTCAATCTCAGTAAATCCTTCTACAAACCCGTTCATTTTCTACCGCCTTCTACATCGAATTCTACTATTCTTTATTTTCAATAGTTCTTTATTCTTTGTTCTTAGCTATATAGATATGTTATCAGAATCACCCTGTTTGTCAAGCTGAGCTTTGAATTGAGAATATTCAATTGATGTAAAGTGGATGCAAGGTTATTCTTTTCATTAATCCTATTTTTATGGATAGGGGATAGGTATAAAATAGAATCACAGCATCAAAATGTTGTGATTCAAAAACGAGCATGTAGTAATTAAAGCTTGGTGTTTATTCTATTCCAACTCCCAGACGGTTGTAATGCTCTTTTCCCTAGCCATTTCTATAAAAATATCTACAATTTTTCCATCCAGTTGGGTTCCTTTAGCCCCTTCAAGTATCTTTAACGCCTCTTCAATACTTCTACCAGCTCTGTGCGGCCTGTCTGAAATTATGGCATCAAAGGTATCGGCTACAGCTATAATTCTAGCCAGCAGCGGTATTTCCTCCCCTACAAGCCCGTCGGGATATCCCTTCCCGTCTGCCCTCTCATGGTGGTATTTAATCAGAGGAATCATTTCTACAAAGTCTGGAATTGGAGACAGTATCCTTTCTCCCAAAGTCGTATGCGCTTCGACATACATTATATCTTCTTCATCCAGCGTTGATGGCTTTTTCAATACATTCTCAGGCACACCTATACGTCCTATGTCATGCAGCAAACATGCCGAATACAGAAGGTCTATATCCTTCTGCGGAACATTCAATCTTCGGGCAATGCAAGTGGATGCGTATGCCACTCTCTCAGAGTGTCCCTGAAGGAATGAGTCTCTTGCTTCCAATGCTGTTGCAAGCATAATCATGGTCTTCGAGTAGTTTTCTTTCAGCCGCTCCAGCAGCTGTTTATTTTCTATAGTCAATCTATAAGTTTCTATGGCATTTCTGACTGCTACCTTTAGTTCTGCCGGGTCCCACGGTTTCAAGATATACCTGTATACCCTGCTGTTGTTTATTGTGTTAAGTAACAGGTCTGTATCGGCATAACTGGTTAGAATTATTTTCACTGCATCAAGGTATATCTCACTGGACTTTCTAAGGAACTCCAATCCAGACATGCCCTTTATTCTCTGGTCGGTAATTATTAAGTCTATCTGTGTCTTCTCCATAATCTTCAGTGCTTCATTAGCATCATCAGCAGTAATTACATTATAGTCGTTTCCCAACGTCTTTTTAATAAGCAGCAGGTTGTCATACTCTTCATCTACTGCTAGTACATTAAACTTCTCCATTATGTGCCTCCCTTAGAACCAGGCTTTTGTCCGTAGGACCTCTGGTTTTCTTTTCTTGCTCTTTATTCTGTATATTCTATGTTTAAATAGAGATATTCTGTTTAAAATTTGCTCATCTTCCGCTTTGAAACTAAAGAGCTTCGCTTATTTAAAATCTATATGCCTTTGCACTGCCTAATGCTTTATACTGCACAGCATATCCAGTATCCTGTCAAGCTCTTCGTCTGAATAGTATTCAATAACAATCTTTCCCCTATTTCTACCAGAGTTCAACTGTACTTTTGTTCCTAAAACATTTCTTAACTTTTCACAGATATCTGTCTCTATGTACTGCAGCCTTTGTGTTTTGCTCCTGCTTTTCTTCTTCCTTCCGGTCCTTGCTATTATGTATTTCTCGGTTTCCCGCACACTCAGGTTTTTCTTCTCCAGCTCCTGAGCAATGCCATACTGTTCTTCAGCATTTGAAATGGCTACTAATGCCCTGGCATGTCCTCCGGAAATTCTTCCTTCTGCAACCATCTGCCTGACCCTGGAGTCCAAAGCAAGAAGTCTTAATGTGTTGGCCACCGCGGAACGGCTCTTGCCGATAGAGCAAGCAATTTCTTCCTGTCTTAGGTTGTACTCTTCAGATAACCTCTTTAGTGCTTCAGCTTCTTCAATCGGATTCAGATCCTGCCTTTGAATGTTTTCTATCAGCGCTACTTCCAGCGCCTCTTTGCCAACGTACTCCTTCAGGATTGCCGGAATGGTTTTCAGGCCTGCGAGGCGCGCCGCTCTCCATCTTCTTTCTCCGGCAATTATCTTGTATCTTCCCTTTTCCCTGGTTACAATTATGGGTTGAACAACTCCATGGTTCTTTATTGACTCCGAAAGGTTCTTGATTCCTTCCTCTTCAAAATATTTTCTTGGTTGCTCAGTATTCGGCTCAACATCACTGATTTTTAACTCAAGCACTTCCTTCTCAGCAGTTCCTGAACCAGGGATGAGTGCTTCAAGCCCCTTGCCCAAACCCCTCTTTATCATAATTCCCTCCTTACATACTTACACTATTTGCCACTATTTAAATTAATTATATTATTAGTCTAGCTTGAGACCTCTAAGCTCTTATGCCACTCCTCCGCGTATTCCATTACCTCTTCAGCCAAATCAATATAGCATTCCGCTCCCTTTGATTTGTCATCGTAAAGTATGATAGGCAATCCATGACTTGGCGCTTCGCTCAGTCTTACATTCCTGGGAATTACGGTTCTATAGACTTTGTTTCTGAAATGCTTTTTAACCTCTTCAACAACCTGCACAGACAGGTTAGTCCTTGCATCGTACATTGTAAGAACCACGCCTTCAACATCAAGCCTGGGATTAAGATGTTTTCTTACAAGATTTACCGTATTCATTAACTGTCCAAGCCCTTCAAGCGCATAATACTCACACTGTATAGGAACAAGAATAGTGTCGGCAGCTGTCAGCGAATTAAGTGTTAGGAGTCCTAGAGAGGGAGGACAGTCGATAATAATAAAATCATATTCCTTCTTGATTCCTTCCATTGCGCGGCTTAGACGGTTCTCTCTTGAAATCATCGAGACCAGTTCCACTTCTGCTCCGGCCAGTTGGATACTTGAGGGGCAGAGCCTGAGACCTTCTACACAAGTTTCCTGAACGACATTTTTGAAATCTTCTTCATTTATTAAAATATCATATATAGAAAGATTAATCTCTTCCTTAAGTTTTCCCAAACCACTTGACGCATTGCCCTGGGGATCGATATCAATCAAAAGAACATTTTTTCCGCTGGCTGCCAGACAGGCACTGAGATTTACTGCTGTTGTTGTCTTGCCAACTCCCCCCTTCTGGTTGGCCACCGCAATTACTTTTGACAATTGTTCTCCCCCTTATGTTTCAAGTAGATATTTTTCATATTAATTATAACACACTGCTTTTTAAATTAAATAGTTTTTTAGTCCTATTTTTCTTGCATCTTCCACGCCTTCAGCCAACAGGTTTTACGACAAATGTTTCACGTGAAACATTTGTCGTAAAACTCTACATTCTGAGTAAGCAGACACTGGAGGCTGGAGACTGGAACCAAGTAGTTTTTTGAAGAGACTGTCTTGCTTCTAGCTGCAGGGGAAAAGAATTAGCCAGCGAATAAGTAATGGAGAAATCTTTATCTTGGGGCAGCCCAGGGCATACGGCTGGGACTTGTGCCCAGCCAAAGCTCGGGCCTACAGTTATACTCAATTTAAGGAAGAATGACAGGACGTCAATTCTAGGAATTATTGAGTCAGGATGGCTAATTAATTCCGGTCTGAAATTTAGCATAACAAGCATGTGGTTTATCTTGATTTCGCAGCCCTTGTGAACGTAAATTCATTTCCCTTGCAAGCCGCTTACCGATGCATTGGCATTTTACTGAAGATTCCGTTGGGCAGAATCCTGGCTACTCAAACCTCGCAACCCTTATGATTTGTTAATTAATTTCCCTCTGACGACAAATGTTTCACGTGAAACACTTTACCTGATAGGCTGTCTATCCGGCTTTCCAGCCTTTCTAGGATAACCTTTCGGTGTGTTTTTTACCTTATTAATTACAACTATTGAATGCGTTATGTTCAGACACGGCAGTCTTACTTTTTCAACTCTCTCGACCCTTCCGCCAAGAATCTTTATGGCGCTTCCCGCCTCGGAAAGTTCTTCCTCAATATCAGGTCCTTTCATACTTATCATTCTTCCCTCAACCGAGACAAAAGGCAGGCAGTATTCGGCAAGCACGGACATATTGGATACTGCCCTGGATAAAGCAGCATCAAACTTCTCTCTGTATTCCGGTCTGACCGCCATATCTTCAGCCCTTCCATGTACAGCCATGATGCCCTCGAGTTTAAGATGATTAATTAAATGGTTTAAAAAGCCAATCCTCTTATTAAGAGAATCCAGAAGGGTGATGTCCACATCGTCTCCGAGAAGTATCTTCAGCGGTATTCCTGGAAAACCTGCTCCCGTACCGACATCAATCATCTTATTATAACCTTGGATGAATTCAGCACATGTAAGTGAATCTATAAAATGCTTTATAATTATTTCTTCCGGATCGGTAATGGCAGTCAGGTTTAGTTTCCTGTTCCATTCCAACATCATGTCCTTATACTGTAGAAATTGTTCAGCCTGTCTTTCTTCAATCCCTATATTTATTTTCTCCGCACATTCTAGTAAAATCTTTATAAAATCCAATCATGACACCATCCTGTTTCCTCAAAATGATATTCTTGGAGTTCATTAAAACATAATCATTGGCATAATTCAGCGGTAAAGCAACAATCATCTACTATTGCCTTCCAGCTTTCAACTGAATGACGTTTACGTATTCAGCGCTTGTTGTTTCTTCAACTGCTCCAGATACACCATAAGCACAGATATATCTGCCGGCGAAATGCCTGAGATTCTTGATGCTTGACCCACAGATGCCGGCCTGATCCTGGCAAGCTTTTGCCTGGCTTCCAGGCTTATACCCTTTATATCCTCAAAAACAACATCTTCAGGTATTCTCCTGTTTTCCAGCTTAAGAACCTGCCGGGCTTGCTGCTGCTGTTTCTTGATATACCCTTCATATTTTAACTGAATTTCTACCTGCTCAGCTTCTCTTCTGGTCAAAACGTTTTCCCTGGCCTCCATCTCCAATAAAGACCTGTAGCTTATCTCCGGCCTCTTCAGTAAATCTGACAGTTTTACCCCTGTCTTAATAAGAGCAGTGCCTTCTCTCTGTAGAATACCGTTTACTCTGTCAGATGGCGGCAGCACAGTATTTTCAAGTCTGCTTATCTCATCACATATGTTCTTCTTTTTAGCAAGGAAGCTTTGGTATCTATCCGGGCTAATCAACCCTACCTTGTATCCTTTATCTGTAAGCCTCAGGTCAGCATTATCCTGCCTCAGAAGAAGCCTGTACTCGGCACGGGAAGTCATCATCCTGTAAGGCTCATTTGTTCCCTTTGTTACAAGGTCATCAATCAGCACCCCTATATAGGCCTCTGCTCTTCCAAGAACAAGATAGTCCTTTCCCTTTATATATTGAACTGAGTTTATTCCTGCAATTATTCCCTGAGCGGCAGCCTCCTCGTACCCTGATGTCCCATTGACCTGACCTGCAAAAAAGAGTCCTCTGGTTGACTTGAGCTCCAAGGATGGGGCTAATTGTAGAGGATTAATGCAGTCATATTCTATTGCATACGCGGTCCTCATAATCTTCACGTTCTCAAGACCGGGTATGGTTCTATACATCTTAATCTGAACATCCTCAGGAAGGCTTGTAGACATTCCCTGAACGTACATTTCCTCAGTGTTTAGTCCCATAGGTTCTATGAATACCTGATGCCTTTCCTTGTCGGCAAATCTCACAACCTTATCTTCTATTGAAGGGCAGTATCTCGGACCTATACCTTCAATCATTCCCCCATATAAAGGTGAACGATGAAGGTTCTCTCTTATTATTCTGTGGGTTCCTTCATTGGTATAGGTCAGCCAGCATGATGCTTGCGCTTTCTTCAACTCACCCGTTTCAAAAGAAAATGGCACTATCATATCGTCTCCGGGCTGTTCCTCCATCTTGGAAAAATCAACCGTACGACCGTTTATCCTGGCTGGAGTCCCAGTCTTGAATCTCATAAGCTCAATTCCCAGATTCTTTAGGCTGTCTGACAGGTATCGGGCTGGAAATAATCCATCCGGGCCTCCCTCATAGCTTACATCCCCGATTATTATCCTTCCCCTAAGGTAGGTGCCGGTAGTCACTACAGCGGCTCTAATGTGATATAGAGCACCTATATGTGTCTTTACACCCTTTACCCGGCCATTCTCAGTCAGGATATCGGTTACTTCAGCCTGCTTTACATCCAGATTATCCTGAAGTTCCAGCGTTCTTTTCATTTCAGCCTGATACGATCTTCTGTCTGCCTGTGCGCGCAGTGAAAAAACCGCAGGCCCTTTACCTGTATTCAGCATGCGGGATTGTATAAAGGTTTTATCGATAACCTTTCCCATTTCCCCTCCAAGCGCATCTATTTCACGGACTAGATGGCCCTTGCCTGTACCCCCTACACTCGGGTTGCACGGCATATTTGCCACACTGTCAAGATTTATTGAAAACAGTATGGTCTTGCAGCCCATCCTGGATGCGGCAAGAGCGGCCTCACACCCGGCATGTCCCGCACCTATAACAGCCACATCATATTCCCCTGCAATGTATTCCATTTACATATCTCCTGCCTGATTAGTATTTATTAAAAATCTGACTTATGCAATAAATAGGAAAATGAATTAACTGGCAAATAAGTTATGGAGAAATCCAAATGCCATCGGGTAGCCCAGGGCATACGGCTGGGACTTGTGCCCAGCCAAAGCCCGGGCCTACAATTATACCGGAATTTCAGGAAGAATTAACAGGACGTCAATTCTAGGAATTACTGAGCCAGGACAGCGAATTAATTCCGGCCTGAAATTTAGTATAACAAGCATCTAGTTTATCTTGATTTCGTAATCCTTATGAGCGGTTAATTCGTTTTCCTAAAACATCTCAAAATACTGCTCAACTCAAATCAAAAAGCTAACTGTCTTTGCAACATACTAAGTTTATCCGGCTTCCCTACTTACCTATGCAGAACTTGCTGAATATTGTATGCAGCACCTCTTCACTAACCGTTTCCCCGGTTATTTCTCCGAGTTTGTCGGCAGCTTGGGTAATTGCTGAGGACAGCATATCAACCGGTAGTCCAGCACTTACGGTTCTTGCTGCTTCCTCCAACTCCTTTTCTACTTCTTCAAGTATCCCTTTATGTCTCACATTCGCAATTACAGCTAGATTGTCATACTCCAATTCATTCCTAATAAACATATCCTTTATTATTCGTTCGATTTTGTCTAAACCAGCCTCTTCTTTGGCTGATATCTCAATGATTTCTTTTTCAGCAAAGACTTTTCTGACTTCATTAATATCAAGCCTGGCCGCCAAATCACTCTTATTAATAACAATAACTGCTCTTCTTTCTCTAACAAGCTTGAATATTTCTCTGTCTTCCTCTTCAACTTCTTCGCTTCCGTCTAAAACCAGAAGTATTAAATCTGCCCTCTCTATAGCAGTTTTGGTGCGATCAATCCCTATTTTCTCAACACGGTCTTCTGTTTGTCTCAAACCTGCAGTATCAAGTATTTTGACCGCTACACCGCCTATTATAATATACTCTTCAATAATATCTCTGGTGGTTCCGGGAACTTCGGTTATGATTGCCTTCTCCTTTTGAACCAGGGCATTAAGCAAAGAGGATTTTCCAACATTCGGCTTTCCCACAATAGCTGCCGTAATCCCCTCTCTAATGATTCTTCCCTCAAAAAATGTCTTGAGCAGCCCTTTAACCTGGCTTAGACAGGTACCAATCCTCTCAGATATCTTCTCCCGGCTGACCTCTTCAATATCGTATTCCGGAAAATCAATTGCAGCTTCTATATCTGCTATGCTCTCTATAAGTAGATTTCTCAATCCCCTTATTTTTTCCGATAGCTTTCCCTCTAGCTGATTCAGAGAAACTTTTCTTTCTGCATTGGTTTTGGAATTAATCACCTCTATTACAGCCTCTGCCTGAGAGAGGTCTATTCTCCCGTTCAAGAAAGCCCTTTTAGTAAATTCCCCAGGTTCTGCTATTCTGGCTCCATTCTGTATTACCAGCTCCAGAATCCTCTTCACTACCAGTGCACCGCCGTGGCAGTTTATCTCAGCAAGATTCTCCCTCGTATAGGTATGCGGCTCCCTGAAAAAAGATACAAGCACTTCATCTATAGTTTCTCTGCTCACAGGGTCAAATATATGACCATATTTCATAGTCTGTGTCTTAACTTCATCAATACTATATGGCTTTATCGGCTTAAATATCTTTCTCACAACGTCAAAGGATTCTCTCCCGCTAACCCTCACTATGCCTATTCCTCCCTGACCGGGAGGCGTTGATATAGCAGCTATTGTATCGAAAAACATCTTTATTTTCCTCTCTCCTTAGAACAAAAGCACCCGTAGGTGCTTTATCTCATTGCTATTACCACTTTTCTATTGGGTTCTTCTCCTACACTGTATGTCTCTATCCTTTTATTCTCCTGCAGAGCTGAATGTATAATTCTTCGTTCATATGGATTCATAGGTTCAAGCGTAACACTTTTATTGTATTTGATAACCCTGTCTGCAACTCTATGTGCAAGCCTAACCAGGGTTTCCTCCCTCTTCTGCCTATAATTCTCAGTATCAATTATTACCTTTTTGTATCCTTCTCCACCCTTATTCACTAAAACACTTACCAGATATTGAAGAGCATCTAGGGTTTCTCCCCTTCTTCCAATCAGTATTCCCATATTTTCACCGGCAAGATTAATCATTATTTTATCCTGCGTTTCTGTAATACTAATTTCCACTTCCAAATCCATTTCTGAAAATATATCTTTTAAGAACTTTTCTATCCTGCTGTTTGTACCGTTTTTAACAGTTACTTTAACGCGAGCCTGCTTTGAACCCAGAAGCCCAAAAAGCCCTTTGTTTCCTTCATCAATAACTTCTATATTCACATCTTTTTTTTCGACCTTAAGTTCTTCCAAAGCCAAGCTGACTGCTTCATCTATTGTTTTACCTATTTTCTCAACAGACATTGACATATTCTATGCCTCCTTCTTTTTTAGATGTGTATTTATCAAATACCTTTGCTGTATCATTTGGAATATATTGCTAACAAGCCAATAAAGGCTCAGTCCAGCTGGTACTATGAACGAAAACCAAGCTGCCATAAACGGCATCATAATCATCATCTGTTTCTGCATAGAAGTCTGCATGGCGTTTGCCTCTGTCTGGGCCGTAGGAAGCTGATTATACTTTGACGAAATATACGTCGTAATACCAGTCAATATAGGTACTATCCAAAGTATCAAATATTTTGTGGCTTCCTCCTTAGGTGGAACGATTTTAGGTATATCTCCCAGGTTTATACCCAGGAAAACCATATTCATCCTCCTAATACTATCTAAATTTGTTTTCTGCTCATTATTCCCTATCTCTTCTTTTAGCTTGCTCTCAATTTCGCTTGCTTTCTGTTGGTCTTCCTGAATAATTTCAATAAATCTAATCTCATTATAAAAATCATTTTTGCTTACATATGCCGAATATGTATTGGAATTAACCAGGTCTTTGTATTCAAAAACATATGTCAAAGGGTGTGAAATTACCAGAAAGAGTCCATAGAGTATAGGTATCTGGAGCAAAAGAGGCAGACATCCTCCAAAGGGATTAACTTTCTTCTCCTGATACAGCTTGAGAACTTCCCTGTTCATTGCTTCTTTATCATTTTTATATTTTCTCTGAATTTCAGCCATCAAAGGCTGTACTTCCTGCATTCTGGCCATGGAGTTGAATGATTTAACTGAAAGCGGAAGAAGAATAAACTTAATTATTACGGTCAGTGCCACTATTGCAAGTCCATAACTGAACCATAGGTTATTATATAAGAAATTTAGAGTACTTCCAAGCAGGTGCGCAATTGCACCGAATATATCCATCATATCGTTCTTTCCTCCATAGTTATTTTATCGGGTCATATCCTCCAGGATCAAATGGATGACATCTAAGTATTCTTTTTAGGGATAGGAGTGTCCCCTTAAATACGCCATACTTTTCCAGAGCCTCAACAGCATATTGGGAACAGGAAGGATAAAATCTACATGTCCTTCCTTTCAGCGGTGAAATATATTTCTTATATACTTTTATGGGAATAATCAAGACTTTGGTCATTAGATTATTCGCATCTTCTATAAATCTTTTAATAGTAACGTCCTCACTTCTCATATATACTGTCTCCGTTCCGGTTATTCCACTTTTTAATTAATACTGCCATATCTTTGCATACCTTTTCAAACTCCGCTGTCTTCAAGTCTTTATTTCTCCACAAAAGTATAATATCAAATCCAACATTCATCAAGCTTTCATTTGCCCTGTAACTTTCCCTTATTACCCTCTTTATACGATTTCTTACTACACTTATTCCTACTTTCTTTCCAACCGCTATTCCTATTCTATTTATATTTAAACCATTTTCAAGAATATATATTACCAGGTATTTTCCTCTAAGCCATTTGCCTCTGGAAAATACATTTTTAAAATCTCTATTTTTTTTTAAAGAATCTGTATTTTTCATACCTTTTGTATATCCCAGAAAGAAAAATATGTCAAACAAAATAATCACCTATTACATAGTAAATTATTAAAAAATAGACCACATTTCTTTGCGGCCTATGCAGATAAACTTTTTCTTCCCTTTAACCTTCTTCTTTTTAGTACCTTTTTGCCGTTTGCATCTTTCATTCTCTTTCTGAATCCGTGCTCTTTCTTTCTCTGTCTATTTTTAGGCTGATATGTTCTTAACACTTAAAACACCTCCTTTTCTAAATCAAACCAAATTAGTTATACAGATTAAAATAGTCCCTATCTTCAGGAACCTTACCTGCAAAATATTATACTCCTACTCAAATAACATGAAAATTATATGTTAAAACACACATGCCTGTCAAGAATGTATTTCCAAATAAAATTAATTTTTAAATTGAACATTATAAATATTTCTGATATATTATTTAATACTCACAAAAGAAAAGTTATTGGTCTCGTCGGATTTAAAATGCTTCCAAAAACAGAAGATAACAGCTTTTTTATTAACATGTGTGGATAATTCTGTTGATAACTTAATAGTTTTCCACATAAATAATTTTATATTGAAACATATTGGTGTATAATTACTTTAGATTCTTTGTTGAATGGAGGTTTTTTGGTGGGTAGTAATCTTAAGGAAATATGGGACAAGTCCCTTGAACTTATAAAATCTGAACTGACGCAAATCAGCTTTGATACGTGGATAAAGACTATTGAACCAGTTTCCATAACATCAGAAAAAATAAATCTTAGGGTACCGGCAGACTTTTATAAAGGCATGATAGAATCAAGGTACTCCATTTTAATAAAAAATGCAATAAAACAAGTTACTTCAAAGGAATACGTTCTAAATTTCGTTTCTTCACAGGAAGAGCAGTCTAAATTATTTGACTCAAAAGAAAATCAGGAAGCCGTATTAAAAGGGGACAACAATACTTTTCTGAACCCTAAGTATATATTTGATACCTTTGTTGTAGGAAACAGCAATCGTTTCGCTCATGCTGCCAGTCTTGCCGTTGCTGAATCTCCTGCAACTGCCTATAATCCACTTTTTCTTTATGGAGGAGTGGGACTCGGAAAAACCCATTTGATGCACGCAATAGGTCATTATATACTCTCTCAAAATCCTAGTCTCAAGGTTCTTTATGTAACCTCTGAGAATTTTACAAATGAACTGATTAATGCTATAAAAGACGACAAAAACAAGGAATTCAGAACAAAATACAGGAATATAGATGTCCTTCTTATAGATGATATTCAGTTTATAGCTGGCAAGGAAAGGACCCAGGAGGAATTCTTCCATACCTTTAATACATTGTACGAAGCTAATAAACAATTAATTATATCCAGTGACAAACCCCCAAAGGATATTGTTCCATTGGAAGACAGACTAAAATCCAGATTTGAGTGGGGTTTAATTTGTGATATCCAAGCACCGGACCTTGAAACGCGTATTGCCATACTGAGGAAAAAAGTTCAACAGGAAAAACTTGAGGTACCCACTGAAGTATTAACTTTTATTGCAAGTAAGATTGCATCAAATATTCGTGAACTTGAGGGTTCACTAAATAGGATTGTAGCATATTCAACCCTGACAAACCGTGAAATTACAATTGACCTTGCTGAGGAAGCCCTTAAAGACCTTCTTTCACATTCGAAGAATAAGGTAATTACTACTTCTGTAGTCATGAGTACAGTTGCAAAGCATTTCAATATTAAGCCTGAAGAATTCAAAACGGCAAAGAGAAACCGTGAAATATCATACCCGAGGCAAATAGCAATGTACTTATGCAGGGAAATGGTAGGTCTTTCTTTACCCAAGATAGGGGAAGACTTTGGAGGAAGAGACCACACAACAGTTATACATGCATGTGATAAAATATCTGCTGACATAAAAAATAACCCTGAGGTATCTATTATTATAGATGATATAAAAAAGCATATTTTAGGTAAATAATATCAACAGTTTTATGTTTATATGTGGATTTATATTTGTTAATAACTTAATACTTTTTCTTACCACAAAAAAAGATATTTTTTATCAACAAAAAACAATACAATTTGTCTACATACAAATTACGCTTGGTATAAGTATTTAAATAACTTATTAACATATTCAACAACACTTACTATTATTACTACTTTTTTTATTTTTATAATATATTCTATAAGGGGTGACAAAATGAAATTTTTTTGCAGAAAAAATAATTTGCTAGAAGGTGTAAATACAGTTCAGAAAGGAACATCAACCAGGACTACTCTTCCAATACTGGAAGGTATACTTGTAGAAACAACTCCAGAAGGAATAAAGCTTACATCAAACGACCTTGAGGTAGGAATAGAATGCTCTGTAGAAGCAAATGTAGTTGAAAAAGGCTCATCTGTAGTTGAATCAAGGATGTTTGGAGACATTATCAGAAGACTACCGGATGGAGATATTAATATCGCATTGGAAGAGGGAGGAGTATTTACAATTGAGAGCGGAGGGTCACTCTATAAACTCTCATCAATGAATCCGGATGATTTTCCAAGACTTCCTGAAATAAAGGCTGATGAATCTGTTTTAATAAAGCAGAATGTATTAAAAGAAATGATAAGGCAGACTTTATTTGCTGTTAGTGTTGATGAAAACAGACCCGTATTTACAGGGAGCTTACTTGAAGTAGATGAACAAAATGTAAATATGGTAGCAGTAGATGGTTTCAGACTTTCGATGAAAAGATGCGGACATCAATGGGAGGGAAAGAGTATAAATGCAGTAGTTCCTGGAAAAGCCCTTAATGAGATACTAAAAATTTTACAGACAAATGATAAAGATGTTGCAATAAATATTTCAAAGAACCAGGTTCTGTTTGAAATTGAAAGATGCAAGATAGTATCAAGGTTGCTTGAAGGAGAATTTTTGAATTATGAGGCTGCTATACCCAAGGAGAGGGAGACAAGAATAAAGGCAAAGAGAGATGAATTACTAGCAGCATTTGAAAGAATATATTTAATAACAAGAGAAGAAAAGAAGTATCCGGTAAAGGTAAAGATAGAAGAAAATAGGATGATTATTGTATGCAGCAGTACTTTAGGAAATGCAAGGGAAGAAATAATAGTTGAGAGTGAAGGAAAGGATATTGAAATAGGATTTAATCCAAAATATTTTATTGATGCACTAAAGGCAGTAAATCATGAGCATGTTTATATAGACTTCACTACAAGCATGGCGCCATGTGTTATAAGGCCTTTGGAGGGAGAGGAATTTGTACATATGATTCTTCCCGTTAGGATAAGAGACGAAGGAAATTGAGGCATCCAATGAAATAAAAGTACAGCCTGGATAGGTGAAATAATGTATATTAAGAAAATTAAACTTAAATATTTTAGAAATTATTCCTATCAAGAAATAGATTTTTTTAGTAAAGGTAATATGCTATTTGGAGATAATGCACAGGGAAAGACAAATATTCTTGAAGCTATATATGTCTGTGCAGTGGGAAAATCGCATAGACAGGCAAAAGATAATGAACTTGTAAATTTTAGAAGCAATGGTTATTTTATTGAAATTGATTTGATAAAAAAAGACAGAAGTTATAAAATAGAGGTTGGGTTTAGAGACAAAGAAAAGAAAATAAAAGTAGCAGGGAATGAATTAAGAAGAGTAGGGGAGTTACCTGGAAAGCTGGTAGTCGTAATGTTTTCCCCTGATGACTTGAGAATGGTCAAAGATAGCCCTGCTTATAGAAGGCGGTTTATTGACATACTGATATGTCAGCTGTATTCCTCTTATTTATTTTCATTACAGCAGTACTATAAGATACTTAACCAGAGGAACAGTCTGCTTAAACAGATAAAAATAAATCCTCAGCTTAAGTCAACTCTTGGTATATGGGATGAGAAAATAGCCGAGAACGGAAGCAAAATAGTATGCCAGAGAAACGAATTTATAAGAAAAATAGCTTTAAGCTCAAAAAGCATACATGATAAACTTACCTCAGGAAAAGAAGAACTGCAAATACATTACAAGAACAGCTTAATTGAAAAAAGATTGGATGCTGTGAGTGAGAAGATGTTAAAACAAAAAATCATGGAAGAGCTGCAAGAGTTCAGAGATTTAGACATTAGAAGGGGATTTACAAGCGCCGGTCCACACAGGGATGATATAGAAATAATGATTAACAAAAGGGAGGCAGGAAAGTTTGGTTCACAGGGACAGCAAAGGACTGCCGTATTATCCCTTAAATTGGCCGAGTTGGATATTTTAAGAGAAGAGATACAGGAAAATCCGGTATTACTGCTTGATGATGTTTTCTCAGAATTAGACCAAAAGAGGCAGGAGTTTCTGGAAGAATATATAAAAGACATCCAATTTTTTATTACTAGTACCGATTTTATAGATTGCAAGGTTTACGGAAAAGAAATAAAGCAGTTTAGAGTAGAAAATGGCAATGTATCAGAGTATGAAATAAATGGTTGAAAATAGTATATAGTTTGATTCTGGGAGGAAGGGAAGTATCATGTTTATTCACCTGGGAAAAGATGTGGCTGTTCCCATTAAGAGCATAATTGCAATATTTGACCTTGATTCTACTACTGTTTCTAAAATAACAAAGGAATTTTTAACTGTTGCACAGGAAGAGGGGTTTATTGAAAATATATCAGAGGACATACCGAAATCTTTTATAGTAACAGAGCAGGATAAAAAGAGCAGGATATACCTCTCCCATATATCATCGGTAACCCTGTTGAAAAGGTCTAATTATTTAAAGGAGAAAAAGAGGTTATTGGGGTAGTTTATAAAAAGTAGGCCTTGTTTAACTTGAATTTTATACAAAACTAATTGGAGGGAAAATAGGATTATGGCTGAAAATAAAATTGTTTCTTCATATGACGAAACTCACATACAAGTACTTGAAGGATTGGAAGCGGTAAGAAAAAGGCCGGGGATGTATATCGGAAGCAAATCGGCCAGAGGACTTCATCATTTGGTTTATGAAATTGTGGATAATAGTATTGACGAAGCAATGGCTGGCTATTGTAATAATATTTACGTGACAATTCATAAGGATAATTCAGTTACTGTGGAAGATGACGGAAGGGGTATACCTGTAGGAATTCAACCGAAGTTGGGAATACCTGCTGTAGAGGTGGTATTTACAGTTCTGCATGCCGGAGGAAAATTTGGAGGACAGGGGTACAAGGTATCCGGAGGTCTTCATGGGGTTGGAGCTTCTGTGGTTAATGCCCTTTCAGACTGGCTTACAGTTGAGGTCCATGATGGGCAAAATATTCATACAATGAGCTTTGAAAAAGGAAAGACAAAGAAACCCCTTTCTATAGAGGGAAAAACAAAAAACAAGGGAACAAAGGTTACTTTCAAGCCCGATAGTGAAATATTTGAGACAATAGAATTTGATGAACAGATACTCATACAAAGGTTCAGAGAATTAGCTTTCCTTAATAAGGGAATTAAGATTACGGTAATTGATGAAAGACCTGAGGAGACATTTAAGAAAGTACTCCATTATGAGGGAGGGATTGTGTCCTTTGTTGAGTATATAAACCGGAACAGAGAGGCCCTTTATAAAAAGCCTGTATATATTTCCGGAGAAAGAGACACAACAGAGGTTGAGATAGCATTCCAATACAACGACTCTTTCGTTGAAAATATATTCAGTTTTGCAAATAATATAAGTACTACTGAAGGGGGCACTCATCTGGTAGGCTTTAAAACTGCCCTTACAAAAGTTTTTAATGATTATGCCAGGAAGTACAATATACTGAAGGAGAATGACAAAAACCTTCAGGGAGAGGATGTAAGAGAGGGTCTTACTGCTATTATAAGCGTGAGGCTCATTGAACCCCAGTTTGAGGGTCAAACCAAGACAAAATTAGGCAACAGTGAAGTAAGGGGAATTGTTGAAACTCTCATTAATGAGAAGCTTTCAGATTTCCTTGAGGAGAACCCGTCAGCAGCCAAGACAATACTGGAGAAAAGTATTACAGCTGCGAGAGCAAGAGAAGCGGCAAGGAAAGCAAGGGAACTAACCAGGAGAAAAAGCGCTCTAGAATCTACAACCTTACCGGGAAAGCTGGCTGATTGCTCAGAAAGAGACCCAACGCTAACAGAAATATACCTTGTTGAGGGAGATTCGGCCGGTGGCTCGGCAAAGCAGGGGAGAGACAGAAAATTTCAGGCAATACTGCCCTTATGGGGAAAAATGCTTAATGTTGAGAAAACCAGGATAGATAAGATATATAATAATGATAAACTCCTTCCAGTTATAACAGCAATAGGAGCAGGCATAGGCGATGATTTTGACCTGTCAAGGCTGAGGTACCACAAGGTTATTATAATGGCAGACGCTGACGTTGACGGTTCACATATCAGAACGCTTTTGCTTACTTTCTTCTTCAGATATATGAGACCGCTTGTGGAATGCGGACATGTATACATTGCCCAGCCTCCTTTATATAAGGTATCTAAAGGGAAGGAATCAGTATATGCATACAACGAAAAGGAAATGGAATCGGTTATGGCTAGAATGGGGAAGGAAGTAAACATCCAAAGATACAAGGGTTTGGGTGAGATGAACGCAGAGCAGCTTTGGGAAACTACAATGAACCCTGAAAAAAGAACTCTGCTCAAAGTAGACCTTGAAGATGCTGTTGCAGCAGATGAGATATTCACAATTCTTATGGGGGACAAGGTTGAACCCAGAAGAGAATTCATAGAGACACACGCAAAGATGGTAAGTAATTTAGATATCTAATGTTTAATATAAAAAAGGCTCTTTGAAGAGCCTTTTTTATATTGCCTGGATAGCCGCCTTACAGATTAAGCAGAGAATCGATACGGTTTTGGTCAAATCCAACCACTACATTGTCTCCAATTTCAATAACAGGGACACCTCTTTGACCGGACTTTCTAACCATCTCCATGGCTGCTGTTCTGTCATTAGAGACATCGACGTCTTCAAAAGCAATATTCTTTGACGAAAGATACTTTTTTGCTACTGTGCACCAAGGACAGCTTGGTGTGGAATAAACCTTAACATTCATAATTATCCCTCCTTTTTATTTAGGTACTCAACAATATTTCTCCCGGCTATAGCCCCTTGACCGACAGCGGTTGCTATCTGCTTGACCCCTCCCGTGCAGTCACCTGCAGCAAACACACCTTCAATATTTGTTTTCTGATTTTGGTCAACCGGAATAGTATCTGCCTCTACGGCAATAGCAAGTTTCCTTGCAAAATCTATACTGGATGCAGAACCTTCTGCCACAAATATTCCGTCAACCGGGTCATGTGTTCCGTCTTTAAAAACGATTTTTTCAAGAGTATTACTCCCATCAAGCAGAGAAATGGCCTTATTATCTACAGTAAATTTTTTTACACCATCCAGATACCTGTCACTAAGTTCAAGAGGACGGTTATTGGTATAGATTGTTACGTTGGGGGAGTAATTCAACAAATCAAGCGCTACATGAACGGCATAATCTTTACTACCGAGAACTCCCAGCTTGAGGTCCCTGTAAAAAAATCCATCACAAGATACACAATAGTGAATGCCATTCCCTTCAAATTGCTCCGCTCCTTTGACAAGGGGAGGTCTTGGTGGATTACCGGTAGCTATCAGGACAGCTCTGGAACTATAGGCAGAACTAGAGGTTCTAATTTCAAAAACAAGGTCCTTTTGTACAGATAAAACTTCATCCTCAATTATTTCGACACCTAGCCTTTCTGCCTGTAGCTCACCCTGTTCAAGCAGAGACCTACCATCTATCCCTTTTATAAAACCATAGTAATTGTCAATTGTATGCGCATTTATCAGGCGGCTTTTTTTACCAATGACCAGGGTCTTTAATCCAGCCCTGGAGGTATATAATGAAGCAGAAATTCCTGCAGGACCTTTTCCTATTATCGCTACATCATACATGTATATATACCTCCTTTCCAGAGTGACCTTCTACATTTATTATATACCCCCGGGGGGTATTGTGCAACCAATTCATAATTTATTTTTTGAAAAATATTTATTATTATTCATTCAGATTGGGAAACCGCAATTTTTATTAAGGTATATGGAGAGAAATAAATAAAGGCAGCAGGTAAACATATACCTGCTGCCTGCCAAACTGTCTATAGTTTATTTTTTGTTGGCGGTATCCACCTTCATGGACCTTAGTACAGCTGTGGCTGCTTCAGCCCTTGAGAGTTCCCTGTCGGGGCGAAAATACATGTTGTTACCAGTCATAATATCCAATCCGGATACAATCGAGACATATCCTATGCCTTTATGGGATTGATTCACATCCTTATACTTCGAAATATAAATTTCTCTAAGGTCGGCAATATAAGCGGTATTTAGGGCACGTACGATTAGTTTTGCAGCATCCAGCCTTGTAATAGCGCTTTCCGGACTTTTTTCATCAGGGAAAATAATTCTTCTTTGGATTGCCAAATCATAATACTTGTCATATTCATCCTTTGATTCTGACATAACCTTATACTCAGGAGCAAGGGATTTCATAAGCATAGAGACAAAATCCTTCTGCTTTATCTTCTGGTCAGGAAGAAAATCACCATTTTCCTGGTCAATTACTCCCAATTCAGAAAGAGTGGTTATATCACCTTCGGCCCAGTGCCCCTTGATATCGGAAAAGTCAACCTTTTGGTCACCAGTCTTTATAGGGTTGCCGCTGTAATCCAGAAGCTTTCCGGTTTTTGCATCTATGAGGCCAGCCATGGTATCGGTTACAAAAACAAGCTTTGACTCATCAGTTTTCGTGGGTGAGTCGTAGTACTGGCCGGGCTTGATGTACTTCAAAGAGAAATTGTATTTTTCAAAAAGGATTTTATATGCTTCCTCAAGGCTGATTAGATTTTTTGCTTCAGGCAGTGCAATATCATACCAGTCCATATTATAGCTTGTTATTTTACCCGTGAACGCATTAACCGTAACGTTCAGAGAATTAAACGGAAGCATAATATCTCCAGATTTTCTTAAATACCTGAAGCTGTAGGCAGATGGTTTTTCAACGGTTATCCTACCTAGATATTGTTCAAAATCACGGTATTCTGACGATGAAAATCTTTCTGGTTGGATTTCCTTCAAGAAGCTTTCAGCCGTAAGTTTTGCCGCTTCTTTAGTAACTGTTGGTTCAGCATCTTTGCTGGGCTCAAGATCCTTTCCTCCCTGATGGAAACCAATTACTTCCCCAGTAACTGCATCTACAGAACCACCCATATATGCGTACTCATTTTTTTCTTCATCGGTGTAGTTCCAGTAGAAATTCCAAAGAGGATTTGAGCCAGCCGGATAATTCTTGCTCAGACTAACCGAGGTCAGCTTAAATTTCTCGTCTACCTCAAGATACTTTTTGAGCGCAGTAATGGCTGCTTCCCTCGAAATATATTTGCTGCTTTCCTCTATAGAGTTCTGTTCTTCAGGAGAAAGAGATTCTCCTTTAGTAATATCTCCGGCATCCCCCATCCGCATGCTTTTCTCATAGGATGGGTAGGAATAGCCGTAGTAGTCCACCACTTCACCGGTCAGAGCATCTAGGGGCTTGTTGCCGTTTTTGAACGAATAAATAACAATGACTTTGGGAGACTGTTCATAGCCGTAATCGGTTATGTAGTAGGATGCTTCAAGTCCAAGTTTATCCTTGAAAATTTCTTTTGCATTTTTAATATCCATAGCTTTGTCAATGCTCGTGAATGTAAGTTCATCCCAGATAAATGAGTAACTTCTAACCATAAGGGTGTTTTTATCAACGCTTACGGTTATTTTATTATCCAGGAATGGAATTTCATTTATGTATCTAACGAACTCAAAGGTATAATCGCTTGAGTAATACGGCATGATGCCTGCTCCATATGAGTTGTTTTCCTGAAGTCTGGTCTGCTTGAATTTTTCTGGTTGGAGCCTGGATGCAAATTCTGATGCTTTTTCTAATGCCTGCTCCTTTGAATATTTGGGTATTCTGGTACTGTCGACCATGGTTTGGGAATAGGAGTTATAATAGACTATATCTCCTGTATCGGCGTTTACGCTTGCACTCATGTTTTTGTCCCGCCGTTCTTTGGATTGCCAGCTCAGGTACCAAAGCTTCTTGCCGTCCATACCTTCAGAGTAACTTGACTGAAAATCCATACCATCACTGGAAATATCCAGCTTTTCCTTGGCAATTTCTATTGCTTTTTTCAAGTCTACCTTTACACCTGCTTGTTCTTCTGCTAAAGCCGGCAGAGAAGAACAAATAACCAGAGCAAAGGTTAATAGTAAAGATGTAATTCTTTTCATTTCCACACCTCCAGAATTAAGTCTATGAAATTAGACTTGCTTTAATGAAAAATGTTCCATACAAATTCGATAATTGAGACTTTTTATTGAGAAATAAGTTTTACCGATACCATAACAAGGCATATAGCCAGGATAATCTGAGTCCATTTGGAGTCAAATTTTTTGGACAGAAAAGCTCCTATCTGAGCTCCTAAAATTGCACCCACAGAGAGGTATGCAGCTATCAGAATATTAACATGCTGCAGCAGGACATGTGTAATTACACCAAAAAAGCTGGATACGAGCAGGATAAAGAAAGAGGTTGCCGTGGCAATATGCACCGGAAAGCCAAGCAGGTATACCATCAAGGGTACCATGAGAATACCGCCCCCTATGCCCATGGATGTAGATATAAAACCGGTAAAGAAGCTTAGTATAAGCCCGGTTCTTTCATTAAAAGAGTATAAGTATGTATTGCCTGAGGAATCGGATATCCTTCTATTGACAATTGGCCACCTTATATCCATTACGCCGATAGGGTTAGCGTGATGATTATTCTGAACATTTTTAGGTCTGACCAGTATAAATATTCCTACACCAAGAAGAAGTAGACCGAAGGCATCACCGTACAGGCTGCTGTCAAAGAGTCTGGATATAAAGGCGCCAAGGATGGAGCCGGGGATTATTGCAACCGAAAATTTAACACCGGTCTTCAGATCAATTCTTTTTTGATAAAGGTAAGCAAGTGTGCCGGAGATAGCATTAAAGAATACCATGGTCATGGAGGTACCTATAATGAGCTGGGGGCTCATTTTAGACACAAGAAAAAGATATGGAACTACAAAGAACCCTCCACCAGCGCCAACAATGGTTCCAAGAATTCCAACTGAAGTTCCCAGCAAGAAAAATTGAAGAAAATTTACGAAATCAAACACGTTCATCCTATGTACCACCTGATTTGATTTATATTAACAATATAGTTGTTTTTTAAATCCTGGTTACACAAAGTCTACAATTTGCATTATATAAGGTTTCTCGGAGCATTGCAAATTATGGATAATCAATCCCATGCAAAGAGAAACGAATAAGGCTCCCTTTCTTGAAGGAGCCTCATTGGAGAGACAAGTTACTCCAGCTCAACCGCATTCTTGGCTTCTTCAGGAAGACTGATTGTGAAATCTCCATTGTACTGCGTGAATCTGATTGTTAATTCGGTTTCTACTTGCCCGGACCCATCAGAAGATGGTGCCTGCTTGGATAACATATTCATTTCAAGCTTATCAACAAGATGGGTTAAATTATTTATATACATTTTATAATTGGTGCTGCTTATTTGAGAATTTACATCTTCAAGAGATGCGGTGCTGCCTATCTGATTGAGCATGGAACCTAGAGCCATTGTACCTGTCAGTACTGTATGCTCAGCGGTAGAAAGTCTATCGTCCACCTTAAAGGAAGAGTAATAGGCCTCATCAACAGCTTCTTCTGTGTTCATTGTATAGAGAGAATTAATCTGTTCGGATGCTTCTTTGGACAGGGCTTGCTTTGTCCATTCTTCACTTAGTGAGCTTTTGGTGTACATTGTATTACTAATCAGGAAGCTTTTCAAACTAAGGAATGGCATACCCATTACAGAAGCATCCAGATTAATCTGGCTGTTTTTTTCTATGGAATCCCACCTGAAATCACCTGAAGCCTCGTATGCTAGAGAACCGGCATTTACGTTTCCAGCGAATTCTCCTTCAATTTTTTTTACATCCTTCATTGCTTGAGTCGACGCATCGAGAATTTCTTTTACTTTAAGATAGGTTTCAGAATCAGTAATAATTACCGAGCGTGTCTGGGTGTGCCAGACAACCCGCTTGTTAAGGCACTGTGACACAAAGCGAACAGGAATGTAAGTAGACCCCTTATATATTAAAGGAGCAGCTGAAAGGGACACTGCCTGACCGTTTACATGTGCTGTCTTTGAATCTACTTTAAGCGTTATGGTACGCGAACCTTTTTCAATATATATAGACTTGTCTTTAGGGTTCCACTTGATATGCTTGGAATCGTTTTTAACGCCCAGGTTAATAAGAAGCTGCCGCAAGGGCAGAAGAGTATTACCTTTGACTACGATGGGATTTTGCTTCATTTCAAGCTGAGCTGTATCGATTATTATGCTGATATCGGGACTTTCTACAATCTTACTTTCGGCAGAAAAGCCTTGGGCAGCCCAAAAGAAAGAGATAAAGACTATCAAGCAGCTAAAATAGACTTTCTTCATTTGTTTATACCTCCAGACGCTTATAATAACATTCTACCAGAACAAATGCTACTTGTCTATTGGCACGCTTTGGCCCCATGGGGATTTTCAGGAATAAGGGAAACATGCAGCAGTAGCACATTATAAGGTCAGAAAAAAGGAAGCAACATAATTGGTTAATAAATGAAATATTTTTGTAATTTTCCTGTAATCTTATTGAAATAATCTCAAGAGTATTGTATAATAATATTAAGGGAGTAATAATGTAGCTTCGTACTACAGAACCATTACTTCCGCAGGGTATAAAGAGAAATAAATAAAGGCTTTATGCTAAAGGCAAACCTCCCGAAAGGTTGGGGCGCAAAACCATGGGTCTAAAGTAGGAATACTATGACTGCCTGGTTGCCATAAAGACTGGAAGAAATTCTCTTTAGAAAAGGTAAATAAAGCCCTATTTGTAGTAGCATATTAGGTCTTTATTTATTCTCTTATACCTTACTATATAAGGTTTAACAACGGTCTCTGGTAAAGAGGCTGTTTTTATTTGCTATTAGTAGCAAACCCGGTTTCTGCCCGACTTTTTTGCCTCGTAAAGCTTTCCGTCAGCCTTTTCAAACAGGGTTTCGTTATCATAATCGTTTTGCCACAGGGCTATGCCTATGCTGATTGTGACTGAAATAGTCTGGTTTTCATAGATAAAACTGGCTGATTCGACTGAAGACCGGATCCTCTCGGCAACCTTGATGCAGTTTTCCAGGCTAATATCGGGCAGGACTACTGCAAATTCTTCTCCGCCGAATCTGGCGGGAAAGTCCGAAAGCCGTACTGAAGACTTGATAATGCCGGCAATTTCTTTAAGAATAAAATCTCCTGCAAGATGACCATATGTGTCGTTTATCTTCTTAAAGAAATCAATATCAAGCACCATAAGAGAAAGAGAGCTTTTTCCCCTTTTGGACTTGGCAACCATGACCTTGAGAAATTCCTCAAGCATGGATTTATTGAATAACTGGGTCAGGCCGTCCTTTGTGCCTTTTACTTCAAGTATATTAAGGAATTTGTTCATAAACCTGAAAAATAATAGAGCGAATACCAGTAAAATTATAGAGGAAATAATGTTCAAGGTTAGAGAGAAATTCAGGCTGGTTAATGACTGAAGCCGCCTGGTTTCATATTTTTCATAGGCAATATTGGCCAGTTTGTTTGCGTATGAGTGTACCTGCGTAAGCCTTATGAGACTCCTGCGGTAGTTCTGTTCCATCTCAGCGGTAGTGAGGGTAGTTTTAAGATTTTCTACCGATTGGATTATAGAAGAATTAAGATTTTTTGCTTCGAAGTATTCCTTTTCAATGAGGACAACGTACTGCTTTTCCTGCTGTGACAGGGAGAGCTTTTTTATGTCCGAAAGGTGCTTTTCAAAATTGGTCTCGTTATTTGAAAGAGAGTAAATCTGGATAGGGTCTCTGGAGAAGAAGTACTTGGACAGTAATACCTGTTCGTTGGCAATAATTCGTTGAAGCTCTCCAGCCAGCTTGATAACAGGCAGACTGTTGGCAGAAAGGAACCTGCCGGTATTTTTCTGCTGTTCCCCTGAATAGATTGAATAGCTTAGGCTCATAAGCATCAATATTATTATGAGGATGTACCCTACCTTAATGTTGGAGGTATAAGATTTCTTTTTCACTTAAGCACCGCCTTTGAGGGAAGAAACAATGGCATAAAGTATTTCAGAAGAGATAGGCCTCTACAGAAAGCCTATCTCTTTCTGAAACTGAAAATATCAGATTTATTCAAGCCACAAGCTGTCTATAGATAGCTCATCATTAAACTCAAAACGTACACCTTTTAATTTCGGATTTACGTATACAATCTTTTTCATCCATCCATACGGTACATTTACGGCATCGTCGTAGATAATGTTATTAATATTATGATAAAGCTCCATCCTACGGTTGTTGTTGGCTTCCTTCTGTGCCTCTGCAAGCAGGTTGTCAACCTGGTCACTGCTGTATTTTCCAACATTAGAGGGTCCGGAACTCATCACAATGGGCTCAAGCATGGAACTCACGTCCGGATAGTCTGAGGCCCAGCCATCCAGCATGAGGTCTGAACTTTCCTCGAAAGCAGTTAGGTCTTCGTTGGACTCAATTACAACCTTAGCCTTAATACCAATCTTCTCAAGGTCCTTCTCAATCTGGTAACCGATCAGGTTATCGGGTTCGCCGTACGGCTTGTCATGAATTTCAATCTCGGGGAGACCACTGCCATCCGGATATCCGGCCTCTGCCAGCAAACGTTTGGCTAGTTCTACATCGTAAATCGGCTTGTTCATGGGCTTATAGCCAGGCATGGCTTTTGGTATAAATCCGTCTGCAACTTCAAATCCTAATATATCAGCCAGTTTCTGCTTATCCACTGCATAAAACACAGCCTGTCTCAGTTTCTTGTTTTTCCACAAATCCTTTTTGTAGTTAAAGTGGAAGTAGCCTACTCCCGGGCCGGTCAGACCCTGTTCATATTGCTTCAGCGTCGGAATTTGGGCCATGGTTATTATGCAGTGAATCTGATTGTTGTTAAACATCTCAACAATTTTTTCCCTGTCCATCTCATCAATCTCTTCATTATCAACAACCACTTTCTTGGTCGGGAGTGGTATATATTTCAGGTTCTTTATCTGAGGTTTGCTGCCGAAATATTCGTCAAACCGGGTAAGGTTCAGTTCAGTGTCCGACAGGCTTACAAGCTTGTATTTTCCCGCTCCGGAGATTACATTCTGCAGGCTTCCGAATCCGTCCTTTAGTGCCTCAACTTCAGCTTTATCTACAACGCTGTAGGCGGGGTAGGACAGAACAGCAAGGAAGCTTGCCTGAGGGTGCTTAAGAGTAAATTCAATAACGTTTTCCGACACGACCTTGATTCCCGTAACTTCTGAGACCTTACCCTCAAGTCTGTCCTGAGCGCCTTCAATTATGGTCAGATAGCTTGCAGAATATGAATCTGTCTCTGGATCCAAAAGCCTTTCAAAAGTATACTTCACGTCTTCAGCGGTTACCTTTTTTCCGTTGTGAAATTTGATATCATCTCTTAAAGTAAAAGTAAATACTTTGCTGTCGCTGGAATTCCATTCTTTTGCCAGGGCAGGGACAAACTGATATGTCTGATTATCGAAGTCCACAAGCGTCTCCCCAATAAGACCGTGCAGGCGGTTTACGGCAGCGTTCACGCCCATAGCCGGATCCATAGAAGGGGGAAGAGTGTATGTAGCAACTGTTATTGACCCTTGTCCCAAGCCGTCAATCTGCAGAGAGGGTTTTGCCTTACCGCATCCTACCAGGGCTAGTGATAGCAGGAGCAAAGGTATTAGTACTCTTTTCATGTTATTTTACCTCCTTAGATATTTTTAGAAATTTTAGTCTTGGTTGTAATTTAAAGCATTAATGATTTGAAGAGCAATAATTAAAACAAGAGAAATTAAATAGACACAACTGGAATCAATTTTTCAGTATGTAGTAAAAGCTATATATCAACATTATACATAATTTGATTGATAATATCGAATAAGCTTCGCAAAACAAGTTGTTCCACAAAACAGGCCATATTGTTACATACTGCGTAAGAATTTGAAAATTTTGAAGCTGTGCAAAATCCTGCTCATGCGGGATTCATTTTTATTTTTCCGTTGAAAGGGGAGGAAGCCGGGTAACACTCACCAACAGCAGGTCATATAATGCAGAAGCACTGTGATTATAAGATGTTACTGTACTAACCAACAGGGCTTATGCTGGGAGGTTAACTAAAGGGGTACCAGAATGTGAGGGTTTTTATGGGGAGCAAATTACGTAGAAGACTGGTTAATAGCACCCATAAACTGCTTTACTCCGACAATTCTCCCTCAAGAATGGCGGTAAGCAGCTCTATAGGTGTGCTTGTCGGCATTTTACCCCTGGCAGAATATAAATTAGTAATAAGCATCATATTGGCAGTGGTTTTCAGGTTAAATATATTTGCCGTGATTGTTGGCATGGCAGCTGCATTGATTCCAACGTTTTTCTGCGCCTTGTATTATTTGGTCGGAATGGACAGTATCATGGAGACCACGCCGTATTATAACAGTATATATTCGTTTATTATTAGATTAAGGGGGGCAGCTGCGTTTGATCAATACGGTTTTGGGTTTCACATTCTTCTGGCCGTATCGGCAGCTGTCGGCTCATTTCCATTATTCAAGCGGCTGTTCAGATGGAGGACCTCAGCACAGAGGAAATGGATTGATAAAAAATCGATATTTCTGGATTGCAAAGGGTTACGCTGGCATTATACAAAACGATTGGTAATAGTTCTATTTATAATTGTTCTTGCAGCTTTGCTGATGTTTGCTGTAAGTTTGTTAAGAAGTCCATTTCAATCAGACTTAAGGTTAAAGCAAGGGTTGAAGGAACAAGGTGCCTTCGACAGGATGAAAATATTTGGCTTTTATACCTCTGGAGCCGATAATGCAATGAATTCATTAAGAAGGCATGTATATGATATAGATGTACTAATACCTGACTGGTACAGGCTGGACCTCAACCTGGAGCTGAATAGTAATATAGACCAGACAGTAGATAAACTGGTTAAAAAAAACGGTGTCAAAGAAATGCCGCTGGTAACCAATTTGGTCAGCGGGAAATGGGATGGTGAATTGGTTCATAGACTGCTGGTTTCGCAGCAGGCACGGCAAAACATTATAAATAACATTTGTGTTCAGATTAAAGAGAACAGGTATGACGGAGTATGTATAGATTTCCATAATGTAACGACGGAGGACAAGGACCTTCTGGTTAAGTTCATGAAAGAGCTGGCTGACATCTTTCATAAGAACGGTCTTAAAGTAGCGCAAACTGTACCCGTGGGAGACAACGCGTTTAAATACAGGGAACTGTCACAAATAGCAGATTACGTGATTATTACCCTTTATAATGAGCATCATCCATATGGGGAGCCTGGCCCGCTGTCTTCTCGCAAGTGGATTCAGAGGAATATGGAATCTCTTGATATTATGCCCGAGAAGCTTATTTTTGGATTGGCAAGCTATGGATATGACTGGTGTACTGAGAGCATGCTTCCGGCAAAAGAAGTTTCTTTTGCAGAAATTATGGAAACAGCAGAAAAATTAAAACTGCAGATCTTTTGGGACAAGGAAGCCCAGAACCCTTTCATGAAGTACTATGACTCCGGAAAAGACCATATTGTGTGGTATCTTGATGGGGTTACCTTTTATAACCATATGATAATGGTAAGAGAAGAGGGTGGGGCAGGAATAGCATTATGGAGGTTGGGTTTCGAGGAACCGGCAGTGTGGAGCATATTGGAACTTCTGAATTGTGGTAATATTGAAGATGGATTAAAAGAACTGGAGAAGGTCAGAAGTCCGGAGTGGATTGTTTCTTTGGGACAAGGTGATATTCTGAATATAGTTTCGACAGCAAAAGAGGGAACCAGAGAAATAGAACTGGACTCGAAAGGATTAGTAGTAACAGAAAGATATAACTCTTATTCAAGGCCATTTAAGGTGGAGAAATACGGTAGACCTGAAGAAAAGAAAATTGCCCTGACTTTCGATGACGGCCCTGACCGAGACTATACACCAAGAGTACTGGATATACTGGAAAAGTATAATGTGAAAGCGACATTTTTTATAGTGGGGAAAAATGCTCTTTCCTGCCCGGACATTCTTAAGCGTATTTACGAAGGAGGGCATGATATTGGCAACCATACTTTCTCGCATATCAGAATGCAAGATGCGCCTACTGTTGTGCAGGATATGCAGCTGAACCTGAACCAAAGGCTGATACAATCGATTACGGGACATTCAACCATACTTTTTCGCCCTCCATATATTGTAAGTACCGGTGCCTTGGAGCCTGAGGATTTGTACTCCATACTAAGAGCTCAGAAGGCAGGATACATAACAATGGGTCATTCGATTATCCCTAGAGACTGGGAGGCTCAGCCCAGTAGGGTTATTGTTGATAGTGTAAAGCGTCAGATGCAGGAAGGGAACGTGATTTTACTGCATGATTCCGGAGGAGATAGAACCAGTATGCTGGAGGCTCTTCCCCAGATTATCGAACTTTTACATTCAAAGGGTTATAGGTTTGTTACTGCAAGTCAGGTGATGGAGAAGGAACAGGAAATTGTAATGCCGCCTGTCGAGGATAGGGATAAACCGCTTGTAGTGATTAACCAAGCAATATTCACGGTTATGGGAGGGTTTCACAAGTTCTGTTACCTTTTTTATTTCGCTATTATAATAGGCTGCTTCAGACTGGTGTTTTTATTAGTATTTTCAGCAAAGCACAAGATAAAGCATGCAGGAATAATCCGGGATACAGAGTTCAAGCCTTTAGTAAGTATTATAATCCCTGCCTACAACGAAGAAAAGGTCATCTATAAAACCGTAAGGTCGGCATTGAAAAGTGACTACCCGGAGTTTGAAGTAATTGTAGTGGACGACGGCTCAACCGACAACACAGCTGAAGTGGTTTCAAAAGCCTTTAGCAAAGAGAATCGCGTCAGGCTTATCACAAAGCAAAACGAAGGAAAATCAACAGCTATAAACCAGGGTATTAGTGAGTCTTCAGGTGAAATCATAGTATGTATAGATGCTGACACAGTTATTGCAGAAGATGCAGTAGGGTTGATGGTGAAGCACTTTAAGAACCCCACGGCTGCGGCAGCTTCTGGAAATGTCAAGATAGGCAACAGGCACAATCTTTTGACCACATGGCAGCATATAGAGTATGTGACGGGCTTCAATCTGGAGCGAAGGGCCTATGCAGAGCTAAATTGCATTACGGTTGTACCAGGAGCAATCGGGGCGTGGCGAAAAGAAGCGGTTAAAGAGGCTGGAGGTTTTAAAGATGATACTGTTGCAGAGGATGCAGACATAACGTTGACCTTATTAAGAAAGGGATATAAGGTTGTTTATGAGGAAAAGGCGTACGCATATACTGAAGCACCTGAAGATTTAAGAGGTTTGATGAAGCAGCGCTTCAGATGGTTGTTTGGGATACTGCAGTGCCTGTGGAAGCATAGAAAAGCCATGTTCAATTCCAGCCACAGATCACTCGGATTCTTCGCTCTTCCCAGTATGTGGCTGTTTCAGTATGTATTTCAGACCATATCGCCGGTCATAGACATGTTTTTTATTGCCAGCATGTTTTCATCCGACATTTCCAACGCAGGAAGCTATTATTTTCTCTTCCTTGCATTAGATTATTTAGTTGCAATATACGCTTTCGGGCTGGAGAGAGAAAGACTGAAACCCCTTTTCTGGCTTTTTATTCAAAGAATAGTTTACCGTTGGATAATAGTATATGCTATCCTGAAATCCATAATTTCCGCTGTCAGAGGTCAAGGGGTAGGATGGAACAAGCTGAAAAGAATGGGACACGTTAGAATGTCCGGAGGAAAGAAGTGATTCAGCAGACCGGAGTTATTGTTGGAGAGTCTTCTGACAACAGCATTGAGTTGTTTCAAATTCTACGGTTGAATGTTCGACATTGAATTCATGGTGCAAGATAGACTTTACCTGGCTCTTAATTTCTTCCATATTCTCAAGGTCGCATGTTTCAATACTGACGTGAGCCTCAAAATAGTTCATGTTCTCCGTAAGGCTCCAAACATGTATATGGTGAACATCCCGCACACCATCAATTTTTTCCAGTCTGTCTTTTATGGAATCAATATCGACCGACCATGGTGTTCCCTGCATTAATATGTGGATGACTCGGTTAAGCATGTGCCAGCTTTGAACAAGGACGTATATTCCTATTATAAAAGTAAGCACTGCATCAAGGAAAAACCACCCTCCTGCCATTATCAGTATGCCAGCGATAATTACTCCAACTGATGAAAGAGCATCTGAAAGAATATGGACATATGAGCTTCGAATATTTATATTCTCTTTTGAACTTTTATAGAGAAGGGCGGCACTGATTGCATTCCCTGCCAGACCGATGAGGGCAACGGCAAACATGAGGGTGCCGTTAATCTCTACAGGGTTAAACAGTCTGTGAAAGGCTTCCCTGAAAAGAAAGAATGAAATTATTATAAGACCGTTGATATTAATGAAAGCAGCAATAATCTCAGCGCGTTTATATCCAAAGGTTTTTGTGCGGGAAATCGGTTTTTTGGATACTATCCTTGCAAACAAGCTGACAATCATGGAGCAGGTATCCATAAGGTTATGCAGAGCATCAGAAATCAGGGAAAGGCTGTTTGATAAAATACCCCCTATAATTTCGGACAGGGTTATGGCCAGATTTAAGAATATGGAATATACAAGCCTTCTCACTGTCAGGTCCTTAAAGGACTGGCCATGCTGGTGATCATCGTGTGAATGCAATAACTCCGCCTCCTGAATGTTGATTATTATATATAATATCATATTTAAACATCTGGAGTTATAGTTTGCAAGAATCTAACAAATTATTTTACTACAAACCAGGTAGAATCTGAAACAAGAAGAAGAAATCTTTTGAATGAAAAACCATACAGCAATATATACTACTAGGGAATACTTATATGAACATAAGGAGATGTTGAAGATGAGCAAAATTCAGAAATATAGACATCCATGGGACGACAATCTTCCGAAAAACAAGGAGTATATAAAAAGGTTTTTCAAGAAGTCTGAGCAAGAAATCCGAAGGCAGGAGGATGAAGGCAGGATAAAACAAAAATAGAGCCGCTTGATAACGGCTCTAGCTATACGCAGAGACTACTTTACACGAACACTGAAACTATAGTTTGAGCCGCTATTATTATCCCAGTTGTCTGCACTGTCTTTAAACGCCAGATTGATGGTGCCGCCCTTATGCAGTGGAATATTCGCTTTGAAGCCATTTTCAGTTTTAATCATCTTGACATAACTGGGGGTTGTCCATTTTGCTCCATATCCGAAGTGGGCAAAAACAGAATCTGCGCCTGACTTGAATAGTAATCCTTTGTATTCTATGGACAGGTTTGTGGTGTTGTCGGACTTAACCTGGCTTGCGAAAATTCCATTTTCCAGATAGGCATCTTTCATTTTAATTCCTCCCTTTTCCGGTATTCTAATACTTCTTAAGCACACAAGTATGGTTCAAGTATAGTATTGTGTATATATCAAAAATTATTCTGTTAATAAGGGCAACAGTGGTTCAATGAAATGCTACGAAGTATGGCGGCTTACCCATTGTGTACTCTTCTACACAAGGCTTCACCCTGTTTTTATCATAATTATATATAATAATCCAAAATATGCAAATGGTTTTTTTAAATTTATCCGTATACTTTAAAAAAAATATCAATTATAGTAAAATGATAAAGTAAATAAGAGTTTATTAATCAGATGCAAGCAAGCTAATGCAGTCTATAGTTCTGAAAACCAATATTTATTCTACTAACAGCATTATTTCACGAATAAGAATTTAATCTGATTCTATTGCAAGGCGGGGATTTTATTGAGCAGTTCGGACAGCCGCTCGGGACAATGTGTTCTGTTTCGGCTTGGAGAGAAGAAATATGCCGTTGAGCTTGGCTGCCTGGAAGAGGTCATTGACCTTCAGGAGATTGTCCATATTCCCGATATGCCGCCGCATATAATGGGAGTTACCAGGTACAGGACGGCTGTAATACCTGTGGTAAGTATAAAAGGTAGGCTTAAACATCCGGAAGAGGGATATGGTCAATCAGCAAGAATCATGGTTGTTAATTACCATGAGGAGAGCATAGGAATCCTGATAGACCAGCTGGTGGGTATAACTGAATGGCCGGACGGTCACGAAAACCATGTAACCTTACTGAATCCGGATGACGTTCTGGCCTAAGTTCTATAATGGCAAGGAGAAGAACCTGAATGAGTAATGTTGATGAAACCTTGTTGAGACTTTTCGTTTCAAGTATGGAAGAAAATATCGACACGGTTGACAGCAAATTAATAGAACTGGAAAACAAATCTCAGGACCTGGAACTGATAAACAGTATCATGAGAGCATTTCACAGCCTGAAAGGGTCTTCGGGACTTGTCGGCTTTACCAGAATGAAAGAGCTGACTCATGAAATAGAAACAGTCATGGTTGATATAAGGGCACATAAGATTGAGGTTACCCGCCCGCTGATATCCCTTCTTCTGGATTGTGTCAACAGGATAAAGACCATGAAAGAAGAGTTTCTAAAGGGAAATATGGATACCGAAATATCAGACATTGTTGAGAGAGTTCAACAGGTCAGGAAAGAAGGGGAAAGCACGGAACTTCCTCCTGATACTGGTCCGACAATGGTAACGTCCCAACCCCGGGAACTGGCAGAAAATACGCCAAGAAAAACTGAGCCAGAAAAGACCACGCCGGTGGTTGAACTTGACCAGGAATCCATGAATCTGTATATTTCTGACCTGGAAGAAGACATAGAACGTATAGACAGTGGCTTGTTGGAGCTAGAAAACAAGGGGCATGACCTGGAACTGATAAACAGTATCATGAGGGCTGCGCACAACATAAAAGGCTCATCGAGCATGGTGGGTTTCGGCAGGATGAAGGAGCTGACCCACGCAGTTGAGGCAATTATGGTCAAAGCAAATGAGGGAAATATAAATATAGACCGGCCGCTCATAAGCCTTCTTCTTACGTGTATGGACAGGATAAGAATGTTAAAGGAAGAGTTTCGGCAGGGCTGTGTAACTACAGATACATCCGATCTGGTACAGGAGATATCGGAAAGGCTAAGACAGACAAGTAAAGGTGACAGGGGAGAGACCGGCGAAGATAAGGTAGAGCCTGAAAATAATGGCCAGGGCATATCCGTTGATAACAGAGAAAAGCCGGAGAACACACCGGTTATGGAGCTTGACCAGGAATCCATGAACCTGTATATTTCTGACCTGGAAGAAGACATAGAACGCATAGACAAGGGACTGCTGGAGCTTGAGAGCAAGGGACAGAGTCCTGAATTGGTAAACAGCATCATGCGGTCAGCGCATAATATAAAAGGGTCTTCAAGCATGGTAGGGTTCGGCAGGATGAAGGAATTGACCCACGCCATTGAATCGGTGATGGTGAAAGTAAATAATGGTGATATAAATATAGACCGACCGCTCATAAGTCTTTTGCTCGAGAGTATGGACAGCGTAAGGCTGCTGAAGGAAGAATTTGCGAAGGAGAAGATACAGACAGAAGTTGACCAGCTGGTTCAAAAACTGCGTGGAATCAAGAAGGAAATCGGTACGGCAGAGGAAAAGCGAAAACCATTGGATGCAGCTGTACAGACACCTGTAAACACGAAACCGGTGCCCACCGAACTTCCAAAAGAGAAATTTGAAAATGTACAAAATGTAAAAATAAGAGTAAAATCTATAGAAGAAATGGTTAATCAAATCAGTGAGATGGTCATATGCCAGACCCGGCTCATGCAAATAAACAAATCTTTAAGAAGACAGTACATGAAGGAACCAAAATTTAAGGAAGCAGCGCAATTTTTAGAAATAATTGGAAAGACAATCGGAAAGCTTCAGGATGAGCTTATGCAGTCAAGGATGATAACCATGGATATAGTATTCAAGAATTTTCCCAGAATGGTGCGGGATTTGGAGCTTTCCTTACAGAAGAACATAGAGCTTATAATAGAGAATTCCCAGACAAGGCTGGATAAAAACATAGCAGAAGAAATTACCAACCCCTTGGTACACATAATCAGGAACTCAGCTGACCATGGAATAGAACTGCCAGAAGAGAGGTTGAAGGCTGGAAAGCCTGAAAGAGGTACAATCAGGATCTCAACCTGGCAAAAGAGCGAGCAGATAATAATTTCGGTGGAAGATGATGGAAAAGGGATTGATGAGGAAAAGGTGCTGGCTTCGGCCATAAAGAAAGGGTTAATTACACAGGAAAAGGCAAAAGAACTATCCCGGCAGGAAGCGGTAAATATGATTTTTCATCCAGGATTTTCAACAGCTGAGAAGGTTTCAGATGTGTCGGGAAGAGGCGTAGGGATGGATGTGGTCAAAACCCATATAGAGAAAATAAACGGTACAGTAGAGATAGTAACCGAAAAAGGTAAAGGTACAAAAATAACACTTAAAGTGCCGTCAACAATGTCGGTTGTTCCATGCATAATAACCGAAATCAATACCAAAATGTTGTGCCTGCCCTCCATCAATGTGAATAAGGTGCTGACCATTACAGCAAACGACATCAAGAAGAAGGAATCAAAAGAAATTGTGGTTATAGATGATGTTGCGGTTCCCTTGATAAGGCTGCATGAAAAATTTGAGGGTACACCCAGAGACTACAGGGGCAAATATTACGTAGTGATTCTGGGTTTGGTTGAAAAGAGGGCCGCCATCCTGGTCGACAGGCTTCTGGGCAGTCAGAAGGTTATTGTCAGACCGCTGGCCAACTACCTTGGGGAAGTACATGATATAGCCGGGACAACCATACTTGAAGACGGTAAGATAGGATTTGTCCTGGATGTTGCTGAAATAGTTTCAAGCAAATGGGCAGTATAGCAAGTCTAAATTAAGGAAGGTGTGATTAACATTAACAGTAATCCTGAAATAAAATCCGGAGAAAATACCCTGACAAAAAAAATATTCCTCTTTTTTGGTTTGACAGGCCTGGTCGTAATACTGCTTGCAAGCCTGCTGTTTGTCTTAATTATGAAGGAAAGCCTCTCCAATCAAAGTAATATGGGAATAGTAGCCAGTTATAATGTTGAGAAGGGTTTCCTGGAAAGCAAGCATCCGGGAGTATGGAAGGTTGCAGAGGGTACATTGAGCAAGGGAGAGACTGTCTTTAATGGCAATACAGCTTTTCTGGAAAGTCTGAAGGAATGGACCGGTCATGAGATAATGATTTTCCTTAATCAGGAATGTATAGGCACTACGGTTGACAGCAGTTCCGGAGCAGCACCTACCAACATTACCCTGCCTGAAGAAGTTCTTGACGAAGTCAGCAAAGGCCTTCGGCACGAGGGAACGCTCAAAACTGAACAAGATTCATACAGCGGAGTATTCTTCCCTTTGCAGGATAAGGATAAGAAAGTTATAGGGGTATGGTTTGAGTCTGTACCCAACTCCAGTATCAACCGCCAGATTCTAGCAAAACTCCCGGGAATGTTAAGTATTATTTTGGGTGGTATGGCAATAATGATGCTCGCCGCCTTCTTCCTTTCCAGGTTCATATACAAGCACATAACCGGGTTTGTGGGGTATATTAAATCAAGCGTTCTAAACATTAATTCTGTAGAAGCTGCAAGGATAGATACTCTGGTGGGCTACGAAGAATTTGATGAACTGGTTAATGCGTTAAACAGGATGATAAAAGACCATTACACCGTACTTGAACAGACAAGGGACGGCCTCAAAGCAATTATAGAGGGGGCAAAAGTACTCGGTAACGAGGCTGAAAAAATCATATCCAAGGGCTCAGAGCAGATGAATATAGTAAGGAACATAGACAGCATTGTGGAAAAGTATGACAGTGAAATAAGCAACCTGTTTGAAGAAGCCCTGCCGGGAGAAAGCTTCATCCAGAAACATGTAATCAAGGGAACAGGAGAATTCGTTAGATTTTCGAAGATTATTACCGAAGATTCAGGAAGACTTGATGCCATAAATGATATTGTAAGGATAATACTTGAACAGTTCAACATGCTTTATGTAAATGCAGCCATTGAGGCATCAAAAGCCGGAGATGCAGGAAAAGGCTTTTCGGTGGTAGCCGATGAGATGAGGAGATTGGCCGAACAGGGAGAGGAATTGTCTAAAGAGATAGCCGAAATAATTAATAAAATGAACGGAAACATATCCGGGTTCAGCAGTATACTTGAGAAAAGTATAGATTACAGCAGTAACATTTTTACCCTCACCACCCAAAAAGGAGAGGATAAGGTAAGGACAGTATCCGAATTTGTCGATGAATTCAGTAACGTCAATAAGGAGAACATCTCAAGGGCCCAGAGGGTGAACGAAATAGCCCTGAGGATTGTTTCGGATGCCAGAGAGCTGTTCAGGGTTGTATAAGTTTGAAGAATCAGAAAGGGACTATGAGGAGGAAGACCATGCCTGTCAATGTAATTGGGCTGCTAAACATAGCTATAGGCGAAGAAGAATATGTTATAAACGATTATCTTAGGCTGGTCAGCAGGGAATACTTTGAGAAAGAAAAGATTTCAATGCCGCCCGATATCAGGTTTTATAAAACCTTTATCGTAAGCAAGAGCGATTTTGGAGAGAATTTTACAGCAAGCAATATACCCAACCATATGAAAGATGGTGTTCCTACGTATTTTCTCTGGGCAATGAAACTCTATATTACAAGGTTCAATATTGTCAACTCAGAGTGGTTTGCCGGAGAAACCTACGAGACCCTTAAGGAAATAATGGCCAAAACCGATTATAGTGTTTCCGTGACAGCCGGAGCTGCTGATGACGATTGGGTAAGAAACTTCAAAATTGACGAAATAGTGCATGAACTGGACCAAGCTATACTGGGCGAAATAACAGAATTGTATAAGAGGATAGTTGATATATACAAGAACCAGGACAAATCTCCGGAGGATACCAACCTGCACTGGCTTTATTCATTTACCAAGTTTCAGGAATGCTGTTCACATCCCTATACAAGGCATTCAGTTACTTACATTACTTCAGCAATGGAGTTCCTGCTTGTCAATTCATCCAATGAATCTGATTTCAGGGCCGCATATTATGCAGCCTTGATATATGCAGACGAATTTGAAGACAGACTTACATGCTTCAATTTCCTCAAGTGGGCATTCAGCGTAAGGGAAAAACTGGCCAGAGGAAGTGTTCTGGACTTGAAGCCCTTTGTGGACAAAAGCCAGATACCCGAGAACATACATAAATTAAAAGAGATACTGGCAGTTGTTTTGTTAAAGACTCTGGGTCTCACAAACAGGGAGCTCCAGGACCAGATAAACGGGATGATATTCCACTGCCCAAGGTTTATTCAGAAAAAAGAAGTGCAAGCTTAAAGCCGAGACCGTTCTAAGGCAGCTTGCCGGCTGCTATCATCAGCTGGGTGGCAATAACGGCATACACAATGATAAAAATTAAGGCAGATGCAACACCAAGCCAGCTAGGCCCACCGGTTTTAAATGCTGCTATCTTACGGTGTTCAGGGTCGGAAAACAATTCATTTATTCTTCGCAGTTTATTATTTGCGTGCAGGTAATACAGGTAATTGCCGTTCAGACCGATCAACAGAGCAAATATAAGGCTGAACAGGGGATCAAGATTACTGACCGGTATTACCGCATCCAGGACCAGGAATATTCCCAGTGTAATAATCACATAGAGGTACATCTTCCTGTAACCCATCCAGAAAATCCCCCCGAGGAAGCCCGCCCAGTTCCAGGATTCACGTTTTTCCTCGATATTCTCCCACTTCTTCAGGTAATAATCTGCATTATCACCTACGAACAGCCTGAGCTGCTCCATGTTAGTATTTCTTTGGCTGAAGATATTTGAATTATTTTGGTCCCCTATAGATTCACCGCAGTTGCTGCAGGTTTCGGTTGGTGTTTCTATTTCTTTTCCGCATTTTGGACAATCCAAGACAATCTCCCCTTTAAGCCTATGAAGATACAAAAAGCACTAAAATATATTATTCTAGAGAAAGATAGTATCTCCTGCCGGAGACACAAAATTTACCGGGCGGCACAGGGTGACACTGGGGACGGTTCTACCGGGCGGCACAGGGTGACACTGGGGACGGTTCTGGCTGACAACAACCAGTGGCTAGGGGAGAAGTTATCATTGCATTAAGCAATAGAGATGGCCTATCAATAAAACATAGCACTAAATTATTGTATATAAACCAAGGAGCAGTTAAAATAATTGCAAGGAAAAAGCCCGAAGCTGACAAGAAGAACCGTCCGAGACTGCTGAAAAAGGCTGTATAATTAAGTATTTAGGTCCAATTTCTTCAGATGATATAGTCTAGAAACTAAGTTCAATTACCATTC
>JAWLCD010000020.1:0-47265 GCA_041687355.1 Clostridia bacterium | reverse complement strand
AGGGGTCTTTTTATATGTTTTAATATTGGTATCTTGGGTATCTTTTTCTTCAGTTGTTAATTATCATAAGGTGTTTTTCAGTGGTTTCGAACCGTCCCCAGTGTCACCAAATATCATTGAATCTCGATTATTACTCTTATTTGCTCTAAATCCTTATTATTGAAGTCAAACTCCTTTTTCTGTATCCTATATATCTTGGATTCACCCGCTTTTACAGCCTGACTGGATATAATATCATGTTTTGCATCATTGTACACTATTTTTATATTCAAAATACCATCAGATTTAAAGGTTATGGGGATATCTACATATCGGATAACGTCTTCATAAATATAAGCACTGCCGGATGCTCTTTCTATCTTCCCTGCTTTATTGAATAAATATTCAAACGATGGTTTTGGCGTATTATTTTTATAAGTAATAACGCTTAATTTATAAACTCCATCTCCGGCTATATTGCCTCCACTATCCTTGCCATTCCAGGTAAAAGTATTCACTCCCTGCTCCCCTGGCAAGTTACTCTCCTCATATATAAGCTCATTACTCTCGTCCTTTATTTTAATATCAAACCTGCCCTTTCCTGAAAAATCCATATTAAAGGCAACTGTACTTATTACATCTACATTGAGCTCTTCTTGCACACCATTTACAAGGTCAGTAAAAACAAAGCCTTCTATTGCATTGGCAGTAAAGGCTTTATAACTGATATAGCTAAAGCCCTCGTTACCCCATTCCCGTCCCCAGGAATTAACCAGTTTGAAGGCGCCAATGCCGTCAAAGGTAACCAAACTGTCATCATACCCGACTATGACATAGCTGTGATTATATGATGGAAAGTAATCGGTAGTGATAATGCTATTCCCATTCCGGTCAATATGCGGTTCCAAGAATTCAGACCCTATTCTGCTTCCTGCCACCACCAAATCCCCGGTGTTCAAATACTCTTTTGTCTTCTGAATAATGTATTGACTAGAATCATTTTGTGTAAACAATACCCTCCATTCACGAATTCTATGCGGGTAGGCACTTTGTATTGTATCCTCATCAGGCTTGGTATAGTAGTCGCCGGGAATATATGGAAACCACTCCAGAGTTGCAGCTCCTTGGTTTTTCAGCAGTTCTGCTGCGTCTTCAATGTATGCGCCTTCATCTACCCCTTCATTTATCTGGTTGTAGATGAATGAAGGGCTGAATATATGTCGATCTATTCCACTGTCTGATCCCCTTACTTCCCACCCAATGTCCTTAGCCTGCTGGTAGGTTCTGAGGTAATACCCAACAGACCAGCCGACACAACTATTTTCGTTCTGTCTCCCTACCGGTGGTAAATATTCTGAATCTGAATAGTCTACTTTCAGCGGCAGTGAAGCAGGCTCAATTCCATACTCCTTAAGCTCTGTGTCAAGTGCTCCGGCGAGCGCTCTATCTCCCTGCTTATTGGCTTCGACCGATGTTTTAAGGCCTGTCCATATTGGAGACGTTTCTTCCAATGGACGAGTATCACCAGCATACATTACATTGAAGCTGGCCATAAGAATGGTAATAAGGATTGCAGTAAATACAAAATAAATTATTCTTTTTAGTAGTTGCATAATATCTACATTCCTCTCTTTGCTTAGTCGAAGAGTTTCTAAAACACTACGAACCCTCAACTCTTAACTATTATAACAGCCTGCAGCTTTCAACTCTTTCCCCTTTAAAAAGCCAAGAGCAGCAATTTAATTCCCTCTTGGCTTTTTAGGGGAGGGTGGGTTTACACCCACCCTGATACAACTATTCAGCTCTATCTACATCGTAGACATCTTTCTTCATGGGATTCTTGTTGGTTGATAAGTCTATTACCAGGATGTTTCCATTCTGGTCATCAACTATCTCTACTGTTATACTGCCGGTTTCAGGAATAACGTTTCCTAGATTCAGTATAATCTCTCTATCATTGTCTGATACTACAGGCAGAACTGCTGTATCTACAGTATATTTTACGCCGCCAATCTCAACGAGGAAGTTGTTGGCAGTAGAATGCGGGTCTGCATCCACTTCAGGGTCTACATGATACTGAATCGGTTCGTTGAATGTCAGCTTGATTTGTCTGTCTCCGGTTACAACTGCATCAACTACAACCGGACGATAGTTATCATGAAGTCTGACTACTGTTTCTACCGGAGTCATGGTTCCACCATTCGGGTGCGATACACCCTGGACCTTGAATGAATAATCTCCGAATTCCTGAATGCTGTCCTGAGGTATTTCAAACACTGCATACTGACGCACATTGTCAGGATTACTGTTATCAACTACATAGTTAATCACAGTGTTTGTGCCAAGCTGGTTATCCCACTCGGCAATGGTTCTGCCATCTAAAGTGTAGTTATCCTTATCCTTCAGTGTAGCAACATCTATGGTGCCGGTAAACTCTATTCTCATTGAGTTTGTTGGTTCATCATAGTTTATCAGCTGCTTGCTTGTTTGCGGTACATATTCAGGGTCGGGAACCGTTGCCGGCTTCTCTTCAACATCGACATTTACTACCTGCTTTGTAGAAGTATATCCCAGCCCTGCATCAGTATGGAACCACCACCAGTAGTTATCATCATCACGGCCATCATCAACATACAGCAGGTCATAGCAGTTTCCACCAAAATAAAGGTCTCTTCCATTGTTCCAGAAGTCTGTATCCTTTGGTGAATCGGTGAAGTATCCTGCAGGTATCTCGACCTTATAAGCTGAACCGGCTGCAAGCTTGCCTTTTTTGCCCAACAGCTGTGGATAGTTGGTTAAATCCAGCTTAAGTATGTCATTTTCAAAGTCATATGTTATAGAATCTTCATAGCCTGGATTCAAATCACTTGATTCTCCTGAATCGGGCCTTAAATCATAGTTCGATACCATAGCCTGGTGAACTGCTCCATCAGCATCAATATATGATACCTTAACGGGCAGATAGGTATCGGCATATTTCTGATTAGCGCGGATTTCATTTCTGAATCTCTTTGTATCATCATCATATTTGTATGCAATCGGGCTTACCCAGTAATCAATATTTTCATCATCCACCCATGGGGTAATATCCTTTACAGCTATCTCGATACATGAACTGCGCTCATCATATTCTATTTCATCCGGAGTTACTGCCACCGGAGCTTTAATATCATTTACAAGCTTCATATTATTTTTGATGTAGTCATCACCTACTAATGAATCAGCCGATACTTCGTCATTTTCAACGTATATCTCGTTCACCCTTATAGTTCTGTAGATTGTATCCTGACCGTCATAAGCAAGTATCTGGTTCTGATTTATGCCGGTAGGCACTGACTCATTAGGCTCATGATCCCTGGCAGGTACTGCAACGTAAGAATAGTAGCAGCCATTCTCGGATTCGATAGATTCCGGGATATATGTTTCAAATACCCCGAAGCCTTCACCATCCGGATTTTCAATAACCAGAGTACCCTTCACGCCTGCTCTGTTAAACTCTACTCTGAATACATTGTCAGCAACCTGAACTATGTTTTTCACTTCAGGCTTAACAATCACTGGAGGAACTACAGTGGCATCCCTGAATTTAACCTTAAAGGAATGCTCGGATGACTCTTCTATATTGCCGGCCAGGTCAGTTACACCGACAAAGCGGACAGTATAGTCAATACCTGTGGCAAACTCTTCTCTATAAGCTTCTTTTACTGCTTTTTCAACATCCAATGTAACCGTCTTCGAATCTTTATACGCTGCATCTGTATCCATTGCAAATGTCATAAACTGATTAAGGTTACGTTCTGAACGTGAAGCAATAAATTTTCCATTGACATAAAGCTTGACATCTCTGTAATACTCTAAGTCAGACTTATCCAGGTCATGGGCATCAAATACAGGTTCTGAGTAAACAAACTGCAATAGCTCACCTGTCTGTCCAGTGTGCTCATTTGTTCTTAGTAAGCTGAAGCTTCCAAGGTCTTTTCCAAGACTGCTGAATGTAGTGTGGTTATTGTCATTCTCTACCTGTTCTGCTTCAACCTTCTTTGCCTCTACAAGCGTAGGTTTTACTTCATCCAGTATCCTTATTGGCATTACAGCAGTATCAATTGATAACTTACCTTCAGCGTCTTTCACATTGCGTACAGCTACATTTACCGATGTATCCTTGATCAATGCTTTTTTGATAACGCCGTCTGTCTTGGAAGTTCTCAGCTTTACAGCCAGTGTTCTTTCAGCGTCTTCATCTTGATATGAATCCGGATAGGTTCCTGAAGCATTATCCTTTACGTTTGTGAATCTTGCATCTTCAGGAAGATAAATATCAACTACAGTCTTTCCGTTTACGTCTTGTGCAATTATGTGAGGTTCAGCAATAACTTCGCCGTCTTCTTCCACCCCATTCCACCAGCCGTCTGTGCCATGCACATAATCAGTCTGAATCTTGCTCAGCTGGTTGCTGTTCTGTAACGTCGGCATGGCTCCATACGCAGCATTGCCATCCACTATTTCCATATAGTAATTTGCCGGATCAGCTGCACTTTCTTTGTCAACTGTATCGCTAAAGGTTACCCTGATGTTACGGTAGTTGACAAACTCAATGCTTTCTACAGCTGCCTCTGACGGCTGATAGGTAACATTTACTCCAGTAAAGGTTTGACCTTCATACTCAAATTCAACCTCATTTTCTCCGACCACTAATTGAAAGCCTGAGAAGGTTTGCGTTTCACCATTAGAAAAGGTTACCTGGATGGTTGTACTGTTAAGAGCACTTACACTCTCAACCGTTAACTCTTCATCCTGAATTGGTTCCTCATCACAAAAGTTGGCATAAACATCTATGCTTCCATCAGCGTTGACGTATTGTATATTGGTCAGTTCGGCTTTTTGCTCTTCTGTCATTGGCTGACCGCTAAAGAGGCCTACAAAGTCATCTGTCACACCCTCCAAGCTGTAATACAGCTTTCCGCCTGCCCCATCCAGGGCCTCCTGGATTCCATCAACGCCGGCAAATATTGCGTCGATTGAGAAAGCCTTATTCCCCATGACCACAGAGTTATTTGGTATTGCCATTACTGTTGAGCTAAGAAGAAATGTGGCTGCCACGAACATGGAGACAATTTTTTTCGCTTTTTTCATCTAAATAACACCCTCCTTTTTGTATTCTTTATTCACTTGTTTGCCAAGAATTTCTGAGTAGTTCATTGAAGATATGCATACTGCTAAAACTCATAATCTGTTGTACCATCACTGCCCACCTCAACTGTAACAGTACCAACTACACTGTCATCCTCGTCCAGTATAGAGACTTCTACTGTATCTTCAGAGGTATTGACTACTATCGGCTCTCCGAATTGTTTATCCAACGTAGAACCTTCTACCTTGAACCTGGTTCCCACAGTTGAAGAGTTCACTGTGATGCTCTTGAACATCGGCATTGCTTCTGCAACATCTACCGTTATATTCACGGTTTCAACCGGCTCAACTATCTGAGCTGTGAACCCATAGTCTGCTGTACTGTCACTGCTTACATCAACCGTAATAGTACCAAGTACATTTTCATCCTCATCTAGGATAGAAACTTCTACTGAGGCTTCAGAGGTCATAGTATCTATAGACTCTCCGAATGCCTTTACCAGCGTAGAACCTTCCACCTTGAATTTGGCTCCTACAGTTGATGAGTTCACCGTGATTCTCTTAAATACATCCATTGCTTCTGCTACATCCACCGTTATATTCGCACTTGCATTATTCTCATCAGCTTCTACCACTTTTACTATTACCTTGCGCTCATCAGCGGCAAGATTCCGTGAGTCTTTAACATTATAGGTCAATATATACTCGCCAATTTCAGAAGTATCCACATCATCCTCTCCGGTCTTAACAATCCTGTCGGTGATATCTCCATCCTCAGCATCACTGGCGGTTACAGTCGGTGCAACAAACTCTGCTCCTACTGTAAGTGTGATTATCCCATCATTAACTTCATCCGGCTCAACTACTGTGATTACAGGTTTATTGTTCTGAGGGATATATCCACCTCCGCCGCTGATAAGAACAATTGCCTTCTTAACCTCTACATTGAAAGTGGTTACTCCATTTAGCAAACCTTCTTTTTGTGCTGTCACAGTAATGGTTGCATTTCCTTCTTTTAACCCTTTCAATTCAATAACAGCGCTACTTAAAACAGCTCTTATAACCTTATCATCACTGTTCTGGATAGATATCACGGCGTCGGCCGGCGCTGTCTTCACATTTATCTTTGTGGAAGCATTAACTTCAATTGACTGCTCACTAATACTTTCAATCTCCACAGCCAGCAAATTATTCAGAGCAACAACAGACTCTGCCCTTGTAATGTTTTCAGCAGGTCTGAAGTATCCATTGGGATATCCTTTCATATATTTAGCCTTCACTACTGCACCAATAAATCCTTTGCTCCACTCCGGAATTGAAGCCGAATCAGCAAAGCTGCTTGCCTCACTTGCATCTTCTTCCAGAGACTTAAGCCTGGCAATCATTGTGGCAACTTCCTGTCTCGTAACATATGCTTTCGGCCTTACTGTGCCGTCTTTATATCCGACTAGATACCCAGCCCTATTAGCTTTAGCGATTTCTACATAGTACCAATCAGTTTGGTTTACATCCGAAAAAGATATTGCTGCCATTTCTTCAAATTCGAATGTTCTGTTCACTAAAGCAGCAAATTCTGCTCTTGTGATACTATTGTCCGGCCTGAATGTACCATTTGGGTATCCTTTTACGAGACCTTGTTCAACCCAGGAAGAGATTTCTTTACTTGCCCAATGTCCTTCAATATCAGATGCTGCGGGTGATTGTGCATATGAAAATACTATGGGAATTCCCAAAGCAACCACCAGAACTGAAAGAACTACCAACGCTGCGATTTTCTTAGTTTTCCTCACATTGCAGTTCATTCTCTTTACGTCCCTCCTTTAAAATAGTTTTATCTTCCAACTACATGATTAGTTTTCATAAAACCCTCCTTTCCTGATTAATAACCATGCTATTGGAATTTATTGGTAACATCTGTATTTATTACCATCGAATGTATTTTACCATATATTTACAGAAATGGAAGATGTTTTTTTATTAAATTTAATTGTAACCAAAATGTAATATTCATGATGTTCTGTTTACAAAGAGGTATGCTACAAGTGAGAACCATCCCCTGTGACATGATAAAAAAATACATAACATAATACGTGTAAGTTTGATATAATCATCACAACATACCAAAAGGGGAAACTTCATGAACATACTGTCAGCAGAGAAAATTTCTAAAAGCTATAGTGAAAAAATACTTTTCCAAGACATTTCAATTGGTATAAGCCAAAGCGAAAAAATTGGGCTTATAGGTATAAACGGGACTGGTAAGTCAACACTTCTGAAAATACTAGCCGGTGTTGAGCAGCCTGATAACGGCAAAATTATTTTTGGCAACAGCATTAAAATAGAATATTTGCACCAGAACCCATATTTTGATAATGAATCCACGGTGCTTCAGCAGGTTTTCAAAGGCAGCTCCCCTATTATGAAGCTGCTGAGGGATTACGAGTCTACTCTGCACAAATATAACGAGCGACGTGGTGATACCCGACTGGAAAAAAAACTGCTTGCTTTAACTCAAAGTATGGATAGCAAAGGGGCCTGGACATTTGAGAGTGAGGCAAAAACAATACTAACCAAGCTTGGGGTGCTTGATTTCGAGGCTAATGTCGGCACACTCTCAGGTGGTCAGAGAAAAAGGATTGCTTTAGCCAGCGCTCTTATAAACCCTGCTGATTTATTGATACTTGATGAACCGACAAACCATATAGATAATGATACTGTGGACTGGCTTGAAAAATATCTCGGTAACCGAAAAGGAGCATTTCTAATGGTTACCCATGATAGGTATTTCTTGGAAAGAGCAGCCAATAAAATCTTAGAGCTCCATAATGGAAAGCTATACAGCTATCAGGCTAATTATTCAAATTACCTAAAGATGAAGGCTGAAAGAGAGGATATTGAACAATCATCTGAAATGAAACGTCAAGCTCTTATTCGAAAGGAATTGGAATGGATAAAGAAGGGTGCAAAGGCCCGCTCGACAAAACAGAAGGCTAGAATAAACAGATTTGAGAAGCTTCAGGAAGAACAAATACCAGCTGTTTATGGTAATATTGAAATAAAAGTTGATTCCGCTCGTTTAGGCAAAAAAACAATTACGCTGGAGCATATTAAAAAAAGCTTTGCAAAGCTTAATGTTATTAATGATTTTAGATATAGTTTTCTGAGGGATGATAGGGTTGGCATTATTGGCCCTAATGGCTGCGGGAAATCAACCTTGCTCAGACTCATTGCAGGAAAGTTAAAACCAGATAGCGGTATGGTAGAAACAGGCAGTACAATAAAAATCGGTCTTTTCTCTCAGGAAAGCGAAGAGATGGATGGAAATTTAAGGGTTATTGATTACATTAGAGAGGAAGCTGAATTTATAACCACTCGTGATGGTAGTATAAATGCTTCTCAGATGCTTGAAAGATTTTTATTTCCGCCAAGTGTCCAATGGACTCCGGTTGCCAAGCTCTCCGGTGGAGAAAAAAGGCGGCTGTATTTACTGCGTATACTGATGGGAGCTCCTAATATCCTTCTAATGGATGAGCCTACAAATGATCTTGACATCCAAACACTTACAATACTTGAAAGCTATCTTGATGAGTTTCCCGGAATTGTCATAGTCGTTTCCCATGATAGATACTTTTTAGATAGGGTAACAGATAAGATATTTTCATTTGAAGGAAACGGTGTCATAAAACAATTTGAAGGTAATTACTCCTATTACCTTCAAAACACCCAGCAAAAGCAGGAAGATGCGCACAAAAATACCTGTAGGGATGGGTTGGATAATATTTGTGAAAGCCTTAATAAGAAAAAGGACAGGCCCCTCAAATTTACATTTAAGGAACAAAGGGAATTTGAGCAAATTGATGAGATTATTTCTGATTTGGAAAAGAGCCTGAATGATATAAAAAAGAAAATTTGCGACTCCTCAAGCAACTTTGAAAGTCTGCAAGAACTCCTTCCAATGCAGGAGCTTATAGAGACTCAGCTAAATGCAGCTATAGAACGCTGGACTTTCCTCAATGAACTCGCAGAGGAAATTTCAAATAATAAAAAGGACAAAGGAGATTGAAATGATTGAATCGTTTAATACCCTTAATTTGAATCCATCCCTGGCAGCTGCATTAAGAAAAGAAAATATAACCATTCCTACTGAAATACAAGAAAAGGCAATACCGGAAGCCCTCAGAAACAAGGACTTGATAGTACAATCTGAGACAGGTACGGGAAAAACTTTAGCCTACTTGCTTCCTTTATTTGAGAAGATTAATACATTAAACAGAGAAATGCAGGCAATTGTACTTGTGCCTACACATGAGCTGGCAATACAGATACAGAGACAGATAGAACGTTTATCGGAGAATTCTGAAGTTAAAGTAAAATCAATACCAATAATAGGTAATGTGAATATTGCCAGACAAATTCAGAAGCTAAAAGAAAAGCCTCATATTATAGTTGGCTCTCCAGGTAGAATACTGGAGCTAATATGCAAAAGGAAGATATCTGCACACACTATTAAAACAATAATCCTTGATGAGGCTGACAGACTTATGGACAAAAACCACTTGGACAGTGTGAAGGCAGTGATTAAGGCTACGTTAAAGGAAAGGCAGCTAATGCTGTTTTCTGCAACAATATCAAAGGAAACCTTAGCCATAGCAAAAGAGATAATGAAAAACCCTGAATTCATTAAAGGCAAGGAGAATGTTTCTATTCCAACCTCTATTGAGCATTTATGCTTTTTAGCAGAGCAACGGGACAAAATTGAAGTTTTAAGAAAGCTGGTAGGGATATTAAACCCTCAGAAAGCTGTTATATTTGTAAACCAGAATGACCAAATTGGCAATGTCACTTCAAAGATAAAATATCATGGTTTAAATGCTGAAGGCATTCACGGTTCAAATCATAAGTTGGACCGCAAGAGAGTTATGGACCATTTCAGGATGGGAAAAATACAGCTTCTTATTGCTTCTGATATTGCTGCACGCGGACTCGATATAGATGGGATTACACATATATTCAATTTGGATATTCCTGAAGACCCCAAGGGTTATCTGCATAGAGTGGGAAGAACCGGAAGGAATGGCAGCACCGGAGTAGCAATATCCATAATATCAAGTAAAGAGTTACCGCTAATCAGAAAGTGTGAAAAGGCTCTAAAAATAAATATTACCCTTAAAGATATGTATAAGGGTAAAGTAATTGATGTCATGAAAATCAAATAGTAAAGGATTCAATCAGATATGAAAATACTAGTCGATGCCGATGCATGCCCTGTAAAAAATATAATTGTCAGGATTGCAAAAGAATATAATATACCTGTTGTAATGTTCATTGATACCAGCCATGTAATAAGCGATGGGTATTCAAATGTAATAACTGTAGATAAGGCAAGAGATTCAGTGGATATTGCTCTAATAAACCAGGTATCCAAGGGCGATATTGTAGTAACCCAGGATTATGGTGTTGCCGCAATGGCTCTTCCCAAAGGTGCAAAGGTCATAAACCAGAATGGTCTTATATATACCAATGAAAACATTGACAGCCTCTTATTCGAAAGGCATTTCGCGCAAAAGGTTCGGCAGTCAGGCGGCAGGACCTCAGGCCCAAAGAAGAGGATAAAAGAAAACGATAACAGATTTGAGGATGCCTTTAAAAGTTTAATATGATATAATACGGTTCCAAAAATGGTGTTTACTTTACAAGGAGATTTACATGGGGAAGATATTAGTTTTAACTGAGAAACCATCTGTGGCTCGAGATATAGCAAAGGTTCTTAACTGCAGCCAAAAGGGTGATGGATTCCTGACAGGTACAAAATATATTATTACTTGGGCATTGGGACATCTGGTTACGCTTGCTGACCCGGAAACTTACAGCAAAAAGTATAAAACATGGAAGCTGGAAGACCTTCCTATGCTGCCTGGCAAAATGGAGCTTGTAGTAATTAAGGAGACATCCAAACAATTTGGTGTAGTAAGAAGTTTAATGAGCAGGCAGGATATTGATGAGCTTGTAATAGCTACAGATGCTGGACGCGAGGGTGAGCTGGTTGCAAGATGGATTATAATGAAGGCAAGTTTTCGAAAGCCTATAAAGCGCCTATGGATTTCTTCACAAACCGATAAAGCCATAAAAGAAGGCTTTGCCAATTTGAAGCATGGTAGAGAATTTGAGAATCTATATATGTCTGCACAATGTCGGGCTGAAGCAGACTGGTATGTTGGTCTAAATGTAACCAGAGCATTGACATGTAAGTATAATGCCCAGCTGTCTGCCGGAAGGGTTCAGACACCTACTCTAGCTTTGATAGTACAGAGGGAGAATGAAATTAAAAGATTTATTCCAAAGGACTACTGGGTTATAAATGCGAAGGTAAACGGTTTTAATATACAATGGCAGGATAAATCTACAGGCCAGACGCGCATTCTTGATAAAATGCAGGCTGACCACATTGTTTCTAAAACAGCAGGGCAAACGGGTGAGATATTGGAAGTAAAAAAAGAGGCCAGAAAGGAATTACCCCCACTGGCTTATGATCTGACCGAACTGCAAATGGATGCAAATCGGAGATATGGATATTCAGCCAAGAAGACTTTATCAATCATGCAAAAATTATATGAAACACATAAGCTGGTTACCTATCCAAGGACCGATTCAAAATATATTACAGATGATATTATTCCTACTATTCCTGAACGTTTGAAAAGCATTGCCGTGGGCCCCTATGCAGGGCTGGTACGTGATGTTCTGAAAAATAATATTAATGTAACAAGGAGATTTGCTGATAACAGCAAGGTTAGCGACCATCACGCTATCATTCCTACGGAGCAATACGTTGACTTGGGTTCGCTTAATCAGGAGGAACGTAATATATACAATCTTATAGTGAAAAGATTCATTGCAGTGTTAAACCCTCCTTTTGAGTATGAGCACACTACTGTAAAAATGGGTGTTAAAGGAGAATGGTTTTATGCTAAAGGAAGAATTATAAAATCAAAAGGATGGCGGACTGTATATCAGGAGCAAACCGACATAGAGGATGAAACAGATGACGAAAATCCGAATCAGTCACTACCTGATATGAAGAAAGGTGACAGTTTGAAGAGTATTTCTGTACAGTCAGTTAACAGAAAAACAAAGCCACCTGCCAGATATAATGAAGCCACACTCCTTTCAGCCATGGAGCATCCCGGGAAATTTATTGAAAATGGAGACTTACGGGAGGCCATGGAAAGTGGCAGCGGGCTTGGGACTCCTGCTACCAGGGCTGACATAATTGAAAAGCTGTTTGATTCGTTTTATATGGAGAGAAAAGGGAAAGAAATTGTTCCGACCTCCAAGGGAATACAACTGATAGACCTTGTGCCTTTCGACCTTAAATCCCCCGAGCTTACTGCAAAATGGGAGCAGCAGCTGCAGTTAATCAGTAAGGGTAAGACCACGGCAAACCAATTTGTCGCAGATATAAAAAAATTCGCTGCAAAGCTTGTATCAACCGTTATTGCGAGCACTGACACATATAGGCATGATAATATAACAAGGGAGAAGTGTCCGGAATGCGGAAAATACCTCTTGGATGTAAATGGGAAAAGAGGCAAAATGCTTGTGTGTCCCGACCGCGAATGTGGATTCCGTAAAGGTATCTCAAGGGTATCTAATGCAAGATGTCCCGAATGTCATAAAAAGATGGATCTTAAGGGAGAGGGAGAAAACAGTATATTTGCATGTATATGCGGGCATCGTGAAAAGCTCTCAGAATTTAAAAAACGTAAAGGTGATAAGGTTGATAAGAAAGAGGTCAGCAAATTCCTAAAACAACAGGATTCCGGTGGGAATATAAATTCTGCTCTTGCAGATGCGCTTGCTAAATGGAATAAATAGGGATAAAAACAGGCTCTGGGATGGAATATTCCGATAGCCTGTTTCATTTTATGTGAGGTCAAATTGCCTCAAAAACAAAATAACCTACTGTAAATAACTACTTAATGCCGCTTTTTGTCCTTACATATGTTATCATGTTCTCATTAATCTCGTTTATTGCAATAGTAACTACTTTTTGAGAATTACACTCTGAAAGCTTATGCGCGCCGTTTGACAACTGCCTTGCCCTCTTCCCTGCAAGAATACATAGTGTGTAGCTGCAGTCTACTTTCTCCAGCAATGAACTAATTGAGGGGTCTATCATAAATTATCATCCCTATCTTCTATATTTTTTACTGCAATCCGAAATTGTTTAAATTTCCTTTTGCATTGAATAATATAAGTGTAATTCAGTAAGGACTGGACTCGAAACTACAAGTGACAATGTATACGTTAAAGCATCTATTGTTAAGCTCTTAATAAACTATAACCATTCACCTTACTGCTTTTTCGGGTTCAGTATCATCATCATGTTTCTGCCTTCAAGCTTTGGCTCCTTTTCAATTGTGCCTACATCGGTAAGTGCATCGGCAAACTTCTCAAGTACTTCTTTCCCTGCTATTGTATATCGCATTTCCCTGCCTCGAAATCTTATGCTAACTTTAACTTTATCGCCATCCTGTAAGAACTTATGCGCATTTTTAACCTTAAAGTCAAAGTCATGTTCTTCAATTTGAGCAGACACTCTTACTTCCTTAAGTGAAACAATCTTCTGATTTTTTTTAGCTTCTTTCTCCTTCTTCATCTGTTCAAACATACATTTCCCATAATCCATAATTTTACAAACTGGTGGTACTGCATTCGGTACAATCTTAACAAGATCAAGATTCTTTGAAATTGCCAGGTTTAATGCATCCTTTGACGACATAACTCCCAACATAGTCCCATCCGTATCAATAAGCCGAACTTCTCTGTCTCTAATATCCTCATTCATTGGCAGCTGATTCTTTCTAATACAAAACACCTCCATTGGTTTTTTTGTGTAATTACAATAATAAAAATTAAAGAATAGATACACAAAGTAACCTACTCTTCGTCACAATTAAGTATTAATCGAATTATAGTTAAGTTGTAAGCAAAACCATTATTCAAAACGAGAAGTATACAATTCCTACTCTTGTAATCATCTTATTATAACATTTATTTCTAAACTTGTATGTATTGTTTTGAAAAGAAATATTTAGCAATCGTATATTTATTAGTCATACACCATGAAAATAAAACAAAACAATGACTTACCCCGTGGATAAGTCAAAAGAATTAATCTTTGTATTACAATTATACATTTTTATTATTCACTTCCAAGCATTTAGTATCTAAATCTGATAAGATGGATTTAAGATTTTCCATTTCTTTTTCATTAAATGTAATACCTTTTTTCATTTTTTCATGATTTTCATCCCACTCACGTATATCGAGCTTGGGTTTTCTTTCATTCCAGCTCACCACGTTGATTTCCTTCTTCCACCCTTCCTTGCCTTCTCCGATTACACCAATGTGCTTAACAATTTCAAATTTCAGTTCAGACATATTTACCTCCCAAAATATCAGAACCCAGGTTCCTTTTTTGTTATTATTTACCACAATAATACCAGAACACATGTTCGCTGTCAACCCTAAAAAATATTTTAAAAGGTGTCATTGGGGACGGTTCTCTTTGTCAACTATTTGCCTTCCCTCCGTTAATTTCCGAAAGCATCGGGACTGTTCTACCGCTACCGCGTTTGTAGAATAATGAAAACCATATATCTAAAGTATTTACTGCACTGGTAAAAGAATACTACCTGAGGAATGCAAAAGCATCTTAATTTAATTCATTTTCTATTGCGGATTTTCTGCAGCCGTTTGTTCAGCCTTTTGGATAGTATTTTTTCAAACAAAAATTGTTTTAATAATGTTGGTGTGTTGTTGTATTTTTCGAAAAAAAGCTCTGGCGAATCATAAATGCCAAGATCATCGGTAATTGCAAGGCTTTGGCTGTAGGTGTCTTTACCTGCAAAACAAAAGTTATCCGCACACTTGTCTTTTACGGCAATAGCATAACCATAGTAACCGTCATCACGCTTTTGCAGTTGATCTTTAACAGCATTGTAAAAGCTCTCATCAGGAATAACCCCCTCAAGCACTATCCAGTTGGCGTTATAGTATACCTCTACCCATGTGTGGCTTACTTTCGCGGGAGCTAACAGGTAGGTTAAGCCTACCAGCGCACCCTTTTGCATGGTTTTATCAATCAGAAACCCGTGTAACCTTGTTGGGATACCAACGCCTCTAAGTAATGCCATAAGTAAGATAGCCTTGGTATTGCATTGACCATAGCCCTGTTTTAATATTTCCGAAGCCTTAAATTCGTCCTTTGGATTGTACCCAAATAAAATTTCATCCTTTACAAAGGAATAAATTCGTTTAATCCTTTCAAACTCGTCTTTTTCAGCCCATTTTCTATCTGCAATAAGCTGTTGCATTTTGGGATGATTATAATCTAATAAATGCGTTTCTACTAAATTATTTTTCATATTGCGCCCCCTTTATTTAATTATAAGCATTTTAGTATGTTGCTACTTTCAAAAAAAAGCTATCTTTGTTCAATTCTCTTGCAGATATACCTAATGTTTTTTTGCTTACAGCCGCAAAGTGCGATGGACTGTCAAAGCCGGCCATGACAGCAGCCTCGGTTATACTTTTTCCGGAAAATATATCGAACATCGCTTTTTGCAATTTATGCAGCACAATATATGAGCTTAAACGCATACCTGTTTCCTTTTTAAACAAATGGGATAATCGGCTTTGCGATAAATGAACGCTTTTTGCCATTTCTTCAAGACTGTGCTCCGTATTGGTACATTTTTTAATTTGAGTAAGCAGGTTAATAATTCTCCCATCCATAGCATTGTTGGCATACGTGCTTATCTGCAATGTTTGAAGCAATTGTGAATAAAACCTAAGGTAATCCTCTTTATCTAAAATAGGATAATATTGCTGTATTAAGCACCGTACTATTTTTATTAACTCGTCATTGATAATATAATACGACTTACCTTTTAAATACTGCATATTCAGTTGTCTTGCTGTGATAGAAGTGTTATCGATTAAAAAGAAAATTTGCTCGTCTTGACTACTATAAAATGTGTGACTTGTATTTGAACTTATAATGATGCCTTTGCAGGCAAACTGTTTTTCTGCAACCGAAATATTAAACTCATCGTGAAAGGAAATTGATATTTGGACCATTAGATGGCTGTGACTATCTGCATCAATTTTACCTGTAACTGCAGCAATATGGTCATTGCCAGCATATACATACATTGTAGTTTACTCCTTTTTCTGTTAGTCTAATCTATTATATCATTGGCGACGTTCTTTCTGTCATCTTTTATTATTCTATTCCCTGTCTTATGAACCACTCCCCGGCGTCATGAAGTTATGGTGCCATTGGAAGAAATAGCTGGATGAAGAAAATGTGTCACATTGACTTTAATTTTAAACAATGATAACCTAATTACTGAGTAAGAAAGGCTTCATTTTCTTTGAAGCATGACTCTGTCTTGAAGATTTTCACCTGATATTCCCGGGATTATTTAGATAATTTCATAACCTGAACACCCCAAAATAACTATCGGAGGTGTAGTACCATGAAAAATATCGATATGGAAAAGTTTGAAAGGAAATTACTCAGTGAATTAGCCGGCCAAGCAGAAAAAAGCAGCAATATTAATCCGGAATTGTTCACAAAGTATGAAGTAAAACGCGGACTCCGTGACCTGGATGGAAAAGGCGTACTTGTTGGATTAACAGAAATTGGCGAGGTACGTTCCTATATTATTGATGAGAAGGATATGATTCCCGGTCCCGGCAAGTTGATTTACAGGGGTATTGATATAACTGATATCGTGAATGGTTTCGTCAGCGAAGACAGGTATGGTTTTGAAGAGACCTGCTACCTGTTACTATTCGGAGATTTACCCGACAAAAAAACGCTTGAAGATTTTAATCAGCTTCTTTGTCATTATCGGAATCTGCCTGATGACTTCGTTCGGGATATGATTCTGAAAGCTCCCAGCAAGGATATAATGAACGCTTTGGCAAGAAGTGTGCTGGCTTTCTATAGCTTTGATCATAATCCCGACGATAGTTCGATTAATAATGTTTTAAGGCAGTGTATTCATCTGATTGCCTGTTTTCCATTAATGGCAGTATATGGTTACCAGGCGTTTTCCCACTACCATGAAAATAACAGCCTGTATATTCACAGTCCAAAAGCCGAGTTAAGCACTGCTGAAAATATTCTGCAGATGCTAAGACCTGACTGCAGCTATACAAAGCTCGAAGCAAAGCTGCTTGACCTTGCACTTGTACTCCACGCAGAACACGGCGGCGGTAACAATTCTACCTTTGTAACGCATGTAGTTACCTCGTCGGGAACAGACACATACTCGGCTATTGCTGCTGCTCTTGGTTCATTGAAAGGGCCTAGGCACGGCGGTGCTAATATTAAGGTTATTCAAATGTTTGAAGACATGAAGCAAACCCTCAGCGATTGGAATGATGACCAGGAAATTGAAGATTATCTGATGAAAATCCTTAACAAGGAAGCCTTTGACCGCTCAGGTTTAATATATGGAGTTGGGCACGCTGTCTATTCAATTTCAGACCCACGAGCGGTAATCCTTAAAGAACATGCTGAACAGCTTGCAAAGGAAAAGGGCCTTGATGCCGAGTTCAATCTCTATTCAAAGATAGAAAAACTTGCTCCCGAGGTTATCGCTAAGGTTCGCAGGATGTATAAGGGCGTAAGCGTAAATGTTGACTTCTATTCCGGGCTTGTTTATAAGATGCTTAACATCCCTACTGAAATGTTCACTCCCATCTTTGCCATTTCAAGAATAACTGGTTGGAGTGCGCACCGCATTGAAGAAATAGTAAATGCCGGGAAGATTATCAGGCCTGCATACAAGAGTGTCTCAGAAAGGCATGATTATGTTCCTATGGACGAGCGATAATCCGGTGATTCTGAGGAGTGCTGACAATGCCTTTTAATTTGGTCGAAAAGATAATACATTCTCATCTGTCAAGCGGAAGCGTGAAAGCCGGAGAAGAAATTGCAGTTAAAATTGACCAGACATTGACGCAGGATTCAACAGGTACAATGGCATATCTGCAGTTTGAAGCACTGGGCATCCCTCACGTAAAAACAAAGAGGTCTGTTGCTTACATTGACCACAACACGCTTCAGACCGGGTTTGAAAATGCTGATGACCATTTGTATATACAAACTGCTGCAAACAAGTACGGTATTTATTTCTCGAAGCCTGGTAACGGCATCTGCCACCAGGTTCACCTCGAGCGTTTCGGAGTGCCTGGAATGACGCTGCTGGGTTCAGATAGTCATACACCTACATGCGGTGGCCTTGGCATGCTCGCAATAGGCGCAGGCGGGTTGGATGTCGCTGTTGCCATGGGAGGCGGCCCATACTATCTTACAATGCCGAAGGTATATAGAGTAAACCTTACCGGCAAATTAAAACCAATGGTATCAGCCAAGGATATTATACTGGAACTTCTTAGAATACTAACCGTAAAAGGCGGTGTCGGAGTAGTATTTGAATATGGAGGAGAAGGTGTTTCTACGCTTTCAGTCCCCGAAAGAGCTACAATTGCTAATATGGGAGCAGAATTGGGAGCTACAGCATCAATCTTTCCAAGTGATAACATCACCAGATTATTTTTAAAAGCTCAGAAAAGGGAGCATGAATGGGTTGAACTGAAACCAGACCCGGAAGCAAGCTATGACAATGAAATATGTATTGACCTCTCAAGCCTTGAGTCTCTCGCAGCTGCACCTCACAGTCCGGACAATGTAAAAAAAGTTTCGGATATGGGCAGAATAAAAATTAACCAGGTTGCAATCGGAAGCTGTACAAACTCTTCATATACAGACATGATGAAGGTTGCTCAGATTCTCAAAGGTAAAAAGGTTCACCCGGATGTCAGTCTTTCTATTTCCCCTGGCTCCAGACAAGTTCTGCTTATGCTGGCGCAAAATGGCGCTTTAGCTGATATCATTTCTTCAGGAGCAAGAATTCTTGAATGTGCATGCGGACCGTGCATCGGAATGGGACAGGCCCCCGCTAATAATACAGTTTCTCTGCGTACATTCAACCGTAATTTTGAGGGCCGAAGCGGAACCCGGTCTGCCGGGATTTATCTTGTTAGTCCGGAGACAGCTGCAGTCAGTGCAATTAGCGGTATGCTTACTCCTCCTTCAGAGTGTGGCATCATTCCAGATATCAGGCTGCCTGATGAATTTATTATTGACAACAGCATGATAATACCACCTTCCGATAACCCTGATAGTATAGAAATAGTTAGAGGCCCGAATATAAAGCCTTTTCCTGTAAATGAAGAGCTCAAAGAAACCGTTACTGGAAAAATCCTCATAAAACTCGGAGACAACATAACAACAGACCATATTATGCCTTCAAATGCAAAGCTACTTCCCTATCGCTCCAATATACCGTATTTATCTGAGTACTGTCTTACACCCTGCGACCACAGCTTTCCTCAAAGGGCTAAGGCTGAAAACGGTGGTCTGATTATTGCCGGCAGTAATTACGGGCAAGGGTCGAGCCGCGAACATGCCGCCCTTGTTCCCCTGCACCTTGGAATCAAGGCTGTTATAGCAAAATCCTTTGCGCGTATTCACATGCAGAATCTTATTAATTCAGGTATTCTACCATTAGTTTTTGAAAATGAAAGCGATTTTAATAATATCGAACAAGCTGATGTTATTGAAATAACTGACTGCAGAAACCAGCTAAGAAGCGGCATGATAATTGCATTAAACAAATCAAAAGACAAAGAAATCCTACTAAAACTCACCCTCACTTCCCGCCAGGTAGATATACTCCTGCACGGCGGGTTACTTAACTATACAAGGAGGACAGTGTAAATGCATAGTGTTACTTTTATTCCCGGCGACGGAATAGGCCCTGAAGTTATTAATGCTGCAGTTAAGGTCATAGATGCTGCAGGAGTCAATATCAAGTGGGAACGAATGGACGCAGGCCAGCATGTAATGAAAGAATTCGGCACACCCCTGCCGCCTCATGTCATAGATTCAATAAGAAGAAATAAGGCTGCGCTGAAAGGGCCGATCACTACACCAGTTGCAACCGGTTTCCGCAGTATTAATGTGTCTCTCAGAAAAGAACTGAATCTTTTTGCAAGCGTCAGACCATGCAAAACTTTTGAAGGTGTGCCTTCACGTTATAAAAACATTAACCTTATTATCGTCCGTGAAAATACCGAGGACCTCTATGCCGGTATTGAGCATATGATTGGGGACTTTGCCGCTGAAAGCATTAAAATAATTACAAGAAAAGCTTCTGAAATGATTTCCAGACATGCTTTTGAGCTTGCAAGGACCCATAACCGGAAAAAGGTAACCTCCGTACATAAGGCTAATATTATGAAGTGCACCGACGGGCTTTTTCTTGAAGCTGCAAGAAGTATAGCTTCAGAATATCCTGAAATTCAATATGAAGAAATGATTGTTGATGCCATGTGCATGAATCTTGTTCAAATACCTGAACAGTACGATGTCCTGGTAATGCCGAATCTATATGGAGATATTCTCTCCGACCTATGTGCAGGCTTGATTGGCGGTCTTGGTATTGCTCCCGGAGGCAATCTGGGTGATGATGCTGCAGTTTTCGAACCTGTTCACGGCAGTGCTCCGAAGCTAGCCGGCAAGAACGCTGCTAATCCAACTGCCGCAATTCTGTCCGGAGTAATGATGCTTAGGCATCTTGGTGAGAACCATGCTGCAGATATAATTGAAGATGCTGTTAAAGCTGTTCTTAAAGAGAATAAATATGTCACACCTGACTTTGGTGGTTCCACAGGCACTCAAGAGTTTGCCGATAAACTAGTAGATCTGATCAGGTGTCATTAGTGTCATCGGTGTCACCGATGACGGTTCTTGTTGTCACCTCCAGGCTTTTCCCCGACATCTTTATGTCGAGTGGTCTCCATGATTCAGAAATATATTCCACCCCTCATTCCCACGAACATTACGTGATATATTAGCTTACGTGGCTGTCTTGGCATGAAAATACCCTCCATAATTATAGTCTGGAGGGTATTTTATCTTTATTCATATGTTGTCAACCAGAACCATCCCTAGTGTCATTTAAATCAGGTTTGATTTTTGCAGCAGTCTCTGGATAATTATCGCTACTTCGGCTCTAGTTATATTATCCTTTGGCACTATCATATTGTCGTCTTTTCCGGAGACAATTCCGGCTTTTACACATGCTGCAATACTACTCTTTGCATACCCGGCAAATTTGTCCGAATCTCCAAAACCTTCAAGGAGCTCCTCAGCTTCACCGGATGCAAATTCTACTTTCAACCCGGTTATGTTCATCGCTCTTGCTGCCATTGTCACTGCCTGCTCACGGGTTATTTTTTCCTGGGGGCCAAAATTCCCGTCGCCATAGCCCTCGATGACTTTGTGCCCGGATGCTGTTTTGATATATTCACAGTACCAATCGCTGTCATTGACATCGGCAAACGGGTTGCTGCCGTCGCCCGGCTTTAATCCCAATGCCCTTACAACTATAGCTGCAAATTCAGCACGGGTTATATCCCTTTTAGGTTCAAAATTGCCGTTACCTACTCCGCTGATAACCATTCTCGAACCCATGTCATTGACTTCTTCCTTTGCCCAGTGGTTCTCTACGTCTTTGAATTCGACCGAGTTCCAAATTACTGAATAGGTGTTGTTGGTAAGACTGTTTATTTGTGCATAGTATTTTCCGTCAACATTGATTACCTTGGTAGGTACATGCCTTACCGTGCCATCTGTGTCTACTATTACTCCTGTTGTTATCCTATCCGGGTCTACACCTTCGGGTACTGCCACCGTTCTCTCAACATAGTTGTTGAAGCGGCTGATCTCAACCGTTCTGCTGCTGTATATGCATTTTACGGTAAAGTCTACCGGAGGTACTACAATTGAAAAGCTGTCCCTTGAGGCTGTATCTTCAATAACTTTGACCGTTTCATCCGAAGTCTTTGCTATTTCTATGCTGACCTTGATGTCGGACAGCTTTACCGCCTGCCCCAGCTGCGTCGAAACTGCATCAATATTTATCTGCTGTGCCGGCAGTGTGTAGCTGGCAGTATCGGTTTTGATTTCTACTACGGCCTGTTTGCTTTCCATGGCCTTGACTAATTGGCCGTTTAATTCACCTACCGCTACATCGGCTTCTCCTGTTACGGGAACGGTGACTCTGCTTCCGGTTTGTGCCGAGTTGACAGTTTCGGTCATTTTTTTGGAATCAAGGGTAACAGTCGAAATTATCCTCCCATTCTGTGCCTGAGTTGAAACGGTTGCAGCCTGTTCGGTCTTACCGCCAATAATTACAGGCACATTGTTGGAAGGAGGTGTTTGTGTAGTCCCACCTGAATAACTGCCGCTGCTGCTCCCGCCAGTGCTCGCAGCAGTCCATTTAGCATACAGAGTCACACCGTCACTGCCCATGACAAATGTGTTTCCTGCCGTGTAGTTTGTCCCGCTTCCATCAGCTGCTGTATTCCAGCCTGCAAAGTTATAGCCGGATTTGGTCAAGTTACCTGTGTTGCCAAGGACAGTTACTGTATCACCTTCTTCATAGCTGCCGCTGTCAGTCGGAACGCTTCCGCCGGTGCTGCCGTTGCCGTCGTAAGTAATGGTATAAGCAAGTACTACCCCCTTCAATCCAGGCAGGCTCCCGACATTGAAGAGCCATTTATCAGTGTCCCATCCGGAAAATGTCGCAGGACTTTTTAACTCATCGATAGTTTTAGGGGCTGCACCCTCTGATGAGGATTCACCCTTGCCCAACTCTCCTATACCATATTCCGCAGCGCCTTCCAAAAAGAAATTTTCAGTGATATTCACTGTATTGCTTCTACCGACGATTCCCCCCTTGACTCCACTGCTGTCGGCAAGCGTAATAGCTCCGGTACTGTAGCAGCAACCAACTGTTCCCTGATTTTCCCCAACAATACCTCCGAGAATAATATCACTGGCATTTCCGTCGGTATTGTTTACGTTCCCGTTATTGAAGCAGTTATCAACTACTCCACCCAAAATACTTCCTACTATTCCACCGGCAAAGTAATCGCCACCACCTGCACCATCACCAATCCTGACTTCCGCTGCGTTAGAGCACATGGAAATTGTACCTATATTTCCGCCGCTGATACCTCCGGCATAAATATTAGTTCCATGAGCGGATATCAGGCTTTGTGCACCATCTGATACTTTTATATGGCAGTCCTGGATTGTTCCCCCATTTATGCCTGCGATTCCGCCGGCGATAACATTGCCACTGGTCGCCTTAATAGACGCATCCACCAAGGTGAGGCTTTTCACTTCACCTGTACTGTCTATAGCACCAAATAGACCTGCATGGCTTGTATTTATGTCAACCATCAGGTTGGATATTTTGTGTCCCCCTCCATCATAAATGCCCTTAAAGCTGGAAGGACCAATCTTATTTGCTATTGGAACAAAAGCATCCACAGAAGACATATCAATATTTGCTGTCTGTTTGAAATATTTGCTGCCGAAACCTCCATTGTAGCTATTTGTAAGACTCATCCAGAGTAAATTGGCCTCTGACTGAATAATGTATGGACTTTCCTCGGAACTATCTCCTGAGGGTATCGCTATGGCTGTAAATGTATGTCCTTTAGGAACTGCATAAGCTTGCGCCGTAGAATCCTCAGGGCTGTATATTATCAGACCCGATGCCGGTTCCTGGTTACTGTCAAATGCGTTTTCGCCAATGCTTAAGCTGCTGCTTAGGATGATTACTTCATTTATATTATTTGAGCTAAAGGCATTCATCCCAATGGTCGCAACATTTTCTGGGATAAATACGTTTGTGAGCTGGTTACCCGCAAATGCATTATCACCGATTTCAACTAAGCTGTCCCAAATTGATACGTTGGTAAGGCCTTTATTCTTAAACGCATCATCTCCTATTGTCGTTACCGGACAGCTGTCCAGAGTGCTTGGAATCCATATTTCTGTTGAACTACCACGCGTGAAGCCAGTAATCACAGCCTCTCCATCTTCAATGATATAGGTATACGTATTTCCGTCTTCATCGGTGTAAGTACCGGTGTTATCACCATCCTGCTCCTTTAAACTGTATCCCGGAGCATCTTCCTCATTTGTAATCATTGTTTTCAGATAAGGGTAAGACCAATGGGTGTCTGTATCTACTATGTCCCATGTGTCTGTAAAATCCCAGCCGGTAAAAGTCTCCTGTGCTTTCAATTCATCAGTTGTAGTGGCAAAGTCTGCGGAAGAATAGTCATAATCATCCTCTTCATCGTAACCGATAGTTTTTGAAGCCGAGGCATCTGAATGGAAAACATTCTCAAAGGTTATATCTCCACTTAAATAACCTGCAATGCCGCCTGAAGCAGAATCGGTTCCTCCTGTAACTGTTCCAATGCTGTAACAATTCCTTATAACGTCACCGGTCTCAGCCCATATGTATCCGATAATTCCTCCTGCATAACCATTATCGCCCGATGTAATGCTGCCGGTATTGTAGCAGTCGGAAATCGTACTTCTTGTAGAACCAAAGAACCCCAGTGCCACAATTCCTCCCACATTTCGGGAAACAGAGTTATCAGTACTTGTAACACTTGCAGTATTTGAACACTTCTCTATTACGCCGCCATCCTGTTCGCATAATATGCCGCCAGCATCTTTAGTGCTTGTGATGGTGCTGTTACCGGTAATATGACAATTGGAAACCGTTCCGCCACTAAGCCAGCCAGCTATTCCAGCTGTCCCCCAACCGCCGCTCTCATTATTGATTGTAAGATTATTGAGTTCAAGGTTCTTAACCGTTCCGTATAGGTCTCCAAACAAACCACCGGTATTATAACTCCAGTTATCTGAGGTCAGGTTTATAGTTAAGTTCTGTATTCTCTTACTATTCCCATTGAAAGTACCTTTAAAATCTTTTACCGGTAAGAACTCAACACCTGTCATATCTATGTCTTGCGACATTTGAAAGTATACTCCATCAAAATCAAAATGAAAATCACTGTATTCGCTCATCCATAATAGATTTCCCGGTGTCGCAATGAGGTATGGGTCCCCTTCGGTACCGGAGCCGGCAGGAGATTCACAATCATTACCCCCGCCAACAGTTACTTTTCTTATAACCGTATTGAAAGAATCAGATATATACAGATTTCCCTTATCATCAATGGCAACTCCAAACGGTCTTATCTCAGCATCGGTTGCCGCTCCGCCATCACCACTGTTTCCCAAGACACCATTGCCTGCCACGGTACTGATGATACCGTTTGTGTCTACCTTGCGAACTCTGTAGTTGCCAGCGTCAACAAAATACATGTTGCCGCTTCTATCCAGGGCAAGTCCGTTCGGGAATACCAGTTCAGCATCTGTTGCAGGTCCGCCGTCTCCACTGTAACCCTGACTGCCAATCCCTACCACAGTATAGATTCTCCCCGGATTCATGGCAATTCCGAATCTGGTTTCATTATTAGCAGCTATTACACGAATCCGGTGGTTTTCCTTATCGGATACATATAAGTTACCACTACTGTCTACTGCGATTGAGTTAGGGTAATTCAGTTGAGCGTCTTTTGCAAATCCACCATCTCCGTTGTAACCGCCAGTTCCGGTACCAGCCACAGTTGTTATTATTCCTGTTATTGTATCTACTTTACGTATGCAGTGACTGGAGTAGTCGGCAATATACAGCAGATTAAAGTATACTGCAACATCAGCAGTAGAGTTAAATTGAGCATCTGTCGCCGGGCCGCCATCTCCACTGTTACCGTAATCTCCTGTACCGGCTACTACAGTTATATTTCCTGCCGGGTCTACCTTTAATACCTGTGATTCATCAGTTGCTACATAAACATTGCCTTTACCATCTACTGTAACACCATTTGGCCAGTTCAGCTCCCCGTTACCCACTTCTGATGCATTACCGTTTTTATCCATTTTTATAATGGAAGAACTGTCATAGTCAGCAATATATAGATTGTTGGATGAATCCGTCACCATCCTCATAGGCCAAATCAGTCCATCATCAGAGTTAAGAACCGTGGTAATGATTGAATCACCGCTTCCTGTTCCGCCACCTTCAGCATAGGCCCGTAAGGAAACAAAACTAACCCCCGGAATTGTACTGCAAATCATTGCCAGTACCAGCATGATTGACATTGTTTTCATCAAAGCTCTTTTTTTCATTAAATGACCTCCAATCTCTGATTGATATTATCTATAAATGTTACAAATCAAATAGCCTGCTTGCTCAGCTTGAATCATCACTCTTCCTTTTCTCTAAGCACTTTTCAAACTGCTTTCTGTTAACCGGACAAAGCAGGTAGCCATAAGCCCCTATTTCGTATGCATCCAACGCGTAGTCCCTGTCATCCGATACAAACACTATGCGGATTTCGGGACTTGTCTGCTTTACCATGTCTGCCGCCTTTAAGCCCGGTATGCCGTTATTGCCCAGCCGGACAAAGCAGAAGTCGGGCGGTGACTTTGCAACCTGCTCAATAAAGCTTATGTAATCTTCAAAGGTTTCCAATGCCTCAACTCTTTGGTCTTCCGCCAGCCAATTCAGTATCTGCTCCCGGCTTTTTCTCTGCCTGTCCAGTATATATATCTTCAATTGTCCACCCCCTTTACTTGCAGGATAATAACAAAAATCGACATTTTTCAACCTCTATGCTCATTATATAATAGGGTTTTCACCAAAATTTCATCATAGAAATTTGCTTAGAAATAAAACCGCCATCCCTTAAGGGCTAACGGTTTTATTTCTACTATTCCCAAATTTTTAAATAGTAATTATTGAAGTTATTTTATGGATTTATAAAGCTCATACAGTTTATTATCAGGTTTAATACCAAGTTCTTCGTTCAATAGTTTCGAATATGTATTAAAATGCCTGACTGCCTTACATTTTTCTCCTTTTTCGATATAAAGTCTGAGCAGAAGTTCGGTAATGTTTTCTTCGTATGGATTTATGATATATGCAGCTGTCAATTTGCTCTCTGCCTTATCAAATTGCTCCTTCTTAATGTATAGCTTTGAGAGCTTAATAAGACATTGCTGATACAGATTGCCCAATCTTTCACGTTCAAAATACGCCCACGGATAGTATTCGCCTTCCAGATAATCACCTGTATAAAGCGCTTCCATTGTTTCCAGTATTTCCAGGCAGTCAGTATGTTTACTTTCTCCCAGTACATTTATGCGTCCAACATCAAAATCTACTATTCCCAGCTTCAGACTGTAGTTGCTGCTTATATTGATTAATGTACTATCAACTCTATAATCTTCTAAAGCCTTGCGAATATAATATATGCCATTGTATAACTGCCGGATAGCTTTCTCCGGAATATCTTCCGTCCACAGCTTATCCAAGAGCTCCTCCTTTGAAATATTGCGCCCTTGATTATGGAGCAGAAATGCAAAAAGCTCTTTGGTCTTCTCTGTTCTCCATTTTATTGGCTCCTGGTGTTCCCAAGCCACTTCAAACTGCCCCAGGCACTTGATTTGAAGCCTCCGGCCGCTGTTTCCCCGTGCGGTTGGCTTCTTTTGCTTAATACGTTCCAACGTTTTCTTTAATCGTTCCGGGTTTATAGGTTTCAATATATAGTCCAGTGCATGCAGTTCAAATGCTTCAACCGCATACTGGTCGTAAGCTGTTACAAAAATGATGTCGGTACCGGGGCTTAAGTCCAATATCCTTGAAGCTGCATCAATCCCCTTTAACCGGGGCATATTTATATCAAGAAATACGACATGCGGTTTCAGGCTTGTAACCTCATCAATAGCTTCCAATGGATTTGTATACATTCCGGCTATTGAGATCTCCGGATATTCTTTTAATAAATGCTCAAGCCCTCGAAGCGCAGGTCTTTCGTCATCTATAAGTACTGCTCTTATCACTTTAATCACCCTCTACCATGTTTATCGGAACACACCATGAAACCTCCGTACCAATACCCGGGCTGCTGTTAATCTGAAGTCCTTTTCCATAAAGCTTCTTCAGCCTGCTGTCTATATTTGTCAGTCCAATACCGCTTCCAAATCTACGGTTAAATAGTCTTCTTTGCTCCCTCGGCTCCATACCTACACCGTTGTCCTTAACCTTAATATGCAAAGCCGTATCATCTCTTTTAATACAAATTTCTATACGCCCGCCTTCATCTTTAGGCAGTATTCCATGTACCACAGCATTTTCAACAATGGGCTGAAGCATTAGTATCGGAACCTTGACCTCAATATCATCAGGCAGCCCATAAACCACATCTATTCTTTCCTCAAAACGTGCCTTTTCAATTTCAAGATAGGCTCTTACAAGCTCCATTTCATTTTTCAAGGGTGCAAGCTGGCTTAAATCCTTGAAATCAAAGCTCCTCCTCAGGTAGTTTCCAAACTCCGTTATAAGATTTCTTGCTTTGTCAATGTCATACAGAGAAATTGAAACGAAGGTATTTAAAGCATTATATAAAAAGTGGGGCTTAATCTGGGCCTGCAAGAACGCCAGTTCAGATGCCAGTGCTTTATCTACCGATTGTTTGAGCTGTATAAGAGTATTTACCCTTGCCAAAAGCTCATCCGTGTCGAAAGGTTTTGCAAGATAATCATTAGCTCCTGCTTCCATGCCCATTACAATATCATGTGTTGTTGTCTTAGCCGTGAGCAGCAATACGGGGAGTTCAGAAATAGTATAGTTCTTTCTAATTTCCCGGCAAATATCATATCCCGAAAGATTCGGCAGCATAACGTCCAGAATGACTAGAGCTATATCTTTGGATTCTTTGAACTCTTCAAAGAACTCTTCACTGGAAGTAACTGCCGTGATTGAATAACCCTTCAACTTTAGAATACTAATCAATGATATAAGGTTGGCTTCATTATCATCCACCAGCATTATATGTGGCCCGTCAGATTCATGCCTGTATGGAAAATTCTCTGAATACTTTTCACCGTATCCGACAGCAGCTATTTGTTCTTCTGCCGTCTCAAACTGACATGATATTTCTTCGGCAGCTTCCTTTGAAATAGGTATAGAGAAATAGAATTTCGAACCAATTCCTACCTTTGACTCAGCCTTCATTTTACCGCCATGGGCTTCAACCAGATATTTTGTAATGGAGAGCCCCAGTCCGGTTCCCCCGACTTTCCGGGTAAGTGAGGCTTCAAGCTGCCGAAAGGATTGAAATATGATGTCAAGCTTGTCTTCCGGTATACCTATTCCCGTATCTTCTACACAAACTTCAACCACATCGTCCAGCCTTTCTGCCGATACTTTAATATATCCGGACTCTGTAAATTTCACAGCATTTCCTACAAGGTTGTACAGTATCTGAAGAAGCCTGTTCTCATCTGCGTAAATATCCGGAATATCATCCGGTATTTCAATTAACATTTGTACTCCGTCTACCTTAGTTAAGCTTCCAATCACATTTATAACACTCTCAACAATACGTTTCAGATTTACCGGCTTATATTCCATTTGAAGCTCATAATTTCTTAGCTTTGAATAATCCAGAATATCATTTATCAGGTTTGCGAGGCGCTTACCGCTCCTTGTAATCATATCAAGAGCGGCTTTTTGCTTTTCATTTACAGCACCTTCCGTTCCCCTGGATACTCCGTCTGCAATGCTTATCATAGCGTTAAGCGGGGTTCTCAGTTCATGGGATGTATTGGCAAGAAACCCATCCTTTAGCTTATCAAGTTTGAGCAGTTTTTCCGACAGCAACTTTGCATCTTTGAAAGCTTCTGAGAACCGTCTTGCAATGATAATGGCATTCAGGAAAAGAAAAATTAGGAACCCAAAGGTAGATAATTCTCCATAATCGGAGGATATGATGTTGTTGTGAAAAAGCACATCATGGATACCTCCCAATGTAATAAATAATGCTCCTGCCATTACAATTGCTGAATCTCCCTTGTTTTTAGCATAGGCCATTGCAGCACAGACGACAGCGTATACTACCATTGCAAGTCCCACAGCTTGTATTGGATATAAGAAACCTGTATATATGTGTATAGGAAAGAATACAATAAATAACAGTATTACAACAGCATATACATCAAGTACTTTTTTTAGTTTCCTTGAAACCTGCTTAGGAAAAAATTCTCCGATAAGAAAAATGAGGACAATAGGAGCCCAGGTCGTCACGAGGTATTCTATGGCAACAATAACATGATATCCGGCCCAGGGAAATATTCTGTTTATAACGAAGTCGCCGTAAACAATTGTCATTATAATGGCAATAAGGCACAGCAGTGCAAAGTAGAAACTGCTCATACTATCCCTCCGCATGAAAAAAATGCAGAGATAGTAGAGTGCCATGATAAGGAAAGCTCCTACTAAAAACATGTCCTTATATCCGATGTTCTTATTAAAACTTTTTATGCTTTCCGGGGTACCGAAATAAATTGGATTCCATATACCACCGCGGGCATAAGAAAAATTGGCAACCTGAATCATTATATCGAAGTTCTTTGATGGTGGGATAAATTCGACTGTAACAGGGCGGTATTCCGGAACAAAAGACTCTTTGTCCGGACCGACCTTTCCATTCGAGGCAATCAACCTTTCGTCTATATACATATTATAAGAGGCTGATACCGTAGGCATTCTGATAGCAAGTGCTTGTCCTTCCTGCGCACCTGTTATCTTCAGCCTATAGGTTGCGGCTCCAAAGCCGGGCAAGCTTTTGCCGTCAATTTTGTAACTGTTCCATACCTTTGGCACTTCAGCAAGCAAGTCTGGTTTTATATCGCTAGTGTAGATGTCATCGTATATTAGCAGCTTTTCCCAATAAAAATCCCACTCACCCGCAAGGTTGATAACACCATCCCGCATGGGATTCCAGTCCGACAAATCAAAGGTTCCATGTTGGAGTAATGGCTTTTCTTTCTTATATTCCGCCTGCTTTAGCAGCCCTGCAAGAAGAAAAAAAAATGTTGCAACAATGATGATAAGCAACACTATTTTAAATATACTTTTCCTTTTTATCGGCTTCATATATAACCCCGTCAGGATTCTTTTTTTATTATACCACAACATCTGTTACCCGGTAATGAGTGTCATTCATATGCAATTTTTGTTATATCTATATTCTGAATGTATTTTTTAATGAGATTGATTGTATATTCTAATTCAGATATTGATAAATTATCCAAATCGGAATCTTTTTTTCTGACTGTTTCTATATCGAATTCCTTCTGTGTAATCATCATATTGGGTATTCCTTTTTTTTCAAAAGAGAAGTGGTCGCTTGCAGTTTCAACTTTGACATATGTCTCAAGTTCAGGGAAAATCCTATGCCATTCTTTGGTTAATGTATTATCCAGACCATTCAATGAATTTCGTACAACGCTTGTATCGTGTGCAAAGTATGGTGTAGCCAAAACTAATTCCTCTCCATCTTTATAGCCAACCATATCCACATTAATACATGCTGCAATATGGTTCAAGTCATTCTCAGTAAGGTTAGAAACATAGTATTTTGAGCCATATAAATATCTTTCTTCAGAGCTAAAAAAAATGAATCTAAGGTCAAAAGGCAGGCTTAAATTAGAAACCATATGTGCAACTTCCAGCAACGTAACCACTCCGGATGTATTATCAATAATACCAGGTTCTTCTGACACTGTATCATAATGAGCAGATAATACTAGAATCTGGTCTGTCTCTTTGCTCGTGTTAAGGTCGGCTATTACATTATGACCTATTCCTATCACTTCACTGTTATATGGATTCAGATTAAAATATTCAACGTTCCCCGATGCTCTAATATCAAATTCGTAGGCAGGAAATTCTTGAATATAAGTTACATATCCGTAGCTATCCATTTCGTCCTTTAAATAATTGGCTGCTGTCAGCTCATTTTCTGTACCCCACTTGCGATTACCATTTTTTATAAGTTCCTGTATGTGTTTCTTAATTTGTGAAACCTGCGATTGGTTATAATTTCTTGTCGAATTTTCTATAGAACTTTCTTTATCCGAACCCTGCTTTGAATTATCGTCTCTTTCAGATTCTTTTATAGTCCCCTCAATCAAATTTGCGTTGGATGATATTACAGAATCATTGATAGACTCTTGTTGGCAAGCTGATAATGCTGCAACTGATACTATCATAACGAATATTATCTTTTTTGTAATCATTTGTTTTCCTCCCCGGTGTCACACGGTGTCAATACCCCATCTCCTTTAATATTCTTGATAAAGTACGCAGGCGTTCTCCTATAAGCTCATCATCATCACTAAGAGCTTGTCTGAATAATTTAATATCCTCATCAATTCTTTCATTATCTGTGCATACTGCCACCGTCATAGCATCACCCTGTAGGCCTACTCTATCTATAACGGGCTTCTCCGTATCATACAGTTTCTCATATCGATAGGCGTCTCGAAAATGAAGTATTGATCTGGAAATTAGAATCGCAAGGTCTAGTACGCGATGTAGTGGTAGTTCTTCTGATTGTCTTGACCATTTTTCTCCTGTGTATCTCCATACTTTGGCTGAAATATCTACCTTCCCACGATCATTCCACTGAGCTAATCCTAACGAAAGACCCTTTGCATCTGAGCTGTAGGCATACCTACCATCAACATTCCCATAGTTTTCTGATACTATAACCGGTTTATGCTTTAAATTAGTTGGTATTTTCATTATACTTCCTCCCTAATCAATCTAGTAAATTACTAATTTATTAGTTTACTGAATTGAGTATAATACTTTAAACTAATTTTGTCAATCATGACGAACACCCTCCATAGAAAAATATGGAGGGTGTTCGTCATGATAAATGGGTTGTCAAACTGTCCCCAGTATCACTCACTTAATGTAGGTTCTGCAATAACGGTTGTCTCCTCTATGTTAGAAATTACTTCTTGTGTTTCTGCGTCAACCAGGTAAGCTTTACCTGTAATGCTGTAACCTTCTATCATAGCTTGGAACTCAGTTTGATGTCCGTCTACTGTACTAAGATCAAAACCGCTAGAAGAACCGAACCTGTATTTACCCTCTTCAACGACAAAGTCTTGCCACTCGGTTCCATTCCAGTATTGCAGTGCCGTGTCTGCTGCCAAGCTGCCTTCGGTGACCTCGAAGATGTAGTAAGCTTGAATTTCACCACTTTGAATTGACTCCGCTACATCTACACTTCCTGCAAAGCGTGTGCAGCCATCTGTTCCTGCTACTTTATAACTAGGTTCTTCAGCAGTTAGGGTAGCTGCTAGGACGGTAAATTCCTTCGTGCCACTGCCTAGTTCTACCTCTTCACCTTCGCTGATATCCACCAGGGAGACGGTTACGCTGTAGCTGCCGACAGCAAGACCTGCCTGGAACGGTGTAGTTACGCCTTCTTCCTTTAGCTTTGGCAGCTGTGCCAAGGTAAACCCGTTTGAGGGGCCAAAGTAAGCAATTCCGTTCTCATCTGTAGTGAATGTGAGAACAAAACCTTCTCCATACTTGATGGTCTGGTTTGCTAAAGGTTCCCCTCCCTTGGTTACAACTGCCTTGTAGCGCAGCGGGGTGCCATCTGCAATCGCACCATTGTCGGTTACCTTGGTAGCGATGCTAAAGTCAACCGTGCCCGCTGTAACATCGTCCAAACCATTGAAGGTAAAAGTCACTTCGGGTTCAGGTGCAGACACGGTTACTGTCACAGTATCTGATACAATCTCCTTGTCAGCATTTAAGTCAACTAAAGCAAAAGTAATAGTGTATTCCCCTGCATCCGAAAAGATTGCTGTAAAGTTGGTGGTCGCACTATAATTAGCCTCAATCGGGAAGCCAGTTGGCAATCCCCAGTAGCCAATCGTAGCTACATCATGCTCTTCACCACTCGTATCTGTAGCCAACAGCTGCAGTGTCGCACCATTGGGCGTTAACACGTCTACATTGAAGCGAACACTCTCATAACCAACGTCGCCTACAGTTGTAGGTTCAATAGTTACTGGTACCGTATAACTCTCACCCTCAATCACATCTTCCGGCACGGCGTAGTTAAACTTGTAGGTCGAAGCTACCGGTGCTGCTTGTGTCACGATGTACGCAAAGGTATTCTCCGGTGTTGTTCCGTACATTGTACCAAACTCGTTACCGGCTGTATCTTTGATTACAATGTAGAAGGTTATGCCACCTTTTTCTACGAATGTATTTGTAACGGCAGGTCCGAAGTCAATTGTCCATTTCTGCTCAGCTCCATCATAAGTTACATCTACGCCATAGGATTCAAATGCTGCCTTGTCTTCGTTTGTTCCATAAGGATTTTCTTCACTTGCATAGACACTGAACTCTTGAAGCTCACTTTCCATACTGTGGTCAATTTCCAGTTCGTAGAGACCGATTGCATCATAGCCATCTACTGTAAGTACGAAAGTCTCATCATACTCTAATACTACTGAGCCTTCCACTGGTGTTACACTTGTTAGCTCTGGAGGTGCTTCTAATATCGCTCCATCGGCAACTCTAATAACAATGGTCTCTTCTGCGTATACAGTACCTTCGCCGTCCCAGTCGATTACTACTGTAAACTCGTCTGGTACATCAGTTACCAGCGGGTAGTAGTAAACGTAGTTATCGCCATCTAACCACTCACTTCCGGTAAGGGTTTTATATTCTCCGGCGTAACTTGTGTAGGAGAATGTTGCATTCTGGCTATCAACAACTACATCCTCTGGCGCTGTGATTTTTACACCTACATAGTTACCTGCTGCCGGTGGGAAGCCACTGGCTTCTTCATAGTAATCTATGGTTCCACTGAAGGTATTTGTTTCTGCATAGAAGACTGCGCTTAGTCCACCTGTGTTGCCAGGATCTCTTTCTACTGTGGAGACCGTTTCAACCGGTGGCACAGGGCCAACCGGATCACTTGTCACTGTACCGCTGTAGTTATCTGTACCTGTCACTCTGACTCTAATGTGTTTTCCTACATCATCAGCAGCTATCTGATACGTACTTGAGGTTGCTCCGCTAATGTCTACATATGTGCCATCTGCTGTATCAGCTCTTTGCCATTGGTAGTTAACTGCTGCTCCTGACGGTGAAGGTGCTGCTGTTAATGTTTCTCCAACTACAGCTGCACCATCAATACTAACAGCAGTCACATCGATATCATTAGAGCCGCCACCCGAACTGCCACCACCTGTATTTCCAAATATAGAAGGTACTTCAGATGGAGCAGTTACTTCTTCATCTCCAACCCTTACTGATGTAACCCCTTCACCAAAAGCTAACTTGACAGGTTCATTTTCAAAACTACATCCCTCAGAATTAATATTTGCTGTCTGGATAGCTCCTTCCCCTCTTACAGCAACACTAGCATTCATATTAATAGTTGTTACTGAAGCATTGCCTGCAACAACTATTTCAGAACCTTCTGCTGTTTCTTCAACATCTATTTGGGTTATAGTTCCGCCTGTCACATTTACATTTGCACTTGAATTCAGGTTGAGTTGACCGATTGTTCCGCTAAGTACACTTACATTAACACCTTCTCCGGCTACATCAATCTGCCCAAAATCGCCTGCAAAAATTACTTCTTCTCCTTCAGGAATATCAAGTGAAAGTGCACAGTTTTCAAATCCTGTTCCTGTAAGTTCTTCCTCCTGGAGATTCGCTCCAGAATTCAGTACAACCCTTTCAACTCTTGTTGTTCCACGGCTTACTACTCTTACATTACCTGTCTTAGTATCGACTATGGTTAGTCCCAGTTCAGAGTTTGTTACAACAATACTGTTTGGCCCTCCACCTTTTATAAGAGTCTTGCCTTCTACAGTAACCTTGTCCAACTCAACGTTTCCGTCCCCAACTCCTTCTGTAATATAGAGATTTCCCTTAATTTGAGTGTTCTGGAGTCTAACTTCTGTTGAACTTATTGTCACATTTCCTTCTATGGTCTGCATTCCTTCATCTGGTCCATACGTACCTGCCAGATTGTATGTATCTCCTGCAACCCTATCCATTACTACGATTGATTCAGACCTGGTTATTGGCTTTGCAGGCTTATATGTATTATCCGGGTATCCATTAAGATAATTGTTTTCAACAGCAGCTGCAATATATCCTTTGCTCCATGCCGGGAATAATTCTGAATCAGTAAATCTGTTAAGTGTATCCGAGTCTGCTTCCGGCTCAAGAGCCATTATCCTGGAGATGATTGCTGCGGCTTCCTCTCTGGTTATCTCATTATCAGGTTTCATTGTTCCGTCCTGATAGCCGGAGATGTAACCAACAGCCTTTGCTTTTGCAATTTCATCAATATACCAGCTGTCTTCTGATACATCAGAAAAACTAACATCAGCTTTATCACTATATCCAAAAGCCCGGTTTACAATAGTCATGAATTCTGCTCTTGTTATTGTTTTTTCAGGCTTGAAACTTCCATCATCATAGCCCTTTACTGCACCTTTCTTAATCCATTTTTCAATAGTATCTTCAGCCCAGTGTCCACTTATATCAGTTGGCTGAATACTTAAAGAACCCTGATCATCCTCTGCAATAGCTATCCCTCCGATTACAGCTGTAACCAGAAGACACACTATTACAAATAATGATAATCTCTTGTTGCTTTTTAATGCTTTCAATTGCTTCACTCCTCCTAATATTAATCAATAAAGTACTTTTTAAATCTTTAACTGTTAAAAAAGCGCAAAGCCCCCCTCTCATTTATTATTCTTAAATGGAGTTATGTCTAAGAATATAGACCTTTATCATTTGTATTATAGAAATGAATTGAAATGTAGGTAATAATAATATATTTTGTAAACTTTGATACAATAATGTTATATAATAACTATTATGTAAATGTCAATAAATATTTTGCTGCTTTTTTCCTATTCAAGCTAATTTTCCCTTAACCTGAGTCTCTGCAGATTAGTTTGTCTTATAAAAAAAAGAGGCATCAGCCTCTTTTATAGTTATGTAAACAAGTTCTAGTATTCTATTCTTTTCTCATGACTCCCGTCAAAATCTATACTATCAAAGAAATTTTCACCCGTTGTCGCTCTAAATGTTGTATCAATACTAATCCATTTGTTTAATTCAGTAATATATATCTCGTTCCATGCATGTAATCCTTGCATTCCACCCAGTTTTCCTTCTCCTTCAATCACCTTGGTTTGAAGCCCAACTGCTCGTCCCAATGCTGCTGTTAGTGTGGCATAATCATAACAAACCCCTGTTCTAGTTTCTAATGTATTTATTGAACCATATTTATTGTTAAAATCCCCTCTAAGATGGTTTTCATACTTTACATAATCATATTCTATGTTATTAGATACCCATTCGTAGATTGCTTTTGCCTTATCAGTGTCAGTTACCTTATCTTTAGTTATTTCACTTGCAAGAGTGATTATCTCCTTATTGCTGCTGTCAATGTCTCTTGCCGGAACCAGAAATTTATTTACCTCTTCTGTATTCTGAATCTTTAATTCCGGCCCATATTTATACCTATTGTCATCAAGCTGAAGCATAATAGCAATTGTATATATCCCCTTACCCTCTGTCAGCCATATTTCTTGTTCAAATCTATTATTTTCAATATTAGCATCAAACCAGCATTTTTTCTTATCCTTTACCGCAAGGATTTTTATACTATTGCTTTGAGATAAACCGCTAAGAATTATCTTACCTCGGACTTCGTAAGTTTCAATACTCTTAAGCGATATGCCGTTCTTGGAAATATACTCCGACTCTTGAGTATTTGCGAAAGAACATGAAAAAACAAATATCGATAAGAATACACCTGCCGCTAATGACCTTACAAACCTACAGCCTTTCATTGAGATTCCCCCTTTTCGGCAGCCCAGCCGTTTTAGTGAATGTTCACCTTAAACCTGTTGGCTTTGCGCCCCCGGCTTTCGCCGGGTTTGCCTTTTCGAAAGGTCTCAATCGCTGACCTTAAACAACAATAAACCCTGCTTTGGTTATTACCGAAGCAGGGTCAAAACCCTAAAACATATTCCCGCACTTTCGGTAACCGGCTTCCATAGTCTTTCGACCTTAGGACCTTAGCTTTGCGCCACCGTCTTTCGACGGATTTGCCTTTTCGTTTTGCTTTTTCTACATTTATTATATTATATAATTACATAATTTGCAATATTTGCACAAATAACCATGGGTAGGGTTTCTCATAATGCATTAACAACCTCAGAAATGCCGCGGGCTCTGATTCGTTTTAATGGGCTTATCACTGAAAGCACTGTAACAAGTAAGGTAATAATCAAGATTAGAATAATCTGATACAAAGGGAATTTCCAGACTATATGAAAGCTTGAAAGATAATTAGTTATCAATAGCTTCTGCAGTGCAATGCCAAGTACACAACCTGCAAGACATCCTGCCAGGTTATATGCTGCAGCTTCGGTTAAAACCATTTTATTCAATTGGTCACCCGACATTCCGACTGCCCGCATAATGCCCAAATATCTGGTTTTGGACGCAATACTTGTGTTCATGGTGTTGATAATATTTAAAATACTAATTAAGGCTATTACCCCTACAAAGCCGTATACAAATACAGCCATTGTTAAAAATGTCTGATTAATCTCAGAATTTTTTTGACGCATATCCCTAAAAGATATGGTATCATTCACCAGACCTTTTATGGCATTAACTGCCTGTTCGTCATTCTTTTTCTTTAGTTGAATATCAATAGCCTTAAATACTGATTCATCAGTTAGATTAGTAAATATCTCTTCTGTTGTGATAAAAGTAGTTAATGTTAACTCTTTACTGTTAAAGGGCACCGAGCGCAGTATTCCCATAACCGTCAACTCTTCTACTCCAGCAGGGGTATTAATATAAATCTTATCCCCCAGCTTCAGATTAGCCGTTTCGGTCGAAATATTCCTTCTAAGCTGTTGGGCAACCGCGATAACTCCATTATTCGCATTTATTTCATCCTCGGAAATCTCACCGGCAATCAAGTCTGCTTTTGCCCAATTTAATTGGCTTGCGTCATAAGAAATAAGCCATGACTTCTCGGTAGGAACAAACAGACCATTGTCTTTCACAGCAATACCTTTCATACTCTCTTTATATGTGTCTGACAACCTTGAAGCATCAAAGGCAGCGTCAACATAGCTGAACATTCTTCCATAAACCCTTTTTACTCCTCCAATTGCCTGCAGACTGAAATGAACCTGGTGGTCTATACCTTGCTCTGATGCAAGAGATATATCAGGTGTGTATGGTTTGGTAGTCTTAAGAGAAGTATGCATAAAATCAACAAATACATTGAAGCCCAGGAACATTGTAATACTGATTGCAATGGAGCACGACATTAATACAAATGTTCTCTTTTTCATAACAGCATTATTAACTCCCATAGCCGCTTCGACACGCAAAACCTTAGTCAGAAAACTATACTTCCTTACTTTTGATATTTTAAAATCTTTGCTTCCCGTTACCGCATTTACAGGAGGTACTTGAGCTGCCTTTCTTGCAGGTAAAAATGAAGCAATAAATACTGTCAGAAGGCCGGTAATGACTCCTCCGGCTATACCTATAAAACTTATAGTGAACAAGGGTATTTCACCAAAAATTGTGTTGTTAAAATACTTTAGCAAGGCAGAACAGGCAAACGTCATCATTATGCCAGCAGCAATTCCCAAAGGAATAGCCCTCAGCGTTATTGCAACACCTTCTCTTCTAACCAGCTTCCTGATTTGTGACTGCGATGCGCCGATACACCTTAAAAGCCCGAACTGCCGTACTCTTTCCATAACCGAAATATTAAATGTATTATATATCATTACTACACCTGCGGTAAGGACAATACAAAAAAGAACGGCGCCTGTGGCATACAATCCTATAGCCGCGTTGTGTCTGCTTTGCCCTATAACCGCAAGTAAGCGATTATTAAGTCCTATTCTATCATCAGTAATATTAAGTACCGTCTTAATTTCTTCTACTGCTTTATTAATGTTTACCCTTTTCTTAAACTCAACAAGATAAAGATTGCTTTTTATAGATGTTAACCTGTCTGCACCAGCTGTAGATAAGAACACGCCAGGCACACCAGCAGCCTTCATGTTACCTATATCATTATAGATTCCACTTACAATAAATTCCCTCTGAGTACTATCTGGAAAAGTAATTCGGATGCTGTCACCAATACTTGAATTCAAATATAGGCTTTCAGTTGCCCACTTCTCCAGCATTATCTCATTCTCTGCGGTTGGGTGTTTACCTTGTATTACTTTTATATTCATATTCCCGGCAAAGGCTTGATCCAGTGCCCCAAGCTTGCAGTCCAGCCCATTTATCGTGCCATATCCCAGGTCCTTCCAGGAGCCTGAATTTTGGACATCAATGCGGCTCTTAATATAGGATATTTCTTTATCTGATGCATCCTTAACTGCAAGATGATAATTTCCATAATCATGGATTACTTGCAGCTTTTCAAACTGCAAGAAAACGTCAAGCATGGAGAATACCCCTGTAACAAGGGCAACCGCTATTGCTGTACCGACTATAACCAGCCATGTCTTCTTTTTTTGCGCTGTGAGATATCTATTAACAAGAGTCAGATAGCTTTTCATCTCCGGCCACCCCCTAGCTCAGTGACAATGCCATCCTCTACCTGAAATACCCGGTCAGCAAAAGAAGCATAATTCTGGTCATGGGTAATCATAATCAGTGTCTGTTTGTATTTCTCCACAGACAACCTCATAAGGTCAATTACTTCTCTGCTGTTTTTACTATCAAGGTTTCCTGTTGGCTCATCGGCTAAAATAATTGCAGGCTTGGATGCTAGGGCACGTCCGATTGCCACACGCTGCTGCTGCCCTCCGGACAATTGATTGGGCAGATGGTATTTTCGCTCAGTCAGTCCCAGCATATCAAGCAATTCATCAATATAATGCTGCTCCGGCTTTTTATAGTCCAGCAGTAGTGGTAATACTATATTCTCCTCAATATTCAATTCGGGAACCAGATTGTACGCCTGAAAGATAAATCCAATATTTCGCCTGCGCAAAACCGCCAGTTCTTTTTCCTGCATTGTGAATACATCTCTGCCATTCAAGAAAACCTTGCCGGATGTGGGTGTATCCAATGCTCCAAGCAGGTTAAGAAGTGTACTTTTCCCTGACCCGGACGGTCCAACGATTGAAATAAATTCGCCTTTTGAAACAGAAAAGGATACTTTCTTTAAAGCCTCAACCTTTGTTTCCCCTCTTCCATACGTTTTTGATAATTCTTCAGCTTTTAATATCTCCATTTTGCCCACCTCAACCAAATTATTCTATGTTTTCTCTAGTGATAACCATAGAATAACATCTGAACCTTACTCTTCTGTGAATCCAATCTTACGATTTTGTAAGCATGGCAAATTTATGGTGAACTTTGTGCCACTCTTGACAGTACTTTCTACAGAAATGAACCCGTCGTGCATTTCAATGATAGTTTTTGCCAGGGTTAATCCTATTCCGGTGCCCTGCTTGTTTTGTGAATACTTGCTTCTGTAAAATCTCTTAAAAATATGGCTGAGGTCGTCAGGTTGAATACCTTCACCGTCATCTGCAACTGTTATCTTTACCATTAAGGGCGTTTCATCAACCTGCACCCATATGTGGTTTCCTGCAGTAGTATGCTCAACAGCGTTTTTAATCAGGTTACTCAAAGCCTCCAGCATCCATTCCTTATCGCACAAATATGACACCTTGCTGCCAGCTTTTATTTCGAAGGTTTTCTGCTCTTTAATAAGCCTGGTTTCAAAACTATCTGCTGCCTGCTTTACGATATCGTTAATAACATATTCTTTTTTATTTAGCTCTATAATTCCCGCATCCAGTCTGGCCAGCTTTAAAAGCTTTGAAACCAGCGTTTGTGTACGCTCAATCTCAGCTTCGCTTTTATTCAAAAAATTAGCAACTGTTTCATTATTCGTGTTCTCATCCTTCATAATTTCGTTATACAGCATGAGTGCAGATAAAGGTGTCTTTAGCTGATGGGATACATTGGTCAGAATATCCTTTAAGAAAGTCCTGCTGTGCCTCTCTTTTTCAATATGCGTATGCAGTGAGGCAGTCAGACTATTAATGGAAGCCGCCAGCTTCGGCAGGCTTCCTTCTTCACTATCCTCAAGCCTTACAGATATTTCTCCATCCTTGATTTTATTGACAGTATCTGTATAATGGTCTATTGCTTCATAATGCGCTCTTAAAAACAAATAAACGGCTGATAAAACGGCAAGTCCTATTACTATAAAAAACAAAAGATTTGTAATGACATTGGTTGTATAAATCTCATTCAGGTCTGGAATCAAATGAAGCTGTATACTGTCTTTGTAACCTGACTGTTCAAGCAAGGCTTTGCCTGTCTGATGGTCATGCTCAGACTTCTCAGAAGTAAATACCGATTGAATTCCTGAACTCATACCAGTATGATGGGTATTCAGATAACCCGCAAGCTTATAGTCATGTTCGATAATATAGTTTTTTAGCTGAACAGCATTGATATAAGTAATGGCCTGAGAGAATATTGCTCCAAGAAGTAATACCAGTATTAAACCTATTAATAGTTTTTTTATTCCCTTATTCACGAATAATCCCATATTGAGCTCCTCACACAGTATTCCATTTATAACCCATACCCCTTACAGTTGTTAAAAAAGATGGGCGTTTGGGATTATCTTCTATTTTTTCACGCAGCCTGCTGATATAGACAGCCAAAGTATTGTCATCGACGAAGCTTTCTCTACAGTCCCACAGCTTCTGCACAATTTGTTCTTTTGAAAGGATAAACTTCGGATTCTGCATAAAAAGACACAGCAGTCTGTATTCGGCAGGCGTAAGTTCAATCTCTCTTCCATCTTTTAGTACTCTGCCTTCTAAGAGTTTTATGGTAATCCCGTTTGAATTCAGCTCAGTTACCTGTTCCTTCCCTGAACCGGAACGCCTCAGAGCAGCATTTATTCTGGATATAAGCTCATTCAGCTTAAAAGGCTTTGTGATGTAATCATCGCCACCTATGTCCAAACCCATAACAATATTAACCTCTTCATCAGATGATGTGAGGAAAATAACCGGAATGCTTGATGTCTGTCTGATTGTTTTACAGATATCGAACCCGCTCCCGTCAGGAAGCATCAAGTCCAGTAAAACCAAATCGTACTTGCTCTGATTTAAGCATGCTTTTGCTTCCTTAATAGTTCTTGAAACAGTTATATCAAAGCCTTGCTTGGAGAGAGAAAATTTCATGCCTTCAATCAGACTCAAATCATCTTCAACCAACAATATTTTTGCCATATCCACTCCTCCAAAAGAAGCCCGGGGACACTTCTCCTGCTTTCTCTTACCCATATTCTTTAAGTAATACTAATTTCTTCACATATTTTCTTTGCAAAATCTTGCGCGCCTTTTAAATCTTTATCATTTGGCCTTCCTTTGTTCAGCCCACCAAACAAATATTTCGTAAAGCTATAGGTCATAAGACCCCTACATTGGAATTCGCCGATTATATTAAATCCTTTATCAATCAAGCTTGCTCTGAGATTTCTATGTGGAGTCTTTATTCTGACACATGCGGTTGAAAAAATAAATGCATTTTTTTGTTTCTGAGCTTTTAACTTGCTAACCAAATCCAATAGACTTCTGTGATGTTTCTGATTATATATACCTGAGCCAAAGCCAATAATATCATAGCAAGATAACGCTTCAATATCAACATCTGATGGTCTTACTATCTGCGCCTCCAGCACTTCGCTAATTGCCTCAGCAACTTTCATTGTGTTATTGTGGTGTATAGATGCACATATTATTATTGCTTTCTTATTACTCATACTCTTACCTCCTTAAGCCTAGGGTGTCACTGGGGACGGTTGTTTTTGTCATCTTTCATCATTCGCTTCGCCGTTTTCTGAACCACTCCCCGGTTTACCTCCAGCACCTTGGCAATGCTCCTTATTGATAGACCACATTTATTCCTTAATACCGTGATAAGTTCATCTCTAATCCCTTTCTTCATTATATAGCTATAATCAGCTATATTCTTACTTCTCAAAAAATCACTGATTATTTCTTTTGCCTCTTCTTCTTTTTCCAATTGCCTTTCTTCTGCATCCCTCTCATCGTACTCAATAAATTCCATATCGCTGTCTTTTACACTGAATTTTTCAAACAGTAAAACCGATTTCTCTACGTTCTCTGAAAACATGTTTAACACAGTTTCTTTATCAATTATAGCTTCTGAATCAGCATTATATAGGTTATAGCTGCTCCATTGGTAGTCGGATGCTTTCTTTGCTATACCAGCTTTCACCGGGTTGTTGTGAATATACCTTACTGCCTCCAAAAGGTGACTTTCATCCTCGATAACCTCACTCTTGAATCTATCCTGGAACAAGTGACCAATCCTTTTGTATTTTTTATTAAAATACATGGCATAACTAACATTAATCCTTTTCATTATCTTGGCAACATCCTCTTTCCCTTCACTAATAAGAAGATGAACATGGTTATCCATCAGACAGTAAGCAAATAACTTTGCTCCGCTCGCTTTAAATTTTATCTGAAGTGTATCAATAAAACGCATTCTGTCTTCTTGATCTTTAAATATACTCCGCCTCTCATTACCACGTACCATTACGTGGTATATGCTGCTTCTACTGAGCTTTCGTGGCTGCCTTGACATAAAAATTCCCTCCATATTTTTACTTTGCAGGGTATTTTATCATTCTATATATATGTTGTCAATCAGAACCGTCCCCAGTGTCACCCGGTATCATTTAAAGAGAATATAGATGTTTGCCTGTTAATGGATCTTGGGGGAAAACATCACACATTTTACTTAGAATATGTACGTTTGCTAAGCCAACATTCATAACCGTGTCATTACCACCATAATATATAGCTACCGTATCGCCCTTACCAAGTAATGCACCGCAGCTGAAAACTACATTGGGGACGTGAACATAATCAGTCTCTCTTACTAAACAATCACTTGCACTAGGCATTAATAACGGTTTGGCGCTTATACGAAGTTTACTTGGATTGGCTGGGTCTTCCAGGTCATGGAATGCTACACCGAGGGAATAAGGATTACCAGCCATGGTTGAACGTACTCCATGGAAAATATTCAACCATCCATATTGGGTTCTAATGGGCGGGGCGCCTGGGCCGATTTTAGCCTGGAATGCACTAGGCCCGTGTCCACTTCGCATAATTACATTACCAATTTTCCATGGTCCGGTAGGGCTTGGGGCATAACCGACGTATATTTCTCCAAATGACCCGCCAATATGACCGGAGCCAGAAGCTTCGATAGCTTTGTCGTTTGGGCGCAGCAAGGCTCTCCATTTTTTATTGCTATCTGGCTCAGGAAATATTACAACATTGCGCATATCCCGTTCGGAAACTGGTCCGCAGCGGACAATAGTCTTGAAGTCTGTTGTTACAGCCATCATCACCTTAACTCTGTCAGAAATTTGTTCATGATAAGCGCTGTAGGTTAATACATATAAGCCATTCCCTACGGGGCTAGCCCGAAGGTCTTCCACCCCACCGGCCTCAGATTCAATAATAGAGTCAATGTCAGTACCCTCTGCAAATACATCATCTTCTGCAGCTGGTAACAAAAATGGCTTGGGGTCAACAATCCAACCGCTGAGGCCATTATCACTTACAGCTTTTCCGATTACACTGCGGCCATCAGCAATGTGCGAACGAAAAAGCATTATTGTTTGGGTCTTGCCATTATCATCAGTCACTTCTGCCATTCCTGAATTATGAACAGTATATGTATATAAACGATTATCATTGCCCCAGACTTCGTTAACATCATGACATGTTAATATTGGGTTGTCAGGATAGCGTAAAACCGGTTCATTAATTGTAACCTTTCCCCCAAATCCATTTAACTCAACATGTGCTTCTGTACAACCCATAACAATTCTCCTTAGTAATTTTGTAATACTATATATAATAAAAGCGTCAGAAACCAGCAGTACCAGGAAGACGAGACTTGAAGCCCGGAGCGTACTTTCCTGTACGTGAGGACTTCAAGTCGATGTCTGACACCGCAATGCGAAGTTTATCACGCTTTTCTTATAGATTACGTAAGTCAGCAGGGTTATATTCAATAATTGATATCTTTCAAATACCATGATGGGAAGCGAAAAGATAAAAACCAGAATCTATCCCCATAGACATAAGAATATCCTCCTGTCATTTATTAAGGATATTCTTACGTTCTTTAAGGGTTTGCCATATTATAACTAACTGGTACAATTTCGTATCTCTTTACGCTTATTATTTGTTAATCAATAAATTTCTAATTGCTGTCGCTGCTTCTGCATAAGTTAATGTTCCCTGTGGTGTAATGGTGTCATTGGTTCGTCCGTTGAATACTCCTGCACTTAATGTTTTCTTTACTGCCTGATACGCCCAATCGGATACTTGCTCCTTATCCTTTTAGTTTTCAATTCGATTGTTGTATACCATAGCCAGCTTTACAGTATCTATGGCCCTTACAAACATAGTCATGACTTCTTCTCTGCTTATCTTTTCATTCTGTCTGAATGTGCCATCCGGATAACCCTTGGTAATTCCGTATTCTGCGGCAATTGTAATGGCATCCGCCAGCTCGTCGGTTACTGCTACATCGGTAAACTGTCTTTCTACCGCTGCGCTGGTCCGGTATACGCCGATTGCTTTTGTGATGTATTCCGCAAAGTCTCCTCTTGTTATATCTTGGTCCGGTACAAAACCTTCCGGATTTTCTATGACAAGTCTCGATGCCATGTCATTGACAGCCTCTTTTGACCAATGATTTTCTACTGATATCACGATAACGGGATTCGAAATCACAGTGTAGCTGGAATTTGTTAATGAATTAATTTTTGCAAAGTAGCGTCCATTCTTATAAAATACTTCCGTAGGTACATGTGAGAATGTTCCATCTGCATTATATACAGCTCCAGTTGTAATTTTGTCCGGGTCAACGCCTTTTGGTATTCCTATGACTCTTTGCACGTATTGTGCGAACTTTGTAACGCTTATTTCTCTTTCTTGTGCTGTTTTTGATTTTGTTTTAGCTATGTCATTGGGTGTCATTGGTCGAGTAAGCTAGGTGCATCACTGCACCTGCTTCTCACAGAACCGGACGTGCCCTATTAAGGCATCCGGCTCTTCATAAC
>JAWLCD010000019.1:0-47459 GCA_041687355.1 Clostridia bacterium | reverse complement strand
TTTCTTGTTATCTTTGATAACTTAGAAATCATTGTCCACCTTGTGTGCTCCATCTGAATCTTAGAAGCCGTTATCCAGGGACGTAGCGCCGCTTGTCTCACACTTGAAGAAGAGGGGAGTCTTAGCGGCGGTAGTCATCGGATAAAACTCATAGGAAGTGCTGTATGGATAAAAGCAAAAAAATCTGGCAAGTTAACAAGTTTCAGAATGAAGAGGTAGAAAGAGTGATGGAGGATACAGTTACCTCCAGACTGCTTGCAGCTGTACTTGCAAGCAGGGGCTGGACTGACCCTGAAGCTCTCCGAAGCTTTCTATATCCTCAAATAAGCAATCTTCACTCGCCTTTACTCCTGAAAGATATGCAGAAGGCTGTTGACAGAATATGCCGGGAGATAGACAGGGGTGGAAGGATAATTGTCTATGGAGATTATGATGTTGACGGAGTAACCAGTACTTCAATATTGTATGATTTTTTACGGGGACTGAATGCCCGGGTGGAGTATTACATCCCCGACAGGTTTGAAGAGGGTTATGGTCTTAATATAAATACCGCTGAGGCTCTTTGTGATTGTAACCCCTCGCTGATTATTACGGTCGACAATGGAATATCTGCCGTGGAAGAAATTAAGTATATCAATTCCCGGGGCATAGACGTTATTGTAACCGACCATCACGAATGCAAGGATATACTTCCACCGGCTTATGCAGTGATAAACCCGAAGAGGCCTGACTGCACCTATCCGTTCAAATTCCTGGCCGGAGTGGGTGTTGTGTTCAAGCTGGTGCAGGCTCTTTCTACAGCGGTTGAAGGTCAGGACTCACAGGCATTCAGGTACCTTGACCTGGTCTGCATAGGGACCATAGCTGATATTGTTCCCCTGACTGATGAGAACAGAATACTTGTAAAATACGGGCTGGAGGCGCTGGCCCAAACGTGCAATCCGGGATTGAAGGCTCTTTGCCACGCTGCGGGCGTAGAGGATATTAATACATGGACAGTGGGCTATATGCTGTCGCCAAGATTAAATGCCGCAGGAAGGCTGGGAGATGCGGGGCGTGCTGTGGAGCTCCTCACAGCCGGAGATGACAAAGATGTATTTAAAATAGCGGAGGAGCTTGACAGGGAAAACCGGAACCGGCAGGATATAGAAGCCCAACTCCTGGAACAAGTGACTGAAAAGATTGAGGCAGAAGGCCTTGATAAGGATAATATTCTGGTGATTGATGGAGAAAATTGGCATCACGGTGTAATAGGTATTGCTGCTTCAAGGATTACCGAGAGGTATAACAAGCCGTGCATACTGATAGCCTTTGAAGGGGATATAGGAAAGGGTTCCGGAAGAAGTGTCGAGGGGTTTAACCTATTTGGAGCCTTAACCAGCTGCAGCCAGCTGCTTGATAAGTTCGGAGGCCATGAACTGGCCGGAGGACTTACCATTCGCAGGGAATATCTGGCTGAATTCAGAAATCAGATTAATGGGATGGCTGAGTTAGCGAAGTCCAGGTCACATATGACCGATATTATCAGGATTGACGCCAGAGCAACATGCAGTTTACTTACACTGGAGTCGGTATCTGAATTGAAGCTCCTGGAACCTCATGGATCTGGAAATCCCCGGCCGCTGTTTTGCATGGAAAAGCTCAGGACAAGCAGCATGAAGGCAGTAGGTGGAGGCAGACACCTGAAGCTGGTTCTGGATGAAGGAGGAACAAAGGTTGATGCCATAGGATTCGGGATGGGAGAAATGATTGATGAACTTGAAAGGCTAGACCTGATAGATGTAATTTGTACTCCTGAAATAAACCGGTATGCAGGTAGAACGACTGTGCAGCTGAACCTGAAGGGTATAAGGCCAAACATAGAAACCGAGCTGGAATCCATGTACTACAGAACCTTCATATTTAAACGTGAGCAGAAGAACTGGGATACCCGCATGGATAACCTTAAATTTGAATTCCTTGACAGGGACTCCGACAGCATTATAGGCCTGGCCAATTCTGGAGCCAAAAACATTTTTTTGATTAATACTCTCCAGGCATGCAAGGACGTATTGAACTGCATGGAAGATAACCGGATAAAACTGCTCGGCAGTTTTGGTGTTTTTTTTAATACTGTTGATGCAGGGAACAGCTTTGAGGATATGCCCAATGTAATTGTTATCAACCCTCTTGTAGACAGGATAAATTTTTCTGGCTGTGAAAATGTGATTCTTTGTGACGCCTTTTTTAATCTCAGCTATTATGATACAATAAGGAGAAATTGTTCAGACCGGAGAATTTTCATCATGTCGAGTGATGAAGATTTGAGATATAATCTTGAGACCCTTGACAGCTTGATTCCCCAGAGGCACCACTTGGCGGCGGTATATAAATCACTCCAGAATCATTCTATCATGCACGTGGTGAAGTTCGACAGGGAACTGCTGTCAAAACAGGTTACAAGGACATTTAATATACAAGTAAACCCGGTAATTCTGGATAACTGTCTGGATATATTTCATGAACTCAGATTGATAGATAAATCGTTTGAGGGAGAAAAATTGAAGGTAGAAATGTTACCGTCTAACGGTGAAAAGGCAGAACTCAGCCGTTCTGGTATTCTTTCAGGATTACTTGAATACAGGGAAGAATACCAGAATACTCTGGAGATATTGAAAAGAAATAACATACGTAAGGATTAATAAATTTGGAGGTGAAATATGGACCTGAAATCAAAGTTCCGTCACGTGATGGACTACCCCGTTGAAGGAGTCGATTTTATCGATATAACAACTGTACTGCAGGACGCTCAATACTTTAGGCATGCAGTAGACTCAATGATAGAGAAGGTAAGTGATATTGATTTTGACATAGTAGTCGGTACCGACGCCAGGGGTTTCCTGTTTGCATCACCGATTGCATACAGGATGGAGAAGGGATTGGTACTGATTAGAAAGAAGGGCAAGCTTCCATATAAAACAGTAAGTGAAGAATACCAGCTGGAGTACGGCTCCGATGCTATGGAAATGCATGAGGACGCAATTAAGCCGGGCCAGAAGGTGCTCTTGGTAGACGACCTGCTTGCAACCGGAGGGACGGCCAGGGCAGGTATAAGATTGGTGGAGAAGCTGGGGGGAGAGGTCACAGGCCTTCTTTACCTGGTTGAGTTGGAATACCTGAACGGAAGAGAAAAGATAAAAGGATACAGGATTGACTCTCTTGTTCAGTTTTGAGAAGGGTGTAACATGGAAGAAGCAGCTTACAGGAGATTGGTAGACAGAGTAAAGGAATACTATCCACAGTGTGATTTCGACGAGATAGACAGGGCGTATAATTTTGCAAAGAAGGCACATGAGGGCCAGCAGAGGGTATCGGGTGAACCATATATAGTTCACCCGCTTGAGGTTGCCTATATCCTTGCTGAACTTGAATTGGACTGTACTTCAATTGTAGTTGGCCTCCTGCATGATATTATTGAGGATACCGACTATACGCATGAGCAAATCGAACGTGAATTCGGGCAGGAAGTTGCTCTGCTTGTTGACGGTGTTACCAAACTTGGTAAGATTCCGTACACCACAAAAGAGGAGCAGCAGGCTGAGAACCTGAGAAAGATGTTTCTTGCAATGGCCAAAGATATAAGGGTTATACTTATCAAGCTTGCCGATAGGGTCCATAACATGAGGACACTGAGATACATGCGGGCCGATAAGCAGGATGAAAAGGCAAGAGAAACCCTGGAAATTTACGCTCCGCTTGCTCACAGGCTCGGAATTTATAAAATCAAGTGGGAATTGGAGGATTTAAGTCTAAGGTTCATTGACCCTAAGGGTTACTATGACCTTGTAGACAAGATATCAAAAAAGAGGAGAGAGAGAGAGGCTTTTATAGAGGATATCACCAACACCCTAAAGGAAAAACTTTCTGAACTCAACATAGATGCAGATATTGAAGGCAGGCCCAAACACTTCTACAGCATATACCGCAAGATGAAGGAGCAGAACAAGTCTCTTGAGGAGATTTATGACCTCTTTGCTGTCAGGATTGTTGTAAGTTCAATTAAGGATTGCTACACCGCGCTTGGATTAGTGCACGAGCATTACAGACCTATGCCGGGAAGGTTTAAGGATTATATTGGCATGCCCAAGCCCAACATGTATCAGTCTCTTCACACTACCTTGGTGGGGTCCGAAGGCCAGCCTTTTGAGGTGCAGATTAGAACGTGGGATATGCACAGGACAGCCGAGTACGGTATTGCGGCGCATTGGAAGTACAAGGAAGGAACAAACCAGGGTGACGGCCTTGACTCCAAGCTGGTATGGCTCAGACAGCTTCTAGAGTGGCAGAAGGAAATGAGGGATGCCAAGGAGTTTATGGAAACCTTGAAGATTGACCTGTTTACCGATGAGGTATTTGTATTTACTCCAAAGGGCGATGTAATAAGCCTTCCAGTCAACTCTACCCCTATAGATTTTGCATACAGTATACATAGCGCAGTAGGCAACAGAATGACCGGTGCCAAGGTTAACGGAAAGATGGTAAGCCTGGATTATACCTTGAAAAACGGTGATATAATTGAAATACTTACCTCATCAAATATACATGGTCCCAGTCTTGACTGGCTCAAGATGGTAAAGAGCTCACAGGCTAAGAATAAAATACTCCAATGGTTCAAGAAGGAAAGAAGAGAAGAGAATATTGCCAAGGGTAAGGATGCAATAGAGAGAGAACTGAAAAGAGTAGGTCTTACCTTTAACCAGCTTTTTAAGCCTGAATGGACTGATATGGTGCTGAAGAGATACGGATTTAATTCGTATGAGGACTGTATTGCAAGCATAGGTTATGGCGGCATAACAGCTTCAAAGGTTGTGTCAAGGCTCAGAGAGGAATACCGGAAGACTCTGAAAGAACAGGACATATTAGCTCTGCCAGAGCAGGAGGCAAAGTCTCCGAAGAAGAAAACCAAACCCCCGGAAAGCGGGGTAGTGGTTAAGGAAATAGATAACTGTCTGGTCAGGCTTTCGAAGTGTTGTAACCCACTCCCAGGGGATGAGATTATAGGTTATATTACAAGGGGAAGGGGAGTATCGGTTCACAGAAGTGACTGCAGTAATATAAAAGATTTTGCTGATGAACATAATAGAATGATTGAAGTAGAGTGGTACAAGTGCCCCAATATTTCTTATAATGCCAACCTGCAGATTCTTGCCAGTGACAGGGCGGGCCTTTTGGTTGATGTAAGTAATACAATCAATGACGCCAAGGCAGCGCTCAAGGCAATAAACGCAAGGACCACAAAGAACAAGACTGTAGCAATGAACCTCACTATTGAAATAGTAGATACCGAACAGCTGGATAAGATAATAAGGAAGATAAGGAAGCTGGAGGGGGTATACGAGGTAGTCCGAAGCAAAGTCTAGAATAGGAATCGCGATAAGCGGCGCATTACTGCGTTGCTTTGGATGGCTGCGGTACTCATTTATATCTAGGATAAACTCCGTTTCCTCGCCATCCAAGCGCCTTGTACTGCTTGCTTCTAGCGATTCCTATGAGTCTAAGGGTGATAAGCATCGCATTACTGCAGAAAGGGTGAAATTTTGAGAGCTGTAATACAGAGGGTTTCACGAGCACAGGTTACCGTTGAGGGCGAATTGACCAGCCGGATTGGGAAAGGTCTCCTGATTCTTCTCGGTATTGGGAAAGATGATACCCTTGAAGATGTTAAATTTTTAGCTGAAAAGATTGTAAATCTAAGGATATTTCCTGATAAATATGATAAAATTAACTTATCGGTAAGAGATATTGAAGGAGAAATTCTGGTTGTATCCCAGTTCACACTTTATGCTGACTGCAGAAAAGGAAGGAGACCAAGCTTTGAGCAGGCGGCTAAACCTGATACAGCACGGGAGCTCTACACCAGATTTATTGAACAATGCAAATGCCATAATATGGAGGTCAAAGAAGGACGATTCCAGGCATCTATGGATGTTGTACTTTGTAATGAAGGTCCTGTTACCATAATTATTGACACCAAAAACCTATAGTTTGGAGGAATTCTAAATGCTTATCAAGCTTGAAGTTGGAATGCTTGAAACCAACTGTTATATTTACTGCGATGATAATACCATGGATGGTATGGTAATTGATCCTGGTGGAGATTCGGGAAAAATCCTTGAGGCCGTAAATGATAATAATATAAAAGTGAAATATATAGTTCTTACCCACGGACACTGGGACCATATAGGGGATGTAGACCGTATTAAGTCTCAGACAGGCGCTGAGGTATTAATCCACAGCCTTGATGCAGAATGCCTTAAAGATGCCAATAAAAGCCTGTCAATCATGTATGGCATTGTCGGGCCGCAAATGCCTGCAGACAGGCTATTACAGGATGGCGATGAAATCCAGGTGGGCGACACAAAATTCAAGGTCATTCACACACCCGGGCATACACCTGGAGGCATATGCTTGTTGGGAGAAAACATACTTTTTGCCGGAGATACGCTTTTTCAGGGTACCATAGGGAGAACAGACCTGCCAGGAGGAGATTATCACAAACTTGTAGAAGGAATCAGGTCGAAGCTTTTAACCCTGGACAATAATGTTGCAGTATTTCCCGGGCACGGAAACCAGACTACCATAGGGAAGGAAAGGGTTGGATTTGAGAAGTGGTGAGCAGTATTGGCTGTTGTATGACTGAAGGGTCACGGTTTGAATGTAAGGTAAAATAGATAATCAAGTATTTTTGCTATTAGAGGATAATTAAAGATATCCCGGCTTACGGCCGGGATGTTTTTTAGGATATAAATCTATAATCTCATTACAAATCGGGAAAGACTAATTTAAAAACAAAGAGGTGCGGACTTTGGAAGGCAGACTCAAGCTCTATGACCTTACACTTGGGTTATTTGTAGCTGTTCTTTTAATTAGTAATATTGCATCGACAAAGATAGTATCAATCGGGCCGTTTACGTTTGATGGGGGAACCCTGTTGTTTCCCATAGTTTATATATTCGGGGATGTGGTAACCGAAGTCTACGGTTTTAAAGGGTCAAGGCGTATTATATGGACTGGCTTCTTTGCCCTTTTTCTAATGTCTATTGTAATCTGGATTGTTGGGCTTATACCGGCTGCGCCCGGTTGGAACCTGCAGGGGGCTTATGAAAGCATATTGATGTTTGCACCGAGAATTGCAATTGCCTCAATGATAGCATACTGTCTTGGCGAGTTTACCAATAGCTACATATTGTCCAGGATGAAAAACCTTACAAAAGGCAAACATCTATGGGCAAGGACAATAGGTTCAACCGTGCTAGGTGAGCTCGTGGATACAGTAGTTTTCTGTATGCTTGCATTTTGGGGAGCGGTGCCAGGTTCACTGCTTTTAACTATAATAATTTCCAATTATGTATTTAAGGTTCTTTTTGAGGTTCTGGCTACGCCTCTGACCTACAGGGTAGTTGGCTATTATAAAAGAACCGAAGGTGTAGATGTCTATGATGATGAGTATAAGATTTTCAGGATGAGAACGTAAAAGAAAAACGCCTATTTAAGGCGTTCATGGATATGAGGGCTGTATCTGAAGAGGAAACTTTTTCTACTGCTGATATTTTTAGAAATGTCGAGAAGCTCGGTGCATCGTGCGTCCATGTTTTGAGAGTTGATACAGTTAAATTTCTTGACCAGGAAAGTAGTGGTCTCCAGGACTGCATCGTAATATTGAATCTGATTTTTGTGAGACCAGTCTCTCACAAGGTTTTTCCTACACAGAATGAGTTTTTCCAAGAGTGTTGACCCGGTCGGCACTTTCCCAGGTTCGGATTCGGGTTCCAGCGAATCCAGAATGAACTCAAGAAGTTTACAGACATCCATAATGTAATACAATTCTCCGCGTTCATAGGACAGAGGAAACATGATTTCCGAACAATAACTGCACATTATTAAACACTCCTTTGTTTTAGTATACAGGGTCCCGGACGTTAAACGTCTGCAAGTGACTGCCACATCTCAAAGGAAACCAGAAAGTATGGCTCCCACGCTTTCAAGAGGTACTGCCGGAGAAATTATTCCCATGCATACTGTTTAGGTATAAGATAGAGCCTGTTATAGAGTATGTTGTAGTAATTATAAATATAAATTGGAACTAATTCAAATATAGTATCCTTGAAAACTTGACAAAGTAGGCTGCCAAAACTAAAATATATTTAATCATAACGTAAATGCGGTGAAGGGGAAAAGTAGTTCATAACTGCCTTCAGGGAGAGGGCTGTCGCAGACTGGAAGCGCCCTCGGTATAAGGATGAATGAAAGAACACCTCTGAGCATGCCCGGTGAAACAGTATCGTGCGAGTAGCTGGTCACGGCCAACCTCCGTTAAAAGGTTGAAAGTGGGATGAAAAATCCACACAGGGTGGCACCGCGGGAATATTAACCTCTCGTCCCTGGCTTATTCAGTCAGGCACGGGGGGTTTTTAGTTTTTTATAATGTGTCAAAGAGAGGAGGAGTATTGTATGCTAACACAGGCGCCAAGAGGCACACATGATATTCTGCCTTCAGAGGTGTACAAATGGCACTATATAGAAGGTGTTATTAAGGAAATATGCGGACTTTTCGGATTCAAGGAGATAAGGATACCGGTATTTGAGCATACCGAACTCTTTCTGAGAAGCGTCGGGGATACTACCGATATTGTTCAGAAGGAGATGTATACATTTGAAGACAAGGGCGGGAGGAGCATTACGCTAAGGCCGGAAGGAACGGCAGGTGTCGTAAGGTCATACATAGAGCATGGTATGGCTTCACAGCCCCAGCCTATAAAGCTCTTTTACTTCATTACTGCATACAGGTATGAAAAGGTTCAGAAGGGGAGGTACAGGGAGCACCACCAGTTTGGTACCGAAATGTTCGGTGCTGCAGGACCCGAGGCAGAAGCTGAGTTAATCAGCCTGATTTCAATGGTGCTGGATAGGCTGGGGGTCAAAGAAGTATCGCTTAATATCAACAGCATAGGCTGCCCGGAATGCCGCAAGGATTTCCACGCAGCGTTGAAATCATACCTGGCAGACAGACTTGGACTGCTGTGCGAGACCTGCAGGGACAGGTTTGAAAGAAATCCGATGAGAATTCTGGACTGCAAGGAAAAAAAGTGCGGTGAAATAACCGCTGATGCACCTACAGTTATACAGTATTTGTGCGGTGAATGTGAGAAGCACTTTGAAAAGCTGAAGAAAATCCTGAACCATATGAATATTGATTACAACGTAAATCCTAAAATTGTAAGAGGACTGGACTATTATACAAAAACGGTTTTTGAATTTGTTTCAAACAGAATAGGAGCACAGGGTACGGTCTGCGGAGGCGGCAGATACGATAAACTTGTCGAGCAGTGCGGCGGCTCACCAACACCGGGATTGGGCTTTGGAATGGGAATGGAAAGATTGCTTTTTGTCATTGAAAACAGCGGATTTAAAATACCACCCGAGAAGAAACCCGATATCTTTATTGCCTCAATAGGTGATAAGGCCAGGGAAAGTGCCGTAAAGCTGCTGTTTGACCTGAGAAGCAAAGGAATATCAGCCCAGATGGACCTGGCAGACCGAAGCCTGAAGGCGCAGATGAAGTATGCCGATAAACTTGGGGCAAGATTATCGCTGGTGCTTGGAGAAGATGAGGTAAACAGCGACACAGCCAGGCTAAGAGATATGCAAACGGGGGAAGAAAACCAAGTTAAGCTGCAAGAGCTGGCCGGAGAGATAAAAAGATGAGTTGGTTCTTACTTGCTGTTGTTTCTACTGTAATGTTTGGCATACAGACCTTCCTCTACAAGAGTTCTGCAGAACGCCAGTGCAACAAGTTTGTTGTAGCCCTTGCATTCCTGACTACACAGGCTGCAGCTGCGCTGGTGATATTTCTTGTAAGTGGAGCCGGAGCTGTAAATGTTCCGTTTACGTTTATACTGGCGGGATTTCTTGGACTGATATACTTTGTTAAAGTAATTTCCGACCTGAAAGCAATGGAGTGCATGCCGGCCAACAGACTGGTACCGATAGTATCCAGCAATATAATTGTGGTTATTGCATATGGACTGGTGCTTTTTAATGAAACATTAAGCTGGCTTCAGATTGCAGGAACTATAATAGTAATTGCTTCAGTTATACTGATAAACATACAGCCTTCAAAGCTGCTGAACAAAAACATCCTGAAAATCGGCCTGTTGTTTGCGGTCGTCTCGCTGCTTGGAGGTGCCGGAACGAGAATCATCAACAAATATGCTGCCGTAGGTACCAGTCCCGAATTCTTTAATCTTATTGCCCAGCTGTTCATGGTGTTTGCATCACTGGCTACCTTTGCAGTTATAAGCAGGAAGAACGATGAACAAACTACTCAGAAGTGTTTTAAAGAATCCATAAAGCTTGGCATTCTGACAGGAATAGTAGGCTCGGCAGCATACATCACCTACCTGTATGCGTTGAAAACAGGACCGCTGTCCATTGTGTCCACGGTCCAGACCTTATCGACCATTGTTACCATTACCCTTGCATGGTTGATTTATAAAGAGGAGATGACCAGAAAGCACTTTTTCCTGATAATGATGTCGGTTATAGGAGTAATACTGTTAAGAATATAAAATGAGTAGTTTTAGAGTTGGTTAAAATAAACATATCTATTAGGAGGTATTGGTATAATATGAGTGAATCAATAAGTGGACTGAAAAGAACACACAGATGTACTGAACTTAGCAGTAAGAACATAGGGGAAAAAGTCACGGTTATGGGTTGGGCCCATAAAAGAAGAGACCTCGGAGGCGTAATTTTTATCGACCTTAGAGATAGGAGCGGCGTTGTCCAGGTAGTTTTTAATACTTCTCTGTGCCAGGAAACGTTCAGCAAGGCTGAAACGATTAGAAGCGAGTATGTTCTGGCAGTAGTGGGTGAGGTTGTTAAGAGAGCGCCGGAGACGGTTAATCCAAAGCTTGAAACAGGTGATATTGAAATAATTGTGTCCGATTTACGCATACTCAGTAAATCTGAGACACCTCCGATTTATATTGAAGAAGATACCGATGTAAACGAGGCTGTGAGACTCAAATACAGATACCTTGACCTGAGAAGGCCGGATATGCAAAGGAATCTGATACTCCGTCACAAGGCTGCAAAGATAGCAAGGGATTATTTTTGCGACAATGGTTTTATAGAGATTGAAACACCCATGCTGACAAAAAGTACTCCTGAGGGGGCAAGGGACTACCTGGTGCCGAGCAGGGTGCATGAGGGGAAATTTTATGCCCTCCCGCAGTCTCCTCAGCTCTTCAAACAGCTGCTTATGCTTTCCGGAATGGATAGGTACTTCCAAATTGTAAGGTGCTTCAGGGATGAAGACCTTAGAGCCGAGAGACAGCCTGAGTTTACGCAGATAGACCTTGAAATGGCTTTTGTAGACGTGGATGATGTTATTGAAGTCAATGAGGGATTCATTAAAAGGGTTTTCGAAGAAATAATCGGGCAGAAGGTTAAGACACCTTTCCAGCGGATACCATATCAGGAAGCCATGGACAGGTTTGGCTCGGATAAGCCCGATGTACGCTTCGGGCTTGAGCTTGTGGATGTTTCCGATTTGGTTGAGAATTCAGGATTCAAAGTATTCTCAGATGCTGTAGCCAAAGGTGGAAGTGTGCGTGCTATAAATGCAAAGGGCTGTGGCGAGAAGTTCAGCCGTAGAGAAATAGACAGTCTGGTAGAGTTCGTAAAGATTTATAAGGCCAAGGGCCTGGCCTGGATTCAGGTAGAGCAGAATGAGCTTAAATCGGCCATTACAAAGTTTCTGTCCGAAGAGGAAATCAAGGGGATACTTGAAAGAATGGCTGCCCAGCCGGGGGATTTACTGCTGTTTGTTGCAGACAGGAATGAAGTTGTTTTTGACTCGCTTGGCCAGCTCAGGCTTGAGCTTGCCCGGCGACTTGACCTGTTGGACAAGAACCGGTATGAGTTTCTCTGGGTAACCGAATTCCCCCTCTTTGAATACAACGAGGATGAAAAAAGGTATGAAGCCAAACACCATCCGTTTACCTCGCCCATGGATGAAGATGTGCATCTGCTGGAAAGCGAACCGGGAAGGGTGAGGGCAAAGGCCTATGATATAGTACTGAACGGTGTCGAATTGGGAGGAGGAAGTATAAGGATACACAGCACCGAACTGCAGTCACGGATGTTTAAGTGTCTGGGATTCACTCAGGAAGAAGCATGGAAGAGGTTCGGGTTCCTGCTTGAGGCATTCAAGTATGGTACACCGCCGCATGGAGGGCTTGCATATGGGTTGGATAGGATGATGATGCTGCTTACAGGCGCGGACAACATAAGGGACGTAATTGCATTCCCCAAGGTTCAGAATGCATCCTGCCCGCTGACCCAGGCACCGTCCGAAGTAGATGGAAAACAGCTGAAAGAACTGCATATAAGGGTTGACATATGATAGCTGTACTTCCAAAAGCCAATGAGTCAGGGGACGGCAGACTGTGCTAATACTCCAGCAATTGGTTAACATAAATTGATTGATATATGGTATAATCCACTGGTTCATTAGAAAGAAGGTGGATTTATGAGATATATTGAAGGTATTAGTAGAAAGAGAAGAATCTCTTTCCCCGAGTATTTAGATGATTATATAACTGACAATAACCCAGTTAGGGTATTACAACGCAGATGACCTTAGGGAATGTGAGAAAGAATGCATTACGACTTATGTTTCAAAGCAGGTATTTTAAACTCTACTGGAGAAAGAGAATTTTATGCAGACAGATTCAAATATGTACAAAGAGTGAAGATGGAAGGATGATTACCAGGTCTGTAGATCAAGACTTTTTAGATATAGTTGATAAAAGGACTGAAGACAATAAAGAGTTATATAAAACCCGACACTTACAAAAATATCATTTTTGAAAGAGGGGGATAATCAAGATGAAAAAAGTATGGAAAACCGTGATACTTGCAATACTAATACTTCTTATCATATCATGTGCTGTTATAGCAAAAGGGAATGATATTCAAGTAAAGATAAATCAGTTTTCTGAGTGGGGCCAAGTTGGACAAAACAGCCTGGAGTTCGAGAACAAAGAAAAACCAAGGGTAGAGAATGGAAGAGTACTGGTACCACTAAGAAAAATATCCAATAACTTTGGTTATGTCATAACATTTAATGAAGAAGCAAAGAAAATTTGTTTAATTGATAAATATGGCAAGAAAATTGAATTTACTTTATACAGTAAAAAAGCGATAGTAAACAACAAAACGGTAGAAATGGATGTGCCTGCTAAAATGATTAATCAGCTAACCTTTGTTCCCCTTCGATTTATAAGCGAGAATTTTGATCAGACAGTGAAGTGGGACCCTTCAACCCGTACCGTATTTATAGATGATTTTACTATTTCTACACCTGATTATCTTTTCAATCAAAAAACATTGGAATTAAGTAAGCGGGGTGAATCCGGAAAAGGAAAGCATTTGGTATTGGGAAAGGTTCAAATGAGTGTTGATTGGGTCAGTATGCGCGTAACAAAGACCAAAAACGGAAATGATGTAATTGTCATTGATAATAATTCCGGGGCACCACATTTATACCATGCTACCTATACTATCTATGTTTCAGAAAACGACATCATAGATCAAAGTATGGTATATGCTTTATTTCCTGGGAAGGCAGTCATAAGTTCAAATGGAGAAAAGATTGTGATTGGAGACGGGAAAAAAGCAAAAGTTTATGATGACAAAACGAGAAGGTTGGAATATGAATATGATCTCCAATCTCTTTTTGAAGCTGAAAAAGATCCAAATCCGGTTAGTCACTGGGAAACGGAATATGTGATTTTAGGTTTTGGAGATAACTATATTCTTGTTAAAGATACCTTTAAAATGCTGACCAAAATGATTTACTTAGATACAAAAAAAATTATAGATATTTATGAAGTGCTTCTGTCAAAAGAGGAGCAAGAAAAAGCACTGAAAAATGCAGGCCCGTTTGGAAATGGAGATTGTTTAGGATTTATTGAAGAAAAGAATGGTAAGTTAATTTTTAATAAAGGATCTTATGGAAAAACAAAAAAAGTAGAATATAGCATAGAAAACTTATAAAAAAAAGAAGGAATTTTTCAGAATTGAAAAAGTTTCTTTTAAGTAGTAGTAGCCCACCCTTAGTGTTGCATTATTTATCCTCTCCTAGTAATATATAGAATACCATAGGAGGCTATTTCTTAGGCAACATTAAGAAGATATCTGGAACCAGGTGCATCTATTTTGTAACGTCGGTATTAAAGTATATGAGTCAGAGAATAAGTGTAATAGGAGTATTTGGAAGAAGGGTAAGGTGTGGCAGTCAAGGTTTTAAGATGAGGAGCTAAGGAATAGAAAAGATGTATTGGATAAAGATAAAATACATACATAAGTATCTTCTAAGGGCAGGAATAGTCGGATATACCGGAGTAAATCACTATATACACTTGACCAGCAATAAGGGTGGTCTACTACTGCTGTATAATCATTCATTCTACAGGTTTTTTATAAAGATTGCTATTTCTAAAAGTTGACTATGTATATAAGTTTACTAAAATACCAGTTGGAGATAAAAGCTTTATACGAGGAGACGTCCTAATGAAAATAAAGGTAATGAAGAATATATTGTACAATAACAATAAAATAGCAGAAGAGAACAGAAGGTTTCAGGATAATAGGAACATAGTATCACTGAATATCCTGGCATCTCCGGGGGCAGGAAAAACCAGCCTGGTAATGAAAATAATCGAGAAACTCAGAGCCAGACAACCGCTTGCAGTCATTGAAGGCGATATTGCGGGCAGCATTGATGCTGAGAAAATAGAGAAGGCCGGTATACCTGTTGTCCAGATTAATACCGGGGGAGGCTGCCACCTGGATGCTAATATGTTCAGAGAAGGTATAAACTCCATGGATATACCTGAAGGCTCCCTCATACTGATAGAGAATGTAGGCAACCTTGTTTGCCCGGCGGCCTTTGATTTAGGTGAGAGCGGCAGAATAGTGATTGCAAGTGTTGCTGAGGGGTCTGATAAGCCGGTTAAATATCCGTCTGCATTTCAGACAGCCCATGCTGTAGTGCTGAACAAAATTGACCTTATAGATTGTACCGATTTTAACCGTGAAAAGTTTTATCAGGGATTGGAAAGTGTTGGCAAAGCGCCGGTGTTTGAGGTTTCATGTACTACGGGAGAAGGAATTGACCGGTTTACTGAATGGCTGATAGGTTTCCAATTGGGCAAGAGGAAGAACAATGATTAGAGCACAGAGAATAAACATATCCGGGATTGTACAGGGAGTAGGCTACAGACCTTTTATTCATATAGCCGCACTAAGATATGGTCTGTCGGGTTATGTTGCCAACAAAGGCGGAGAGGTATCTATACATGCCGAAGGAGAGCCGGCAAGTATAGAGGCCTTTTTTGATTTCATATCCAATAGTTATCCTAACGGAGCATATGTTCAATCAATTCAGACCCAGGAGCAGCAAGTTGAAGGGTACAGCACGTTTGAGATTGTAAAAAGCATTGAGGATAATCAATCAGTTATTGGTATTCCGGCAGATAAAGATGTCTGTGATGAATGCAAAGAAGATATCTTCAGGCCAGGAAGTCGATATTATCAGTATCCTTTTACTTCATGTACCAAATGCGGACCAAGGTTTACTATTGTCAGGAAAGTTCCTTATGATAGGTGCAGTACTACCATGGAGCCTTTTAATATGTGTAAGGAATGTGAAGACGAGTTTACCAATCCGTATGACAGAAGATATCATGCTCAGACCATATGCTGCCCGGACTGCGGGCCGCAAGTCAGGTTGGTAGATAAAAACGGAGAGAAAATAGCGAACGACTGGTTGGAATACGCGGGTGAAATGCTGGAGAAGGGCTCAATCCTTGCAGTTAAAGGTATTGGAGGGTTTCATCTGGTCTGTAATGCAGTGAATAATGAGGCTGTTGAGCGGCTGAGAGAGGGTAAAGACAGAATCTCCAAGCCGTTTGCCGTAATGTTCAGGGATATTGAATCAGCACGCAGGCATTGTGAAATTAGCAGGGCTGAAGAAGAACTAATGACCGGTTTCCGAAAGCCTATTGTCCTTTTGGAACAGAAGGGTGATTCAGATATCCCGCGTTCTGTTAACCCTGGTTTGGACAAGTTGGGAGCCATGCTTCCCTACTCAGGAATACATATGCTTCTCTTGAGCCGGGGCACTGAGGTTCTGGTTGTGACCAGCGGCAACAGGAGTGGTTTTCCACTTGTGACACGGGAGGAAGATGCATTTGAACAATTAGGGAATATGGTCGATGCTTTCCTGGTACATAACAGGGAGATATTGAGTGCATGCGATGATTCGGTGACAAAGGTTGTATTGAATTCCGCCCAACCTATTCGAAGGTCCAGGGGGTATATACCTGTGCCTGTTATTTTAAAGGGCTGCAGGAGTCCAATACTGGCATGCGGTTCGGACCTCAAGAACACATTCTGTATGGTAAAGGATGAAAGGGCATATGTCAGCCAGCATATAGGAGATATACACGGCCCGGAAATACTCAAACTGTATAGGGAACAGATTGAAAGGTACATGGAAATGCTGGACTTTCAACCGGAGTTTGCAGTGTGTGACATGCATCCCGATTTTAAGTCTTCACAGTATGCAAGAGAACTGGGACTTCCTGTACTGGAGATTCAGCACCACCATGCACATATAGCCGGCGTGATGGCTGAAAACGGTTTGGAAGACAGTGTGATAGGGGTCGCATTGGATGGAACGGGGTACGGGAATGACGGAACAATCTGGGGCGGAGAATTCCTGATTTCATCTCCCGGTGATTTTAAAAGGGTGGGGCATTTCAGAAAGGCAGCCATGCCGGGAGGCGAAGCGGCTGTCAGGGAACCATGGAGAATGGCAGGGATATACCTAAGCGATGCATTTGGAGAAGATTTATGGAATTTGAATATCGGGTGTACAGATATGCTGAGAGAAAAGAACTGGCCTGTTATAGCGAGGAGTATAAATTCCGGATTGAATACTGTTATAACATCCAGCGCAGGAAGGCTTTTCGATGCTGTTTCGGCAATATTGGGCATATGCTGCTGTAACAATTATGAGGGTCAGGCTTCTGCAGAACTGGAAGCAAGGGCTGTGCATACTGAAGGTATGTACAGTTATGAAATAAAGGATAGAGAGGTATTCGAAATTGATTTCCGAGAAACCATCAGAGGCATAACTTCTGATATGGGAAGAAATATAAACCCAGGGGAGATTTCAGGAAAGTTTCATAACACTATTGTTCAGGTCATTCTAGAGGCCTGCAGTATGGCAAGACGGGTCTCCGGAATCAGTACTGTGGTGTTAAGCGGAGGAGTGTTTCAGAATGGTATCCTCTTGAAAAATGCTGTTCCAGGACTTAAAGACCTTGGGTTCAATGTGTACACTAATCTACAGGTGCCATGTAATGACGGTGGTATATCCCTGGGTCAGGCAGCCGCTGCTTCCGGGAAAATCAAGAACCTAGGCGCAGTGTAATTCTAACTGTTTCAACTACACCTGCCATAGGAACGGAATATCCTGTAATCTATATCGGAAAAGATATTGTCCTTCCACATTATTTCCTTCAGCCATTCTTCATCAACGTTGTTTTCCTTTATATCGTAGTAGAGTTTAGTGAATCTGCCAACATGGTCCTGCGTACGCTTTCTGGCATATTCCACCATTGTTTTGGCCTCCATTATAAATGCCCAGTCACTGCTTTGGGCAAGAAGCAGCTCCCTTGAGGCCTGATTTAATGCATCCCGAAGCATTCCATCTGCATTGGTGTAATCGTTAGCCAGTTCAATCATCCGTTCAGCAGCCTTGTGAAGGTGTCTGTATATCCAGTCATTGTTTTTATTCAGCCAAACATCGCTGTATCCCTTGGAGCCCCAGCTGGATATACATGGTGACGCAGCCTGCATAACGGGATATTTATCAATATAAGCTCCTGGTGTAATCAAGCTGAGCTTTTGGCTCATAAGGTTCATTTTCTTAACTACATTGTAAAGCCAGTATGGTCCTTCATACCACCAGTGGCCAAAAAGCTCTGCATCATATGGACAAACAATAACAGGAGGTTTGTCCATTTTCGACGACAGGTAATCTACCTGGTTGATTCTGCTTTCAATAAAATCTTCAGCTTGGCTCTCAGCCTTGGCATATGCACGTTCCGGATTATATATAAGTTTATCCTGAGTTTTTCCTGTAATACTATAATACTTGATACCGGTATGTACTCTATAGCCGTCAGAAGAAATATAGGGTTTAATATAGCTGATATCCAGGTCGTATCCTATATCCCTGTAGAAATCCCTGTAGTCGTGGTCGCCCGGGTAACCTACCTCCGAACTCCAGACCTGCTTGGAAGATTCAATATCCCTTCCAAAAGCAATGGTTCCGTGTTTTGATACTATTGGGGCAAATGTTCCATATACTGGTCTGGGGTTGGCGAAAAGAATACCGTGAGATTCTATGATAATATATTCAACATCACATTCAGCCAGATACTCTTCTGCTTCAGGTATATATCCACATTCCGGAAGCCAAATCCCACGTGGCTTGTGACCGAAATACCTTGCAAAGGTTTCAACTCCGACTGAAATCTGTGCCCTGACAGTCTCGGGGTGTATACCGAGAAGGGGCAGAAAACCGTGTGTTGCAGCACAGGTGATGAGCTCGAGAATGCCTGAATCCTCAAGCTCCTTGAATGCTTTTATCAGACTGCAGTTATATTTTTCCTTATATATGTAAAGGTCGTTTTTGTATTTAATGTGGTACATTGCTGCCAGTCTATTCAGTTCCGCATGATGCTGGGTCCTCTCAATTTCTTTACCGGTTAGTTCTATGAGTCTGTTAAGGTAGTTGACATAACGCTCCTGGAGAAGGGGGTCGTCAAGCATACACAACAATGGGGGTGAGATTGACATGGCTATTTTAAAGTCAATGCCTTCCTCTTGCAGTCTGGAAAAGTTGTTGATTAACGGTATATATGTTTCTGAAATGGCTTCAAACAGCCATCTTTCTTCAAGAAAATCATCATATTCAGGATGACGGATAAATGGTAAATGAGCGTGTAGTATAAATGCAACGTATCCTTTTGACAAAACTATCAGTCTCCTTTAGCAAGTGAGAATATCAATAATTGTATATAACTGTATTAAGATTGTAGCTAGCATAATATCTGCTGTTTGGTCAGAATGCTGCCGTTGTAGCTTAATCCCGGGTGTGTTCAATAGTATCAGTAAACCTGGGGTAGCCCGGAGAACTTGGACCCAGTATTCCTGATACATCATGGAAGTTAAATTTTTCGTATATCTGGTCGGTATCAACCTTGCTTCTTATATCTTTAGATTGTTTAACATCAATAAAGCATGCCTGCTGGTCGGATATAATTCTGTTGTAAGGCATTTGTACAATATTCGAGCCTGCAAAGCTCACAAAGAACTGGTCGGATACCAGCTTGCCAACCTCTGCCATTACCATGCATCCGGGTTTGTTGAAATTTATATAGCAGTGGTCGGACTGGTCATCTATTCTTATATAATTGCAGTTGTCACCGGACAGGTCATGAATCTTTATTGCCATTTCAGATTTTTCCCAGAGTGGCAGTCCGAAATGGGCTTGAAAATTCAGTCTTGTGGATGTCGTAATTTCCCAGTAGGAATAAATAACATAAGGGTCCTTGGGAACAATTCTTATGTAGGTTTGGTTATAACTAACCGGCAAGGAATTCTGCGAACCGGTCTGGCCCTGGGACATATTGATGATTCCACCTTTCATAGTAGTTTGAACCGCCAGTACAAAAACAAAATGTAAAACAATTTATCTTATTCAAGCTTAATTGCTGTTTTTCATCTTTATGGAAATATATTATGTTTAAATATATAAAAATATTTAATAAATTGCAACCAAATTTGGGTAAGTTTAATTTTTATTTAGAAACAAATGTTCATTTTTGATTTACATTTTCCTTAATATTTATTAAAATGTAAATGTGGAAGATTATTCACATTTTGATATATTATCAGTCATTACTCAGGCAGAAATGACATCATTAAAGTTTTTACATTTCGAATTTCCCGAAGGGAGGTGAACAGTGACCCAAAAAGCAAAACTTAGTTGCTTTTTTGCCAGATTATGTTGACAGAGAAATAATGAATTGCTAAGCTTATTATTAGTTATCCATGTCTTGCTAAATATAGCATGTAATATTATTATTTTGGGAAGTATCGGGATACATTATTGTGTCGGGAGTCAAACAGCATCTCGGGATTTTTATTTTAATGAATAAGGGACGCCGGCCCAACTCATAATTTATAGAGAACCAGCAAACAACTACTTAAAGCAGATGCATATCTGTTATATGGCATTAACATTAGGATTACGGTTTACAGTTTGTTACATAAGATATTTTATATAGTGAGAGGAGATTATTGATGAAAATATTGATGCTTTCATGGGAGTATCCGCCAAGGATAGTCGGAGGTATTTCCAGGGTGGTGCATGACCTGGCCCAGTCTCTAGCGCAGAAAGGGAATGAGGTTCATGTAGTTACCTGTTGGGAGCAGGGTGCACAGGAATTTGAAAAGGACAAAGAAGTGTTTGTTCACAGGGTACATACATGCCCGCTGGGAACCAACAATTTTGTAGATTGGGTTTTACAGTTGAATTTTTCGCTGCTTGAAAAGGCCATAGAAATTACTAATAAGACTGGGTTTGATATTATTCATGCCCATGACTGGATAGTGGCTTTTGCAGCAAAAACCCTCAAGCATGCTTTCAAAATCCCTCTGGTCTCAACTATTCATGCTACCGAGCATGGTCGAAACTGGGGACTGCATAACGACATGCAAAGATATATAAGCAGCGTAGAGTGGCTGCTGACCTATGAATCATGGAAGGTTATATGCAACAGTGAATATATGAAAAATGAGATAAAACATGTATTCCAGCTGCCTGAAGATAAGATATCAATAATATTTAACGGAGTACAGCAGGACAAATTTAATGGAATAGAGAAGGATTTCGAATTCAGGAGGAATTTCGCTTTAGAAAATGAAAAGCTGATATTCTTTGTGGGCAGGCTGGTACAGGAGAAGGGTGTGCATATCCTTGTAGATGCTGCGCCCAAGGTAATTTCAGGATATAATGATGTAAAATTTGTTATAGCAGGAAAAGGCCCGCAGATGGACTACCTCAAGCATAAGGTTGACAGTATGGGTATAGCGCACAAGTTTTACTTTACGGGATACCTTAGTGAGGAAGACCTTCAGAAGCTGTATAAGTGTGTGGATATGGCAGTTTTCCCAAGTCTTTACGAGCCTTTTGGAATTGTAGCACTTGAGGCAATGGCTGCAAATGTTCCGGTAGTTGTTACTGATACATGTGGGTTGGGAGAGATAGTAGAGCATGGTGTTGACGGTATGAAAGCATATACAGGCAATGCAAACTCTCTTGCTGACTGTATACTTGCCATCCTGTTCAATCATGATTTAACTGAAAAAATGAAGGTTAATGCTGCAAACAAGGTTCAATCAATATATAACTGGGATAAGATATCCGGGCAAACCATCAATGTATATGAGGAAGTTATTGCATCAAGTAGTAATTTTTGTAAAACGGATGACACATCGGTATGTACTTCGGAAAATGAGGATAAGGGAACAAAGAGCAAGAAGGCTAAGAGTTCAAGCAAGCTGGGAATGAAAAAAAAGGAAGCCAAAACCGAAGAAGGTAAACCTGATAAGGACTATAATAATGAAGGACCCGTATCTGAACAGTCTGAGCTTGAGGAACTTATGATGAAGTCCAGAAGGTTAAGAAACCATCTGGAGCTGCATTAAAGCACAGAGGATAAATGTATAAAGGTATAAAGGTATACAGGGAGAGTGAGCAACATGAAAGCAATTATAATGGCTGGGGGTTCAGGAACAAGACTCAGGCCGCTCACATGCGGACGGCCGAAACCCATTGTTCCTGTTATGAACAAACCAGTAATGGAATACATAGTAGAATTGTTAAAAAAACATGGTATTACTGACATAGGAGTGACACTGCAGTATCTGCCTGAGATGATAAAAAACACTTTCGGAGATGGAAGGAACTGGGGTGTTCACCTTGAGTATTTTGTTGAAGACATCCCACTGGGAACGGCGGGAAGTGTAAAAAATGCAGAGGATTTTTTGGATGATACTTTTATTGTAATAAGCGGAGATGCTCTTACAGATATTGACCTTGATAAGGCAATTGACTTCCATAGACAAAGGGAGGCGGTTGCCACACTTATTCTGAAGGAAGTAGATACACCGCTTGAATATGGTGTTGTAGTTACCGACGACACTGGTAAAATACGAAGGTTTCTGGAGAAACCAAGCTGGAGTGAAGTATTCAGCAATACTGTCAACACAGGCATATATGTTCTGGAACCCGAGGTTCTTTCATACTTCCATAAAGGGGAAAGCTTCGATTTCAGTAAGGACCTCTTTCCGCTTCTAATGGAAAATGACAAGCCGCTGTACGGGTTTGTTACTGAGGATTACTGGTGCGATATAGGAGATATTCAGTCATATATCCAGTCACATCGTGATATTCTGGATAACAAGGTAAGAGTAGAATTAAAGGAAACAGAATCAAGCAAAGGTGTTTTTTTAGGTTCAGGAGTGGATATTCATCCTGAAGCTGAGGTTGAAGGACCTGTATTAATTGGCGAAAACTGCAAAGTCGGTAAAGGTGTTAAGATTGAGCCGTACTCCATAATTGGAGAAGATGTACTCATACATAGTCACAGTACCGTAAAAAGGAGCATAATATGGGGGAACTCTGTTGTCGGAGCCAAGTCGCACTTGAGCGGGTCTGTATTGTGTTTCAGGACAAACATAAAAGCAAATGTTTCTGTCTATGAACAGGCTGTTATTGGAGACGATACGCAAATTAAGGACAGGGCAGTCATAAAGCCTAATGTAAAAATATGGCCTCATAAGGTTATAGATTCTGCAGCTGTCGTCAGTGATAACGTTATCTGGGGAACCAAATATTCCCGTACACTTTTTGGGAAGAATGGAATCTCAGGTGAGATAAACGTGGAAATGACTCCGGAGTTTGCTTCAAAGCTTGGAACTGCATTTGGTACGGTATTAAGGAGCGGAGCAAGGGTTTGCATTTCATCCGACGACTCTACTTCTGCCCAAATGATAAAGCATTCGTTGGTTTCGGGGTGTATCTCAGCTGGATTGGACGTTTATGACCTTGGTAATACAGTCATGCCCATTACCAGGAATGTTGTATCATTCCTGAACCTTGACGGCGGGGTGCATATAAAGACGTGCTCAGATTTCAATACCAAGGTGAATATTGAGTTCATAGACAAGATTGGCATAGGCATCAGCAAGGCTGTTGAGCGAAAAATTGAAAACATATTTGTATCAGGTGATTTTAGAAGATGTGAGACCAGCAGGATAAGACATGTAAATACTCTTAATGACTACAACTATTTTTACCTCCAGAATTTATTGAATACCGTCAGTGCAGAGAGTATAAAAAGCACAAGATTAAGAATCATAGCCGGTGAAACCACTGATTTTAATCAGACGCTGCTGAAGCAAATCTGCAGTGACCTTCGATGTGAGCTTATATGTGATTCAAGCTTCAATGAACTGAACCTTGAAGAATTATCTGCTAAGGTGGTTGGAATGAAGGCAGATATGGGTCTGATAATTGACGGCAACGGGGAAAAGCTAACCATTGTTGATAATTTGGGCAGGGTAATTAAAGACGACCTTTATACAGCGCTCATTTCAATAATTTCATTAAAAACTTCAATGACCAATTCGGTTGTTGTGCCTATTACTGCTTCAAACGTGATGGAAACACTGGCAGTACGCTACAATACCAAGGTCGTAAGGACTAAGACAGCTCAGCATGATATCATGGATGCTATAATCAGAGAGCGAAATACTAATACTGTAAACGGCTTTTATGTATTAAACTTTGACGCATTTGCCTCGTTTGTAAAGATTCTGGAATTCATAGCCGCTGAACACACTAAACTCTCTTCAATAATTGAAACCATACCTGAGTTCTACATCACACAGAAGGCAATAGAGTGTCCTTGGGAAGCAAAGGGAAAGGTTATGAGGAGTCTGATACAGGAGAAGAACAACAGCCAGATTGAACTGTATGAAGGAGTAAAAATATTTCATGACAGAGGGTGGGTACTGGTCTTGCCTGATGCTGAGGAACCGGTATGTACAGTGTACAGCGAAGGAATATCAAGAGAATTTGCTGAAACACTGAGTGACATGTATGTCGACAAGATTAAAAATATAATTACCAACTAGATTTAGACTAAGATTCTAAATGGTACTGCTTAAAGCTGTGCCATTTATTTTTTTGCCTTAAAATTTTGTAATATTCCAGTGGACGGTTCAATATATTTATAGTGGTACTGGTACAAACACTTGACTTTAAGTTTGTAGTTCATGGTTAATAGTTGGTAGTGTGAACGTAAATCTAAGTAAGGGTTTGAAACCAATTTAGTTTCTGGGTTTGCTCATGCTTCTATCATTACGAGCGGAGCGTGGCAATCTCAGACTTATTAAAATTTCTGTAATGTTAATTGGGAATGATTTATTACTTAGTGAACAACAACTAATAACCAACAACTAATAGAGGGGGTATTGCGGTGGATAAAGTGACCATATACCAGGATATAGCACAAAGAACAAATGGAGATATCTACGTTGGAGTTGTAGGACCTGTAAGAACAGGAAAATCCACTTTTATTAAAAGATTAATGGATTTGCTGGTTATTCCAAATATCAGTGACCCACATCTTACCGAAAGAACTAGAGATGAGCTTCCCCAGAGTGCTTCAGGCAAGACTATAATGACAACCGAGCCCAAGTTCATACCGGAAGAAGCAGTGGAAATTGTATTGGATGGAAACATCAAGCTTAAGGTCAGGTTGGTTGACTGTGTAGGTTATCTTGTCAGAGGAGCCCTTGGTTATCTCGAAAACAACAACCCGAGAATGGTTTCAACACCTTGGTTTGACCACCAGGTTCCATTTGGAGAAGCAGCAGAGATAGGAACAAGAAAAGTAATAAAAGACCATTCGACTATAGGTATTGTGGTAACAACCGACGGTTCAATAACAGACATCCCGAGGGAAGACTATATTGAGGCTGAAGAGAGGGTAATAAATGAACTTAGAGACATCAACAAGCCTTTTGTAATTCTGTTGAACACGTCAAGGCCATATGACAGCCAAACCATGCATCTGAGGGAAGAACTTGAAGCCAAGTACAATACACCGGTTACAATAGTTGACTGCATGAACCTCAGGTTTGAGGATGTCAATAATATACTTGGCCGCATACTCCTTGAGTTTCCTATTGCCCGTGTAGGCATATCACTTCCACGATGGATAGAGGCACTAGAGACCGAGCATTGGCTCAAAAAAAGCATAATTTCCTCGGTTAGGGAAGCATTTAAAGGTGTAAGTAAATTAAGACAGGTAAAGACGTCTTCAGAACGGATGAAGGAATTTGAATACGTATCTGGCGCAAATATGACAAAAATCAGCCCGGGTGTCGGGTCGGCAGATATAGAACTGGATGTTGAGGATGGATTATTCTACAGGGTATTGGGTGAAGCATCCGGATTTACAATAGACGGAGAGCACCAGCTTGTCGGATTATTGAAGGAGCTTGCCGGAGTAAAAAGGGAATACGACAAGATTTCCTATGCGTTGATGGAAGTGAGGGAGAAAGGCTACGGAATAGTAAGTCCCTTGCTTGATGAACTCAAATTGGAGGAGCCGGAGATTATCAAGCAGGGCTCCAAATTCGGAGTCAAACTTAAAGCCAGTGCCCCATCTATACATATGATAAGGGCAGATATAGAAACCGAGGTCTCACCCATAGTTGGTACCGAGAGACAGTCGGAAGAGCTTGTGAATTTCCTTCTAAGGGAATTTGAAAGTGACACAAGCAGACTTTGGGAATCCAATATATTCGGGAAATCATTGCATGAGCTGGTTAAAGAAGGCCTGCACAACAAGCTGTTCAGGATGCCGGAAGATGCGCAGATAAAACTGCAGGAAACACTACAAAAGATAATAAATGAGGGAAGCGGAGGATTAATATGCATAATCCTGTAACAGGATATAAGAGAGTCAGCGTATCTGGCTCTTTTTTTATGGAAAGGTTTATTTAATAATCTAATCCCAAGAAATGAAGAAATTACAATATATAGATATATGCATAAATTTGCCACATTACCCAAAAAAATATATAATAATAATAAGAAATATTCTGAAAAATAAATATGATTCTATAGAGATTCTTCCGAATTAGAATATTCAGCGATAAGAGCAAACCTGACGAAAGGCAGGGGCGCAAAGCAAGGAGCCTAAGGCGTAAAGCTATGGTGGTCCGGTTGCCGAAAGAAGATGTCTTTGTATTTCAGCAGCCGTTACAAGTATATATTATGTGATACGTAAACCAAAGAAGAAAGGTCTTGAAGTGAGGGGGATAACCTCATGGGACAAGAGCAAAAACATATCCCAATAGCAAAAGTCACATGGCTGTTAATCATAATGGCTTTTATTACTATACTCACTTCCAGCTTAACCCTAGCTGCAACTGTGACAAAACAACAAAACGGAAAGACCAGGCAAGTGGTTGCTGCAGGGTATTTTCACTCGCTTTCAGTGAAATCAGATGGAACAGTCAGGGCATGGGGAGCTAATGCTAACGGGCAGTTGGGTGATGGTTCAAATATAAGCAGTTCTATACCTGTCCAGGTATCTGGGCTGACTGATGTGGCTGCAATATCAGCGAGGGGTAATCATTCACTCGCTGTAAAATCCAATGGAACAGTCTGGGCATGGGGGGGGAATAATAATGGGCAGCTTGGGGACGAAACTACTACGGACAGGAATACACCTGTGCAGGTATCCGGACTCACGAATGTTATTGCAGTGGCAGCCGGATACAGCCATTCTCTGGCATTAAAGGCAGATGGGACGGTATGGGCATGGGGGGCAAATTCATATGGACAACTGGGAAATGGGACTACAACCGGAAGTGCCGCTCCTGTAGAGATAACTGGACTTGGAAATATATCTGGTGTTGCAGCCGGAGATTACCATTCATTAGCCATAGAATCCAATGGGACAGTATGGGCATGAGGAAGAAATTTCCATGCCCAATTAGGGGATGGAACAACTACCGACAGGCATACACCTGTAATAGTTCCGACAATTACCAACATAGTAGGAATTTCAGGAGGAGAAGGGCATACAATGGCCGTAGAATCGGATGGAACAGTCTGGACATGGGGATGGAACTACAATGGTCAGCTTGGTGATGGAACATATGATGACAGGTCAACACCTCAACAAATTTCAGGATTTACAGGAGTAAAGGTTGTTAATGCCGGTGCCCGCCATTCTATGGTAATTAAATCAGACGGCATGGTCTGGACATGGGGACGAAATATCTATGGCCAGCTTGGACTTGGAACTAATTTGGATGAAGTCTCACCAACAAATATCTTATTAATCAGTAGTGCCTCAGACATTTCTGGGGGGGGGAATCATTCCTTGATTTTAAAACAAGATGGAACACTCTGGTCATCAGGAAGAAATACTATAGCCCAACTTGGTGACGGAACAACAACAAACAGAAATACACCTGTACAGGTACTCGGTTCACCGGCGGACGCAGCAGGAAGAACTATATTGGCAGCGGGAAACGGTCATTCAATAGCAATAAAGGATGATGGAACACTGTGGTCATGGGGATATAATTACTACGGGCAGTTGGGAGACGGAACGACTGAGCACAAGTATAACCCTGTTCAGGTCACAGGTCTTACCGGTATGTCTGCTGGAGCAGGAGGAAACAGCCATTCAATCGGATTAAAATCAGATGGAACTGTCTGGGCCTGGGGCAGAAATTTTTCTGGCCAGCTTGGAGATGGCACAAATACAGACAGTCATACGCCGGTACAGGTGTCTGGACTCACGGGAGTGATTGCGGTGGCTTCCGGGTCATGGCATTCGCTGGCTTTAAAGGCAGATGGAACCGTATGGGCTTGGGGAGAAAACGATAGGGGTCAGCTTGGTGACGACAGTACAACAAAAAGAAATAGCCCGGTACAGGTGTCCGGGCTTAGTGACGTAGTTGCAATATCGGCAGGGGCATATCACTCACTGGCTTTAAAGTCGAATGGAACAGTCTGGGCATGGGGCTATAATTATTCTGGCCAGCTTGGAGACGGCACAAATACAGACAGTCATACACCGGTACAGGTGACTGTATTGACAGATGTTACAGCTATTGCAGCTGCACATGGCTCAAGCCATTCACTGGCGTTAAAGGCAGATGGGACAGTATGGGCATGGGGTGCAAATAGTAATGGTCAGCTGGGAAACGGTACAACTACAAATAGTAATAGTGCTGTGCAGGTATCGGGACTCGGTAATATGAGCACAGTAGTGACAGGACTAAGACACTCGCTTGCAATAAGGTCTGACGGAACCCTATGGGCCTGGGGCGAAAACAATACTGGTGAATTGGGTGATGGGACTGTTGCTGATAGGCATACCCCAGTCCAAGTATCTGGGATTACACATGCAGTGGGAGCAGCTGCAGGGCAATATTTTTCTGAAGTTGTAAAGTCTGATGGAACAATATTGGCTTGGGGGAGAAATACCCTAGGAAGATTGGGAGATGGCAGTATTTTATACAACCCAAACCCTGTACAGGTTACAGGTCTTACCGAACTTGTGTCAATATCAGCAGGAGACAACCATTCGCTGGGAATAAGGTCAAACGGAACGGTATGGGCGTGGGGAGACAATAACGGCGGTGAATTGGGAAATGGTACAAACATAGATAGTAGTGTACCCGTTCAGGTATCAGGACTAACAGATGCAATTGCAGTGGCAGCAGGAGGCAGCCATTCCCTGGCATTAAAAGCAGATGGAACGGTATGGGCATGGGGCTATAATTATTCTGGCCAGCTTGGAGACGGCACAACAACGAATAATTCTGTACCTGTGCAAGTATCAGGACTAACAGATATAGCTGCAGTGGCAGCAGGAGGAAACCACTCGCTGGCAGTAAAGAATGATGGAACTGTGTGGACTTGGGTATATAACTATTACGGCCAGTTAGGAAACGGTACAACCACAAATAGTTCTGTACCTCTTAAGGTTACAGGACTTACGGATGCAGTTGGAGCAGCTGCAGGACGTTATCATTCACTCATATTAAAATCTAATGGAACAGTATGGGGCTGGGGCAATAACTATAAGAGCCAGTTAGGAGACGGCAGCAGTATAGACAGGTATACACCTGTACAAGCAGGTGGACTTACAGATGTTGTTTATGTGGCAGCCGGTGAAGGCCATTCGCTGGCATTAAAGGCAAATGGGACTGCCTGGGCTTGGGGAGATAATTATTACGGACATTTAGGCGATGGAACAACTATAAATAGAAACACTCCTGTGCAGGTCTCAGGGCTTGAAGATATAGTTTCAATATGCGGAGGATACAAGCATTCACTGGCGTTAAAAAGTGATGGGACTTTATGGTCGTGGGGAGACAACTATTACGGCCAGTTAGGAGACAGTACAATCATAAATAGACACACGCCTGGGCAGGTAGCGGTACTCACGGATGTAGCTTCGATAGATGCAGGAGGAGAATACTCACTGGCTGTATGGGAAAATCAAACTGCATGCGCATGGGGAGGCAACGAATATCAAAATCTTTCATTAAAGTTTACCAGCAGCTCTTTACTGCCGGTTATGAATGGATATTTTAACACTAAGCCACCATCTACGGTAACAAGGGTCTCGTCACCCAAACCCAATGGAGCGTATAGTCCGGGTAACACCATAGCCGTATACGTAGTATTCAATGATATTGTGAATGTAACCGGTACACCAAGGCTTCTCCTTGAAGCCGGAAACACAGACCGATATGCCGAATATGTATGGGGAGACGGGTCTAACTTCCTGTTATTTGACTATACTGTCCGGCCTGGAGATACTTCACCCGACCTTGACTATGTCGGTACTGACTCACTCGAGTTGAATGGCGGTAGAATAACCGATATGTCAGGAAAGGATACAGTTCTTACGCTTCCATCTCCAGGCACGGCAGGTTCGCTGGGTGCAAACAGGGACATAGTAATAAGCAGTGCCGCACCTACACTGGATACTGTAACAATAGCGTCTGATAATGCAGACCCGGCAATGGCAAAGATTGGCGACACGGTAACACTCAGTATAACAGCTAATGAAGATATACAGGAACCTGTAGTAACCATAGCCGGAAACCCTGCCTCAGTATCAGGCTCGGGTTCATCCTGGACTGCCACGTATATGATGGCAGCAGGAGATACCGAAGGTACTGTGGCATTTAGTATATCATTCTCAGATACTGTAGGAAATCCAGGTGCAGGCGTATCAAGTACAACCGATGCATCCTCAGTGACGTTTGATAAAACAGGTCCTGATGCACCTACAACTTCTCCTGCAGGTGGAACTTACAGCGCAGCCCAAAACGTAACATTAACCCCAGTAGGTGATGCTGCAAATACCTACTATACACTCGATGGTACAGAACCTGATAACACTGACACTGCTTATACTGGAGCTATATATATAGATGGTACAAACGGTACTACAGTAACCCTTAAAGCTGTATCCTACGATGCACTAGGCAATAAAGGTACTGTTCTTACTCAAACATATACCTTTGTAGCTCCACTTGAAGGAAGTGGTACATGGAACGATCCTTATATTATAACAAATGTACATGAATTGCAGGCAATACCTTTATATGGCCTAGATAATTGCTATGTATTGGGTAATGATATTGATGCAAGTGAAACAAGATTCTGGAATGATGGCAAAGGGTTTGAACCAATAGGGGGAACCTTTAGAGGCTGCTTTTACGGCGATATGCATATAATAACAAATCTTTATATTAATAGACCTACAGAGAATTATGTAGGATTATTTAGAGTATTATCAGATTATATGGTCGTTGAGTCTCTAGAATTAGTAGATGTAGACATAACAGGAAATAACTACGTAGGAGGGCTAGCGGGTTATGTACCTGATACTTTTGTAAGTTATGTAGGAGTCACAGGAAGTATTAGCGGTAATGACTATGTCGGAGGTTTAATCGGATATGCTACTAGTGGAACTGATTTGTGCTATACCATGGGAAATGTCAGTGGTCATAACTATGTTGGAGGCTTAATTGGACGTCAGAGCAGCGATTGGATTGGCAACAGTTTCTCAATGAGCAATGTGAGTGGAAATGCATACGTTGGAGGTCTGTCTGGCCGCCTAAGCTCGAATGTATACTATACTTATGCAGCAGGAGCTGTTAGTGGAAATAGTCAAGTTGGTGGACTAATAGGGTACTATGACGGAGCTGTTTATCATTCTGTAGATGACTCTTATTGGGATATTGAAGCTACTAATCAAATCATATCTGCGGGTGGACAAGGGCTAACGACATCAGAGATGAAGAATCAGACAACTTACAGTGGTTGGGATTTTACAAGCACATGGGGAATTGATGCAGGTATTAATAATGAATATCCATTTCTTAAATCATTTATTCCAACACTGGATATCGTTACAATAGCATCGGATAATACTGACCCAACAAAGTCAAAGGTAGGAGACACCATAACAATCACTATAACAGCAAGTGAGAGTATTCAGGAACCTGTAGTAACCATAGCTGGAAACTCAGCCACAGTATCAGGCTCTGGTTCAACCTGGACTGCTACATATGTGATGGCATCAGGTGACACCGAAGGTACTGTGGCATTCAGTATTGCATTCTCAGATACTGCAGGAAATGCCGGAACTCCTGTAACCAGCACAACCGACACATCATCAGTGACATTTAACAAGACTGGCCCTATAGTACCTACAGCTTCTCCTGCAGCAGGAACCTATAATGCATCACAGAGTGTAACTCTTACTCCAGCAGGTGACGCTGCATATACCTATTATACCTTAGACGGAACAGAGCCTGACAATTCAAGTTCAATATACGTAGGTCCAGTTACAGTTGATGGTTCAGATGGTCAAACCATTACACTAGAGGCAGTATCCTACGATGTATATAACAATAAAGGAACCGTATTGACAGCAATATATACCTTTGACAAATCAGGCCCAGCAGGGACTATTAAAATAAACGACAATAATAATGTAACTGACAATACGTCCATATCATTGACAGTATACGCATCAGACATAAGCGGGGTAGATCAGATGATGCTCTCCAACTACCCCGACTTTACCGGAGCTGTATGGGAAGCATATGCAGAAACAAAGGCATGGACTCTTGAAGAAGGAGATGGAACAAAGAGAGTATACATAAAATTCAAGGACAATCTCGGTAACGAAAGTTCAGTATACTCAGACAGCATAATACTGGATACCTCAGACCCACAGGGAACAATAGCAATAAACAGCGGAGCATCCTGGACACAGGACATAACCGTAACCTTAAGCATATACGCCTACAAGGAACAAAGCGTAGACATAAGCGTATATGAAAGCATATACGGGGAAATTGGAAACCAGAAAGTGCAGATGATGCTGTCCAACACACCTGACTTCACAGGAGCAGTATGGGAAGCATACAGCCAGACAAAAGCATGGATGCTTGGAGCAGGAGACGGAATAAAAACCGTATACATAAAATACATGGATGAACTCGGAAACGTAGGAGAAACCTACTCCGACAGCATAATACTCGATACTGCACTGCCCACAGGAACAATAACAATAAACAATGGAGAAGCAACCACCACAACCACCACAGTAACCCTAAGCGTATACTCCTATGACTCAAACGGGGTAGGGCAGATGATAATATCCAATAACCCTGACTTCAGCGGAGCTCTGTGGGAAGCATATGCTACAACAAAAGACTGGACACTCACACAAGGAAGCGGTACAAAGACAGTATATATTAAATTCAGGGACACACTGGGAAGAGAAAGCACAGTATACAGTGATACAATAGCATATGAACAGCCGGCTCCAAAAGACACAACCCCTCCATCAGCTCCAAAAGCAGAGCCCAAAGGAGGTATATATAACAAGGCCCAGGCAGTTATACTGACCACAGCACCAGATGCAGTAAGCACATACTATACACTTGACGAAACAGAGCCTGGAGCGACAAAGACCAGGTACACCTCACCTATAACAATAGACGGTGGGGACGGACAAACCATAACCCTGAAAGCAGTATCATATGATGCAGCTGGAAACGAAAGTATGAGTATGACAGAGATTTATACCTTCGACAAGAAAGGTCCTGATAAACCCAAAGCCGTACCAGAGGGAGGAGAATACAACCAAACCATAAACATAACCCTGACGCCTGCAGGAGACGCAGCAGAGACATATTATACAACAGATGGGACAGAACCTGACAGAACAAAGAAGCTCTACAAAGGAGCCATAACAATAGAGAAAAAAGAAGGGAAAACCATAACCCTAAAAGCAGTATCTTATGACTCTCTTGGAAACAAGGGAGAATTACTGATGCAGAAATACACATTCAAACAGGAACAGCCCGAAGAAGAAATACCACCCCAAGAACCCGAAAAAGAAGAACCGAAAGAACAGCCAAACCCGCCTGAAACCAACGGGGACATAGGGACGCCATCAGGAAGTCAGGTATCATATGGTGGAAGCTTAGGCGGCACAACAACACACACAACCCCGCAAAGCAGCAAAACACAAATACAAAGGGCATCACAGGAGGGAGAAAGAGACAGAATAAAGCCTAAAACCAATAAAGCCTTAACCCAGGAAGCCGAAGAAAAAAAAGAACAGACCAATAAGACAAATGTAGAAAAGAAGGAGAATGAAAATACCACCAGGAAGCAAGAGGAAGATGAAAACAAAATAACGGCCAAGCACGTAGCAACAGCAGCAGTGGTAGGGACAGTTGCAGTAGGGGCAGTAGCAGCAGGGGCCGCAGCAGCGGGAGCAATGGGAGCAGGAGCAGCTGCAGCAGCCGCAGGAACAGCAGCAGCAGGGACAGCAGCCGCGGCAGCAGGAAGTGCAGCAGGAAGTGCAACGGTAGGAAGCACGGTAGCGGCAATAACGGGTACAGAGGCGTTCAAGCTGGCCAATATATCCAGGGCAGTAGTAGTGTGGATAAGAAGGATAATAAGGTTCAGAAAGAAGATATATACGAACTACCGCAGGGTGAGCAGACTAAAAAGAGGAGTCAGGATAAACTCAGCAGAAAACCTGCTCCAAATGACACAGCACCAAATCAGGAACATAAAAAAAGCAAAGCTAACATTTATACAGGCAGATATAGACATGAGGGAAATAACTAAAGACGGTACAATCAACACGATAGAAGATAAGATTGGCAGCATAGCCCAAGCAGTAGATAAAATAATCAAAGAAAAGATATCGATAGTATTAAGGATAGATTCGAAAGAAAGGATTAATGAAGTCATAGAAAAACTCAAAGAAATAAAGCCAGGAAGGCTGTTTATAGAAGTGCCGTACAGTCAAAGCTGGGCAGACAGTGTGATAGGAGAAATAAGGAAAGTATGTCCCAAACATACAATAATACTCGGAAGTATGGAAAAAGAGGACCTGCTTGAGATGCCCGAGACCAGGCATAAAAACATGATATACAGATTTAATGTAAGGGAAGAAGAAATTGAAGAACGGCAGATTAGAAAGCTGATAAAGAGAATATACAAAAGGTCAAACAGGATGAAAGTGCCTGTTGTGGGAGTAATACTTGATACAAAGAACAAGGTATGGTTAAAAACGATTAGAACAATATTAAAAAGATACACTATAGGCTGGATGGTTCACAACATTGATGAGTTACAGGATGCAGGGACTGCCAAGGCTCTTGGACTGAGAAGACAATAATTATATAATACCCAGGCTGTTGATTATTTTCCTGGTCTGGTCAGACCTGTTCATTGTACACAGGTGAATTCCGTCTACATTATGGTCGAGCAGGTCGGCAATCTGATTCTCTGCATAATCAACTCCTGCTTTCAATATGTCATCAGGACTATTTTCATATCTGTTTAATATTTTCGCCAGCTTCTGGGGTATGGATGCGCCGCATGTCTGCGTAATTTTTTTTATAAGCTTGGTATTGAATACAGGCATGATTCCAGCTGAAATGGGGCAGTGGATTCCTATATTTCTCACATCTTCAAGGAATGAGTAGAAAATGCTGTTGTCAAAGAACAGCTGTGTTATAAGAAAATCAACGCCGCAGTCAACCTTGCGCTTCAAATTTTGCATATCTTCTTCTTTCCCGGGAGACTCAAGATGTACTTCCGGATAGCAGGCTGCTCCAATACAGAAATGGTCATACCTCTGTCTGATATAAGCCACTAAATCACTTGCATATTTAAAGGACTGATTGTTAAAATTGAAATCGGGAATGTCACTAGGCAAGTCACCGCGCAATGCAAGGATGTTTTCAATATTCTTGTTTTCCAGAGAGCGGATAATGGTATCAATTTCATCTTCCACTGCAGCAACCGAAGTTAGATGTGTAAGCACCTCAAGGCCTATTGAGTTTTTTATTTCAGATGAAATCTCAATGGTTCTGGACCTGTTCCCTCCACCTGCTCCATAAGTAACACTGATAAAATCAGGCTCAAGATTCTTTAATTCACTAACCGTTTTCAGAAGAGTGTCTAAAGGCATGTCCGGTTTTGGAGGAAATATTTCAAACGAAACAAGAGGAGTCTTACGTGTGTAAATATCTGATATCTTCATAGGTAACCTTTCCACCTAAATATTTTTTTACATTTTACTATTTTTGATACACAAATACAACGCAATAGTGTAAAATTATTTTGTGGGAAACTATTATAATCCAGGGGATATGTACTTATCGAAGCTTCCCTAACAGTGGTTTTCCATATGGCATAGTGAGGTTTATATAAACTTAGATAATACTGATAAGGGGAGGGTAATATGAACGATAATAATACCGGCAGCAAATCTATCAGGGTTCTGGTAGTTGACGATTCCCTGCTTATTCACAAGTTTATTGCAAAAATTATTAGTCAGGAAGGTTATGATGTCTGTGGTGTGGCAGCGGATGGGAAGGAGGCTGTGGACAAGTACAGACAGCTTAGTCCTGATATTACAATCATGGACATTAATATGCCGGTGGTTGATGGCATAGAGGCAACAAAACTTATAAAAGAAATTAATCCCGAAGCCAATGTTATTTTCATGGGTTCGGCAATTGACAAGAATATAAATCAAAAAGCAGACCAGCTGGGGGTAAAATATTTTATCGATAAGCCCTTTGAAAAGGATAAAATGATTGAAGTTCTTGGCGCTTGTGCAGAGAATAGAGACCTTCAGACCATGTGTGAAGGGGTGCAGAAGAGAAAAGAAATAAGCAATATTATCTCCCCGTTCTTCAGAGCACTTGAGGATGTTATGAATTTTATGCTGGAGATTGAGGGTCAGGTTAAATTCTCAAGTGATAATGACAGCTCGTTCGAAATGGGAGGGTACTCTGTAGTTGTAGGTTTTAATGGAAAGATATCCGGAGGATTATTGTTGAATGTAAGTGTTGAAACTGCATGGAAGCTCGCAGAAAGGGTTAACAGGGAGACCTACTCGAATAAAAACGATGCATTCATTGGCTATTCAATACAGGAACTGGCAAATATAATATGTGGTAATGCCTTAAAGGTAATTAATAATACTGAGAGGAATTTAAATCTCCGGCTGACTCCCCCGGTGCTTTTCAGAGGTTCTTCCATGTCTATTCTTGCCTACAATTCAAATCCATTCAAAGGGGTTATGGAGACCGAATTTGGTGACATCAATATCAGTATAATGTTTGAGTAATGCGTCAAAATCAATAAGCAGAGCAGGAGATATTTGAATATTATGTCTTACGAGTTGTTTAATATAGATTCTTCTCTGCTCAATCTTGCACAAAAAGTTGAGCAGAATATTGGTGAGAAATTCCAGGAATTTGAGCAAACAGCTGAGTATAACCAGATAAAAGTAGTAAAAGCCATGCAGGACCATAAGGTTAGCGAAGCATACTTTCACGGGACCACAGGGTATGGCTATGGGGACAGTGGTAGGGATGCCATAGATTCAATCTATGCCCAGATTTTTGGTGCTGAAGATGCACTTGTGAGAACCCAGTTTGTCTCAGGAACCCATGCGCTTAATGTTGTTCTTTGGTCGGTGCTGAGACCGGGTGATACGCTTCTGGCTGTTACAGGAAAACCCTATGACACTCTCGAAGAAGCAATAGGTATTTCAGGTTCAGGACAGGGTTCACTTTCTGATTTTGGTATTAAATACCGGGAAGTACCCCTGCTTGATAGTGGAAGACCCGACTTCCAGGCAGTAAGGGAAGCAGTCCGGAAAGACAGTATAAAAGCCGTATATATTCAGCGCTCAAAGGGGTATGGATGGAGACCATCACTAAGTGTAGATGATATAGGTGAACTAATAAGAGTTGTTAAGGACAACGACAGCGGGATTATTTGTATTGTTGACAACTGTTACGGTGAGTTTGTTGAAAAGCAAGAGCCCGGTCAGGTAGGGGCGGACCTGGCAGCAGGGTCCCTTATAAAAAACCCCGGAGGTGGTCTGGCACCTACAGGTGCTTATATCGCAGGCAGAAGTGAACTTATACGGCTTGCTTCGTACAGGTTGACCTCGCCCGGAATCGGTAAGGAATGTGGAGCCACACTCGGGGTAAACAGAAGTATTCTTACAGGACTATTTTTCGCTCCACATATTGTTGCACAAAGTCTGAAGGGTGCAGAATTCTGTGCCGGTCTGCTAAAGGAGCTGGGATTCAAAGTGTCTCCACAGCCGGGACAACCCAGGTCAGACATAATCCAGGCTGTGGAACTAGGCAGCAGAGAAGCTCTGCTGGCTTTCTGTCAGGGCATACAGAAAGGTGCTGCGGTTGACTCACATGTCTTACCCCAGCCATGGGTAATGCCGGGCTACAACAGCGAGGTGATTATGGCTGCAGGGACTTTTATTCAGGGCGCGTCAATTGAGATGAGCGCAGATGCTCCTGTTAAGTCTCCATATACTGTATATATACAGGGAGGCTTGACCTATGCTCATGCAAAACTGAGTATACTTATGGCAGTACAGGAATTAATCAACAGGGAACTGCTGATGAATTGTTCCAAATAAAATTGGTTAAAATGCAGGGAGGGAAAATGGTGGGAGAGCAGGAAGGGCTGGAGGTAAAAGCAGTAATCGAACTTGAAAAGAATGGGGAGTTGTATCGACTGGTAGATTTTCTGAACAAGAACTTGAAGTCAAAGGGTGTAATTTTTGGATTATCCAAGAAGGAAGAAAATATGAGTATAACAATATATGAATTTGAGAACTAAGATAGCAGAGAATTAAATTTGGGAGAGTGTCTGTGTGAAGAAGAAGGTTATTGTGGTTGGTGCAGGACCGGCAGGTCTGTTTGCATCTATCCAGGCAGCCGGCAAGGGAGCGGATGTAACCGTCATCGAAAAGAGAGAAAGACCGGCCCGCAAGCTAATGATTACAGGAAAGGGAAGGTGCAACCTTACGAATCAGGTTGATATACAAGAGTTCATTGAGAACGCCCCCGGAAATGGGGAATTTTTGTATAGTGCGTTTTATAGCTTTACCAATAATCAGCTGGTTGATTTTTTTAGCCAGCTGGGAGTGAAAACCAAGGTTGAACGCGGTGGAAGGGTTTTTCCGGAATCCGACCGGGCAGTTGAGATTGTAGATGCTCTGGTAAGATATGCTGAGAAAAGCGGTGTCAGAATCTTATGCAATTCTGAGATGGATAAAATATTAGAAGAAAATGGCCAGGTCAGAGGGATAAGGTTGAAAGATGGGAACAAGTATATTTGCGATGCACTTATTCTTTCAACAGGAGGAATGAGTTACCCATTAACCGGTTCAACCGGAGATGGATACAGGGCTGCAAAAGCGCTCGGACACACAATAGTTGAACCCAGACCTTCACTTGTGCCGCTTGAGACCCGTGAGAAATGGGTAAAAGAGCTCCAGGGTTTGTCGCTTAGGAATGTTGCTATCAAGGTCGTATATAACGAAAAAAAGACATTATATCAGGACTTTGGGGAAATGCTATTTACCCACTTTGGAGTATCAGGGCCCATAGTTATCAGTTCAAGCAGACACTTGCTGGAGGTATTCTACCCTGCAAAGGGCCAGAAGGCAGCCAACCAGCAGGTCAAGCTGATTATTGATTTAAAACCTGCACTTCCATCTGAGAAGCTGGACGAAAGAATTCAAAGGGATTTTTCAAAGTTCTCCAATAAGCAGTTTAAAAATGCACTGACAGACCTTCTGCCCTCAAAGCTTATTCCGGTGATAGTCAAACTATCAGGTATAGAAAGCGACAAGGCAGTCAACCAGGTCACCAGGGCTGAGAGAAGCAGGCTTGTTCAGCTGCTAAAGAACCTTGAAGTTACAATAAAGGGATTCAGGCCTATAGAAGAGGCCATTGTAACAGCAGGAGGTGTGCATACAGCCGAGATAAACCCCTCGACTATGGAATCCAAGCTGATCAGGGGTCTTTATTTTGCAGGTGAAGTAATCGATGTGGATGCATATACTGGCGGTTTCAATCTTCAGATTGCTTTTTCAACCGGTTACCTTGCAGGAACCAGTTGTGTATAAAGGTGAAAATTATGAGAAACTTGGTTGACCTTCATGTTCATACGACAGCTTCAGACGGAACTATGAGTCCGGAAGAGCTTGTTCATTATGCACATAAAAAAGGAGTTGCTGTGGTAGGGATTACCGACCATGATACTACTGCGGGAATCAGTGAGGCCCAAAAAGCTGGAGACCTTTTAGGGGTGGAAGTTATTCCCGGAATAGAAGTAAGTGTTGAGTATGAAGGTGAGATGCATATACTGGGTTATTTCATAAAGGACACGCAGGAACTAAAGGATAAGATGGTTGAATTAAGGGCAAAGAGGGAGGAAAGGAACAGGAAGATTATTAGAAAGTTGAATGACTGTGGTGTGAATATCTCGTGGGACGAGGTCATGGAAGCTGCAAAAGGGGAAACAATAGGAAGGCCGCATATTGGAATGGTTATGGTACAAAAGGGTTACGCCAGAGCACTGGATTCCTGCTTTGAAAAATATTTGGGCAAGGGGAAGACAGCCTATGTCGATAGGGAAAAGATGGGACCACGGGAAGGTATTGAACTCATAATACAGGCAGGGGGGGTACCGGTATTAGCACACCCCAGGTACTTGAATATGGAAATGAGGAAACTGGATGCCTTACTCTCCAAACTGAAGGATGAAGGACTCGAAGGTATTGAAGCTTATTATAGTATGAATACCCAGGATGAAACAGGAAAGTACCTGAGACTGGCAGTCAGGCATGGATTGGCTGTTACCGGGGGCACGGATTTTCATGGGACCAACAAGCCTGATGTAGATATAGGTACTGGGAGAGGAAATATGGCACTGGGGCCTGAAATGGTAGTTGAGCTAAAAAAGAGACGCAAATAGTAAAAAAAGGAAACAGTTTTTGGACAGTACAATTTACTTTGAGAGCAGATTAATATATAATATTTGCCGTAGCCTGTCCCGAGGCAGGCCAACCTTCTATCAGAAGCCAATGAACCATTTAAAGCTGCTAGGCCGGATAATTAGACTACATATGTATCTGAACTGTAGTATCAATTATTACTTGAGATGAAGAAGGAGGTTGCTGCTGTGAATGTGAATTATCTTAATCCATTTATCGAAGCCAGCCAGGGAGTAATACGGGATATTGCGGGCCTGGAATCGAAGCTTGATAAAGTATATCTAAGGGGAAACTCGTTCAGTGGGGACGAAGTTATTATTGTAATAGGTATAACGGGTGTACTGATTGGTCAGGTTATACTAACCCTCAGTAACAATACAATGGACACGGTAGTAAAAGAGATGTATGCCGGAGATGCCAATAGTCGTCTTAATAGTGACCTTAAAATGAGTGCAATTGCCGAACTGGCAAACATGATTGTTGGGAATGCCAGCAGTTTGTTTTACAAGAAGGGCATGAAGATGTTCATTACCACACCTACAATACTGACTGGAGAAAAAATAATGATATCCAACAAGTATCCTATAATATGCATACCCCTGGAGCTGGGGGAAGGAAAGGGTAAACTCGAGATAAACATTTCTGCTGTTGAGAGTAAGGAAATTGAGGAAGGGTGACACGATTGAGTTTTTTTGAGAGACTAAAGGAAGGTCTGGGTAAAACCAGAAAGTCTATTACCGGAAGAATTGACCAGGTTTTATCCTCGTTCGTTAAGATAGATGAAGAACTTTTTGAAGAACTGGAAGAAATACTGATTACTGCTGATATAGGCGTTGAAACTACCGACAGGATTGTATGCGGCTTGCGTGACAAGGTAAAGCAGAGAAGGATAACCGATGCATTAAGTATAAAGAGCCTCCTGGCAGAGGAGATTGAAGAAATTTTTTCGGGGTCTGGGCAAGGCCTGAAACTGGATACTAAGCCGTCTGTTATTGTAGTTATTGGTGTAAACGGGGTTGGAAAAACAACTTCAATTGGGAAAATTGCTGCAGATTTGAAGCAGAAAGGGAAGAAAGTCCTGGTTGCAGCAGCAGATACATTCAGAGCTGCAGCTATCGAACAGCTTGAGGTATGGGGCAGTAGAGCAGAGGCAGAAGTAGTCAAGCATCAGGAAGGCTCGGATGCGGCTGCAGTAGTATTCGATGCCATTCAAGCTGCGAAAGCCAGGAATACGGACGTCATTATATGCGATACTGCAGGGAGACTGCATACCAAAAAAAACCTAATGGAAGAACTTAAGAAAATCTACAGAGTGGTAAAAAGGGAGCTGCCGGAAGCGGATTGTGAAGTTCTTCTTGTATTGGATGCAACAACAGGCCAGAACGCCATAATTCAGGCAAAACAGTTTACTGAAGCGGTAGATGTGACAGGCATTATTCTGACCAAGCTGGACGGTACTGCCAAAGGTGGAATTGTAGCAGCAATAAGGTCAACACTTGGGTTACCGGTAAAGTATGTTGGTGTGGGCGAAAAGGTTGACGACCTTCAGGCATTTGACGCAGCCAGCTTTGTAAAGGCACTTTTCGAAAAGTAGGGTTATATGGAACATATAATATAAATAGTTTTGTGTATAAGCAAGAATACTTTTGGGGGGAAAACATTGTTATTTGACTATTTAAGGCGTCAGACCAAGGAAAAGTTAAGAATAAAAGCAATTATTATTTCAGTTGTTTTGGTTCTTATTACTGTTCTATCCTCAGCTGTAGATTTCAAGTTTGAACTGCTGCAGTATGAGGAGCTGGGAAGCAAATTCTCTGAGGTTCTGCTGACTAATACATATGCAAGTCTTGCTGCCATGCTTGGTAGTTTCTGCGTAATATTTGTATTGATTCTGATTACAAACCTCATTATTTTTAGAAGACTAAAGCGGTTTTATGCTGAAGAAAACATGGAGCCCAGAAAGCTTCCCAATCTCCTGCCTGCATTTATTGTCGCATTTGTTGGTGCAATAATAACCAAAGACTTCATTTATCAGGATGCTTTGGTGTATCTGAATGCAGAGATGTTCAACAACAGCTTTAATGCAGACCCAATATTCGGTAAGAATTTCGGATACTATATGTTTCAACGTCCGTTTCTGCTTGGCCTCAGCAGCTACATATCGGGAATTCTACTTATAGTAACTATCTATTCTATTGCGTATTATGTAATTACCTTCGGGGCAGTATTTAATGCAATTGAAATCAAATCACTGAAGAAGAACGGCGTGGTTTCACATATCATTCTGAATGTTGCACTATTCTTTCTAGCTAAAATTGCATCATTCAGTCTGGTGGCAGAAAGTATCCTGTTTTCAAGGAATGGAAGGTTCTTTGGGGCAGACTATACTGAGGTCAAGGTGTGGCTTAATATCTGCAGTGCTGCGCCATTTGTTCTTGCAATTGTTGTTTTCTTTACAATTGTGTTTTTGCTAAGAAGCAGATACAAGAGGGCTGTTATTACAATACTGATGTATCCTGCGTTCTGGGTACTGGGATTATTAACTGCAGCTGCTGTTGACCTGATTTGGGTTCTTCCCAATGAAGTGTCCAAGGAAAAAAGCTATATAAACCACAATATTGAGCTTACCAGGCTTGCGTATAATCTTTCAGACAAGCTTCAGGTGAGAGACATGGGAATATCCGGTTCATTGACTGAGCAGGTTATTGATAATAACAGAGGATTAATTAATAATATCAGAATACTGGATTATACTACTACCCTTGATGCACAGAATAAGTTTCAGAGCTTCAGAAGTTACTACAGCTTCGGGGATGCTGATATTGTCAGATATAATGTAAAAGGTAAGCCGCTGGTTGCATATCTTTCGCCCCGCGAACTTGACCAGAAAAACCTTGATGAAAAGTCATATGAGAATGTCAGGTTCAGATATACACATGGTTATGGTGCGGTAATGACTCCCGTAACTGCCGTGACTCCTGAAGGATATCCACAGTTTACAATCAAGGATATACCTGTTGTGCCCCAAACAGAAGAATTGAATATAACCAGACCGGAAATATACTTTGGAAAAATGACAGAAGAACACGTTATTGTAAATATTGCCGGTGAGGATGAAATGAATTATCCGGAAGGGGACGCATATAAGAAAAACCGTTATGATGGAACCGCGGGTATCAAGCTTACACCCCTGAACAGAATAGTGATGGCATTAAAGCTTGGAGACCCGGGGATGCTGTTCTCCGGTGGAATCAATTCTGAAAGCAAAGTGTTGATTAACAGACAGGTTACGGACAGGGTTCAATTGGCTGCACCCTTTCTCAACGTTGAGGAAGAGGACGCTTACCTGATAATAAATAACGGTAGGTTGTTATGGGTAGTGGACGCATATACCCACTCAATTAATTTTCCATATTCACAGCCAACCATTCTGAAGGAAAGAGAAAAGCTTAACTACATAAGAAATTCGGTAAAGGTTACTGTTGATGCATATGACGGGACTATGAAATTCTACATAGTGGATACTCAGGACCCCATTATAATGACATATAAGAGAATATATCCCGGCCTTTTTGAGGTAGGGACCATTCCTAAAGATATAGCCAAGCATATAAAGTATCCCAAACGTCTGATGGAAATACAGGCTGAAATACTGAAGAGATATCATGCGTCAGATGAGGCAAGGTTCTTTAACGGTAAAGATTTGTGGGATATTCCAACCTATCAGGACAAGAGCAAGAAGACATATATGAAGCCCTACTACGTTTATATGAAGGTGCCGGGGGCAGAGGAGCCTGAACTGGTGCTTACCTTGCCGTTCGTTTCCGAGGACGGTTCACATATAGCGGGTATACTGACAGCAGGGCAGGATACCTTCGGGAAGCTTGTCCTTTACCGGTTCCCGTCAAACAGGTATGCTTACAGTCCAGTGCAGTTTGAACTGGGCATAGATAAGAACCAGGATATTGCAAAGACCTTCAATCTCTGGCGGCAGAATGGTTCAAGCATCATCCAGGGCAATATGCTAGTGGTTCCTCTGGAAGATGAGAAGGACAGAACACTGCTGTATATTAAGCCTGTATATGTATGGAATGAGAGCAGTTCACCCACCCCACAGTTGAAACGGATAATTGTAGGCTGCGAGGGACGTATAGTGATGGAGGAAAATCTGACAAAGGCCATAAAAAAACTTCAAATAGTTTCACAAGAAACCCAGCATTCACTGCCGGAGATTAGTGGGAACCGTGAATTGATAGAAGCCCTGCTGCGGACATATGAGGAATTAAAGATGTCCTCCGATGACTTTGACTGGGAGAATTTCGGCAGCAAGATGAAGGAACTGGATGAATTAATTTCTGAATTAAATAATAGAAAAGAAGAATTTTAGGAGGGATATCAATGGAAAATATTTTTGAAAAGGCCAGGGAAAGTGCTCAATACATACAAGGCCGGTTAACCGGTAGACCGTCAATAGGGATAATCCTTGGTTCAGGGCTGGGAGTGCTGGCTGATGAACTTGAGGAATCGGTTGTAATAAAATACTCAGATATACCCAATTTCCCGGTATCAACAGTTGAAGGACATGCAGGTGAACTGATAGCAGGAAGGCTTATGGGCAAATATGTAATTTGTATGAAAGGTAGATTCCATTATTACGAAGGTTATAATATGAGAGAGGTAAGCTTCCCAATCAGAGTAATGAAACTCTTGGGGGTTAATGATATTCTTGTAACAAATGCAGCAGGGGGTATCAATAAAAGCTTTGAACCTGGAGACCTTATGATAATAAAGGACCACATCAAATTTTTCAGCGATACTCCTCTGAGGGGGAGAAATATAGATGAAATGGGAGTAAGATTTCCCGATATGTCGGATGCATATACCAGAGAGCTTAGGGATATGGCTAAAAACATATCAAAGAAGGCAGGAATGGAGCTCAAGGAAGGAGTTTACGCCTTTATGTCCGGGCCTACTTATGAAACTCCCGCCGAAATCAGAGCGCTGGCAGTCATGGGAGCTGATGCTGTCGGCATGTCAACCGTACCTGAAGTGATTGTAGCTGCACACAGCGGGATGAGGGTTCTGGGCATATCCTGCATAAGCAATATGGCTGCCGGTATACTTGACCAGCCTTTACACCACCAGGAAGTAATGGATACAGCCAATAGAGTCCGGGACAAGTTTCTTAAGGTTGTCAAAGCCTGCATTGAGAACTGGAACCAATAAACAGGATAGAGATAAAAGTATTCCATGCCGGGTATCCTGAACAAGGATATCCGGCTTATTTTTCTGTACCCAGTCTGACCGGACCCTTACCCCGAGGCAGATAACGTCCAAGTACAATACTTCCGGCGGTCAGTAGAAATGCGGCCAGAATTATGAGTCCCATGGTTCTGGATGATGCAGCCATGCTGGCAAGCCAATTTGCATTGGCTGGACCTTCAGCGAAGTTAAAAACAGGGTAGGGTTGGCTCTTCAAGATTCCTGATACTTGTATATATACCGCAGTATATATTGCGGCGAATACACCCTGCAGAAATTTTGCCAGGAGGTATGGTTTGATGCTTATATCGGTTTTGCCAACAATACTGGCTACCTGGGAATGGACCGACAGGCCTCCCCAGCCCAGAACAAAAGCTGCAATTATCATCTTCTGCGATAATGGAGCAAATGACATGCTGATATACTTGGCTCCGATTGTAATTTCAAATAAACCGGATACCAAAGGGGATGCCATACTGAAAGCAATACCGAGATACTGAAAAACAAGTTTAACTCCAAGTGCAGCCAGATAAATAGCCTTTGTACTAACCAGAATGTTGATTAGAACCGAGAAAAGAACAATAAAGCCTCCAATCATAAGCAGGGTATTTATTGAGTTTTTTACGGCATCTCCAAGCTTAAGGCCTATATTGCTGAAGTTTATGGAGGGTGAGTCTTTCAGTTCTGCCACTGCCCTGTATATAATATTCTTGGAGTAATAACTGCTTTTTCCGGACCGTTCCCTTTTATAGAATCTGAAGACCAATCCTACAGTTATGCAGGCGGCACAGTGAGTAATCAACAGCATCATCCCAAGCTCGGGACGGGCAAATATGCCGGTAGCAATAGCACCCGTAATAAAAAGTGGACTTGAATTATTGGTGAAGGTAAGAAGCCTCTCGGCTTCGGTTTTGGTACACAGCTTGGATTCACGAAGGTCTGCAGTAATCTTTGCCCCTACAGGATAACCACTTGATATTCCCATGGCAAATGCAAAGGAACCGACACCAGGAACATTGAATAAGGGTCGCATTATAGGTTCAAGAAAAACTCCTGCAGCCCTGACAAATCCCGTGCCGTTAAGCAGCTCAGCACCTACGAAGAAAGGGAAGAGGGAGGGGAATACTACATTCAGCCACAGGGAAAAGCCATACTGGGCAGATTTGAAGGATTGTTCGTTAAAGGCTATCAGGAATGCAATGAAAGATACAAATACAAGAGGGAAAATGAGCGAATGCTTCAAGTCCTTAAGATAAGTGATGCTTGGGGTAATGTAAAGCAGAAAAAACAGAACAAGGAAAAGAGCCAGACCAATTTCCATAGTTTTCCTCCCTACAGTGATATTATAAATATATTAGCGAGAGGGGAGGTTTATGAGGATTAACGGGCAGGATGTGGCAGGGGGAGAGGTTTGCAACATAGTGTAAAGTTTTTGTAGGAAAAAGAAAAGCAAGATTACCTCACGTTTGGTAGAATGAAAGTTGCCAAACAACAAACCCCAAAGGAGGAATCTTG
>JAWLCD010000018.1:0-49066 GCA_041687355.1 Clostridia bacterium | reverse complement strand
AAAAAACTAATCCACAGCGTCTGTGATAATTATACAAAATCTTAAGAAAGGAAAATGTATAATGTGAAATTCATTATACAAGGAAATAAAATGGAGAAAACGGTTTCAAAGATAACAGATTCGGAAGTTGAAATTATGCGTGTATTATGGAAAGCTGGCTGTGAGCTTCCTATAGCGGATATAAGAAAATCTCTTAAAGAATCAAGTGAATGGGAAGACTCAACAATTAAAACACTGCTCCGCAGGCTTTGTGAAAAGGGTGTGGTTTCAGCTGCAAAAAAAGAAGTATTCTACTACAAGCCATTAATCAGCGAGACAGAATATAATGAATATACTACGCAAAATTTAATTGACCGATTGTATTCCGGCAGTGCCAAAAATCTTGTGGCATCTCTTCTTGGAAGCAAAAAGCTTAATCGGAATGATATTGAAGAACTGCGCACCCTATTTAAGGTAGGTGATAGGGATGAATGAAACAATGAGGCTGGTACTATCGCTTTCCTTGTCGGCCAGTATTCTCGCAGTACTGATATTTGCTATAAAACCTTTTATCAAAAACAAGTTGGCGAAATCCGTCCAGTATTACATATGGGTTTTGGTGCTGTTAAGACTTGTAATACCCTTTTCCTTTGAAAGCAGTATCATGAATTATGTGTTTTATAATGATAAAGCTTCTTATGATGTCAGTATTGAGGATACTTCTCCGTCAATGACAGGTATAGGTGAGAGCAGTATATACTCATCTATACTGCCGAATGTTGAGCAAAACGCAGCCAAGGGTGTTTATAATAATGATACCGACCACAGCAGATATTTAAGAGACTTGTTGAATCAGTATGTTTTATATCTCTGGCTGCTTGGAATGATAATAGTACTTGCTGTTAATTTAACCGGATATATAAGGTTTTCAAATTACTTGAAGCAGGAAAACAAACCGGCTACAGAAGAACAGGACAGAATTCTGGCCGATTTATTAAATGGGCGGCATAAAGTAAGGCTTGTACGCAATAAACTTGTTACTACTCCTATGCTAATTGGAATACTAAGGCCTTGTATAGTTATACCCGATATTGATTTTAACCCAAAACAGCTAAAAAACATCCTGCTTCATGAGGTTATTCATCTAAAACGCTTTGATATAGCGGTAAAATGGTTGACAATGATAGCCGTTTCAATCCATTGGTTTAATCCGCTTGTGTATTTTATCAAAAAGGAAGTCGATCGTGCGTGTGAACTATCCTGTGATGAAGCGGTCATAAAAAACCTTGACTCAGCAGAAAAACAAGCTTATGGTGAAACATTAATTGATGTATCAGCAGAGACTAATTATCCTACCGGAGTATTGCAGGCTACTATGAGTGAAGACAAAGCGACTCTTAAAGAAAGGCTAGTGGCAATAATGAAGCATAACAAAAAGTCAAAGATAACAGCAATTGTTTCAGGACTTTTGTTTTTATTGGTTTTAATAGGGGCTTTATACTTGGGCGCAGGAGCCGGGATTGGGATGAGTGCTCCGCCCAAGATATATATTAGTGCAGAAGGAGAGAGGACAAAAGAAGCACTTACAGGGAGCTACAGCTGGAAATACCTGAATCGGATTGTGCATGCAGGCTCGGATAATCCTGTTAATTTTAAATATAAGCTGGACAATATAGTTTCTGTAAAGGCTAATCAGAAGATGGTTATCGGCACCCAAAAGATACATGCAGATAAGAAATATGAGTTTACATTAGATCAGATTTCAGTTTATAAGGATGGCAAACCGGTAAACGCCGGACCTGTAAAACCAAACTTCCTGAACGGCAACTTATATTTACAGGCACCATCGGAATCAGGGGAATACATTTATACTTTAGTATTGAAATTCGGGGATAGGGGGACGGTCAGCTATGGATTTGTTGTGAGAGTAGATATGTTAACATATGATTTGACTGATATCGCAAAATATAAAACTCCGTATGTCGGTAATCATTCTAAAGATGGCCAGATATCAAGCCGTCTGCCCTTGATTGATAAATATTTCAAGCAGCAGTATATTTCTTTAGAAACGAAAGAAAGACCATACGGCCTCACTGTTTATTATGAAGCTGCATCGGATAATGATTATCCTGGCAAATGGCCACTTGATACAGCAAACTCTGAGCTGAATTCAAATTTGAATAAAAATGCTTTGGTCTTATTCTGCATGATTGGAAATCTTGACAAGGTTACCTTTGCATTTCGGAATTCTCAGTCCAACGGAAAACTGGATGAATCGAAATATGACAGCAAGTTTACATTCCAGAGGACTTCGTTTGAAAAACAATATGGCGACCTGTCTGTACTTGGGAATGACTTAGATTTATTGCAGGAGATATTGCAAGAGAAAAAATCTGCATTTAAAGGTTTGGAGCTGTATGTTTGGAGAAGACCCGAGCTGACAGGCAGCAATAACCTCTATTATACGCTGCTGTTGGGAACCAACCTCAACAAAACTGAAAGTGAAATTTATAATTTAAATGCTGCCACCTCCGATTTGAATTTGATTAAACAGGAATTATCCAAATATAGAAACGGTACGTATTTGTCAATTATTCACGATATGAATATAGATAAAGAAACCATGTCAAAGATAGGAGACCAACTTACCGGCATTATTAAAAATGGAAGCATTTCAATTGGAGGGCGCGAATTAAATAAAGATTTAGTAATTGAATCACAAATACCTGATTTTACCGATGCCGAAGTCGCTTCAGCCCGTGCGGTCGTAAAAGAATACTTCCGTGCCATTGCAGCAAAAGATGATAAAGCTATTTTGAAAACATTAACACCAATGTATAACCACCCGAATGTGGTCTTATACGGAAATGAAACCTGTTCTCTTTTATCAGTAGACTATAGTGCCGATGACCCTATGAGAGAAAGCTATATTAAATATGGTAGAGGAAGTAAGAATGGTACCAAAAAAGAAAATGTCATTGTGTTTAAGGTGAGCTTTAATGTAAAGTATCCGGAAGGTGTTTCCGGATCATTCAATGAAGGGGATTATACTAACTGGAATATGATTTTAATTCGTGGCGGCAGAACTTCTCCGTGGTTGATTGATAGTCAAGGTGTTTAATATATATCCTGTGACCTTGCCGCAAATGATTTAGGAAGAAAAACTGTCCGAAGAAAACATCCGGTATCACCAATTATGGTGTAATTATAAAGTAATAAACATTAGTATAATGGAACAAAAATATACTGTTTTGGTCTATGACATAGAAAGAAACTTTTGAGGAGGAAACAATGTGAAAAGAATCTTAATGTTTACTCTTACATTATTGCTAGGTATTTCTCTGTTGGGCTGTACAAATAAAGGAAATGAAGCCCAAATGGAAAAGGAAAGACAGGGCAAAGTGGAACCTCAGCAAACCGATGAAATAGACCAAAAGGCAGTTGAAGATTTGGTTAAAAACTTCGGAAAGAAGCTCCAAATGGTATCGCTTCAGGCCCCGAAAGATGTACTGAAGACGAGTATGCAAGAGAATTACGGCCATCTTGTACCTCGAGAGCTTCTTTCAAAATGGATAAGTGACCCTCTGAAGGCTCCGGGAAGATTGACTTCAAGCCCATGGCCGGACCGTATAGAGATTCTAAGTACTAGAAAATTAGCAGAAAATAAATATGAAGTTAAAGGCGAAATAATTGAAATAACAAGTGTAGAGAAGGAAAGCGGCGGAGCTGCAGCAAAGCGGCCCATTACTATTATGGTGGAAAAAATCAATGATAATTGGCTTATTACTGATGTTACCCTTAGTGCTTACGACGAAGCAGAATCTATTATGTATAAAAACACCCAATACGGTTTTAACTTTTCCCTGCCGGCAAGCTGGAAGAATTATAAGATTATAAATAGCAAATGGGAAGGCTTCGCTCTAAAAGATTCGGAAATCAGCAGCATTGTTGAGACCGGGCCGATGATTTCTATTAGGCATCCCCTTTGGACTTCTGAAAATTCAAGGCAGGATATTCCTATAATAGTATTTACCCTTGCCCAATGGAATTTACTGCAGAAGGGAGAGTTCCATATAGGTGCGGCACCTATTGGGCCAAGCGAACTGGGACGTAATGATAAATATATTTTTGCACTTCAGGCGCGGTATAATTTTGCATTCCCGACAGGATATGAAGAAGTGGAGGATATCTTGAAAGGTAAACCTTTGCATCCAGTTAATATTGAGGATTAATAGTCCTAGATTCTAAGGCGGGTATAGTGCCCGCCTTTGTGATTATATAAGAAAACCCCGCGTTAGACGCGGGGTTCAGGATAGCTTTCAGCGATGAGGATGACATAAAAACTCCTTTTGATATAATAAAGTTGCGGTCTGCCAACTGCAAAAAAATATATCAAAAGGAGGTCATCCCATATGAAGGATGTACATAGTTTATCACACACAAAATGGAACTGCAAATACCACATAGTAGTACGTAGTTCACCCTTAGTTTTGCATTATTTATCCTCAGTTGTATAATAATAATATACATATGGAAGGAGAGTAAACAATGAAGAGTAATTATATAGTTGGAATGTTACTTATATTTCTAGGCGGAGTTTTTCTTGCGAACAATTTGTTAGGTGAGCAAATTTTCTCGTTAGACAATATGTGGCCGGTATTTGTTCTGGGGCTGGGACTTATCTTTGAATTCAGCTATTTCATGAACCGGCAAGCAGCCGGACTTCTTGTTCCAGGTGGTATTTTAACTACAATAGGACTGCTATTCTTTTTTGAAACCTTTACAGATTGGAGGTTTGCCGAGTATACATGGCCTGTGTACCCTTTGGCTGTTGCAATAGGTTTGTTTCAGCTGTACCTGGCTTCCGGAAGGCAAAAAGCTTTGCTGATTCCTGTAGGCATTATCGGTGGCTTTTCAGTGGTTTCATTCTCATTTTTAATTTTCGGAAACCTGTTTCAATGGATTGATTTTGGATTTGTGCTGCCCGTGATATTGATACTCATAGGTTTATTAGTAATAGGTAAGGGATTAAAAGAAAAAAGGTAAGGGAGGATGGCATATATGCCTGAGAAACTATACAGGTCAGAGAAGGATAGTGTTATTGCAGGTGTATGCGGAGGTATTGCCGAATACTTTAACATTGATTCAGTTATTGTGAGATTGGTGGCAGTGGCACTGGCTTTATCAGGGGGAGTAGGAGTAATACTGTATTTGCTTGCGATAATAATTATTCCTAAAAAGAGTGAAAAGGAAGTAAAAGCAGTCGAAGTAAAAGAAGATGATAAAGAAAATGAGAGTTCCTCAGTGAATATTTCGCCGGAAAAAAGGGGTTCTGACAGGAGAATCTGGCTGGGGGTTGGAATTACACTGCTGGGAATAGTCTTACTCTTGAAGCAGTTCTTTTATTGGTTGGATACAAGATACGTATGGCCTAGTCTTCTTATTCTGATTGGTATAATACTGATTTCAAAGGAAAGGGGGAGACGGATTTGAAAAACAGGAATATTGGTTTGGGAGTTGGGTTGATTGCTGTTGGAGCTGTCTGGCTTTTACAGACCATGGGTTTGATTACCTTCAATGTTTTCAATTCAATAGCACAGCTGTGGCCCTTGATATTGGTAGTTATTGGTATAAACATTATCTTCAGGGGTAATGACATTGTGAGGTTAGTAACATGGATGGCCTTTTTTGCTGCAGTAATCATATATGGATACTATAACCCTGTTGTCAATAACCAAAAGGCTTTAACAAACGGAAAAACTCATATAATAGAGAAACTTGAAGCAACAGACTCAGGGTTTCTTAAGATTAATGCGGGAGCATCTGAGCTGAACCTGAAATCAGGTACGGAAAACCTTATGGAAATATGGTCTAATATACCTAATATGAATTATTCAACAGATTATGATTATGGTAATGGAAATAAAGGCGCAAGAATCAGTGTTGGCTCAAGAGAGTCAGGCGGGTTCTGGAGCTTTGGGAATATGAGCGGCAGAAGAATGGAATTGAGTTTAAACCAGGATGTGGTTTGGGATGTTGATGTTGACTTTGGAGCAGGCGCAAGCAGATTAGACTTCTCTGATGTAAAGCTTGGAAAGGCTGATTTGGATATAGGCGCAGGGAGTTTAACCATGTATGTTGGCAGTAATAATGCTCAGACAGATATAAAGCTGGATGCCGGAGCCTCGTCAATAGAACTGTATGTACCGAAGACTTCAGGGGTGGTAATAACTGCGGAGAATGCACTTTCAAGCATTAATATTGACCAGCTGGATTTGATTAAGGAAGGCAAGAGGTATACTTCTAGGAATTATGATGAAGCTGAGAGCAAGATTGATATTGATTTGCATATGGGTATGGGAAGCTTTGAGCTTAAGGGAATTTAGTACTACAAGGCCGGGGAAGCCCTTAAGGCACTTGACCAGCCCCGTAAGGATGATTTACTGAGAGATAATGGGGGAATAATGAATGGTTGAAAAGGATTTAATTCTTAATGCAAGCTACATGCCTGCATATAACGAAATATGTGATTATGTCGTAGAGCCTGCACAAAACTTGTGGCGGGACCTGAATTCTTTTATTCAGCAAAAGTACGGGGCTGTTCCAAAGATAATGTACAGCAAGTGTTCAAGTAAGCCGGGTTGGAATGTGAAATACCAGAAATCACGAAAGTCGCTGTGTACACTTTACCCTGAAAAGGAGAGTTTTATTGCGCTAGTAGTGGTTACTCTGGATTTGGTTCCTGTAATTGAATCCATATCCGATGAAATTGAACCTAGAATTCTAGATATCATAAGGTCTGCAAAACCCTTCAATGGAACATTGTGGCTTATGATACCGGTGACTGATAAGGTTATGCTTGATAATGTCAAGCAGCTTTTATTATTGAAACTGTCTACAACAAGGGGGAGCATATCAAACCGTCCACATTGGCACCCCAAAATATAGTCTTTCTATTAGCACTTCATCAAGTTCCCGCATATCATAGTATGGAGATTAAATAAGGTATGGGGAATCAATGGATGTCTTTCCTTTTAACACAATTAATTTCCTGGATAGAGTTAGACTTGATAAGGGAGTCGGTAGTCTAAGAAGTATCTTCGAGAGAATAGCTAAGACAAATCCTGAAAAAGCAGCTAATCTGATTAACTGCAGAAACCTAAGATTCTGCTCAGTATTTGTTCTTCAGCCTGATATAGAGAGACTAAAGCTGTCAAGCAGGTTAAACTGGAGAAATCAGACTGCCCTGAACATTGTAGACAGAATAATGGCCGGAGATACTTCCGGACTGTATTCATTTACTGAGGAGAACAGAGAGAAGATTTATCCTGTTATAAAATGGATTCTCGAAACAGGAAGTCTGGACGACGGACTAAACAGCCATTACGATAAAGTACTTGATATGACGGCACTGCTGTTAACCAAGCTGTATAACGATAAGTCAGTTTTACATATTATTGCACATATGCTTTTTATGAGATACAGAAAAGGACTGTATACCTATGATTTACTATGGGCATTCTTTGAGAGCTGTGACCCAGGCAGTTTAGTGCTTATAGCCAATGGACTGCTTTCAGCTCACAGAAAGGATGTCCAACTTGCATGTGAATTATTAAGCTTTGTGCCTGGTATTAAAACTTACCGTGGTAAAAACAGTGTAAAGACGTATTTGAAAGTTCTAAACTGGATTGAAGAGAACTTTCTATTTTTATACCGTACGGGTGAGAGCTTCCAGCAGTTCAGCAGACCCATGTCCTATGCAGTATCCTTAGAGGCAAAGTATTTGTGTAAAACTGTATCGGAAGATAATAAGAAGACCTTCAGGTCATTGTCTGAGAATGAAATCAAGCTCCTGGATAGGTTCAGGAAATTTGATAATCAAACGAGAGTACTGCTTGCAGACTATTCATTTCTGTTGTACCGCCAGAATACCGACAGCTGGAATACATGGCTTCACTATCCTGCTGAGAAACAATTAGAGATTGCAAAGGCAGTGATTGGAGGTTTATCATGATTGTAATTGCAGGCAGTGTTACTGATATTAATAGTATTACCGAGCAATATCCGCAAACTGGAGTTAAGAGAAAAATCCTGGAAATTCTATCTTCCAGCAGTGAAGCGTACTATTATGACTCTCATAAACAGTTAGAATTTGAATTAAGTCTGCGGAAAAAAAATATTGATACTTCTTACCAACTTCACAAAAGCGGTCTCCTATTCCGGACTTTTCGTGAATCAATATGCAACCCTTATTATTGGACACGTACTGATGAAGGCGGTTTTTTGCTGAATAGAGGTGTCAGGCCTTCAGCAGCTGTCAGAGATATTTTTGTTAACAGCTCACAATATGGTACTGAATGTGCAACTGCAATAGTTATTGTATATTATGGTGCATTGGCAGATATTTATGCTGAGGAACTCTTTAATAATCTGTTTTCAGATATCTACTTAATGGATTGGATGTACCTGGATAGTGACCTTGGGGTTAATTTATACAGGGATGTACCTGATTACCTGCCGGGAGACTGCAGATATTTTAAAAATCCTGACGTAAATCCTCTGACTCCTCAATGGCAAGGTGAAAATGCAGTAGATCTGGGCAATGGCATGTATTATGGCCATGGAATTGGAATAAGGAGCGCTGAGCAAATCATCAGTGCCTTAAATAAGCATAGAGTCAAGGGTTCGAGTATTTCAGCATATCTAACCAACACGGCAAACCGGCCAGACTATAAGTATCTGGCTAACAGGTATTATAACCGTGTATACTATTCTCAGAGCATATGATAACCACTAAAAAGGATATAAACGACACATAGATTTGGAGAAGCTTACATAGGCACTACTAATAGACAAAGCCCGCCTGGCGGGCTTTGTTTACTAAATATGACATTGGTGAAGCAGTTTTATACATAGAATAATCTTAGTTCCATCCAGTCCAATCCAATCCAGTCATTAGGACCTGCTGTTGAGTCGTTTACAATAACTATCCTGTTATTTCTCCTTAAATTTGGAATGGGATAGGTTAGAACTCTCCAGTTTACAAACCTTCCCCCGGCCGGAACCCCATGCTGGAGAGCAATGGGCCCTCTTCTAACTACAGTTCCGTTAATAGCTATTCTAAGTGCATAGTTTTCTTCCGGTACATTTGGATGATCGTCTAACACGGCACGAATCAGTATTTGCCCTCGAAGTCTTTGTGGACTGGGCAGCCAGAACGGTAAATTAAAGGTCCATACACCTCTGTTTCCAGTATAAAGAATATCAGCATTTCCGCTGGGGTTACCATAATTGGGGTAGCCTGTCAATTCTTTCAAGAGAAAAGTTCCCGGTACTGGAGTAGCATTACTTAAAATGGGAGGCGGGTCTCCAGGGAGCTGTCTTGATGGATAATCATCCATTAATTCCATATCTTCCGTTTTGAACACATCCGGTGTCATTGGGATGTAGGTCTGTTCAGGATAAGGAAGATTGGGTAAGTTAGGACTTGGCGGCTGACCATACGGTGGCACAGGCGGTACAGGAACTGGCGGTTGGTTGCTTTTTCTATTGTGTCCTTCATATTCGTAATTCATCATATCAAACCTCCATGAAATTAATTATTTTAATACATTATATTCCTATATAATCATTATGTTACTGTATTATGTTGCTGGCTATAGAAAGTTACTAAGATGTTTTATGACAATATATGTGGTATAATACACTAGGAATTTATTTAAGTCAGGTGAATAATTATGATAAGCATAGAGAATCTTTCGAAAATTTACAAGAATGGGAAAATAGAGGTTGAAGCATTGAAATCCGTAAACCTATCTGTACAGCAGCGGGAGTTTGTTTCAATTATGGGACCTTCAGGGTCTGGCAAATCGACATTTATGAACATTATCGGCTGCCTGGACCGTGCAACAAACGGCTTTTACCAGCTTGATGGCAAGGATATATCAAAGGCCCGGGACGTGGAACTGGCTAAAATAAGGAATGGTAAAATTGGATTTGTGTTTCAATCGTTTAACCTTTTGCCAAGAATGACAGCCTTGGATAATGTTGAGCTCCCGATGATTTATGCCGGCGCCGGAGCAAAAGAACGAAAGCAAAAAGCTTTAAGAGCTTTAGAGAAGGTTGGCCTTGCAGATAGGGTTGACCACAAGCCCAATGAATTGTCCGGTGGACAGAAGCAGCGGGTGGCAATTGCGCGTGCGCTTGTAAATGAGCCGGCAATTATACTTGCCGATGAGCCTACGGGTAACCTCGATAGTCGTTCGGGAGAAGAAATAATGGGTATTTTTCAGTCCCTTAACAAAGAGGGAGCGACAATACTTCTGGTTACACATGAGTTGGACATCGCCCTTCATACAAAAAGGATAGTCTCATTCAAGGATGGTCAGATAATCAAGGATGAGCTTGTAGAAAGTCCACTGGATACCAAGAATCACATAGAATAAAGGGGGAATTTGCGTGCAGACAAGCAGTGCTTATGAGGTTGAACAGGTTCAGGAAATGGGAGTTTTTAAAAGGGTATTAAACATATTTCTTGAGCCGGGCAGAGTATTCAGAAGTGTAAAGGAGAATCCCAAAATACTTGTTCCCATGATAATAATCATTTTGGGTTTTGTACTTCTGGCAGTTCCAACGGTTGATTTGGTTGCAGAACACACAAGGCAGTCCTATGAAGAGATGTACAACAATGAAGAATTTATGAAGACCCAGAGAATAACCAAAGAACAGGCGGTTGCATCCATTGAGCAAACGGTAGGGTTTACAAGGGTAATATCATTTGTCTGGCCAGTTGTTACTCCTCTTATAATACTAATCCAGGCAGGAGTATTCTTCGCGGTATTTAAATTACTAAAGGGAAGCGGTACATTCAAGCAGACATTTGCTGTGCTTACTTATTCATATTTTATAAGCTTGCTGGGAGAAGCAGTCAGAGTAATTAATGTTGTTGTCAGCGGGAAGGCTGATGTTACAAATTCTCTGGCACTGCTAATGCCTGACGATAAAACAAGTTATCTGTTTAACTTTTTATATGGACTCGACCTGTTTGGGTTATGGGCATTTATTGTAGCAGCGCTGGGGCTTTCCATAGTTCATAATGTCTCGAGGAAGAAGGCTTACGTATCGGTGATTTCAGTATGCATACTATTTGTAGCCATTACTTCGGCTTTAACTACTTTTCAAGCTGCAAGCATGTATAATCAATTTGGAATCACACTGTAACAGGGGGAAATTATCTTGAAGAAGAAACTAGTAATTGGCGTGATTATTCTGACAGCAATAGGTGTTCTTATCACTATAAATGCCGTAAGGTCAAAAAATATCGGGGCTTTCTCTAGTGGTAAGGCTGTAGAGGTCAGGGTTGTTGATACGGAAGTACGTGATTTGGATTCGACCATAAGCGTAAATGGAACTCTTGAAGAGGTTAACAAACAGGAGGTATACTTTGATTCTGCCGTCAGAGTTGTTAAAGTTCTTATCAAAAAGGATCAGTTGGTACGAAAGGGACAAAAACTTGTAGAGCTTGATTTGAGTGATTTATACTCACAGCTTAACCAGTTGAAGGTTAACCTGAGAATTCAAAGAATTAACCTCGACAAGCTTAAGAGTTCGTTAAATCTTCAAAATACAACCAGAGCAAAATCAGATGTTGAGCAGGCCAGGATAGCTAAGGAACAGGCTGAGGTGAACTACCAGAGGCTTCAGCAGCTTTACAGGGAAGGGGCAGTATCACAAGTCGAGCTTGATAATGCAAAAGTCCAGTATGACAATGCTGTTATCCAGTTTAATACGGCACAGTCTGTGCTTCGTGAGACCGAGAAGAATAACTCCGACCTCAAGATTAATAATGCAAAAGATATCGAAACCCAGGTTGAGCAGATTAAACTGGCTGAGCTTAAGATTGACGAGCTTGAACACAGGATTGAAAAGCTGGAGAAAACCAGCACAGCCAATATTGATGGTGTTGTTTCTGAGATAAATGTTGAAGAGGGAAGTATAACAAGTCCGGCAGTCAAGGCATTCAGGATACTTAGCCCTGACAGCTTGAGAGTGAGACTGGAGGTTAAGGAATTTGATATTCTAAAGGTAAAGTCAGGACAGACTGCAGAGATTACAGGTGATGCTTTCCCGGACAAGACTATTAAAGGTTCTGTAGAAACCGTTGGAGCAGTAGCGAAGAAGAAAGAGGGCGTAAGTTCCGGTGAACAGGCTTTTGTTGATGTAACCGTTATGGTTGATAATTACGAAAAGATTTTAAAGCCAGGCCTGTCAGTTAATGCTACAATTATTACCGAAACAAAAAAGGATGCAGTGGTTATTCCATTTGATACATTCCAGGAGGATAAGGATGGGAACAAGTGGGTTTTCGTTGTAGAAAATGGCTCTGCCAGAAAGAAGGATATCAAAACAGGCATAAGCTCCGGGCTTGATTTGGAAGTGACAAGTGGACTGACAGGAAACGAAAGGCTGGTAAAGGACCCTCCTTCAAGGCTTAAGGACGGCATGAAGGTTATAGTTAAAGATAATTAATCTGGAAGGGATTACGATGAATTTCTACGAAATAATAAGGCAGTCGGTGGAAAGCTTAAAATCAAATAAACTTAGATCCTTTCTGACAATGCTGGGCATTGCAATTGGTATCGCTGCTGTTGTTATCATAGTTGCAATCGGCAATGGCGGTCAGGCGTTGATAACAGGTGAGTTCGAGAAATTGGGGGCAAATATTATCGAGGCTGCGCCAAAATCAAGAAACATTACTGAAAATGAAATGTTAACAGTTAAAGATGTTGAAATAATTAAAGAAGCGGTTCCACAGTTGAAAAACATATCACCTATAGTTCAAAAAATGGATGGAAAAGTTGGAATAGGCTCGAACAGCAACCAGGCGTTCATGGTTGGGGGGAATTCACAACTCAAAATCCTGCAGGGAATTGAAATGGTGGAAGGAGTCTTTTTTACTGATTATGACGACAGGACTCAAAATTCTGTTGCAGTCATTTCGGATATAGCTGCCCAAAAGATGTTTAATACTACCAAGGCAGTCGGAAAGAAATTTAATTATAGGAACAATATATCAAGTATACAGCTGACTGTTGTTGGAATATACAAGGAATCAAACCCTTTTGCAGGAATGATGGGGGACGAATACCCTGTTATTATTTTTACACCAATGTCAACGCTGGCTTCTATTTACAATACCAAGTATGTGGATAGTATCATTGCAGCGGTTGAAGATAGAGATATTGTGCAGGATACCGGAATAAAGATAGTCAAGGTGCTTGATTATATTCATAATACTAAAGATAAGTATTATGCTCAAAACACAGCCGACATGATGGAATCCATAAACAAAGTGCTTTCCGTTGTTACACTTGTAATTGGTTCAGCTGCAGGGATATCGCTGTTGGTAGGAGGCATCGGTATTATGAATATTATGCTTATGTCGGTTAAGGAACGTACCCGTGAGATAGGAATTAGAAAGGCGCTTGGCGCACAGAACAGAGACGTTATTGTTCAGTTTTTGACTGAATCGGTAATCATGACCGGTTTAAGTGGTATTGCAGGAATAGCTATCGGAATGTTTGTGGCTTTTGTGGCATCCAAGATAGCCCAAATAGCTCTGCCTATCTCCTTTGGTGTAGGAATAATTGCGTTTTTGTTTTCTGCACTGCTTGGAATTTTCTTTGGAGTATATCCTGCTAAGAAGGCCGCTGACCTTGATCCTATTGAAGCGCTTAGATATGAGTAATTCCACAGCGTGACAGAGAACCGTCGCCTGTCATGCTGTAAAGAAAAAAAACCCTGCATAGCAGGGTATGAAAATCAACTTTTCGCCTATGATGTTATTTCAATGCCATCTGGAAAATTTTCATGTATTTGTATTCTTGCCCTGCTGCAGATATCCGGCTGGCAAAGCATACTGATTCTAGCCTGAAGCGCCATTATATCCTGTATCTCCCAAGGTGTCAGCTCTTCCACATCCAAAATGAATACGAGAGGAAGCAAAAGCTTCAGTATTCCGGCACAATCAGTAATTTCAGCAAAATCCATGAGCCGAATAAACCGGTATCCTTCAGGACAGATACCAGTCAGTTCGGTAAAGTTGCTTCCATATCTGTGGATAATCGCATAAGGTCTGAGGTGGTAATCAAGCAAGTCAAGCTCTTGGGTTACCAATTTGCAATCCTTTTCACTAATAAGTAATTGAATACCTTTACACTCCTGTCCTGAGGATTCCCGCATGTAATAAATTACCATATTATCAGTTGCATTGTCAGAATGCATGCACTTTCCACTTTCCTTACCATTTCTTACGTTCCTGCATTCACACATTGTGCACGTCCCCCTTCTTTTAATTTTCTCAGGACTGAAATTGTCAGTCCGTCTTTTGTCCAAAAAATGCAGCAAATATAGTGCAAGCATTGTAATTTATAAAAACCAATATACAGAAACATTCTACTATGAAATTATTGGATTGTAAAGCTAAATGCAATATGTTTCAGGGAATTTATCGGGGAACAGTTTCTTGACACGATACAAATACAAAGGCATAATTTACCTAAAGCACTCTAAGCTCAGGGGATTATAAGGTAAGAAAGGAGATTATAAGATGAAAGACGTAGTAATTGTCGGAGGTGGATGGGCAGGATGCTCAGCTGCTGTCAGTGCGGCAAAGGCAGGTGCACGTGTTTTACTTCTGGAAAGGACCGATATGCTGCTGGGAACAGGCCTGGTGGGCGGAATAATGCGTAATAACGGAAGGTATACAGCAGCCGAAGAATTAACCGCCATGGGAGCAGGAGAATTATTTGAAGCGTGCGACAGGCACTCAAGGCATAGAAATATTGAATTTCCAGGCCACAGCCATGCAAGCCTTTATGACGTAACTGAAATAACGGGGGCGGTCGAAGAAGTTCTGGACAGGCTTGGAGTATCGGTGGTCAAAAGGTGTAGGGTAAATAAGGTCAGGGCAGCAAGCGGCGCAATAAAAGCGGTAGCTTCACAGGACGGCCAGGCATTTGAAGGGAAGGTCTTTGTTGATGCCACAGGTACAGCAGGACCTATGAATAACTGTATCAAATATGGTAATGGATGTGCCATGTGTATCTTGAGGTGTCCAACCTTTGGTGGAAGAGAGAGTCTTGCAGCACTGTGCGGGGTGCAAGAGACTAAAGGTAAGCGGCCTGATGGTAACTTAGGCGCTATGAGCGGGTCATGCAAGCTCTTGAAGGATTCTCTGTCGAGAGATATAAGAGGTAGGCTTGATAATGACGGAGCAGCTGTAATTCCTATACCTTCTGAACTCAGAAAAACTGATTTATCCTCAAAAGCCTGCCAGCAGTATGCACTGAACGAATACGCGGAAAATATAATACTGCTGGATACAGGACATGCAAAGATGATGAGTCCATACTTCAACCTGGACAGCCTGAAGATGATACCTGGATTTGAAAATGCCAGATATGAAGACCCATATGCCGGAGGAATAGGCAATTCTATGAGGTATTTTGCTATTTCTCCGAGGGATAATAGTCTTAAGGTAAAAGGGGTAAGGAATCTGTTCTGTGCCGGGGAAAAATGCGGCTCCATAGTTGGCCATACAGAGGCCATATGCACAGGGGCTCTGGCGGGACATAATGCAGTGAGGTACATTGCAAAAGAAGACCTGCTTAAGATACCTGACCGGTTGGCGGTAGGCGATATCATTGCCTATGTACAGGAGCAGATGCGTTCAGAACAGGGTCTGACTAGAAAATACACCTTTTCAGGCTCGGTATATTTTGAAAGGATGAAAGAAAAAGGCCTATATACAATCGATAAGGCGCAGATTGAAGAAAAGGTCAAGAAGGTTGGCATGAAGGATATTTTTAATATGAGACTGATTGAGGGATGACGGTTATTCGAATATTTCAACACCGGTCTTCAGAGGGGCATACTTCCACAGGATGTCGATGTCCTGGTTTGTCAGGGCTATACAGCCTAGAGTCCAATCACTTTCATAGCCTCCTCCATGTATACCTACTGCACCTCCGAGAGGTGTATTCCACGGGGGCTGCTGTCTATGCTCCTGAGAGGCCCTGATTGATTGAAATGTACTGGAATTTATTAATCCCTGCTGAAGCCCATTTCTTGCATCTTCGGTATTGGGGTAATTCAGACCAAGAAACTTATGAAAGCTGCTGTTGGCGTTTCGGGTACATATATAGTATTTTCCTTCAGGTGTTTTAGAGTCTCCTTCCTTTGTCTTGTGACCTTCAGGAGAGCGTCCCAATGCAATTTTAAACCTTCCTATCAGTTTCTCATCAGCAAAAAGCTCCAAAAGCCTTTGGCTCTTATATATTCTAATGAAAGTCTTCTCAGGTACCTGCTCAGGCACCTCAAAGAATAATTGGGTATCTATGTCAGATAGTTCTTCCTGTGGATTATCTTCGAGAGCATCTTCTTGACTTTCATATTGGTTTCGATTATTCTCTAGAATTTCAGGTGAATCAGCATTTCCCCTGCCTGTGTTTTCATTCTGGTGAAATGGAAGATATGGAGATAATAAAATAATCAGGAAAGCCAGAGCTGCAAATAAGAATATATAGACAATACTTTTTTTCATATGTTCCACCTTAAACTTTATTTGTGTATTTAATATTATTTTACCACAGTTTTTATGTTTGCAGAAAGTATGAACTGTCTAAGACTGTGATTGCAAATACTTAAAGGATATATTATACTTTCAGCGAGTAACATATGCCAATCTATAGAAACTGGCACTATTGAGGAGTAGATTGTATGAGCATCTTATCAGCTATAGGGAATACACCGCTAGTAGAGCTGACCAGACTGAATTCCAATCCGAGGGTCAGGATTTTCGGAAAGCTTGAGGGAAGTAATCCGGGCGGTTCGGTCAAAGACCGGCCTGCATACTACATGATAAAAAAGGCTGAAGAGTCAGGGCAGTTAACTGGAGGAAAGACAATTCTAGAAGCAACTTCCGGGAATACTGGCATTGCATTGGCAATGATAGGAGCTGCCAAAGGATATAGGGTCAAGCTTTTTATGCCCGAGTGCGTCAGTATTGAAAGGCGGCATATCCTTGAGGCATTTGGTACGGAAGTGGTTCTTACGCCCCTCCGGGAAGGGACTGATGGAGCCATAAGATGTGCTGCTCAGTTATTTGAAAATGAGCCGGAAAAGTATTATATGCCCAACCAGTTTCAGAATGAGAATAATCCGCTTGCCCACTATGAAACAACAGGTCCGGAGATATTTTCTCAAACAAATGGGGAAGTAGATGTACTTGTTGCCGGTATAGGTACGTCAGGAACTCTTATTGGGACAGGTAGGTACCTGAGGGAAAGAAATCCCAACATTAAAATTATTGGCGTAGAGCCTACACCGAAGCATTCTATTCAGGGTCTGAAGAATATGAGCGAGGCTATTGTTCCTGCAATTTATAGTCCTGAGGAATTGGATGAGAAGCTTACAGTGGGTGACCAGGAGGCGTTTGAAATAGCCAGACAGCTTGCGGTTAATGAGGGAATATTCGTCGGAATGTCGAGCGGAGCAGCAGCTGCTGGCGCACTACGCATTGCAGATGGGATGGATTCTGGGACAATTGCGGTAGTATTCCCTGACCGCGGAGACCGTTACTTAAGTACTACGTTGTTCAAGTCGGTCTGTGGGAAATGCCCTCCTTAAACTGAAAGCTATTTTTTTAGTTTCTTTCGCTCCCCTAAGTAACTGAATATACCCGGTAGAATGGAAACAAATATAATTGCGAAGATGACAACTGAAAAATTGTTTTTCACGGCCGGTATATTGCCAAAGAAGTATCCTGCCAGAAGGAACGAGGCTACCCAAATGACTGCACCGGTAATATTATACAAGGCAAAACGCCAGTAGGTCATGCTGGCTATTCCTGCAACAAAAGGGGCAAAGGTGCGGACAATAGGGATAAATCTTGCTATTATAATGGTTTTTCCCCCGTATCTTTCAAAAAACTCATGGGTACGGTCAAGATGTTCTTTTTTTATAAAGCGGATATTTCCCGTTTCTAGTATTCTTGGACTAACAAATCTGCCGATACTATAATTTACAGTGTCACCCAGTATGGCTGCCGAGGTAAGAATAATAAACAACAGTACTGCATTGAGTGAACCGAGTGCGGAAAAAGTTCCTGCGGCGAAAAGCAGGGAATCTCCAGGAAGGAACGGTGTTACTACTAGGCCTGTTTCACAGAAAATGATTGTAAAAAGTATTGTATAGGTCCAGATACCGTAGTCCTGTATTATGAGGTTAAGATATTTATCCAGATGAAGGAGGACATCAACAAACTTAATAATTATTTCCATATTTTTCCTTTATAGAATTAGATTTTATTATTGATTAGAAGCACGTTTTGATGAAATAAATCTGATAATACTATCTCCCTTTATAATTCCCACTATAAATACCAAAGCTGCTATTACAGTAATGGTAATAAATACTGTACTGTTTCCTTTTTCAAGGTTTGCTCCCCAGAAACAAGATATAACTATCCATGGGGACCTTGCAATCATCGAGATTACAAAGAAATTAATAAACTTTATAGGCGTCAGGCCTGCTACATATGCAAGAGCATCCTTGCCCGGCAGGCCGGGTATCAGGTAAATAACAAAGAGGGTTATGGAGGCCCTTGGAGTATTAATCAGTTCTTTCAGCTTTTCCATTTGGGAACGGGACATAATCTTTTCTATAAAAGGCTGACCCAGAGTCCTCGCCAGCATGAAGCAGGCGAATGAGCCGAGAGCAATACCCAGAACCGACAGGACTGACGACATCAATGTTCCGTACAGGTATCCACCAGCAAAATATACAACCTCTGCGGGAATCATGAATATGACTACCTGAAAGAACTGTATAATTACAAAGACTGCGAATCCCCAATTTCCAAAGCCTTTAATCCAACTTTCAAACTCCTCTCTCTGCGTCACAATAGTCATTATCAGGTTCCAGTACCTTATTGCCAGGATAGCCAACACGAACAGTACAAGGACGGCGGTTATTTGTTTGATGCCGGCTTTTATAATCAGTCTGTCCATAAATTACTCCTTTATATATATCAGAAAGATAGCTCCAATAGCAATGTTAATATAACATACAGAATTTGCCGTTTCAAGGTTCATTATTCTCTGATATCACAAGCAGTTACAAGAAAGGTACAAATATAATGTTAATTATGCCATTATGGTTGAGTGTGAGGAGATTAAATAACATTGATACAAAAATTTGACACTGGAAAATTTCTAGAATATAATTACCTCTATAGAGACACTGCGTGTGTATTTTTGCAAATACATAAAGCAGCGGTATCGATAATAATATTCTATGAAGTTTATTTATTATTGGGGGGAATCGTCTGTTGGAGATTGATGGTATGGGACAGGTAATATTCAATATATTTACCGTCCTTTTTCTTGTTTTTCTTAACGGTTTTTTCGTGGCGGCAGAGTTTGCAATTGTAAAGGTTCGTTCTTCCCGTCTGACACAGCTTGTTAATGAGGGGAGCCGAAGAGCGCGATTCGCCAAAAGCGTTACTTCAAGTCTGGATGCGTATCTTTCTGCATGTCAGCTGGGAATAACACTTGCATCTCTAGGATTGGGCTGGGTAGGAGAGCCGTTGGTTGCACGAATGATTGAACCGGCATTGTCTGCCTTTGGAGTTCCCGGGCTGGCTATACACACCATTGCGTTTGCAATTGCATTCGGAATAATTACTATACTTCATATTGTACTGGGAGAGTTGGCCCCTAAGTCTTTTGCCATTCAGAAATCTGAAGTCGCGGCTTTATGGCTGTCTCCACCTCTTATATTCTTTTATAGAGTTACTTATCCTGCAATATGGATACTCAACCATTTATCCAATCTTGTTCTGAAGCTCCTGGGTCTGCAGCCTGCCAGCGAGCACGAGCAGGCTCACACAGAAGAAGAAATAAGGATACTTGTTAACGAGAGCCAGAAAAGCGGACTGATTGACCATGCAGAGCGGATTCTCTTTGATAATGTATTTCAGTTTTCAGACCGTCTCGCCCGTGAGGCTATGGTGCCGAGAACCAGTATGGTAGTGCTTTACGCCAATAACCCGTTTGAGGATAACCTGAACACTGTAAAGACTACCCGCCATACGAGGTACCCGGTTGCTAAAGGTGATAAGGACAATATTATCGGATTTGTACATGTCACAGACTTGTACAATGAGTCCAATAAGCAGGGAGATAAGGATATTACAAGCATCCTGAGGAAGGTGTTAACCGTACCCGAGTCCATGGAACTCAGCCATGTTCTTAAACTGATGCAGAAGAACCGTATACAGATGGCAATAGTTGTGGATGAATACGGAGGTACGGCAGGACTTATTACTCTGGAAGATATAGTTGAGGAGATTGTAGGAGAAATCCAGGATGAATTTGATAATGAAAGGCCAATGGTGGTGCAGTTGGAAAAAGGGTATTCAATTGACGGCAGGATGCTGATTGAAGATGTAAACAATCTCCTGAGTACCGATGTTCCTAATGATGAAGTGGATACAATCGGCGGGTGGGTTCATATGAGACTTGAGGAAAAGGCAGGAGTAGGACAGAAGGTTGAACACGGAGGAGTAGTTTTTGAAGTTGCAGAAATGGACCGCCACCGTATTGCACGGATACTGGTTTGTGGAAAGCCAAGTGAATTGGGAAATGATGAGGTTGCATGTGTATAACCGTCTAGGAGACAATATGAAGTATGTATCCCCGGTTAGGGGTTGAATATTATTTATAATTGTAGTTTAATGAGAAATGGTTTCTGTATTCTGCAGAAACCGTTTCTCTTTTACATGAAAAGTATTTAACAGACTGTAACTTTTCCTGTTTTCAAACGTGTATATTGTGAAAGGGGTAGCAAATGAATAAAAACACGTTGGATTACATTTACAAATCATATATGAATGATATTTATCGTTACCTACTTTCTCTTTGCAGTGAGCATCATCTTGCTGAAGATATTCTGCAAGAGACGTTTTTCCGGGCATACCTTTACCTGGAAGACTGCAAGGAAGACAAAATCAAACCGTGGTTGTTCAGGGTTGCTTACAATGCATTCATCGATTACAAAAGGAAGAGCAGCCGCAGCATTGTCAAGGAGGTGGATTTTTTTAGGAATATAACCGATTATTCAACTCCCGAGAAAGAGCTGATTAAGCAGGAGCAGCTGAGTGATTTAAAGTCTTCCATTAGCGGGCTTCCGGAAAACTATAAGCAGGCAGTACTCTTGTGTGATTTCCATGGATTATCCTATAAAGAAGCTGCGGAGGTAATGGGTATAGGGGCAGGACATTTTAAAATACTGCTTTACAGAGCAAGGCAGAAGCTGCGAATGAGTAATGAAAGGAGCGATTGAAATGAATGAAGAATTCAAAAAGAAGCTGAAGGATTATAAGGACGGGAAGCTTCCAGAAAATGAAGTTAATGAACTGGAAAGAGAATTGGAAAAACTGGAGATATATCAATCAGTTATTGAAGAAGATTTGCAGGATTCTTCACAAAGGACCGACCGGGAGGAGTCCGACCTGCATGATGAAAAGAGACAGGGAATGATATTGAAGCGCTGCAAATGGAAGGCAAGGATACAAAATGCATTGACAGCTATTATTATTCTGTTTGCATTAACGGTTATCTTCAGCATCTTATCTAATGTTTTCTACTTTACCGGTAGTCCCGACAGAAGTGAAACGTATCGTGATGTTGTTGAATCAACTATTGCCATTACCCATCCCAATATCAGGGCAAGAGGAGGAGCGGAGGTAAACCCGTTCTTATCAATGAAAATGGAAGCAGACCTGTACAAGCAAGTAGGAAGTGAAGCTCTCAAGACAGGTGATATGCTGATGAACTTCCTGCTTGGAAAGGCTGGTTATCCGGAGTATGAATGGCTGTCAGGCCAGTACGATTCTTATGCATTCCTGTACCCTGGAACTGCAAAGGTGGAAGGAGACGATGATTGGGATAAGCTCGAGATATTGCCTGAAGGGTCGGTTGTGGAAGCATATCTGTCTTTCAATCGGTTCTTTGAAACAGATGAAATTCTGCAAAAGTTTAAAGATAGGGATATGAAGCCGGTATGGCTGGCTGTGGATACGGGATTTGATGACTACTCTGATAAGAATAAGCTTAGTGCCCATTATCCAGTAGGCTTTCCTTATCAACCGCTCTGGCATCACAATGACTGGACAGTTAAAGAGCAGACAGAAGAGAAAAAGTGGCCGCTCTGGAAGGAGATCATGAGGAGTGCTGAAGCTCCATCGGTTGAGCCTTATGGCAGTGGAGAGATACGAAATAAGAATTTTGTAGATACACTTTTGCTCCTGGATAAGTATGAGGACATATCAAACAGGATTGCGACCGGAGGCAAGCTCAATATTAAGGAAAGACTTGAGTTTATAGATAAGCATGGTGTCCGTATTTATGGTATGGTTGTTACCGGCCCCTCAAAGGAGATTTTAAAACTCCGTGAAGAAGATTGGATAAGCAAAATTCAAACGGGTGAAGCCAGGCTCTGGAACTGGTATAATTATTAAGTAAGCTGCTTTTGCTTAATACTTAAAATTGGAGGGAACCATGTACTCTATTGATTTATCGAGAATAACACTTGAGGAGTTCGAAGAAGCGATGCGAAGAACGCAGCTTCTGCCGTCACAGAGAATTATACTGAATAACCTCAGCGGGAATATGCAGATACTTAAGGATAAAGGCTGCAGCAGCCTTCAGGATTTGCAGAACCTTCTCAAGAGGAAGAATGATTATATTGCCATTGCCGAGGATACTGGAATCAGTCAGGATTACCTTGTGATTCTCAATAGGATGGTAAACAGCTATGTTGTAAAGGTTTTACCTCTTGAAAAACTGGAGATATTCACAAACGAAGAGCTGAACCTGATTGCCGGTGAGAAGATTGGGAATACTAAGCAGTACTATGAGGCCTTTACAGACGTCAGACAAAGAGAGAGCTTTTCAGCCAAATCAAATATTTCCCTGGAGAAGCTGAGATATGCTCTGCATATTATTGATTTGGTGAGAATTAATGGTGTAGGCATTGAATACGCTAAGATTCTTTATGACATAGGTGTGAAATCTGTCTCTGATTATAATAATACGCCTTCGGCAGAAATTCTTGAGCTGGTTAAGGCTTATAATAAAAGAAAGGAATATACCAAGGCGACGCTTGGAATTTCTGATGTAGATTACTGCCGTCGTTTTTGTGAGAAGCTGGATTGTGATATAATCTGATTCAGAATGAAATGTATTAGTGGTAAGTGAAGATTATATGGTATAATGTGTTAATTCTATAAAGAAAGGTGAGGATATACATGAATAAAAAATATAATGCAGAGATAGTAGTGACAGGGGAGGTGCGTGCGGACTAAACCGAATCTGCCCTCCCCGTGTAAGACACTATCAAATATAGGGAGGACAAACATCACAATGTGTAAAATTGATTTATATGATATAGGTCTATCCAAGCAGTGGATTCAGGAAGCCGAAATGTATGGCGGTAATCTTTATCTCGCAAGGGTTTCAGTACAGCATAAGGATATGTATAAAGTTTTGACCGAAAGTGGGGAGATATACGCCGGGGTTTCGGGGAAGTTCAGTTATGCAGCATCTGATGCCACAGATTACCCTGCTGTGGGTGATTGGGTACTGATTGACCGGACAGATGATAAAAAAGGTAATGCAGTAATTCACCACATTCTTACGCGGAAGAGCTATTTCGAACGAAAGGCGGCCGGGACCGGAAATGAGCGCCAGATAGTTGCAGCCAATATTGATACGGTGTTTATATGTATGTCTCTCAATAACGACTTCAACCTGAGGCGTATGGAGCGGTATCTTTCAATTGCCTGGGATAGTATGGCAGTTCCGGTTATAGTGCTCACAAAGTCTGATTTATGCGGTGATATAAGCATTAAGCTTGCTGAGATAGAATCAGCTGCTGTGGGCGTGGATGTGATTGTAACTTCAAGTATGAGCAGTGACGGCTGTGAAGGTATTGCCAGGTATCTAGGTAAGGGAAAAACCGCAGCCTTTATTGGTTCTTCAGGTGTAGGAAAGTCCACTCTGATAAATAAGCTTATGGGTGAAAAAGTGCTTGTTACCAAGGAAACCAGAGCTGACGACAAGGGCAGGCATACTACAACCCATAGGCAGCTGCTTATATTACCTGGAGGAGGAGTAGTTATTGATACACCGGGGATGAGAGAACTTCAGGTTGCGGGTGCTGATTTATCAAAGTCATTCAGCGATATCGAGAAACTGGCAGAAGACTGCCGCTTCAGGGACTGCAGGCATGACTCCGAACCGCAGTGCGCAGTAAGGAAAGCTATCGACGAAGGAATACTATCTGCTGAGCGGCTTGAAAGCTATAAGAAGCTTCAGCGGGAAATGGTCTTTGAAGAGCGTAAGGCTACAATGACTGCTGCACAAGCCGAAAAGCAAAAGGTAATTGATATGATGGGTTCACTGGACCGCCAAAAACAGATTCTAAAAAGGAAGCAGAGGGACGGTTCTCCTGCTTCCAGAAAATAGCATAAACTTAAAAGGGACAGTTCTAGATTGGTAGATTCATAATTAGAACTGTCCTTTTTTGGTGCTTAATTCAACCCATAAGATGCAATTAGCTTCAATTTTTCTTCTCTTGATAACTGTTTGATAAAATATTCCCGTTGTAAAGCTTCTTTCTTAGTAGAAAGACTTTCAAAATATTTTAATACAACCGGAGCTCTTGAACGCGTATACTTTGCACCTTTGCCCTGGTTGTGTTCAGCCAGCCTGTTATCAAGATTAATGGTCCATCCTGTATACAGAGTCCCATCCTTACATTCTAGAATATAAACATAATACAATGGTAGAGACCTCTTTATTAGTGTAGTTATGGATTAATTATATCACAGAATTACTGAAGAATTTTCAGCCAGAGGATTCAGTTTTGGATGCTGCAGAAAAAACACCTCATTCTACACAGTAACAATACCAAAGCCGTACTCATAGAATATACCTGAGAATATAATGTCAAGGGGATGGTTCATATGAACGGCAAAAGAAGTTTTGCTATTGTAGGCGGTGACCTGAGAAACATAAAGCTTGGTGAACTGCTTTCTGAAGAAGGTTTCCCGGTTAAGCTGTTCGGGTTTGAAGGGGTTGAAATAAACAAAAAGGAACTGGAAGCAGAGTCTTTGAAGGAAGCGGTTGATGAAGCAGATGTAGTCATTGGACCCATACCATGCTCGCAGGACGGCCAGACTTTACACTGTGCATATTTTAATGACAGGATTTTTATAAATGAACTGTTCCGGCAGATGAATAAAAACCAGATATTTATTGCCGGAATGATAAATGATAGAATCAAGCATATGGCTGAGGCATTTAATGTGTATTGGGCCGATATCCTGGACAGGGAGGAAATGGCGGTACTAAACGCAATCCCTACTGCTGAAGGGGCAATACAGCTGGCAATGGAGGAACTGCCCATAACTCTACATAACTCGAATATACTGATAATGGGGTTCGGACGGATTGGGAAGATTCTTGCCAAGATGCTTAATGGAATCGGAGCAAGTGTTTATGTTGAGGCAAGAAAGCATTCTGATATTGCCTGGATAGAAAGTTACGGATATACACCTATACATTTAAGTGACCTGTATGACCATCTTGAGAAGTTCGATATAATCTATAACACCATTCCACATATTGTTTTGGATACGCCCGAGCTTGACAGGGTCAGGAAGGACTGTTTGTTAATAGACCTTGCATCAAAACCAGGTGGGATTAATTTTCAGAAGGCCAAGGAAATGGGGAGGAAGTGCATATGGGCTCTTTCTCTGCCTGGTAAGGTTGCTCCCGTAACGGCTGCAAGGTTTGTTAAGAATACAGTGTTCAATATTATTAACGATTTAGGATTATAGCTGAACAGCAGAGAAACTAATGCGGCATATTTTCAATTGCACTGGGAAATGGTTTAATATATAATGTTCACTGATAATTGAATGGAGGCGATAGGATGAAGCTAACTGAAAGAGATGTTGAACACGTTGCAAATCTTGCAAGACTGAATCTTACCCCCGAAGAAAAGCAGAAAATGACCAGAGAACTGGCAGAAATAATAGGTTTTGCCGACAAGCTTAACCAACTCGATACACAAGGAGTGGAACCGACAGCCCATGTTCTTCCTATATCCAATGTTTTCAGGGAGGATGCTGTCAGGCCGTCTTATGACAGGGAAGACATACTGTCTAATGCTGCAGCTGTTGAAGACGGATGTGTGAAGGTTCCCAAGGTAGTGGAATAAATCAGTTGAGAGTTGTTGGTTGGAAATGCTTTAAGGAAATGCTGATACTACCCACAACCATCAACCCACAACCATGAACCAATTCAAGGGAGGAGATAAATTGGAACTATACAGATATACGGCTCATGAAATCAGGGACATGCTTCGGAACAAGGAAACCAGTGTTCCTGAGTTGGTAAAAGCATGTCTTGAAAGAATAAATCAGGTGGAGCCCAAGGTTAAAGCCTATGTTACAGTATGCGAAGATGAGGCTCTCAGAAAGGCCGCTGAAATACAGAAAGGTTTTGACTTAGGGGAGGACATGCCTGCACTTGCCGGAGTACCGATGGCACTAAAGGACAACATGTGTACCAAGGGATTGGTAACAAGCTGTGCTTCTAGAATGCTGGATAACTTCGTGCCGCCTTATGATGCAGCTGTTGTGAACAAGCTGTCCGAGGAAAAGGCTGTTTTACTGGGGAAGATGAACATGGATGAGTTTGCAATGGGGTCATCTACCGAAAACTCATATTACAAACAGACGAAAAATCCCTGGGACCTGGAATGTGTTCCAGGAGGCTCCAGCGGAGGCTCAGCAGCTGCAGTAGCGGCTGATGAGGCGGTATTTACCCTGGGGTCGGATACAGGAGGTTCAATAAGGCTTCCTGCAGCATTCTGCGGTACAGTTGGTTTGAAGCCTACATATGGATCAGTCTCAAGATTCGGCCTGGTTGCGTTTGCTTCATCTCTGGACCAGATAGGCCCACTTACCAAGGATGTTACCGACTGTGCACTTGTAATGAATGCCATCTCCGGCCATGACCCTCATGATTCCACCTCGGCAAATGTAGCCTACCCTGACTACACCAAGGCTCTGGTGAATAATGTGAAGGGATTAAAAATAGGGCTCCCTAAAGAGTACTTTGGAGAGGGAATCAACCCTGAAGTGGGAAAGACTGTTGAAAAGGCGGTTGAACTGCTCGGGGAGCTTGGGGCTGAATACGAAGAATTTGAGCTTCCGATTACTGAATACGCCCTCCCGGCATACTACCTGATTTCGTCTGCCGAAGCAAGTTCCAATCTTGCCAGGTATGACGGAATAAAGTACGGGTACAGAGCTGAAAGGTTCGATGATTTGATTGACCTGTACAGGCAGTCAAGAAGCGAGGGATTCGGGCCTGAGGTAAAGAGGAGGATAATGATTGGTACCTACGCACTTAGCGCAGGTTATTATGATGCTTATTATAAAAAGGCCCTGCAGGTCAGGACTCTCATTAAGAGGGGATTCGATAAGGCCTTTGAAAAATACGATGTCATTATAACGCCGGTATCCCCGACAACAGCGTTCAAAATCGGAGAAAAGGCTGAAGACCCGCTGGAGATGTATTTGAGTGATATATGTACTGTATCTGTAAACATCGCAGGTCTACCCGGTATGGTTATTCCCTGCGGATTTGACAGCAAAGGCCTTCCCGTAGGCCTTCAGCTGATTGGAAAGCCTTTTGACGAGACTACTCTAATCAGGGCAGCTTATACTTTTGAACAGAATACCGACTACCATAAGAGAAGACCGAATTTATAGGAGGTGATATGTATGAATTATGAAACAGTAATTGGACTGGAGGTTCATGCCGAACTGTCTACCAAATCAAAGATATACTGCGGGTGTACCACCGAATTCGGTGGAGAAGTGAATACCCACTGTTGCCCCATATGTACCGGAATGCCCGGAGTCCTGCCGGTTCTAAATGAAAAGGTGGTTGAATATGCAATAAGGGCCGGCCTGGCCACCAACTGTGAAATTGCAAAGTTCAGCAAGCAGGACAGAAAGAATTATTTCTATCCCGACCTGCCCAAAGCCTATCAGGTTTCACAGTATGACCTTCCGCTTTGCACAAATGGCTATATTGAAATTGAAGTGAACGGAAATACTAAAAAGGTTGGAATTCACAGGATTCATATCGAAGAAGATGCAGGAAAGCTTATGCATGACCAGTGGGAGACAGGCACGCTGGTTGATTTCAACCGCTGTGGGGTACCGCTCATAGAAATTGTAACCGAACCGGACATGAGGTCGGCAGAGGAAGCCAAGGCTGTGCTGGATAAAATCAAGTCCATTCTTGAATATACAGAGGTTTCCGACTGCAAGATGCAGGAGGGTTCACTCAGATGTGATGTCAATCTATCTATAAAACCCGAGGGTCAGAAGGAATTCGGGACAAGAACAGAAATGAAGAACCTGAATTCATTCCGTTCATTGGTCAGGGCAGTTGAATCGGAAAGTAAAAGGCAGCAGCAGGTTCTGGAGTCGGGCGGCGTGATAGTACAGGAAACCCGGAGATGGGATGACAATAAGGGAGTAAGCTACTCCATGAGGAACAAGGAAGAGGCTCATGATTACAGGTATTTTCCCGAGCCCGACCTTGCTCCGATAGTTACAACCGATGAGATGGTGGAGAGCATCAGGAAAACCCTGCCTGAACTCCCGGATGTTAGAAGAAAGCGCTTTGTTGAGCAGTACGGACTTCCTGAATATGATGCATGGCTTCTTACTACATCCAAATTCCTTGCAGACTTTTTTGAAGAAGCTGCAAAAATCAGCAACAGCCCCAAGATGGTCAGCAATTGGATGATGGGTGATATGATGAGAATAATAAATGACAAGGGACTGGATTACGATGCCATACCCTTTACACCTGCCAATTTTGCCGACCTGCTGGGACTGATTGAAAAAGGAACAATCAGCGGTTCCATTGCGAAGACGGTTTTTGAAGAAATGTTTACATCAGGAAAACATCCTGAAGACATAGTGAAGGAAAAAGGGCTTGTACAAATAAGCGACGAAGGTGAGTTGGTCGGAATAGTGAAAACGGTGTTGGATGAGAATCCACAGTCGGTTTCAGACTATAGGAGCGGAAAGGATAAAGCTTTCGGATATCTTGTAGGACAGACCATGAAAGCCACTAAAGGTAAGGCAAACCCTCAGGTTATAAACAAGATACTAAAGGACTTGCTGAAATAAACAGTGACATTCAGTGAATGCATAATCACAGCCTGTATACGGCATAGAACCGTATACAGGCTTTATTTGAAAACTACAGAGAGAATTGCCCCCCTGCAGTTGTCCCTTAAATTGATTGGTTAGTAATATACTATGCAGACATAAAACTAATGTGCAGTATTTATCATTATTAACATATTATCCAAAAATGCATTTCGTGAAACGCATTTTTTTTTGCGTGAAATGCATTATTAGAGTTTTTTATAGCGCAAATATTACCGTTTACGGAAAACTATATAAATCACCTATTGATGTGTTTTAAAATAGAATTAAGGGTTATTTTAAAACAAGACATCAACTCACACATTCAGATTTTATTTAGCAAACACTTCTGTGACACGCCTGCTTGAGTCACCCGAAGAATGATTAATCCGAACATAATACTTGTACACTTAATGTACTACACAGCCATAAACACAACCATAACTGAATGGAGATGGTAATATGGTGGATGCATTATGTGACAAACTGACCTGTCTTATAAGAAACAATATTCAGGATATTGATGATGAGAAGGCTGAAATAATTAATTTTGGAATAAAATCAATATTTTCCGAAATTAGCAAGGCATTTATTATATTATTAACTGCTTATTTCTTAGGCATTTTTCACCTGGCAGTAATAGCCATGGCAGCAACAGGAATATACAGAAGCCTTGCGGGAGGTGCTCATGCAAGAAGTCATATAGCCTGCCTGACTACTTCCATGACCCTTATTTTCGGCAATATATATATTTCAGGTGTGTTAGCAGCATACGGTTCAATTAATGTTGAATATATTTATCTGTTTATATTTCTCTTTAACAGCATAATCATATATGTTTATGCACCGGGTGATACAGAAGAAAAGCCTATTCTCAGCAAGAAGCTCAGGCACAGATTAAAAATAAACTCATTTATTGCATTAAGCCTGGTTGTTTTTATAGCAGTTACCTTTATAAAGACAGATATAGTGGCAAATGTGATAATTCTTTCCACCTTTTTTCAAACCTTAACATTATTGCCCATAAGCTACAAGATTATGAAATGTAAACATGGGCATTAAACAAAAATATAAATTAAAAGGAGGAAGAACCATGACAAATCTACTAACACTAACAAGAAACTTCTACTTGCTTATGCTTTCCTCATTGGCTGTGTTTGCAACCTGGTTTGCAATGATGTCTTCCAACGCCTGCTGGACAATTTCATTCTACCAGCCTAAAATGCCTGCTTCATTGATTATAAGAGATGAATAATAAAAATCTACAAAGTAAAGGATTCAGGCCTAGGCTTGAATCCTTTACTTTATCCGGCAGATTGGAGCATATTTCCCTGGATATGCAGTTCCTGACGGAATATATGGTTATTTACTGAAGTTCTGAGTGATACAGGTTTGTACCTGCTTGTAATCTTTTTCACTTCCCAGAGTCCCAAACCCCGGTCCCTGCCTTTTGTTGAAGAATTCTTTTTGAATATCTCAGCAACGTTGATAGTTCCCGAAAATGAATTTTCTATTATAATTATATAAGCATCCTTGCAATCGTTTAACTTTATTGAAAAATTAACTGATTTGTCTTCTGTCTGACTTGAAGCCTCAATTGCATTATCAAGAAATATTCCTAATATTTTGCACAGCTCATATAGTTTCAGAGGCGTACGGTTAAGGTCGGTAGATATGTCGATATCCATTTTTACGCCCAGGGCTTCTGCAAGATAGAGCTTTGATACAATCAGTCCGTAAATCGATGGATTGTTAATAATAGTTGCGTTAATGGAACTTAGGTTGTTTATAGAATTATAATCATCCAGAATTTCAGAAAAATATTTTTTGAGACCTTTCAGGTCGTTTAATGCGAGGAAGCCCCCAATGGAGTTGAGTGTGTTGGCAAAATCGTGCTTAAATGTTCTTAGTCCGTCTATAAGGTCATTGAGTGTTTGATTATATAGTTTCTGGTATTCAAGTTCGTTCTTTTTGATTTCAAGTTCATTGCTCTTATAGGTGTTATATGTGCATAAAGAGAAGAAAACTATAATTGAGAAAATATTAAAGACTATTATTGTTTTTGGAACATTAAAAAAAGACGTTGAGAAAAAAACAATGTTTGGGGATGTAAGTAGCAGCGTAATAAGTATATTCAGAAGCATTCCGGTTCTTCTCTTCTTTGAGATGTCCTCAGTAAAGTCTATTTTTAGCCTGGAATAGTAGATGAAAAATATTATGACCAGAAACACCAGAGATGATATAAGATTGCCAAGCGCAAGTATATTAGAACTGCTGTTGAAGGTTTCCTGAGAAATATTGAACTGACTAAGGAACAATAGAGATACAAGCTCACCAACGGTTGTTGCTATAACTGAAAAGAATACTATTAGGATACTTTTTATTATGCTGAATCTGAAAATAAGTAAACATCCTATTATGTATACCAGAAGTATAGGTACTAAAACCCAGCTGAGAGGCAGAGTCAATCTGACAGATAAAATAGCAAATGTAGATATTAGTGAAAACAACAGAATTTTTATGATATTGTTTTTTTCACCCAATGCTGTGTAGTAAAAAAATCCAAGTAGAACGCAGTCCTTAAAAATAAGTAAATACCAAAGTGCCGGATTCGACATAATAACTTCATTACTCAACCTTATCTGCCCCCTAGAGATTATTTTTGGATAAGTAATCCATAAGCATTTTTTTGTATTTTCTTCCAACATAGCACTTAAATGAGTTGTTAAAGATTACCTCATTAGTTATCGCATCGATTTTGGTTACCTTACCTATGTTGATAATATATGACTTATGGCTTCTGATAAAATTGCCGGGAAGAATCCTTTCAAGCTCATCCAGAGTACTGTAGGTTTCAATTATTTCATTGGTGGTATATATAAACGATTTGGAATTAACCTTTTCAATATAGATAATATCATTCTTTTTTATCAAGTGAGTGGAGGGTCCGGATTTTACCTTGACGAAGTTTACTGAATCAGAGCAGGTGAATTGTGAAAGCCTGAGTATACATTCTTCAAGCTTATTCTGGGAAATAGGTTTTACCAGATAGTCAAAGGTTTTAACCTTAAAAGCCATGAGCACATACTCAATATGTGCAGTAATGAATATTATACTGACAGATTTATTGACTTCGCGTATCTTTTTTGCCAGGTCCAATCCGGACATCATGGACCTGAGGTCAATGTCCAGGAGAACTACATCGACATGATTCTTGCTTATATATTCAAAGAAATATTCAGGGTCTCCGGTATCAAAAACAACCTGGCCTTCAATATTGTTCTTTTCCAGTACTTTCTGCAGCATGCTGACAAACTTCGAACGCAGACTGCTGTTATCATCACATACAGCGAACTTTAGCATATTTAACCTCGTATCTATAATATGTATATAAAAAACCCTTATTTCCCAAGTAGTTAGATTAGATAAGGTTACAAGAATTTTAAGCAGAAAATGGAAATATATCTGGAATACACTATAAAAAATAATGCAATTTGATAATATCATAACTAGAAAAATTTTCAATATTATTTTTGTCATATTATTAACAAACAAGCGAAAACAAGAGAGAAAAAGTCAAATTTTAATGAATGAAACATTCATATCAGAGAAACTAGAGATATACCTGAAGCCGCAGCTCCTTATCATTTCCATAGCACTGCTGATTTGGTGGCCGATATAGTCAGGGGTATGAGCATCAGAGCCAACGGTAATAACCTCACCTCCCAGCTTAAAGAACCTCTTTACAAGTTCCGGGCCAGGATGGAAGGAATTCAGACCGTATCTATAACCTGAAGTGTTTACTTCTATACCCTTGCCACGTCTGACCAGCTCAGACAAAATGTCATCGATTATATCGGTAAAGTCCAGATAATTTATGTTTCTCTCAGCAGGGTCCGGAACGTATCTTGTTATAACATCAATGTGGCCGAGTACTGAGAACTTTTCCAGATTCCTGACCATTGTAAGTACATCCTGAAAGTAGGTCAAATAGGCACTGTTCTTAGGCCTGCCATTAAAAAGAACAGGGCAGTCAAGGATAGTATTATCAACACAGTGGACTGATGCAATGATATAGTCAAAATCAAACCCTGTTATATGTGCACTGGTTTTTTCTATTGTGTGGGGCTGTAAACCCAATTCAATACCTTTCTTTATTTTTATCTTGTCTGAATACTTATCTATATACTTGTTCAAGGATTTAAAATACTCGGCAAGGCTGATGTTTTTAAAATCAGTTGTGTTACCTGGCCAGTCCAGGTCAATATGATCGGTAAATGCGATTTCCAGTAAGCCTCGGCTTACAGCTTTTTTGCATGCATCCGACATAGACATGTGAGAATCTCCCGAGAAACTGCTGTGAATATGATAGTCCTGCATTCTACTCCTCCAGGTACTTTTTTTAGGTCGTCAACCTAACTTATCAATAGGCAGGGACAATTGTATCATTGAGGTTTTATAAAAACAACCTGTTTATCCTACCTGGATAACGGCTTCTAAGATTCAGTTGGAGCACACAAGGTGGACAATGATTTCTAAGTTATCAAAGATAACAAGAAATTATTAGCCAAAAAACTCCACCTGAATCCAAGAATCCTGTTTATCCGATGACTACCGCCGCTAAGACTCCCCTCTTCTTCAAGTGGGAGACAAGCGGCGCTACGTCCCTGGATAACGGCTTCTAAGATTCAGATGAAGATAAAACTCCACCTGAATCCAAGAATCCTGTTTATTTTAGTAGTGTCTAGGTATATAATAAACGTATTACTACAATATGATACCTAGGAGGGATTATATAATGGAAGACAAGAAAACCGAGGGACAAAAATTGAGTGAACAATTATCCTATGAGTCAGCCACTGCATGGGAAAAAATAACAGATAGTGAAAAGGAACAAGTTTTCAGTTTCTGCAGTCAATATATTGATTTTTTAAATAAAGCCAAGACCGAGCGAGAGGCAGCAGGCGAACTGATAAGGATGGCAGAAGAGAGAGGCTTTGAAAACTTTGAGACAATAAAACGTAAACTGGTTCCCGGTGACAAGGTTTACCTTTCCAACCGGGGGAAAACAGTAATGCTTGCAGTGATAGGGCAGGAACCTATTGAAAATGGAGTAAATGCTGTAGGCGCACATATAGACTCACCAAGGCTGGATTTAAAGCAAAATCCCATATACGAAGATTCAGGGCTGGCCATGCTAAAGACTCATTATTACGGTGGAATAAAGAAATATCAATGGACAACTATCCCGCTTGCAATACATGGAGTTGTAATAAAAGAGGATGGTACCAAAGTAAATGTAGTTATCGGAGAGGATGAAACCGACCCGGTTTTCTGTGTTACAGACCTGCTTCCTCATCTTGCAAAGGACCAGATGCAGAAGAAGATGTCTGAGGGGATTGCGGGTGAAAGCCTGAATATTTTAGTAGGTAATATACCTTTCAAGGATGAAAAGGTAAAGGAGAAGGTAAAGCTTAATCTCTTAAAGCTCCTCAATGATAAATACGGTGTTGTGGAAAAAGATTTCCTCACAGCCGAGCTGGAGGTTGTCCCTGCAATCCGGGCATGTGATGTTGGGATAGACAGGAGTCTGGTAGGCGGCTATGGCCAGGATGACAGAGTCTGCGCCTACACATCGGTAATGTCTATACTTGAAACGGACAGCCCAAAGCGAACTGCAGTATGTGTCATAGCCGATAAAGAGGAAATTGGAAGTGTAGGTAATACGGGAATGCAGTCAAGAGCATTTGAGTATTTTATTGCTGAGCTTATTGAAGCTGCAGGTGAATACAGTGCGTTAAAGGTTAACAGAGCCCTTAGTAACTCCCGAATGCTTTCAGCCGATGTAAATGCAGCGGTTGATCCCAGCTTTGAGGGTGTAATGGAAAAGAGAAATGCAGCATATGCCGGCAAAGGTGTATGTGTTACCAAGTATACAGGCAGTGGGGGTAAGTACCATGCCAATGACGCACATGCAGAGTTTGTAAATGAAGTGAGACGTATTCTTGATGGTGAGAACATCATATGGCAGATAGGAGAACTAGGAAAGGTGGATCAGGGTGGAGGAGGAACAATTGCAGGATATCTGTCCAATCTGGGAATGGATGTAGTGGATTGTGGAGTTGCGCTGCTTTCCATGCATGCACCTTTTGAAATAGCCAGTAAAGTTGATATATATATGGCATACAGAGCTTATAAGGCATTCCTCAAATAGAGACCCCGGTATGGGGACACAGTCGGCAGAGCGGATGGGAATCGGAACAGCCTTAAAGTTCACTCGGTCATATTAACAGCTGCAGTAAAATATACATAATTTATATGGATAGTAATATAACTGCAGGATATAAAGAAAGGTGATTTCAATGAGTAGGGGTCTTTGGGTTGTAATTATAACCGTTTCATTTATTTTAGCCGTAACCGGCTGTGGCAAAAAAGGAGATAATCCGGTTGATTCCAGCAGTCAGGGTGAGGATGTTTCAACCACAGTATACCACCGGCAGCATGTTGACCAGGAAAAGCTGCCGGAAGAAAAGAAACAGGATACGGCAGCCAACGTAAGTCAACAGACACCAGGAACTGAGGGGAGTAAGGACCGGGAAAAGCCAAAGGAAATTTCTTCTGTGGATTCAAACTATAACCGCAAATATTCCTGGAGCTTCGTTAGGAAAAAAGACCACTACCCGCCAGGGTTTGAACGTGCTCAGGCAGTCCTGGCCGATAAGTATGATGCCATATACCTTGGCGATACTTCCAAAAAAACAATATACCTTACTTTTGATGAAGGCTATGAAAATGGGTATACACCCAGAATTCTTGATACTCTTAAGGAGAAGAATGTCAAGGCAGCATTTTTCATAACCATGCCCTACCTGAAGAAAGAGTTTGACCTTGTAAAGAGGATGGTAGATGAGGGACACACAGTAGGAAACCATACGGTAAATCATCCCAGCATGCCCGAAGTTACTGATAATTACAAGCTCGAGCAGGAAATATTAAGGCTGGATATGATGTTTAAGGAAAAGACCGGTAAGGATATGAAATACCTTAGACCCCCGAAGGGAGAATTCAGTGAAAGGACACTGAAAATATCCAAGGATTTGGGATATAGAAATGTTTTCTGGAGTCTGGCTTATGCCGACTGGGACGTCAACAATCAGAAAGGTGCACAGTATGCCTATTCAATGGTGACAGGTAATATTCATAATGGAGCAGTTTTACTGATTCATGCCGTATCAAGGGACAATGCAGAGGCCCTTGGAAGCATAATAACCGACCTGCAGGCCCAGGGCTATACGTTCGGCACACTTGATGAGTTTAAGTAAGGAAGCTATTGGCTGTTAGCTGTTAGCTTTGAGAAATTCTTTGGAGTTGAACTGAAGAAGCCAAAAGCCAATTGCCAATAGCTAACGTAGTTGCATTAACTCCCCCTTTCACGCATAAATTTAAGTGAAAGGGGGCTTTTTTTATGCCGAGGAAATCCAGGGGAAAAGCTGGAAGAACAAGAAAAGAAAAAGGAGACGGTGTATCATTAAAGGAAAAGTTCAGTGACGCCCTGGAACTTCCCAAGGAGCTGGTTCTGGATGTACCCAGGGTTACATTAATCGGAAACAGGCAGCTTTTTCTTGAAAATTATAAAGGTATTATCGAATATGAGGACAGTATGGTCAGGATAAAAACCCACGAAGGGGTAATCAGTCTCGAAGGCAGCGGTATGCTTATTAAGGAAATAACTTCAGAGGATATACTGATTATTGGGACCATATGTTCAGTTCAATTCCAGTACTAATCTGCAGGGAATATGTACAACAGGCTTACCCGGGGCAATACAGGAAGGAGCGGAATTCATGCTTGTTCTAAGGATATGGAATTATATAAGAGGATATGTTATTATATTGGTCGAAGGTTTTTTTCCTGAGAAGTTTATTAATGTTTGTATTAACAGAGGTATATTTCTCTGGGATATCAACAGGCAAAACAGCAGAAGCGTTACCTTAAAGGTTGGGGTCAGGGCATTTAAAAAGCTGAGGCCTGCTGCTAGAAAAACCAGATGCAGGTTAAGCGTGCGTGCAAAGAAAGGTCTGCCTTTCCTGCTCAGGAAATATAGGAAAAGAAAAACCTTTGCAGTAGGCTGTCTTATTTTTGTAGGGATGGTATATTTATTATCATCCTTTATCTGGACCGTTGAGGTTTACGGTAATGAGAAGGTACCGACACAAGAGATAGTTGAAAGCTTATCAGAATCCGGACTCAAGGCAGGTGTATGGAAGCCAGTTATTAATACTGAAACAATAACCAACCGGATGATGATAAGTATGCAGGAGCTTGCCTGGATAAGCATTGATATATCCGGAACACGCGCAATAGTGGAAGTTGCGGAAAGAGTCAAGCAGCCTCGGATTATTGAAAAGGATGTTCCTTGCAACATCGTGGCTGCAAAGGATGGCATTGTTGATTCCATTTATGTTAAAGAAGGAACTCCCATTGTAGATGAAGGCAGTACTGTTAAAAAAGGCGACCTTCTGGTTGCAGGCATGGTAGAGAGTAAGTATGGTGTAGTAAGGTATGTACATGCCATGGCTGATATTACTGCCAGAACATGGTATGAAGAATCAGCAGCTGCCTTGTTTTCAAGGACCAAAATAATTGATACCGGGAATACGAAGAATAAATATTCTGTTAAGCTGTTCAATAAGGTTATAGGTCTGGGCGACACAAAACCTCCATTTGCAAATTTTAATATAGAGCAGGATATAAGGTATCTGTCTCTTGGATGGGATGTCCGGTTTCCATTTGGACTAGTTACTCATAAATATACCGAGAAAAAGCACGTTAAGGAAAAAATAAGCAGTGGAAAAGCGAAGGAAGAAGCAGCAAACACAGCCTGGGAAAAACTTAAGCAAAGGATTCCCCAGAAAGCCCGGGTCACTGACAAGAAGATTTATATAGAACCGTTGAAGGACGGAGTTAAAGCAAGAATACTGGTTGAATGTATTGAGGAAATTGGGCTTCAGGAAAGGATTTCATATTAGTGATTATACTTGAGAAATGGACGTCGGAGGAGTATACTTTAGAAAAATAGAGAAAGAGAAACGGAGTGGAGAAATACTTGCAGGAGTCTAAGGAATTTGAATTCAATGTTGACGATTCTGGGCTGATTTTAGAACTCTTTGGACAGTTTGACGAGAACATCAAACTAATAGAAGAGGCTTTTGGAGTCACAATTATTTCTAGAGATAAAAGGATAAAAATATCCGGAGCTAATGAAGGTATCGAAAGTGCACACAGGGTTATTGACAGGCTGGTCAGCCTTTCGGAAAAGGGAGGAAGAATAACACCTCAGAGTGTTGGATATGCCATATCACTTGCAGATTCAACGGATCAGGATAAAGGTAAGAAGTATGACGACTATTATGATATTATTCTTACCACTGCCAAGGGGAAAAAGATAGAAACAAAGACTATGGGCCAAAAGGAATATGCCCATTCAATAAGGAACAACCATATTACTTTTGGAATAGGTCCTGCCGGAACCGGTAAGACGTATATAGCGGTTGCCATGGCAGTACTGGCCTTCAAGAGTAAGGAAGTGGAAAGGATAGTGCTTACGCGACCTGCTGTTGAAGCAGGCGAAAAGCTCGGGTTTCTGCCCGGGGATTTACAGGAGAAGATAAATCCCTATCTCAGGCCGCTTTATGATGCATTATATGATTTCATAGGGCCGGACAGCTGCAGGAAATATCTGGACAGGGGTATTATTGAAATTGCTCCTCTTGCATATATGAGGGGAAGAACATTGGACAATTCGTTTATCATACTTGACGAAGCTCAGAATACTACTTCAGAGCAGATGAAAATGTTTCTAACAAGGCTGGGTTTAGGCTCCAAGGCGGTAATTACCGGTGACGTAACACAGGTTGACCTTCCTAAGGACAAGGTGTCAGGTGTCGTAGAAGCACAGAAGATTCTTAAAGGGGTAAAGGGGATTGGATTTGTTCAGCTTACCCAAAGGGATGTTGTGAGGCACAGAATAGTAGAGAGAATAATCGAGGCCTACAGCCGTTATGAAGGTAAATAGTTGAACCAATTGCAGGCTTATACGGTAAGTTAATGGAGACTCGGTTCGAGACAGGGAGGAGCAGGGTCAGTGAGCGAAAAAAGAAAACAAGGTATCTCATTTAAAAAGCTTTTGTCAAACCCTACATTTCAACGGGCATGTATAGGTGTTGCTGTTCTTATTATCTCATACGTTGTGGTCTTAAATGGAGCCGAGCCAAAAAAATACCAGCTGAACGAGGGAGACAAGTCTGAATATACCATTTATGCACCCGGGGAAGTTGAGGACACCATTACTACCCGAAAACTTCAGGAGGAGGCTGCTAAACAGGTAACTCCTAAGTACAGCCGGGATGAATCAATAACCCAGGAGGCTCTGGATTCGATACCGACACTGATTGCAAATGTCTTGAGGCTGAATTCACAGGGGGCTTCTGATAATAAATCTTCGATTGAAGAAAAAGAGGCTAATTTGGGCTTGAGCAAGAATCAGGTTGATTATTTGCTGGATATTGAAGAATATGAACTGATGAAGTTTCAAGAAAAATTAAAAGAAATTGTAAAAAAGGTTATGGACCAGGGAATAACCGAAGAGTCCCTTGAAAGGAATATTGTTTTTGCTGAAGAGGAGATTGAAAAGACTGAGCTTCCCAACGTACTTAAGGGAATCGGAAAAGTAGTCTGCTATAATGTAATTAAGCCTAACATGATTGAAGATAAGGCACTTACAGAAAGAGCCAGGCAGGAGGCATGGAACAGGAGTATAGCTAAATACGAGAGAGGCCAGATAATTATTTCAAAGGGAGAAACGGTTACTGACGCTCAAATAGAAGTATTAAAAAAGCTCAACCTGATAAAGGTCAAGGGTAAGGTTGATTTTCTGTTCTATTTAAGTATTTTCGGTTTGATGGCACTGCTTGGAATCATTTTTGCAGCTTACCTCTACTACTTCAATAAAGAGATTCTGGAAAGCCGGTCAGACCTGATACTTATTGGAGTCATTTTTATTCTTACCCTACTGATGGCAAGGGGCTTTTCTGAGATATCGGTCTATCTGATTCCGTTTTCTTTTGCACCTATACTCATCTCATTACTATTGGATGTCAGGCTTGCAGTGTTTACCAATATCATTCTGGCTGTGTTGATTACCGTAATAACAAAAGGAAATATCAATTTCGCTTATCTATCAATTATTGGAGGAACCTTTGCCGCTTTTGCAGTATCAAAAGCAGACCAAAGAAGGAAACTGGTTCTGGCCGGGTTGGCACTTTCATTGGTGAACGGCCTGGTAATTCTATGTATTGGAGTAATAGGCAAAGAGCTATCCGACAAGATACTTATAGGGAGTGTCATAGGTATTGTGAACGGCTTATTCTCCATAGTGCTTGCAATTGGAACACTCCCGTTCTGGGAAAGCACCTTTAACGTTATTACACCCTTGAAGCTGCTTGAACTTTCGAATCCCAACCAACCATTAATTAAGAGACTGCTGCTGGAGGCACCTGGTACTTACCATCACAGTCTGCTGGTTGGAAACCTTGCCGAGGTAGCAACTGAAGCTATCGGCGGAAATGAGCTTCTGGCCAGGGTGGCAGCATTCTACCACGATATTGGAAAGCTTAAGAGGCCTTACTTTTTCAAGGAGAATCAGTACCTGGACAATCCTCATGAGAGAATGACGCCCAGCCTAAGTGCACTGGTCATAACATCCCATACGCGTGACGGGGTTGAATTGGCTGAACAATATGGTATTCCCATGCCTATAAAAGATATCATTATGCAGCACCATGGAACAACCCTGGTAGCATATTTTTTCCATAAGGCTAAAAAATCAGAGCGCCTTGAAAACCAAACCAAGCAAGAAAGTTTCAGGTATGAAGGTCCCAGACCGACAACCAGAGAGGCAGCAGTTGTACTGCTTGCTGATTCTATTGAAGCGGCAGTCAGGTCAATGCCCGATAAAACTGAGGGCAGAATTGAAGGCTTGGTACGTAAGATAATTAAGGATAAACTGGAAGACGGACAGCTTGACCACTGTGATTTGACACTCAAGGATTTGGATTTGATTGCGTCAGCATTTATGAAGGTGCTGAGTGGGTGCTTCCATAATAGGGAAGAGTATCCTGAATTATCGCCCGGTGACCTCGATAAGGAAGAAGTAGAATTCATTGACCCTCTTGACCTCATAACTATGGAGGAATATAAGAATGACAGATAAGCAAGACACCAGGATACTGATACTGAACCAACAGAAAAGCTATAAGATAAACAAGCGGTTTAAAACCTTCCTTCAGGCGATAGTTTTTAAAGTGCTGGAAGCAGAGAAGGTTACTATTCCCGTTGAGTTAAGCATACTCCTGACAGATGACAGCTGCATTCAGAATTTGAATCTTGAGTACAGGAAGAAAAATAAACCGACCGATGTTTTGTCATTTCCAATGTACGATAGGAGCGAGATCCAAGGGGTATTGGCTGAGGATAGTCCAGGGATTACAGGCAGACTAGTGCTGGGGGATATAGTTGTTTCGTTGGAAACTGCAGGCAAGCAGGCAGGAGAATATGGACACAGCTTTGAAAGAGAAGCCGGATTCCTTACAGTGCACGGGATTTTGCACCTGTTGGGGTACGACCATACGACTGAAGATGAAAGAAAGATAATGAGAGAAAAAGAGGAGAAAATTCTGGAGTTACTTGAACTTACAAGGGAAGAGTAGTTTTTAATGCCTGAAACTTGCTTAAGGAAGGTGAATATTATTGAAAAACAGAAACAGGAATATGATTGAGAGCTTTAATAATGCTATCAATGGAATAGTCTATGCTGTTAGAACCCAGAAAAATATGAAGATACACTGCCTGGCAGCCATAATTATTCTGCTGCTCAGCCTATTTTACGACCTGCCTAGAGTGGAGATAATAGCTCTTTTTCTGACCATAACCCTGGTAATATTTGCTGAGCTTGTAAACACTTCCATAGAAGAAGTTGTAAACATCATTGTTGATGAGTTTCACCCAAGGGCAAAAATAGTTAAAGATGTTGCAGCTGGTGCGGTGCTAGCTACAGCTTTTAATGCGGTAATTGTTGCATACCTTATATTTTTTGACAAGGTTGAGCCTACAGCAACAAGTATTATGAATAAGCTCAGCAACAGCCCTATACATATTGTATTTATCGGTTTGCTGGTTACTTTGATTTGCATATTAGTATTAAAGGCATATTTCAGAACTGGAACCCCTTTGCAGGGAGGAATGCCAAGCGGCCACTCGGCTCTTGCATTTTCAATATTGACTGCAATATGGATACTCACAAATGATATAAAGATTTTTACCATGGCGCTTGTGTTAAGTCTGTTGGTGGTGCAGAGCAGAATAGAAGCCAGAATCCACAGCTTGCTTGAGGTTATTATCGGAGCATTTGTAGGAGTATTGATAATGCTTTTGCTCTTCCAACTGGTTAACAATCTCAGCCTGCTTCCGTTCCTCAAATAGTCCTAAATTATTTTTTGGAGGTAAACAAATGAAAAAATCCCGTTTGCTAATTACAATTATGATTGTATCAATTATTGCATTAAGTGGGTGTTGGGTAAAGAATACCGTTGAGACAATGAATGAACAACAGAATCAGGATATGAATGAACCTGTTTCCGAACAGGATGCTGAAGTTAAAAATCCAATTTTTCCACAGACTGAGGAAAGGCCTGTTGCAGTAATGATAGATAATGAAGGGGTGGCCAGGTCAAGACATTCAGGTATGGACAAGGCCTATGCAGTATATGAAATGGTTGCAGAAGGCGGGGAAACAAGATTTATGGCTCTCTTCAAGGGAGTAAACCCTGAAGTCATTGGACCGGTAAGAAGCAGCAGGCATTATTTTCTGCACTATGCATTGGAACATGACCCTATCTACGTGCACTTCGGATGGAGCCCGCTGGCAGAAAGGGCTATTGGTGATTTAAATGTGAATAACATCAATGGGATAAAAGGGTTGGATGGAGGTATTTTCTGGAGGAATCCCGACAAACGTGGAGACTGGCATAATGCCTTTACGAGTATGGAAAAAATCAAGTCAATGATGGATGAAAAGAATTACAGGGATAAAACAAACGTGACGGTATTCAAATACAATGCATCCGAACTGGAGCTCACTGACGGCAAACAGGCGCACAATATAAAAATCCCGTATTCATATTACCGGACAGCAAACTACCGGTATGACCAGTCATCAGGGACATATAAAAGGTTCCAGGGTGAAAATCCACACACCGATGCAGTTAGTAAGGCCCAATACTCGGCAAAGAATATTATAATTGCATTTGTAAAGAACTATCCTCTCAATGACGGTACAACGGCAGGAAGACAGCAGATGGATACAGTAGGTAGTGGAAAGGGTTATTACATTACAAATGGTAAATACACTGAAATTACATGGAATAAATCCGCGAAGACAGCCAAGACAGAATTCAGGTATGAAAATGGCAGCGAAATAACCCTGAATAATGGACAGACATGGATTCAGATTGTTCCGGTCAGAGCAGATGTCAGCATTAAGTAAGCAGATACATTGATTAATTTGTACCGGTATTCTTTACAGCTTGTTGGAAATAATAGAACAGGGTGATGAATATGGGTACAAGATACAAACCAGTCAAAGCTTTATTGTTAATTCCATTGATATGTGTTCTGGTTTCAGCCGGATGCAATAATGCTAACCAGCAGCAGATGCCTCAACAGCAGTCAGCCGGCCAGGAGAAGAAAAATCCTGATAAACTGCGTGAGATTGAAGCAAATATTGAAGCCATGATTGGTATGCTGAGCGGAGTACAACAGCAGCCGGTTAAGCACGATGCGGAGATAGGTCGGGAGGCAGAAGGCGGCCAGCAGACTCAAGAGGGCCAGCAGGCCAAGGAAGGTGGAGTGCAGGGCGGAGCCAGTACTGCTGATGGCAGTCAGCAAGACCAGGAGCAGGCTCAGCTGGGAGGACAGCCGGGAGGACTGACCGGACAAACAGCTCTATTGGAGCCAAAACCTCTGGTTAACTGGCCGGTGGCCATGAATGATGTGGAAAAAATTCATATACAGTGGAATGAATACATTTCTCAGGCCGCAAAGGATGGGATATCCAAGAATAACATCGATGAGTTCAGCCGGAGGCTCAACAACTTTACCGGACAGATTGGCTCAAAAAACAGGGCAGAGGCATTACTTGAAGCAAATAGTCTGAATCTTCAACTGGCAAATTTCTGGATGATGTATGATACCAAGGTGCCGCCAGACCTGAAGAGGATGAAACACTATGTAAGGAATGTAATATTTTATTCCGATATTGAGGCATGGGATAAAGCTGAAACCAATCTTAGTTCATGCAAGGATTTATTCCAGGGTATAAGGACTACTGCCAGCAAGGAAGAACAGGATTTGATAAACAAGATTGATTTTTCTGTTCAGGAGCTGGAAAGAGTGGTAAAGCGCAGGAGCGGCTCATTGGTCAAGCTAAAGGGCAAGCTTGCGGTTGATAATATAATCGAATTGGAAAAAGATATGGAGGCTTCAAAGTAGGACCGGCACATTTGCCGGTCTTCACTATAAAGAACATTTGGCTTGAAATCTGGATTATATATAATATAATATAGAAGAAGTAATCAGAGGGAAGTTGCTTACAGGAAACATAAATTAACTGCTCATAAGGACTGCGAAATCAAGATAAACTTATTCGCCAGTTAATTCATTTTCCCTGTACCAGAGGAGAAGTTCCTTGAAAGGACCAAATGGTCAAGTACCTCTACCTAATTAAACTCTGGGGGTAAGTAATGTTGGATTTTAATGATTTCATAAATGAGTATCTTCTGATTGAATACACATCTACCAACCAGCTTCTTTATTGCCTCATAACCAAGGTTGCTGAAAACAGAATCCACCTTATTGTATCGCGTGATTTTGAGAAATCAGGTCTGCTTGTTGATGATATAGTCAAATGCAGGATGGACAAAAAACAAACCGAGTATTACTTTGATGCAAGGATACTTGGGGTAGACATCAAATCCGGCGGGCTTAGCCTGATAATTGAAGTAGTTACGGAAGTCGAGGAGTACTACAATGTCAGGAAGGAACGAAGAGTAAATCTAAGATTGATTGCTTTTACCGACGATAAAAACCTTGCTTCAGTGATAAATTTTAGTAAATCAGGTATCCTGCTTGCCTCAAAGATGATATACGAAAAAGGGCAAGTACTTGATATCAAGATTGTGGTATCTTACCCGTCTACTGTATGCAGCTTAACCGGAGAAGTTGTCAGGATACGAAAAGCTGAGGCGGACAAGAGTGAGTATGGCATAAGAATTGTACAATTTAAAAATGAACAGGATGAAAAAAAGTATAAGAGTATTGTAGACGAGCTTGTTAAGTCATTTGAGGGTGTCAATAATAATGAGTAGTATATAATCTAGAGGGGAGTCGTTATATTGAGCTTACAGAACAACAGGAGAGAAGTAAGGGTCAAGATTTTGGATTCGAAGGTTAATGAGCTGGGACTTCCGAAGTATGCAACTCCCGGTTCGGCAGGAATGGACCTGTGTGCCTGCATAGAGCAGGCTGTAGACCTTGAACCCGGAGAGAGAAAACTGATTGGAACCGGAATTGCGGTACATATTGTGGAACCTGATACTGCAGGACTAATTTTTGCAAGGTCAGGCCTTGCATCTAAAAGAGGGATTGCGCTGAGCAATGGAGTTGGTTTGATAGATTCCGATTATACAGATGAGCTTAAGGTTGCGGTTGTAAATCTGAGTGACCAGACCCAAACCATTAATCCTGGAGACAGGATTGCCCAGTTTGTTCTGATGCCGGTATATCAGGCAAACTGGATTATAGCCGATGAATTGGCAGATACTGACCGAAAGGGCGGCTTTGGCAGTACAGGTGTTGGGGTGAGATGGCAATGAATAATCAAGCTGAATATAACGTAACATTAAAAGAAATAGTTGAAGAGATGGAACTGGAAGTGATTTCAGGCTCGGAATTGCTTGATACTATTAAGGTGTCTGTTCCTGAGATAAATAGGCCGGGGCTTGCCTTGAAAGGCTTTTTTGATTATTTCGGAGAAGGGAGGGTTCAGATAATCGGAAGGGCAGAATCGGCCTTTCTGGATACACTTTCGTCTCCGCAAAAAACCGCGTGCCTGGAGAGGTTCTACAAATGCCGGTTCCCATGTATTATTATAACCAGAAATATTCCGGCATCCGAAGAGATGTTGGATATATCCCGGAAATCCAGGGTCCCTGTTCTTAGGACCAGTGAGGTTACTTCAAGGTTCTTGAGCAATATTATTGCGTATCTTAACCTCCAGCTTGCTCCGAGGGTTACCATTCATGGGGGGCTTGTAGATGTTTACGGTGAAGGGATTCTCATAACCGGAGAAAGCGGCTGTGGAAAAAGTGAGACAGCGCTTGAACTGGTAAAAAGAGGACACCGACTGGTTGCTGATGATGCAGTGGAGATAAAAAAGGTTTCGGACAAGACCTTGATTGGCAGTGCGCCGGAGATGATTAAGCACCTGATTGAAATAAGAGGTCTGGGAATCATAGATGTTAAGAATCTTTTTGGTATAGGCTCAGTAAAATCTGCTGAAAAAATAAATTTGGTTGTAAAGCTTGAGAAATGGGATGAAAGCAGTGAATATGACCGTCTGGGTATAGAAGAGAAATATACGGTGATACTTGAACAAAGGATACCTATAATGAATATTCCGGTTGCTCCAGGAAGGAATCTGGCAGTTATCATTGAAGCTGCTGCAATTAATAACAGGCAGAGAAAGCTTGGTTATAATACTGCCAAGGAGCTGGCTGAAAGGCTCAGCAGCTCTCTGGAGTAAATCTTTACTGAATTAGCGGGGTGACCATATGAAAATAGTTGCAGACATGCACTGTCATACAGTTGCCAGTGCTCATGCATATAGTACTATTCAGGAGTGTGCAGCTGCTGCAAGGATGAGAGGGATAGAACTTCTGGCCATAACTGACCACGGCGGCAGCATACCTGATGCTCCACATGAGTGGCATTTCTGGAATCTGCGTGTTGTTCCTGAGGTTATTGACGGAGTAAGGATCCTTAAAGGCGTTGAAGCAAATATTATAAACTATGACGGCCATATAGATGTTGATGAAAAAATTCTGGATAGCCTTGATATAGTTATTGCATCATTTCATCCACCCTGCTGCGGACCAGGGAAGGTTGGGGAAAATACGAAGGCTGTCATAAATGCTTTAAAAAATCCATATGTTGATATACTGGGGCATCCTGATAATCCTATGTACTGTGTTGATGTTGATGAGGTTACTGCGGCGGCCAGAGAATATGGGAAGCTGATTGAACTGAACAACAAATCTCCTATGGTAAGAAGGGGCTGTGAACCTATAGCTGCGGAATTTGCACAGAAAGCAAAAAAATATGGGACAGAGCTTGTATGTGGAAGCGATGCCCATATAAGCTTTGAAGTTGGAGTTTTCGATGAAGTAAACAGGATTATCGAGCAGGTAGGACTGCCTGAAGACCTTGTATTGAATACTTCTGTTGAAAAGATTCTAGATTATATGAAAAATAGAAAACGCAGCTAGCAATGTAAGGGGGGAACTCATGAATATTGGTATAGACCTTGGAGGGTCACATATTGCAGCAGGGCTTGTGACAGATGGCGGTGAACTCCTGGGCAAATCTGTTATTCCTAATTCTCTTGGTAGAAGCTGCAAAGAATTAGTGGCCGATACGGCGGAACTCTGCCGAAAGGTTCTATCTGATTGTGAAGTGAGTATCGATAAGATAAAATCCATAGGTATCGGTATGCCCGGCGCTGCCAATAATGCCAGCGGAACAGTCACATGCCCCAGCACACTCAAGTTTTACAATGCACCTATCAGGGAAGAGTTCAGAAAACATCTGGATATTGATGTCCAAATTGAGAATGATGCCAACTGTGCAGCTCTGGGAGAAAGTATTGCCGGTGCTGCAAAGGGTTCAAGAACATCGGTTACAATTACGCTGGGTACCGGGCTTGGCGGAGGAATAATAATTGACGGGAAGATATTCAGTGGATTCAATTTTGCCGGCTCAGAGATGGGACATATGGTAATAGTGCTTGACGGAAATCAGTGTTCATGCGGGAGAAAAGGCTGTTGGGAAGCCTATTCCTCAGCTACTGCATTGGTTGAGAGTGCAGTTCGGGCAGTTGAAGAGGAAAAAAACAGTGAAATCAATAAGCTTGCCGGTGGTGACATTTCAAAAATTAACGGAAAGCTGGTGTTTAATGCTGCGAAGAAAGGTGACACTGCTGCGAAAAAAGTGGTGGACCAATATATCAGATATCTTGCTGAAGGTACAGCCAATATAATAAATATAATTATGCCCGAGGTTTTTGTAATAGGTGGAGGAGTTGGACAGCAGGGCGATTATCTGCTGAATCTGCTGGAACCGGAAGTATCCAGACTGGTCTACGATGGAGGCTGTGACAGAACCAGGCTTAAAACGGCTGAGCTGGGGAATGATGCTGGAATAATTGGGGCTGCCATGCTTGGAAGATAGGAGACTAACTATATGAAGTCAATAGAAAAAGATTAAAAAGCATAAAACTTTTTAATATAGAATTGAACCTTGAAAACTGCATGACGAAATAAGCAT
>JAWLCD010000017.1:0-54140 GCA_041687355.1 Clostridia bacterium | reverse complement strand
TAAAATTTGACAAGTCAGACTTCTGAGTCTTAGAATATACTTGAATATTCAATTACTACTGTAGAAGGAAATTCATTTTACACAAAATTATTTACACTGACCCTAAATACTTAATTATACAGCCTTTTTCAGCAATCTCGGACAGTTCCTTTTTCAAATAAACTCGACTTATAGATAACTTATTTGATGATAACTTCAGTGTGGCAAAGAAGAGACCGCCCTAAATGGCTTAGTGGTAAAGAAATGAAGAGATTAATTATTGTTAGAGGAGATTGTTAATATGAAAATTATCTCTAAAAATTTTATTCTAAGGATTATTTTAATACTACTCTTAGTAATGTCAGTTAATTCCACAATATCTTATGCAGCCATACCATCAAGTCCCAGCAATGTAAAGATTGTTAGCACTCCAGGCGTAACAGTAGATGGTTTTTTTCACTCTTTGAGCTAATACCTTTCTATTCTACAAATAATAACAGAGCTTATAAGTATGTGGTATAATATAAATAATTATCATACAATCTTCCACGTCCTAAATACTATTACTTCAGCATTAAGAGTTTTATACCAGTAAAGAGGCGAAGCAGTCTCAGAATCTAAAGAATTGGAGGCTTCATAATGTACCGAAAGTGGTTAAAAAAGGTTCTAGGGATAACAGGACTGATAACAATCCTATTCTCATTTAATGGAGTGGTATCTGCAATAACACCGAATACATGGGAACAGAAGGTAACTACGACTACTCCTGGTGAACGCAGAGGGGCTGCAATAGTTGAACTGGATGGTATGGTATATTTGTTTGGAGGGGAAAAAGCTGTAGGAAAAGATAGGAAAGAATTCTATAGTGACTTCTGGATGTATAATCCAATCTTAAATACATGGACTCAGCTGGACGATGGAACTACTCAGACTGTCACAAGCTCATCGTGGACGGAGGTAAACGTAGGCCCTAATGAGCCTAGTCCCCGTTCACATGCTGCAATGGGTGCTGCGAACGGAAAGATTTATATGGTTGGAGGCCAGGTGGGCATAGCATCAGGTGATGATACCCTATGGGAATATGACCCGGCTGCAAGCACATGGACACAGAAAGCCAGCATACCTTATCCGCAATATGACGCTGCAATGGCGGCAGTAAATGGGAAAATATATTTATTCGGGAAATTAGATTATGATAGTGCTGTAATGTGGGAATATAATCCAGCTGCAAACGTATGGACACGGAAAGCCGGTGAACCAATTATCCGTTCTGGCCATACTATGGTTACAATAAATGAAAAGATTTATTTGTTCGGGGGACTTGACCTAAGGCAGAGTTCTGTTTTTTTCAATGATTTGTGGGAATATGACCCAACTACAAATACATGGAAAGAGAAAATTGAAAACAATTCTTTATTAAGCATTAATAATTCATATAGACCTAGTTGTCGAATGAATCATGGAATGGCATCTGCAAATGAAAAAATTTATATTTTTGGTGGATATGTTGGTGATGGAATGTATTCTGAACCCACTAATCAACTGTGGGTATACAATCCAACTTCAAATGTATTTACACGACTGGCAGATGCCCCTATTTATGGTAGCCCTAATGGAATGGTAGAATCAAATGGATACATATATGATTTTGGCAGTTATCTTTCAAAGGTTTTTCGAAACTACAGTGACTTACAAACCAATTACCTGTGGCAATACACAAGTGATGTAGTAACAACCGGAATAAGTGCTTCTCCAAGCTCTGTATCAATAGTAAACGGGCAAACGCTTCAGTTGACAGTGAGTGCAATTAAATCTGATGGGACACAGCAAATAGTAACAAACTCTGCGACTTATGCGAGTAATGATATTAGTGTAGCCACTGTGAACAGCAGCGGATTAATAACAGGGGTAGGAAGTGGTTCAGCGACAATAAATGTAAGCAGAAGCGGTTTGTCAACATCAGTACCGGTGATTGTGCCTACATTACCAACTCCAACAGGGCTAACCATAGGTTCGGCAGCAGCTGGTTCACTGACGGTAGCCTGGAACCCGGTAAGCGGAGCTGCAGGATACAAGCTTTACAGAGCTGCCAGTGCATCAGGAACATACAGCCAGATTGCATCGCCAACCGGCACAAGCTATACAAATATTGGGCTTACATCAAACACAACATATTACTATAAGGTAAGAGCAACAAATGCGGGAGGAGACTCTCCATTATCAGGTTATGCAAGCGGTACGACACTGAATAATTTACCCTCCATAAGCCTTACTTCCCCTGCTGCAAATCAGACCATCTCAGACTCTGGAACCATAAGCGTCTCCGGTACAGCCTCAGACCCTGACGGAGGCAATATAACAATATCAGCCGCAATAAATGGGCAGTCACAGTCTCAAACCATATCTAGTGGTGGAAGCTTCACACTTTCCTGGACAGGTTCATCCCTTGGTGAGGGTTCATGGTCAAGTATCTCCGTAACAGCAGTTGACCAAAACTCAGGAACTGCTTCAGCTTCATATACAGGAACAATAATGGTAGATACAACAACACCTGCAGGCAGCATAGCAATAAACAATGGCGATGCACAGGCAGAAAGCACCACAGTAACCCTTACAATATCTGCTTCAGATACCTTAAGCGGAGTAAGCCATATGATGATAAGCAATACCTCCGACTTCAGCGATGAAGCCTCCTGGGAAGCCTATAACACAACAAGGACATGGCTTTTACCCAGAGGAGATGGAGCCAAGACAGTATACATAAAATTCATGGATACAGTAGGAAACCAGAGCGCAGTATACCAAGACTCAATATCACTGCAGGAGGTATCGGCCCAGACCGGAGACATCTTCGTAACCTGTGACATAGACGGACTTGAAACAGGAAGAACCTTCAGCAATGCAGAGGTAACAATTACCGATTTAGATATACCTGACGGCTGGACATATTATGGAGTTGACATAGGAATATTCTCAAAGCCTGAGGACTATGACACAAACCCGTCAGCAGAGTGGAATACTCTTTTTCAAAAAACAATACAGACCAACAGTACAATAATCGAGATAACTGACTTCGGGGACATAACGCAGTATGACTTCACCAAGGTGTACTCAATAGGCTATAGAGTACTCTACCAGCCTCTAGGCGCAGAATCCAGCCTTCCAGCCGAAGGACCGTGGAGAAAAGCGCCCACACTGCCCGGCGGCTATTTCAAACCTTATAAGCAGATGGAAGGAATAACATTCAATCCTATGGGAGGAATATATGCAGGAGAGGTAACAGTTGAAGTCTTCTGCAGTGACCCTGTCGGGCTCACACAAACAAAATATGCGTGGTCCAACAGTACCGACCCTGCTGCAATACCGGCAGGAGACTGGCAGGTAGCATCAGACCCTGCCTATGCAGCATCAAGAAAGATAAGGGAAGGTGACAACCCGTGGTACCTTCACATGGAAACGAAGAACAGCCTTAATGAGATAAAAAGAAATTATCAGAAATATGAAATTGTAGAAAAAGCAGCAGCAGTTGTATCCCCTGGCTCAGGAAAAATATCCCTTGCAGGAGAAACTGGGAAGATAAAACTGTACAATAAGCAGGTACAGTTTTTAGGAGAGACTGACTGGGACGGAGCGGGAAATAAAAATATATATACGGTACAGTCATTTGCCAATGGAAATACGCTGTTCGCAGGACAGGACGGTAAATACTATATAAGGGACCAGGCCGGTGTGGAGATTGCAAACGGAGTTTGGTCACATGGGAACCAGTCATCAATAAAAGCATTGGCCCATGTATACAAAATGGATGCAAGCGGGGAATTTGCCGATGAAATATTAATGGCAGGAAGCTGCGGCAAATGGCAGGTAATTAACCAAAACGGAAGCCTTTCAACTACGAGACAAGGTGATACCGACCTGGCAGAGGAAATAACAGTTGCAGGCAGGCAGGATGGGGTTATAATAATGGCGGGAAATGACGGCAAGGTAAAAATACTGACCCCAGAAGCGGCTGAAAACAAATACAAGCTATATAAGCAGGAGAGATGGACACAGGATGGAGGAAACAAGGAATACCCCGATTCAATACCTGACACAAAACACATTTATGCGGTGATAACCCTTCCTGACAAAAGTACGGTATTTGCAGGACAGGATGGGAAAATACAAAGAAGGATATTTTCCGGGTACTGGCAAGACCCTATAACATGGGGACCATGGGATGACGGCAAAACAAAGGACATAACAACTCTGACAATGCTGCCTAACGGGAACATACTGATGACAGGAAGAGAGGGATATTACCAGGTATTAGATGTAGCAGACGACTATACCCTTACATTGGGAGCAAAAGGGAAATATATGGACAACCTGCTGACCCAAATCCTGTCAACTTCACCAAGAGAAGACGGAAGAGTAATAATAGCAGGCAATAACCTGCATACAAAACTATACCCGTTGGAAACAGATTCGGACATAACAACACAAACGATTGATGGAAACACAATAGATATAAATACAAAATGGGAAGGAGAAGGGTATAATAAAGCGCAGGTCGAATGGAAAAAGCAAACCGAAACCGATTGGAGCAGGAAAACATTCTCTGGCCAGTCTGTACAAATAACAGGTATCACACCAGATATATATGATGTAAGGATAAGGTCCCTAACCGGCTATCCGATATACTATACCTCTGAAACTACAACTGTAGAAACACGGATACCTGTTGAATTAACTGAATTCACAGACAGGATAACCGGCGCAAACAATTGGATGACCGAGGCAGACATAGCGCAGGGACTAAACAGGTACATCCCTGATTCCGAGGTGGTCAGCAAGCTGGTAATAAAACCTGCGTCAAATATACAAAGCTATAAGATATCAATGGACGCCAACGTGCACTTAAGCAATGATGCAGAAGACAACAACCTTATAGAAATTAAGAATCTGAGGGTAGCAAGGATTACGATAGGAGAATCAAATAAAACTATAAACAGCAGCAAGGTATCTCTGAGTGGGGATACAATAACCTATACCCTGGACAGCCTTTCAGACGCAGAAAAGGATAAGGATATAGCCATATATTTTAAATACAGCTTCAGCAAGCTGAATGATACACCTCTGGGGGGCGGGGATAACGAAAAGTTCAGGAACAGAGCTTCGGTAGAAGCTACAGATACTGGAGGAACGATACAGACTGTTGATAAAGACAACACAATATGGATAAGGGATGTTAAAATTCAACTGCGCTAAAAGCACTAAAAAGTTGTAGAGAATTTAAAAATGCTGTTGCAAAAAACCACTGTTAGTGTTATAATCTCTTTGTTACCAAAGCAAATACTTTTACTGGTAAAGAGTGGGAAGCGGCCCACTCTTTCGCATTATTTTACACTTGATTGGTATGGAGGGAAGTATGGCAAAGATGTCGATAGCCGAGAAAGTTAATGATATTGCACTGCCTATTGTAGACTCAAAAGGATTTGAACTGGTAGACATAGAGTACGTCAAGGAAGGGCCGAACTGGTATCTAAGAGTCTATATTGACAAAGATGGTGGTATTACAATTGACGACTGTCAGGTAGTCAGTGAAGAGTTAAGTGAAAAGCTGGACCAGTATGACCCAATACCAAATAGGTATATCCTTGAAGTATCTTCACCAGGCATTGAAAGAAAACTTAAGAAAGATGAAGACTTCGAGAGGTTCAAGGGCTCAACGGTGGAGGTAAGACTTTTTAAACCAATAGATAACAGGTCGGTATTTGAAGGAGAACTACTTGGGCTTGAGGACGGGAAGGTTCATATTAGAACCGAGGAAGATGTCTTCAAATTCGACAGAAAAGAAATTTCTCTTGTTAAGATTGTATTTAAATTTTAGTAAGGAGGTCTTTACTACATGAACGCCGATTTTATTGAAGCAATAAGGCAAATTGAAAAAGAGAAGGGAATTAACTCAGAAATTTTAATTGAAGCTATAGAGGCTGCACTGATTTCTGCATATAAAAGAAATTTCGGTTCATCGCAGAATGTCAGAGTAAGCATTGACAGGGAAGACGGTGAAATAAAGGTATTTGCACAGAAGACCGTAGCAGAGAATGTAGAAGACTCATTTATTGAAATACCGCTTGAAGAGGCACGTAAAATCAGCAAGAAGTATAAGGTTGATGATATAGTTGAATCTGAAGTGACTCCGAAAGAGTTCGGAAGAATTGCAGCCCAGACTGCAAAGCAGGTTGTTATGCAGAGAATCAGAGAGGCTGAGAGAGGGATAATATTTGATGAGTATGCCAACCGCGAGGGAGATATAATAACAGGCATTATTCAGAGAGTGGATAAGAGAAATGTAATAATTGACCTGGGTAGGATTGAGGCAATCCTGTCGCCGCAGGAACAAATTCCGGGAGAAGTATACAGGCAGAATGAAAGAATTAAAACGTATATACTTGAGGTCAAGAAGACAACAAAGGGCCCCGAAGTATATATTTCCCGAACACATCCTGGATTGGTTAAACGTTTGTTTGAACTTGAGGTACCTGAGATACACGAAGGTGTTGTTGAAATACGCAGTATAGCCCGGGAGGCCGGCTCAAGAACAAAGATAGCGGTTTACTCTCACGAAGAAAACGTTGATCCTGTAGGTGCATGCGTCGGTCAGCGCGGTACAAGAGTCCAGGCCATAGTTGACGAACTGCAGGGGGAAAAAATAGATATAATAGAGTGGAGTTCAGATCCGGTTGAATTCATAGCAAGCAGTCTGAATCCTTCAAAGGTTCTCAGAGTTGATATATATGAGGAAGAGAAAGCAGCCAGGGTTATAGTTCCTGATTATCAGCTGTCTCTTGCTATTGGAAAGGAAGGACAGAATGCCAGACTTGCTGCAAAGCTGACTGGTTGGAAGATAGATATTAAGAGTGAGTCGCAGATAGCCCAAATATTCGAAGATTAGAATATTCAGGAAAGTTAGAATCGGGTTTAAAGGAGTGAGATTTACATGGCGTCCAAGCCGAAAAAGGTGCCTCTGCGTATGTGTGTCGGGTGTCATGAAATGAAGCCTAAAAAAGAAATTCTAAGGATTGTTAAATCTCAGGATAATACAATATCAGTTGATTTAACGGGAAAGAAACCCGGCAGAGGAGCTTATGTATGCTACAATTTGGATTGCCTGGAGAAGGCGAGAAAGGCAAGAAGGTTGGAAAAGGCCTTTGAACAGGCGGTGACTCAAGAGGTTTACAATAATTTGAAGGAGGAAATGGAAAGTCTGAAACATGAATAAGGTATACTCGATGCTTGGCCTTGCAAAGAAGGCTGGAAAACTCCTTGGCGGAAGTGAAGTCTGTGAGAGGGCTTTAAAGTCGGGAAAGATTACTTTGCTCGTGTTGTCGAGTGATGCTTCGGAAGGTACGGAGAAGAAGTTCAGAGATATGTGTTCGTTTAGAAATATTCCTCTACGTCAATTTGGAGACAGAAACAGCTTGGGCAGATATACCGGCTGTTCGGAAAGGGTTGTGATTGGATTATGCGATAGAGGTTTTTCAGAGGCCATTATGAAACTGATTGATGAGGCCTAATAAGTGGAGGTGAATGTATTGGAGAAAACAAGGGTGTATGAACTAGCTAAGGAATTGAATACAAACAGCAAAACATTAATAGAAAAGCTGAAAAAAATCAATATTAATGTAAAGAACCATATGAGTATAATTGAAGAAGACGAACTTAAGGCCATATATGAATATTTTGGTGTTAATATAAAGAGCATCAAAGGTGAAGATTCGCAGAAAGAAGTTGAATCGGAAAGTGCTGAAGAACTGAAGCCTGCAGAAGCTGAAGAAAAGGCTGAGACACCAAAACCAAAGAAAAATGCGCCTCGTATAATAAGGACTGAGGTTAGGGAGATAAGAACCGATGCCTTAACAGGAATAACTACTGAAATACGGACAGAGATTAAGGGCGACCGGAGAAAAGAAGTGAGAACAAATATTACTAATATAAAACCCGAAAATCAAAAACCCGACAGAAGAGACTTCTTTGAGTTCAGGAGCGAGAATAATAAAAGAAGGTCTTATGACTCACGCGTTCAGGTTCTGACCACCGAGCGGAAGGAAGACAGGTCAAAACAAACCGTAAAAGATGAGACCATCCAGAAAGAAAGAAAAGAGGAAAGTAAGATTATAGAAGAAAAGAAAATTGAGCCAGTTAATAAGGACACAAAGGCTGAGGTTCGACAGGAGAACACTAAAGTACAGCAGCCAGATAATAAGCCTAAAGAACCTGTTATTGACCGAAAGAAGGAGAATGCGCCGGTTGGTAAGCCACCGGAAAGGAAAGAATCCCAAAGGCCTTCAACTAATAATTATAGAAATGATAGAAGACCACACCAGGGCGGTCAGAGACCTGGCTTCGAAGGCAGGAGCTATGGAACTGGAGCACCAACACATAGAAAAAAAGATACAGACCATATAGGAGAACAACTTAAGGCAATATCAAAAGATGCACCGAAGGCTGTTGAAGCGCCTTCCCGAAGTGGAAATCGAAGTATTCCTAACAAGGATAGGGGTAAAGATGTTTCTAAAAGGGAACCGGCAAAGCCTTTAAGACCTTCCGGAAAGCAGGATAGGAATATTCAACACAAGGCTATCAAAACTTTAGGCCATGAGAGGAAGGTTGATGAGCTCCTTAATGATGACGAGCTTTTGCTGTCGCTTTATGATGGTGATAACCAGCCTAAGAAACAGAAAAAAGGAGCAATGGGCAAGGCAAGAAAATCCGGTGGAGGCTACAATGCACAGCCTGAACCGGTAAAAGTGACGCTGAAGGTTTCTCTGCCTGAGTCACTAACGGTTAAAGACCTTGCCGAACGGCTGAAGAAGCAGGCGGCGCTTATAATTAAGAAGCTTCTCTCGTATGGTATTATGGCTGCAGTAAATCAAGAGGTTGATTTTGACACTGCATCAACTATTGCCGAAGAGTTTGGCTACCAAGTTGAAAAGGAAGTTGTAGTCAGCGAAGAGGATATACTCTTTGATGATACCCAGGACAACGAAGCAGAACTTCAGTCCAGGGCACCTGTGGTAGTTGTAATGGGGCATGTCGACCACGGCAAGACGTCCCTTCTTGACGCGATAAGGGAATCAAATGTTATAGATAGGGAAGCAGGAGGCATAACACAGCATATAGGTGCATACAGCGTGATGATTAACAACAGAAAGATTACATTCCTTGACACCCCTGGCCATGAAGCATTCACAGCAATGAGGGCAAGAGGTGCACAGGTTACAGATATTGCTATTCTAGTTGTTGCGGCGGATGATGGTGTAATGCCCCAGACTATTGAAGCAATAAACCATGCTAAGGCAGCCAATGTTTCAATTATTGTTGCCGTAAACAAGATTGATAAGCCGGGTGCTGATCCTGATAAAGTTAAGCAGGAGCTAATGGAGCATGGACTGGTGCCGGAAGAATGGGGAGGAGATACGACGTGTGTCAATGTTTCAGCCAAGCAAGGTGAAGGGATAGAGAACCTTCTGGAAATGGTTCTGCTTGTTGCTGATATACTTGACCTTAAGTCCAATCCGAGTAAGCAGGCAAAAGGAACTGTTATCGAAGCCAAGCTGGACAAAGGCAGGGGACCTGTCGCTACAATGCTGGTTCAGAGGGGAACCCTTAAAGTGGGTGACTGTATAATTACCGGCTCTACTGTTGGAAGAATCAGGGCCATGACTGATGATAAGGGGCAAAAGGTTAAGAAGGCTTCACCGTCCACACCTGTTGAGATTATTGGTCTTCCAGAGGTTCCTGAGGCCGGAGATTTATTCTATGCAATTACAGATGAGAAAACGGCAAAACAGCTTGCTGAAAAACGTTCAATTAAGCATAGAGAGCAGACCTTAAGTGCATCAACAAGAATTACTCTTGACGACCTGTATAATCAAATAAAGCAGGGTAAGGTTAAAGACCTTAATATAATTGTAAAAGCTGACGTTCAAGGTTCTGTAGAAGCCATCAAACAGTCATTGGAAAAGATAAGCAATGAAGAAGTCAGGGTCAGGATTATACATGGCGCAGTTGGTGCCATAACTGAATCCGATGTTATGCTTGCCAATGTATCCAATGCCATAATCATTGGCTTCAATGTAAGGCCTGAAGCTACTGCACGAACGGTAGCCGAGCGCGAAAATGTTGATATAAAGCTTTACAGAGTAATTTATGAGGCTATTGATGATATTACAGCAGCAATGAAGGGGATGCTTGAACCAAAGTTCAGGGAGGCTATTCTAGGCCACGCCGAAGTCCGTCAGACATTCAAAGCGTCGGGAATCGGTACTATAGCAGGCTGCCATGTTACTGATGGAAAGATAACCAGGAACTCAGACATTCGAATTATTAGAAACAGTATTGTGGTCCATGAAGGCAAGATTGCCTCACTTAAGAGGTTTAAGGATGACGTCAAGGAAGTTGCTACAGGCTTTGAATGCGGGATAAATCTTGAGAAATATAACGACATTAAAGAGGGAGACGTAATAGAAGCCTTTACAATGGAACAGATAGCTGTTGAGTAAATATATATCTGATAAGACATCAAAAAGCCAATGAGGTGAAAGTAATGGCGTCGAATAGGATTATGAGGATTGCCGAGGAGATTAAGAGAGAGGTCAGCGATATTATACAGCATGAATTGAAGGACCCTCGGATTTGCGGGATGATTAGTGTAACAAAGGTTACCGTTACAAATGATTTAAAATACTCAAAAATATTTGTAAGTGTTCTGGGAAGTTCTGAAGAAAAGAAGCAGATACTTGTTGGACTCAAGAACGCTGCAGGGTTTATAAGGAAAGAAATAGGGCAAAGGGTAAACATTCGATATACACCGGAGATTATATTTGAAATGGATGATTCGATAGAGTATGGTTTCAGAATATCAAACATTTTAAAGCAAATATCGCCGGAAAAGGATGATGCTGCACATGCAGAACCTGAAAAAGATAATAAATAAAATTACAGCTTCAAATAGAATAGCGGTTATATCGCATGTATCTCCAGATGGGGATGCTGTCGGAAGTTCTCTTGCACTAGCAATTGCATTGAGAAACTCAGGTAGAACGGTTGATGTATACCTGGAAGACGGTGTCCCTAATGTTTATTCTTTCCTGACCGCTTCAGATACGGTGCTCAGTCAATGGATAGGAAAAGAATATGATGCTGTCATAGCGCTTGATACAGGCGACATTGACAGGCTTGGAAAGTGCGTACAGGTCTTTAATTCCACGACCTCAAGAATAAATATTGACCATCATATTACCAATACAAGCTTTGGGGACTATAATTATATTGATGCCAAAGCTTCTTCAGCTGGTGAAATAGTATACAACCTGATTGGTATGCTTGGCCTGGGGATTAACAAGGAGATTGCAGAATGTCTTTATGTAGCAATTGCTACAGACACCGGCGGCTTCAGATATGGCAACACAACATCGAAAAGCATGCAAGCTGCAGCAGAACTGCTAACACATGACATTGATGTAAGTGGAATATCCAGAAGAGTTTTTGAACTGGTTACTGAGAAAAAGGTGAGACTTCTGGGTAACGCAATAGGTACACTGGAAATATCGTCCGGTGGAAGATTAGCACTCATGTATTTAAGCAATCAGGACAAAGAGAGACTAGGCGCAGCTGCTGAAGATTTTGACGGGATAGTGAACATAGCTCGAAATATTGCCGGGGTTGAAGCAGCGGCATTTCTGGTAGAGATACAGCCAATGGAGATAAAGGTTAATTTCAGGTCTAATACCTATGTAGATGTATCGACCATAGCTGTCAAACATGGTGGAGGTGGGCATAAAAGGGCAGCGGGCTGCACAATTATCGGCATTTCTCTGCTAGATGTAAAAACCCAACTGAAAAAGGAGCTTGAGAAAGAATTACATTGATTGGAGTTGATTGCCGTGGATGGAATACTGAATATTCTTAAGCCATCCGGCATGACATCACACGATGTCGTAGCATATATAAGAAGACTAACAGGAATAAAAAAAGTAGGACATACTGGAACACTTGACCCAGCAGCGGCAGGTGTTTTACCTATATGCCTTGGGAAGGCAACCAAAGCGGCTCAGTACATAGCAGACGGAGCAAAGCAGTACAGGGCAGAAATGAAGCTTGGTGTTATAACAAATACAGGTGATGCAACAGGTGACGTTATAGAAGAGAGAAAGCTGCCTGCATCTACTGACAGGACAAATTTTAAAAAGAACATTGATTCTGTATTTGAAAACTTCACCGGTACAATTTTGCAGATGCCTCCAATGTATTCGGCAGTAAAAGTGAAAGGCAAGAAATTATATGAACTGGCTCGAAAGGGACAGGAGATTGAACGAAAGCCAAGAGAAATCCAGATATATAGCATAGCTATTGTAGACTTCATGGAGGATGAGGGCAGAGTGCTCTTTGATGTAACATGCTCCAAGGGTACTTACATACGAACATTATGTGAGGACATTGGTAAGCAGTTGGGGTATGGGGCTCATATGTCATACCTGGTGAGGACAACAGTATCTGAATATGATATAAAGAATTCAATAACACTTGAACAGCTTGAAGAGCTAACCATAAAAAATAACCTGAACAGCAGTGTTCTTAGGATTGAAACAGTATTTATCGATAAAGATAAATATGTTATAACGAATAATGCGGACATAAAGGCTTTCTTGAACGGCGTTCAGATAAAACTGAAAAGTAATAAAATTCAAATCAATGACAATATATGCGTATATTATCAGACTAATTTTATCGGTTTGGGAAAAGTTCAGAAAAAAAATAATGAATATTTTATAAAAGCCGAAAGAATTTTTATCTAAGAAAACTCACGAAGCCGAGCAAGTGTCATTGCGGGCGAATGCATGGCAATCTCTGACTGAAGTGGATTGGTGAAAATGAGAGTACTTTTTGAAACAAAAACAAGTGGAATACCAGCATTAAGTGGTACTGCAGTCGGTCTAGGCAATTTTGACGGTGTACATATCGGACACGCTGCGCTTATTGATAAGCTCGTTGAGGTAAGTCAGAATCAAGGACTGACTTCTGTCATCTATACTTTTATGAAGCATCCCGAAAACATACTCAGAAAAAAGCTGCTTACTCCACAAATTACTACTACCAAAAAGAAAATAGAACTTCTTGCCAGATATAAAGTTGATTATTTGTATTTGGCTGAGTTTAATGAAAAATTTTCTCAATTATCCCCTGAAGAGTTTGTCAAAAGAATTCTTGTAGATAAGCTTAGAGTTAAGCTTGCTGTAGTAGGTTTCGACTATAGGTTTGGATTTGAAGGTTCGGGTAATGTTGCTATGCTGGAATACCTGGGCCATAAGTATAATTTTGATGTTGTAGTTGTTCCCCCCGTATTACTTGATGGAGAAGTTGTCAGCAGTACAGCCGTGAGAGAAATGCTTGCACGTGGTCTTGTAGACAAGGCCTCCAGGTTGCTGGGGCGGCCATATTCTATCCAGGGACTGGTAGTGAGAGGTAGGAGTGTCGGTGCAAAGCTTGGTTTCCCTACAGCAAATATTGAGCCGGAAAAATACCTTATAATTCCTAGAAGCGGAGTTTATTGTACCCAGACAACTGTCGAAGGAAATGCTCTCAGAAGCGTAACAAATATAGGGAAGAATCCTACCTTCAGGCTGAATAGAGTGAGCATAGAGACTCACATCCTCGATTTCAAGCAGGACATATACGATAAAACTATTGAGGTATTCTTCAATAAGCGTATAAGAGGCGAAAAAAAGTTTAATAGTATTGAAGAGCTCATCCTACAAATCAAAAACGACATATCCTTAGTAAGGAACACCGATATATCACAGGGCTTTTAAGCTCTTTCTTTATTTAATGGAAGAAAATATATTCAGAATTATTTACAGTATAATATTTTTATGGTAAAATTGATGAGCAAAAGCCTTAAGCTTGGATGATGGATTCACCACCCCTCGTCGAGGCTCAAGGGGAAGAAATGAATAATTAGGAGGTGAAATTATGGCACTGCACAAGGAAACCAAACAGAATATAATCAGTCAGTATAAGGTTAATGACAATGATACAGGCTCACCTGAGGTACAGATTGCAATATTGACTGAAAGAATCAATCAGCTGAATGATCATCTCAAGACACACAAGAAGGATCACCACTCACGAAGAGGGCTTCTTATGATGGTTGGGCAGAGAAGAGGACTCTTAAACTATCTTAAGAGTAAGAATATCGAAAGATACAGAGATATTATCGGCAAATTGAATCTTAGAAAATAGAAGGGCGGCTTAACCCGCTCTTTTATCAAGTTGTGGGAAAAATATTTTTCAAAATGTAAAATCAGAATAACGATTTTACAAAAAACAGATAATAAAAAAGAATGGTGCTGCTGTAGAAGGTAGACTGTAGACTTAAACCAGTTTATAGTTGGTAGTTGTGAGTTGACAGTTACTTAATAGTTTTCCTTTGAAGAGTTTCTAAAGTGCATAAACTCTCAACTCTTAACTCCTAACTCCTAACTCTCAACTGAATTAAGTCCAGAGTCTACAAGCTACAGTTATCTGCGCCATTCAGAAGGAGGACTAGAATGAATAAGGTATTTACAACTGAACTGGCCGGAAGGACCTTGCAGGTTGAAATCGGCAAACTGGCTCAGCTTTCCAATGGTTCTGCCCTTATTAAGTATGGGGAAACTGTAGTACTGGTTAATGCAACCGCATCAAAGACTCCAAGGGAAGGTATTGACTTCTTTCCTCTCAGTGTTGACTATGAGGAGAGGCTGTATGCCGTCGGAAAGATTCCGGGAAGCTTCCTTAAGAGAGAGGGAAGACCATCTGAGAAAGCCATACTAACGTCAAGAGTAATAGATAGACCAATAAGGCCTCTATTTCCAAAAGATATGAGGAATGACGTCTCGGTAGTGGCATTGGTGTTATCGGTTGACCAGGACGCTTCACCTGAGATTGCTGCCATGATAGGCTCATCTATTGCACTGAGTATATCAGATATTCCATTCAACGGACCTACAGGTTCGGTACTGGTGGGCTACGTCGACGGTCAATATGTAATTAACCCTAGCGCTGCTCAGAGAGAAGCAAGCCAGATGAGCGTTGTTGTCTCAGGCACTAGAAATAAGGTAGTTATGATTGAGGCAGGCGCTGATGAAGTTCCTGAAGAGGTAATGCTGGAAGGCATTAGAATTGCTCACGAGGAAATCAAGAAGATTATTGGCTTTATTGACGGCATAGTTAACGAGGTCGGCAAACCCAAGTTTGAGTACCAATCTTCTGAAGTCGATGCCGAAATATATAAGGCTGTTGAGAACTATGCAATGGACAAGTTAAAGCAGGCAGTGCAGGCTACTGACAAGCAGGAAAGAGATACTAATCTTACCAAGCTTTCAGAGGAGGTCCATGAATATTTCGCAGAACAGTTCCCGGACCAGAAATCAGCAATATCAGAGAGTCTCTATAAAATTGAGAAAAAGGTAGTAAGGAAGATGATTCTGGAAGAAGGTAAAAGACCTGACGGTAGAGGGCTTGATGAGTTAAGGCCGCTTGCTGCTGAGGTAGGTATACTACCACGTACGCATGGTTCAGGGTTATTTACCAGAGGCCAGACCCAGGTTCTGACAGTAGCTACGCTTGGAGCTGTTGGCGATGAACAGATGCTTGACGGAATAGAAGAGGAAGAAAGCAAGAGATTTATGCACCACTATAATTTCCCTCCCTACAGTGTTGGTGAAGCCAGACCCCTCAGAGGACCCGGCAGGAGAGAAATTGGTCATGGTGCACTTGCTGAAAGGGCACTTGAACCTGTTATTCCGGACGAGGATGCTTTTCCCTATACAATAAGGCTTGTATCAGAAATACTAAGCTCAAACGGTTCAACATCACAGGGAAGCGTATGTGGAAGCACTCTTGCCCTTATGGATGCCGGTGTTCCGATTAAAGCTCCGGTTGCTGGAATTTCAACGGGATTGGTTACCGATGAAGATGATGCCAACAAGTATTCAATGCTGACTGATATACAGGGAATTGAAGACTTCTTCGGCGATATGGATTTCAAGGTTGCTGGAACCAAGAAAGGTGTAACCGCAGTACAGGTTGACATCAAAACAGATGGACTTACCATGGAAATTGTAAAGGAAGCCTTTGAACGTACCAAAAAAGCCAGAGAATATATATTGGATGAAGTTATGCTGAAGGCTATACCTGAACCCAGGAAAGAACTCTCAAAGTATGCACCTAAAATACTAACAACCATCATTGACCCCGAAAAAATAAGGGAGGTTATTGGCCCGGGCGGGAAGATGATTAACAAGATAATCGCCGAAACTGGTGCCAGAATCGATATTGAGGATGACGGCCGTGTGTTTGTCGCTGCAGTTGATATTGAAAAGGCCAACAAGGCAATGAGTCTGATTGAGGGAATTGCCAAAGATGTAGAAGTAGGGCAGATATATGTCGGAAAGGTTCAGAGAGTTACTCCTTTCGGTGCATTTGTTGAATTCCTCCCTGGCAAAGAGGGGCTTGTCCACATCTCCAAGCTGGATACCAAGCGAGTTAATAAGGTAGAAGATGTTGTAAACGTAGGGGATGAGGTAATGGTCAAAGTTATGGAAATCGACAGACAGGGAAGGATAAATCTCTCACGCAGGGATGCAATCTCCGAAGCCCCAGCTGCAACAACAGTAGAATAATCAATATTCATAAGGAAAAAAAGATTAACAAGCATGCTTGTTAATCTTTTTTTCCTAAAAATAGTCAGGTTCGCAAAAAAATTAAGGTTTTTGCGAATTTTTCTATTTATCCGATGACTACCGCCACTAAGATTTAAGTGGCGCTACGTCCCTGGATAACGGCTTCTAAGATTCAGTTGGAGAAAAAAACTCCACCTTAATCCAAGAATCCTGTTTATAAGCATAAATCTATGCTATAATCAGAAGGGAAAGTTCACAGAATGAATATGATGGGTGAGGTGATACCCTTGTTTTTCTTTAATAAAAAGAAGACCGTTGTTATAAGTAAGAAGGCTGAGACCGAGATAAATGAAGTCAATTTTAAAGGCTTGACCTGGATTGACATTACCAGGCCAGGCTTTAAGGAAATTGAATTTCTGAGGGAGCGTTTTGATTTCCATGAACTGCTCCTCGAAGATTGTATGTCTGAGAATCAGCGCTCAAAGATTGATGATTACGAGGATTATGTATTCCTTGTTCTGCATTTTCCAAGATATAAGAAGGATATTGGCAGGCTTGTTTCTGAAGAAATTGATATATTCATGAGTAAAAACTACCTTGTTACGCTTCACGAAGGCGAACTAAAACCGCTTGTAAGATTCCTTCACAACATGATAGAGAAGGAAGAATACAAAGAAAAGTATATGACTTACGGTTCAAGTATTCTTCTATCCGAAATATTGAGAAGATTATTTGACTACTGTTTCCCCATGCTAGATAAAATCGGTACCGGGATAGACAATATCCAGAAGGAAATATTCAAGAACAGGTCTCTGGAAATAGTACAGAATATTTCAAGGATAAAGCTTCAGGTTATTAACTATAGAAAAATCATGAAGCCGCTCAGGCCGGTTATTTTGTCGCTTGAAAAGCTTCTGGACAGATATATTCCTGAAGATATGGAAATATACTTTGAGGATATCAGTGACAAGGTCGAAAAAATATGGGACCTGCTTGAAAACTATAAGGAAGTTATTGATTCAATGCAGGCTACTCATGAATCACTTACCTCATACGGTATTAACAAACTTATGACATTTTTTACCGTTATCTCGGCTATTGTACTGCCAATGACATTTATAAGCGGCTTGTTTTCTATGAATGTTCAAGGTATACCTTTAAGTTCTATCCATAACAGCTTCTGGATTGTTTCAATGATTGTATTTATTCCGTCAGTTTTTCTAGGAACATATATATACCTGAAAAAGAACGAGTGGTTTTAAAGTGTAAAGAATTTTTCTAAAATTAATATTTATTTCTTTAAAAATAAGAACAATACTGTTCTTATTTTTTTTGCCTTCTTTAAGTTTTTTTAACTGGATAATTGCCTTTTTAAAAGGTTATCTTATCAATTAGCGAGTAATCGAATGTCATATCAAGATTTTTCTACATATTGCAATATACTTAATCATATTTTTGAATTTCGAACGATTATTGGCAAATGTAATCAAAAATTACCTGGCTAAGGCTTTAAATATCTAGGAGGAATATGTAATGGCGAGGAGACACAAAAAGAATTCAACCATAAAAAGAGCCATACTCTTACTAACTATTGTAGTTATGCTATTTGCAGTCTTATATATACAGGCTTTCTACACTATACCAAATGAACTTTTTATTATCAGTGGCAAGGACTGCAGTTTTCATTTTAAATCTCCTGTATTAATTGGATTAATGTCGGATAAACCGACTGATTTAAAACTAAATGGGACTCCTGTTATTCCTAAGGCTACAAAGCTAAATCTAATGTTGCCCTTAACAATCCGCAGTGATACTGCCAATAAAATAGAGCTGAAATTAAAACTGTTCGGCATAATACCGTTTAAGACTGTAATGGTGGAAGTCATGCCCGACAAGAGCGTTATACCATGTGGAAACACTGTTGGAGTCAAAATCCATACTGATGGAGTATTGATTGTCGCAACATCACAGATATATGGTCAGAATGGCGAGATTTATGAACCGTATAATGAAGCAGGAATAAGGTCGGGTGACTATATTATTGAGGTAAATGGAAAAAGGACAGTCAGCACACAAGATATAATCAGTATTATGGAATCAGGAAAAGGAGAAACTCTAAATATAAAGCTGAATAGAAACGGTACTTATATTGCAACCACCATTACACCCATACTCTCTGATGATGGCAAGCATCGCCTGGGATTATGGTTAAGAGATAGTACTGCCGGTATAGGTACCCTGACGTTTTATGACCCGCAAACTAAAGCATTTGGAGCCCTTGGGCACGGGATTGCTGATGTTGATGTTGGCCAGCTGCTGACGGTTGATAAAGGAGAAATACTTGGCTCAAGTATAGTTTCAGTTAAAAAGGGAAGAAAAGGCTCACCTGGTGAACTTAGAGGAATTTTTGTAGAAAACAGTAACTCAACGGGGGTAATTCTTAAAAACGCACAATGCGGTATTTTCGGAATGATTCCCGACAAGAGAAATATAGTTCCTGGTAATAAAGCCATACCAATAGGATTAAGGTCGCAGGTAAAAGAGGGCCCCGCGCATATAATTTCCAACGTATCAGGAAGAGGGACTGAAACCTATAATATTGAAATACAAAAAGTTTTTAGAAACAGCACAAATAGCTCTAAAAGTATGGTTATCAAGATTACAGATCAGAGACTTATTAACTATACGGGAGGCATTGTTCAGGGTATGTCCGGAAGCCCGATAATCCAGGACGGTAGACTGGTTGGAGCAGTTACTCACGTCCTTGTGAATGACCCTACAAGAGGATATGGAGTATTTATTGAATGGATGATTCAACATATAAATAATATTTCAGGTATAAAGAGTCACAGGATGGCAGGATAACTTATATGGTACGCCTGCAGCCAGTTTTTCCAGCCAATTCTTATTAAGTTTATATATTTTTTTGTTGAATTATAATGTTATTAATGTTAAATTATGTATAGTTAAAAAATATTTTATAAATTTTCAGGCTACTGCCAGAAGAGGAGGTCAAAAGAGTTGGAGGGTCAGGAAATTCGTGTCCCGTTGTCACTGAAAGTCATGGACGTTATAAGAATGGTGGTTGAAAAGAATTATGAAGATGGAGGGCGGTTGGATAATAGAAAACTGCTGGAAGAAGTAACCGCTATGTTTAATGAGAACAGGATGCCTAAAGAACTTTCAAAGCTTAAGGATATGATTTGGATGAATATTCAATCTATGGACATTCCGGATGGTGTAAAAGTTGTTTTCGAACTTGACCTTAATGATGCAGGACGGTCAATAGGGCAAGCTGTCTCAGAGCTTTATGGTGAAAAAGAGTTTATACAAGAACCAAGATTAGGCTTGCAGCGTTTAAAAGGTCTGAAAACAAATAAGGATACTGAACAACTGATTGCGGAGGAACTGGGCAGCAGAATAGGAATTCCCAAGCACATAAAGGGGTACCATTATTTGGTTTACGCCGTAAATAAAGTTATAGAGGATAAAAACCTGTTGAGCGGAATGACAAAAGAATTATACCCCATGGTAGCCGAGGAATTCCAGACAACACCGAGCCGTGTCGAGAGAGCAATAAGACACGTGATTGAAAAAGTATCTGATGCGGATTATTCAATGGAATATCTCAGTAAACTCTTTAAGTATGTAGACTTTAATAAAGGAGGCAAACCGACTAATTCTGAATTTATTGCAGAAATTGCAGAGAAAATTTCATTTGAGCTAAAAATGAGTGCTTAGGACAAAATTTACATGGAAAAAGGCTGGATAGTTTTTTACTTCTCCAGCCTTTTGGCTATTCACGAAGCTTATATTGCTTCAGAGCTTTACGTTTTCTTTCAACATTCAGCTCGGCATAATGCTTTTTAGTGGTTTCAACGCTTTTATGGCCAAGCATTTCAGCTACAAGATAGACGTCTTCCACTTCATTGTAAAGGTTGGTACCGAAGGTTCTCCTGAGTGCGTGAGGGGTAATATTTTTAATGATTCCACACTTGCTGGAGTACTTTTTTATCATGTTCCTGACACTCTTTTCATCTATCCGTCTCCTCTGGGTGGAAAGGAAGAAGGCCTGCTGGTGCTCAGCAGGAACACCCCTGGTATTAATCCTCTCTTCATAATAATTCCTTAGTGCAGCTATAACCTCATCATTGCAGAAAATAATCTCTTCATTCTGACCTTTACGGGTTACTTTAAAATGGTTTTCCCTGAAATTAATATCGTTTATATTGAGGTTCACCAATTCAGATACACGGATACCTGTACCCAGGAGGGTTGTAGCAATAGCCAGGTCGCGTATCCTTGTAGCATTAAAGAAAGCCTTTTCCTTTTTAGAAAGTCCGCTGCCACTTTCAATGGTATCGAGGAACATGACAACCTCATCAACAGAAAGCTTTGATTTAATCTTATCACTTATCTTAGGCATCTTGACCAACTGCGTAATGTCCTTATCAATGAGCTCTGATGAGTATAAATAGTCAAATAATGACCTGAGAGATGATAGTTTCCTCATTTTTCCATTTTTATCATTCTGGATGCTTAGTGTAACTGTTTTTCCGGTCCTGGTTGTATATGTGACGGTATAATGCTCAAGGTATAACAGATAATCTTCGATGTCGGTTTTAGTGAGCTGCTTCAAATCTGAAATATTAAACTGACTAATACCGGTTATGTGCTTGAATTGGGGAAGTGTTTTCAAAAACTCAAGAAATATTTTTGCATCCTTACAGTATGCAATCTTCGTATTGAGCGATGTAGTATTTTTTATGTGACGTTGAATGAAATTAAAAATAAACTCCGGAAGTTCGGATAATCGGCTGCGTAATTCATCAATTTTTTTGGTGCTGTTGTTTATAGGCATAAACAAACCTCCAGACTACTAGAATAACAATTAAGAACCGTGTATAAAAAGGATAGCAAAATTTTCAACATAAATCAAATTTTTCTGGAGGTATAAACACTCAGGCCTAAGGATAAAAATCGAAATTTAGGGCCATTTTGGCGGTCATAAATTAACTAAAATATATAATGAATGGAAGAATAAACAAAAGCTATGAATGAATAATAATAACAAACAATTCGCTTATAGTGATTATTGGATTATTAATGCGCTCATCACACTATATTATTCTCTGCATCTATTCTATAAAGTTTTCTTTACAGAATAGATATGGATTTCTTTTATAAGTAAAATCTATCTCTTGTGCCCTGATTAGCTTAAATTATTGTACTCACAATAATAACAAACTAATAGATATCCGAGAATTCTATACTTGCGAGTTCGACTTGACCGGTATAAATACTATTACTCAGGTTAATATTTTCTTCATGCAAGGTTTCTGCGGGAATTCTGACAATAAATTCGCTGCCGCTGCCCAGCTTACTTTTTACATCTATAGTACCGCCGTGCATTTCGGCAAGTGATTTTACCAGGGATAAGCCTATGCCGCTCCCTTCATGGTCTCTGGTAAGAGTAAGGTTGACCTGCCTGAACCTTTCGAAAATCGCATTAAGCTTGTCAGTTGGTATTCCTATCCCCGTATCCTTCACGCTTAAGATAATATGCTGTTTTTCTTCTTTTAAATTTACCCATATACTCCCGCCAGGTCTTGTAAACTTGACTGCGTTAGAAAGAAGATTCAGGATAATTCTTTCAATTTTATCTACATCGCATGCAACTATCCTTTCTTCAATTTCTGTATCGAACTGGAGGTCAATACCATGGTTGTGTGCATACTCTACAACCGACATGGTTGTGTCTTCAATAATGCTTACGATGTTTTCATTCTGGAGATTAAGACTAATAAATCCTGAATCAATCCTGGTTATATCAATAAGATTATTTATTAGTTTGAGGAGTCTGAAACAGTTCTGTTTCATAATACTTATATACTTGTCCTTATCCACGCTGCAGTTGTTGTCATTACACTTCTTCAGATATGAATTCAATAGCTGCAGAGTACTTAGGATAAGATTCAGCGGTGTTTTAAACTCATGTGAAATGTTTGCAAAAAATGCAGTCTTAAGTTTATCATATTCAACAATTTCATCCAGAAGCTTCTTATTTTCCTCTATCTTCTCCCTGAGCTCATGCTCGACCTTTTTTCGGTCTGTAATATCAAACGAAATTCCGACTATGCCTTTTACTTCACCGTTGATATCTATATGAGGCGACTTATATGTACCGAACCAGGCAGGTTTGCCATCAAAGTCGGATATTTTCTGAACAATATTGAACTTGGGTTTTCTGCTGCTTATTACTTCCTGATCATCTTGTATATATTTTTCTGCATGTTCTTTGGGGTAAAAGTCGAAATCAGTCTTACCGACAAAGTCTTGTGTACTTTTTTTAATGTAATCTGCTGTAGCTTTATTTACTGAGATGTATCTTGATTGTCTATCTTTAAAGAAAACCATAGCAGGAATTGTATTTAAAAGAATTTCCTGCTCCTTTGTTTTTTGTCTCAATTCCTCCTCTACCTTTTTTTGTTCGGTTATATCCCTGGCAAAAACTACTATGCCGGCAGGGTTCCCATTCTGGTCATAGTATGGCATCTTATCAATCTCCACCCATATTTTATGCCCTGACACGGTTGAGTATTGTTCTATCAGGCCTAATTTAGGCCTTCCGCTTTCCATTACTTCAAGGTCTTCCTTATAATGCTTTTCCGCAGATTGCGGGAAGAGTTCGTATGCTGATTTACCCTTTATGTCTTCAACCGTCTTTCCAATCAGCCTGGCAGCAGCATTACTTGCATAAAGATACCTGTTCTCAGTATCTTTATACCATATAAGAAAAGGCGCCGAATCAAGAATGGACTGCAATTCATCCTCTCTCTTCCCGAGAGCACTCTCCAGAAAGCTTGCCCTGTTAATAAGTTTCTTTGTTAGAATATATATGAAGATTGAAGTAACCAGTACATATAATAGTTCGGCACCAAGGTTGTGCTGACCAGTAAAACCGAACCAGGCAAACCCTATTACTGCATATACGGCAGTAATTTTATGAGAAATATAGCTTTTTTTCTGGTTATTTAATGACTTCATTCTTTTCCCTTTCGCTTTAATTGGATTTGATAGCAATATATTACATCTATTTACTCAAAATGTAAACAAAATAGATAATTAATTTACATTTTCTGGTATATAACACATCTATTCTCCGGCAGTTTTAAACAAATAGGGGAATAATCCTTGGTACGACAAAGATATTCCCTTATTTGTTTATAATTAGTGATGTATAGCTTAAGGTTAGAAATCCTTACTGTCATCCTCTAATGGTATCACTTCTTCGGGTCTTATCTCTTTGGTTTTCCTGCTTTTCAATGTATCATTACTTCTGTGGCTTAAGAGTCTGGGATTGTGAACTCCTTCAGTTGTACGGTTGGCAGTCATGGTACCTGTTTCATTTCCTAACTTCATGCCTCCTGCAGGTTCAGCCTTTGTGTTTTCGTCGCAGGATTTGCTAACAAGTTTGGTGAGTTCCCTTACAACATTTTTCATGTTTGCAGCCTGACCGTTCAACTGTTGAGATGCTGTTGCACTTTCCTCGGCATTTGCGGCATTCTGCTGTGTTACTTTCTCCATCTGCACTATTGCCTTGTTTATCTGCATTATACCCTGTGTCTGCTCCTGGCTGGCAGCAGCTATCTCGTCCATAAGCTCGTTTACCTTCTTGGCCTGGAGTGTTATTTCTCCTAGTGATTCTGCCACCATCTTTGATATGCCTACTCCCTTTTCTGACATCTCTATATTGCTCTCTATTATGGCTGCCGTATCCTTAGCCGCCTGAGCACTTCTCTGGGCAAGGTTTCTTACCTCTTCAGCCACCACTGCAAATCCCATTCCTGCATCTCCGGCCCTTGCAGCCTCAACTGCTGCATTAAGTGCCAGTATGTTGGTCTGGAACGCTATCTCGTCAATGACCTTTATTATCTTTGCTATCTGGTCGCTGGACTTCTTTATCTCCGTCATTGATTCCATCATATCCTGCATCTCTGTATTACCCTTGTCTGCTGAGGCTTTAGTCTGTCCTGCAAGTACTGCTGCCTGTTTGGTGTTCTCAGAGTTCTGCTTTATCATGGATGAGGCCTCTTCAAGGGTGGAGGAAGTCTCTTCTATGGATGCCGCCTGCTCCGAGCTTCCCTCCGCTAACTGCTGGCTGGAGGCTGAGAGCTGGCTGGATGCCGACGCCACCTGTTCTGATGACTCATTCAGCTTTTTGATAATTCCCTGAAGCTGTTTTACAATCTGTCGGGATAGAATGAACGACATGGTTAAACCAATTATTAGTGAAATAATACTTACTACTGCAATAATTATTCTACTGCGGTTTGCATTGCCTTCCATATCCTTGGCTGCATTTCCTGCAGTTTCAACTGCAATGGTTTCATACCGTCCCCTTATTTGATTAAGAATATCCCTTGTTGATTTAAGCGCAGGAAGTGTCTCGTTGATATATACTTTTCCAGCTGCTTCCTCATTCCCTGCTTTCTTATGGTTGAGTATTTTCTGTGCCGAGCTGTGCAGACTCATATGTGGAGAATCTATCTGGCTAATTAGTTTGCTTAATTCCTTATCATCAATTTCCTGTACTTCCTTGCTGTACATCCATTCCCCGAATCCGCACTTAGTGTGGTCAAGCTGACATGTGAACTCGCCACCTGCAAGCATATATAAATCCAGTTTCTGTATCCAGTCGAGGTGATCTACCTCTTTCTGAATAATAAACATATTCTTTTCGGTATTATCTTTAACAACTCCTGCAAGGAAGGCTATATCACTAATGGTTTTATATCCCAAAACAGCAATTACTGCCAGGAGTATAATTAAAATGGTAAAACCTACGGTTATTCTCTTGCCAATTGTCATATTCATTATTCCATCAACCCCTCTTCTTTGTTCTCTAGATTCTTCCCTGCCTGATTTAGTAATTCAATATGGTCGTAATGAAATACCTTTTCAATATTCAGAAGCAGAATAACCTTACCTTTTATCTTCCCAATCCCTGAAAGAAACTCATCTTTTGACCGGTTTCCGTACTCAGGTGGAGTCTCTAATTCCTCTTGCTGCAGACTCAATACCTCTGAGACCGAATCAACTGCTATTCCTGTCTGTTTTTTTGTGATTCCAGATGGAATTTCTACTACAATGATACAGGTACGCTCAGTATATTCCTTCTGCTCCATATCAAACTTGATTCTAAGGTCCATTATGGGTATTATCTTTCCTCTTAAATTTATTACCCCTTTAATGAACTTGGGAACCTTCGGAATATGTGTTATTTCAAGAATTCCGATGATTTCCTTGACCTTCTCAATTAGAATACCGTATTCTTCATGTCCAAGTGAAAAGGTCAGATACTTGCCTCCTTGCAGTTCCATTTGACCACACCTTTCTATATATAAAAATGGTATGTATCCCGATAAACTATGCCCATGTATTTCTCTTCTTATCACCTCCTCTCATGATGTTGGAGATTAATTATATAAATACAAATAAGATAGTTAAAAGTAATGATGATTCCCCATAAACAGACAATAAATTCAGGGCTTTAAACATGACAGGTACGAAATTATATGATATGAAATCCAATCAAAAGTAATAGACGAATATGCAGAGAATAGTTAAAAGAGTCATAGCGAATATGTAAAATACTTGTCGTCTGAAAATATTATACAGTAGTATAATTTATTGTATATATCAATATATTACTATTAGTAACAATTGATGCATAATATGTCGAAATTACTCTTATTTCCTCATATTTACTTATTATATTACTAAATGTTGGATTGTAACTTGTAATTTTTGATATAAAATTAAATATGAGGTGTTATTATTAATGACTGGAAGAATAATCAAAGAACTGAGAAAAAATAAAAAAATCAGCCAGGAGCAGCTTGCCCAAATACTTAATGTAAGTACGTCAGCGGTCGGACAGTATGAAACAGGCATCAGAAAGCCTAGTTACAGGGTTCTGAACAAAGCGGCTGACTATTTCGGAGTTTCGGTAGACTTCCTCCTGGGCAGAAATGGTATACCTAATATAGATATGATTCTGCAAATTCCAGATTCATATCTCATAAAACTTCCGATTATTAACACAATAACTTCTGGCAAACCCTTGATGAGTCTGGAAAATGTTGAAGGCTACGAATCGGTTTGCAAAGAAACATTGGAAATCGGCTATGACTACTTTTTTGTTCGTATAAAAGATGATAGTATGAGCCTCATTATGAGGAAGGGTGACCTGGCGTTGATACAGCGTCAGCCCAGACTATCAAATAATGATATTGCCATAGTACTCGTTAATGAGCATAACGCTGTAATCAGAAAGTACCATCGAATAGATAATACAATCATGCTTCTGCCCGCATCTGCAAATGAATATTTCCAACAGGAAATCTATAATTCAATTAATGATAAAATACATGTGGTAGGCAAAGTTGTTAAGGTTATTTCATCCTTCTAAAAGCAATAACCCTGCACCGGCTGCAGGATTATTGCTTTTAGGTCTATATCTTTATTTTTACCTTGTAATTCTTCAACCAGAGATTTACTTGAATCAGGTATGCATACAGCTGCGCAGTGTTCATAAGTTGGCCGAACCATGGCCGATTTAAAGTCGTCTCCCTGGACTCAAGCATTGAGCGAACTACATCTGTATTTATCAATGCATGTATTGGTGAATTCCTGTTATCAAGAATTTCCAGAAGCCAGCTGCTTACTGCAGCAAGATATGATGGGTTATGCGTTTTGGGATAGGGACTCTTTTTGCGCTCGAGGACGTCCTCAGGCAGTACCCCTCTCAAAGCCTGGCGCAGTATGCCCTTCTCCCTGCCGTTATACATTTTCATCCACCACGGGATATTCCACACATATTCAACCAGTCTATGGTCACAGAATGGGACGCGCACCTCTAGACCGGTTGCCATACTCATACGATCCTTTCGGTCAAGTAGCGTAGCCATAAACCAGCACATATTCAGATAAAACAGTTCCCTTCTCCTTGCATCCTGAGGCTCTTCGCCATCAAGCGTTGGGACTTCTGCAAGGGTAGCTCTATATCTCTGTGAAACATATTCGTCCGGATTCAAAAGCTTTCGTATATCCTGTGATATAAGGCTCTGACGCTGCTCTATTGCAAGAGACCAGGGGAATGTATCTGCATTAAACAGTTCTGCCCTGTGAAACCATGGGTATCCTCCGAAAATTTCATCCGCACATTCGCCGGAAAGCGCAACTGTTGCTCCTTTTTTAATTTCCCGGCAGAATAAATACAAGGATGAATCTATATCAGCCATTCCGGGTAAGTCTTTTGCATAAACGGCCGTTTCCAAAGCTTGAACCAGCTCCGGCGTATCAACAACTATATAATGGTGTTTAGTTCCGAGGAACTCCGAAACACGGTTTATCCAGTAATTATCAGAGTTTGGCTGAAAGTTATTGGCTTTGAAGAATTTTTCGTTATCCCTGTAATCAATAGAATATGTATGAAGCTGAGGCATACCATTCCTTCTGAAGGCATCAGCTGAAAAAGCTGTTATAGCGCTTGAGTCTACCCCTCCGGACAAGAGCGTACATACAGGTACATCAGCTACAAGCTGTCTTTCAACTGAGTCACGGAATAACTCACGTATGGATGTGATTGTAGTATCAATATCATCAGGGTGAGATTGGCTTTTAAGCCTCCAGTATTTATAGGTTTTGATGCCGCTTCGGTCATACAAAAGGCATTCGCCCGGCTTTAGTTCATTGATTCCTTTATAAACTCCACACCCCGGAGTTCGTGCGGGTCCAATCATAAAGATTTCAGCAATGCCGTCTTCATCAACAACCGGTTCTACCAACGGATGTGCCAGAAGTGCCTTTATTTCTGAACCAAAAATAAAAACATCATTCTTCTTGGTATAGAAAAGCGGCTTTACCCCAATACGGTCGCGGGCCATAAAAAGAGACTGGTCATCTTCACTCCATATCCCAAATGCAAAAATACCGTTAAACTTTTCTACGCACTTCGCTCCCCACTCTATGTATGAAACCAGAAGTACTTCAGTATCCGAATGACTTAGAAAAGTATGGCCCAGGCTTTCCAGCTCTCTGCGCAGGTCTGGCGTATTGTAAAGCTCGCCGTTATATGTAATAACATATGTTCTATTCCCCATCTGACGTATCATTGGTTGGGCCCCGCCTTCAGGGTCTACTACACTCAAGCGTCTGTGTCCTATGGCTGCATGGTTAGAGAGCCAACAGCCTGAAGCATCAGGTCCTCGATTCCTTAAGGTTCCAACCATTGTCTCAAGCACCTGCTTCTGTGCATTCAGGTTGGAATTCCAGTCTACCCACCCGGTAATTCCGCACATTAATATCCCTCCTTAATTCATACGTAAACATAAATGACACTCTGCATGTATTTCTACGGACTATGAGAGCGCCACTGTTCCCGCCGAAAACCGTTAGTCATTTTAATGCCAGTATATGAGCTGAGTGGAGATATTGTGAATGCTGTGTTGAACTGTGATTAACATATAAAAATATCTGCCCGTGTGGGCAGATATTTTAGAGCAAGAACCAATTAAGGATTATTGTCCTATTGTAATATCTCCTGTTTCTTTTTCATAGGTGACCTTTTCACCAAGGCTGGATGCTATAAACCTGAACGGAACGTATGTCCTGTTGGCCAGCATTTCCGATTTTGTTTCCAGCTTGACTTCCTCGCCATTTATTGTTGTTACATTGGTTTCCGTATTAATGGTAATTACCGTATTGTCTCTGGTGATTGTTACAACCTTGGTTTCAGGGTCCCACTTAACTTCTGCTCCCAGAGAGCTTACTATTGCCCTTAAGGGTATAAGGGTTCTGCCTTCCCTGATAACAGGCGGTGTATCCGAATCAAGTTCTTTACCTCTCACCTTGACCTTCTCGCAGCCTATGACCTTGAACTTGTGCAGCTTGTCTTTGATTTTATCTTTAAACTCACTTGTCATCTTTTCTCTGAACTGCTGTATAGTCTCCCTCATCTGCGCCTTTAATTCATCTCTCTGCTTTCTAAGAGTTTCAATCTGTGCTTTAAGCTCATCAGTCTTAGTCTGGTCTCCTTCCTGTTCAGCAGTCTCTATTGACTTTTCGAGTTCCTCCATCTGTGCTTCAACAGCATCCTTCTGTTTTTCAAGCTCATCCTTCTGAGCCTCAAGCTCTTTTTGGGTCTCCAGTCTTTCCTGTTGGCGCTGTTTCATCTCTTCTTTCTTTTCTTCGCGCTCTTTAAGCCTTTGCTGAATTCTCTCTTTATTTCTTTCCTGCAGTTCTTCTTCATTATCAGTCTCTTCTCCAGTTTCAGTTTCAGTTCCAACAACTATTTTTACTTCCTCCTGATCTTCCGGCTCCGCCTCACTTCTGTTTTCAGCAAAAACGCTTACCGATGCAATTGAGAATATAAATGTGATTGAAATTATCAAGCTAAGTACTTTTCTCATGTGTTAACCGCCTCCCTTGATTTCTTTAATATATATCTTCGTATTCCTGTAAATATTTTTGGGGTATTTTGTTTATTTTTTATTTTATCTGTGCAAGATGAGGCACCACAACCTATAAAATGAAACTGGATATTGGTAACTATAATTGTGGTCTACCTTAGAGAGAGACTTCATACAGTGAAAGCGGATTAACTAGCGAATGAGTTTGCCTAGAAATCCTAATGCTTAGGGTAGCCCAGGGCATACGGCTGGGACTTGTGCCCAGCCAAAGCCCGGCCTACAATTATGCTGAAATTTCAGGGAGAATTGACAGGACGTCAATTCTAGGAATTATTGAGCCACGTATCTACGAGTAATCTTTATTAAATTTACAGTTTGATTTCTGTTGCGAAATTATTAAAATGTAGTATAATAGCATTAATTACATACTGATACAGTGATGAAGAAGAAGCAGTAGCGGTTTATGGTTACTTTCAGAGAGCAGGCTGGCCGGTGAAAAGCCTGAAGCACGTGAATTACGCGAAATACACTTCCGAGCTTCCTTGTAGGACGGGACTGACCGTTATATCAGGTAAGAGGCACAATTGTGCGAAGTAAGGTGGTACCACGAACCCTTTCGTCCTTATAATCGGCGAAAAGGGTTTTTTTATACCGAAAATGTTGATAAGCGTCACATAACTGTGTTGCATTGGATTTCTGCGGTACTCATTTACAAGAAGTAAACTCCGTGTCCTTCAAATCCATGCGCCTTGTTCTGCTCGCTTCTGAACATTTTCGAAAACTTTGATGGGAGGAATTTTAATGGAAAACATATTTGACGTGTTAAAGGAACGGGGATTAGTCCAGCAGAGCACTAATGAAGAAGAAATAAGGAATCTGCTTGGAAGCCGGCAGGTTACCTTCTACATTGGATTTGACCCTACTGCAGACAGCCTTCATGTTGGCCACTTTCTTACCCTTATGGTAATGTCGCATCTTCAGAAGGCCGGCCACAGGCCTATAGTAATACTCGGCGGCGGAACCGCAATGGTAGGTGACCCTACCGGTAAGACCGACATGCGTAAGATGCTGACCCGTGAGCAGATACAGCATAATGCAGGGCGCTTCAAAAAACAATTCGAGAGGTTTATTGAATTTAAAAATGGCAAAGCCCTTATGATTGACAACGGAGACTGGCTGCTCGACCTGAAATATGTCGATTTCCTCAGGGATATCGGCAGGTACTTTTCAGTCAACAGAATGTTGACTGCAGAATGCTTCAGAAGCAGGCTGGAAAAGGGTCTGTCATTCATTGAATTCAACTATATGCTCATGCAGAGTTATGATTTTCTGGTATTATTTAATAATCACAACTGTGTTCTTCAAGTAGGCGGTGACGACCAGTGGTCAAACATCCTTGGAGGAATTGACCTTATCCGGAGGGTTGAAGGAAAAGAGGCTTACGGACTGACTCTGACGCTATTAACCACAAGTGAAGGCAAGAAAATGGGTAAAACTGAAAAAGGCGCTGTTTGGCTGGACCCGGAGAAAACATCACCATTTGAGTTTTACCAGTACTGGCGCAACGTCGGGGACGAAGATGTAGAGAAGTGCCTGTCCCTCCTTACCCTTGTTCCGATGGAGGAAGTCAGGAAGCTATGTTCATTTAAAGATGAAAGAATCAATCAGGCCAAAAAAGTGCTTGCTTTTGAAGTTACCAAGCTTGTTCACGGTGAGAAAGAAGCTGCGAAGGCCGAACAGGCTGCACAGGCTCTTTTCAGTGGTAAAGGCGATTCTGCCGATATCCCCCATACTGAGGTAGCAGCAGCTGAGATTAATTCCGGTATACCACTGGTAGATTTGCTTGTAAGGACCGGTCTGGTACCTTCTAAAAGTGAGGCGCGGCGTGTGATACAGCAGGGCGGCGCTTCAATAAATGAGGTACCCGTAAATGATGTGGGATATGTAGTGACTGCCAAGGATGTTGACAATAATAGTATTATGTTAAGAAGAGGCAAGAAATCATTCTGCCGGGTTAATATAAGGTAGGAATGAGTGGCCTACTTCTATGTTACTTCTAGCTATAGGGGAAAAGAATTAACTGGCGAATAAGTTTACGGAGAAATCTTAGATAAACCTTGCGAAGTTATGCTCAAATTTCAGGAAGAATTGACAGGACGTCAATTCTAGGAATTATTGAGCCAGGACGGCGAATTAATTGCGGTCTGAAATTTAGTATAACAAGCATCTATTTTACCTTGATTTCGTAGTCCTTATGAGCGGTTAATCATTTCCCCTATATGCGACTTCCTTTTCAGCACTTAACTATCTGCTGACTACGTTAACCTTCTCACCTTCAGCAAGAAAGCTCTGCCCCTCAAGTATCACCATATCTCCAACAGCGAGACCTTCGGTCACTTCAGACATCTTATGGTTTGTTAAGCCAATACTGACAGGATTCTTAGCGACAACGCCTTTCCGGGCAGTATAAACATATTGAAGCCCTTTTTCCGAAACAACAGCCTCATTGGGTACAGTGAGCACTTCCTCCCTAATCTCGGTCTCCACGCTTATTTTTGCAAACATCCCTGGCTTGAGCTGATTATTCTTATCTGACAGGTTCACCTTTACCCTATACTTTCGGGTCCTCTTATCAGCAACTGGATTGACAATTTCAATCTGTCCCTCCAGTTCTCTATTGTTTAAGGCTTCGACCGTAACCGTCAGTTTCATTTCAGGTTTAAGCTTATTTATGAGATGTTCAGGAATCTGAAATTCAGCCGCAAGACTGTCTATATCCGAAATAACTACTGCCGGGGCAGCAGTTGAAACCCCTTCTCCCTCATTTATGTTTCTTTCAGAAACAATTCCTGATATCGGAGCCGTGACAGTCATGTTCCTTATCTGGGTTTCAATCAGTTTCTGCGCAGCAAGTGCCTGATTCAGTTGAGCCCTGGCAGCTTCTATGGAATCAGGACCAAGGCCCTCTTTCAGAAGCTCAAGGTTGTCAACTGCCGACTCATATTGTTCCTTTGCGGTAAGCATCCTGGTTTCGAGATTATCAAGTTCACTTTTTGACACTCCGCCGGCATCAAACAGGGACTTGTACTTATCATAATTGGTTCTGGCGTTGTCATACGCCAAGCGCGCCTGTTCAGCAGCCGTTTCTGCCTGTATCAGGGATTGTGAATAACCTGAGCCTTTGACTCTTTCCAGGTTCAATCTAGCGGCTTCTACTCCCGCCTTGGCCTGATTCAGTTGGGCTGCAGCATCGGAAGAATCCAATTGGAAAAGTACATCGCCTTTTTTCACGTAATTTCCTGTATCTACAAAGACTTTTGAAACCTTTCCCGGTACCTTTGATACTACACCTGCCTGACTGGAGGCCTTTACCTCACCTGCGAACTCATCCTCTATTGATATGGTTGATTTGGCTGCGGGTACTGCAATGATATTCTTTAACGATTCTTCGTTAGTTGTTTCCTTTTGTCCGCACCCGGCCATCAGCATTAATGATAAAGATAATATAGATACATACTTTAGTTTCAATTTTATTTTCCCTCCCCGTGTCCGGCTGCATACTGCAGTTTGTAATTTCTTGCAAATATTTTCTTCCATTTAGACTTCAGCCAATTCTGAAAGTCATCAATCAGGGTATAGGCAACAGGTAAAACAATAGGCGACAGCAGTGTCGAAGTTAACATACCCCCGATAATCACTACTGCCATACCGGATTTGTACTCACTTCCGTCACCCAATGACAGCGCAGCCGGCAGCATCCCGACAATCATGGCAAACGAAGTCATCATTATGGGTCTCAACCTGGTTGAACCCGCTTCATATAGTGCATCCTTGAGACTCAAGCCTTTGGTGCGCATAAGTGTATTGGTATAATCAATCAACAGAGTACCGTTCTTTGCCGCCAAGCCGTCAAGCATAATAAGTCCAATCATAGACAGCATATTCAACGACTTTCCCGTCAGGGCAAGCATTCCAAGCGCTCCGATTACACCTACCGGAAGTGCCAGAATACGGACAAACGGTGTCAGGAAGGATTCATAGAGAACCGTTAGTACCATATATACCAGGATAACTGAGAGTATCAGGGCCTGAATGAGAGACTTGAAAGCGTCATCCATGTTGGTTTGCTCACCGCCGAAGGAAATTGAGTAGCCTTCCTGCAGACTAATCTTATTTAACTCCCTGGAAATACCCTCAGTAACATTTCCAAGAGTATAGCCTTCCTGAAGATTTGCCGTTATCTTACCTACCCGCTGTTTATCCAGCCTTTGTATCATTGTCTGACTTTCAGTAAGTGTTATTTCTCCTAAACGGCTTAATGGAATCATCTGGCCAAGTTGGTTCACTATCTGTAGCTCACCAATATCGTTGGAATCCACAACCTGTTCGTCCTGAAGCTTTACTCTTATATCGTACTCGTCACCAATTGTCCTGTATACACCAGCCTTTGACCCTTCTATACTGGCTCTTACCACATTGGAAATATCATAAACAGATACACTGTTATCGGCAGCAGCAACCCTGTCAACCTTGATATTGAATTCCGGCTGGCCGCTCTCAAGTGAATTGCTTACATCAACTGTACCAGGGGTATTCTTAACAATTTCTTCTGCTTTCCCGGCAATTTCCCGTATTACCTCGGTCTTGTCACCTTTAACATTTACAACTATAGGTTTACTTCCCTCTCCGGTATCAATCATCCCCATTGCAGTTACATTGAATTCAACACCGCTCAGGTTCCGTTTACCCCACTCACGTATTGATGCAACCACCTGTTTTAAGCTTCTTTCTCTTTTTCTTTTATCTACAAGCTTTGCATAAATATACCCCTTATTTGTCAGGTTATCCACACCTATTCTGGCATAATAATAGTCAAGTTCCGGTATAGTTCCTAAATACTCCTCCACCTGTTGTACCTTTTGGTCGGTCTTTTCAATTGTAGAGCCTGGGGTGAGGTTGATCGTAATTTCCAGCTCGCCGCTGTCAACCTGCGGCATAAAATCGGTGCCGATAACTCCTAGCGGAATTAGCAGTACTGAGCAAATCACCAGGGAAATAACCGTGAACAGGACTTTGAATCTGTTCTGAAGTGCCCATTGAAGAGAAGTCTGATACAGCTTCAGGATTTTGCCGCCGATTTTATCGGTATAACTAGTAATCCTCCCCTTCTTCTTATTGGTCTCACCACCTTTTTTGAATAGCCTTGATGCCATCATCGGTGTCAGCGTGAATGATACCAATAAAGAGAACAAAGTCGCTACCACAACAGTGAGGCCGAACTGCTTGAAATACTGTCCAACCATTCCCGACATAAATGCTATTGGGGCAAAGACCACAATATCGCAAAGTGTTATTGCAATTGCAGCCATACCAATCTCGCTTCTGCCGTCCAATGCAGCAGTCTTAGGGTCTTTTCCCATCCGGAGATGCCGGTGAATATTCTCCAGAATTACAACTGCATCATCTACAAGTATGCCCACACACAGTGCAAGACCCATCAATGACAGAATGTTAAAGGTGAAGCCAAACATATACATCATAAAGAATGTGGATATAAGTGATGTTGGGATTGCAATCATCACCATGAGAAGAGACGACCACTGTCTCAAAAAGAAGAACAGAACAATTGCAGTAGTACAGATACCCTCTATAAGGTTAAGTTGGGTTCCATTCAGTGATGATGTTATAAAAAGTGTAGAATCCTGGACTATTTCGAGTTCCATTCCATTTAAGGATTTCCTGAGCTCTTCAATATCGTTTTTTACTCTCTCTCCTGTTTCAACGATATTGGCATCACTTTGCTTCTGAACCATTAATCCAATGGCTTCTTTCCCGTTTGCCCTTGACATGCTTTCTATTTCAGGGTACTTAAGAGTGACCTCCGCAATTTCATCCAGTTGGACAAGACCTCCTGATGGACAGGGAATGCGCAGAGCCTTAACTTCATTAATATTGGCGAATTCACCCTCTACCCTTACAATCTTATTCTGGGCAGACTGGTTTATAGTCCCACCCGGGATGTTGAGATTTTCAAGCTGAAGTCTGCTGATGACCTGGTTTATTCCGATACCGAAGTACTCAAGCTTGGTCCTGTCGATTTCGACCATTAATTCCTTTTCTCTACTGCCGAATATGCTCACACTGCCCACGCCCAGGATTCTTTCCAGGCGCTCTTTAATGCTTTCAGCCTCATGGTGAAGCTCTTCAAACCGCTTTTCTCCCGACAGGGTAAGAACCAATATAGGTTGAGCATTCTGATCGTATTTATAAAGGGTTGGGCGGGTTGCATCTTTTGGAAGCTTTCCGGCTATACTGTCAACTGCCTTTTGGGTATCCATTACCGCAGCATCAGTATTGGCTGACATTTTGAAGATTATAACTGTTGAAGCATAACCTTCAGACGCGGTAGAATGTACTTCATCCACACCGCTTATACTTGAAACTGCGTCCTCGATATGCTTGACAACTTCTTTCTCTATTTCTTCAGCTCCGGCACCCGGGTAGAATGTGCTGATAAAAACCACCGGAGTATTTACCTTAGGGAAAAGGTCTGCGCCTATGTACATTCGGCCAATTATTCCCAGCAGTAAAAACAACATAGCTACCATAGTGATAGCTACTGGTCTTTTTATAGATATTTCAGTTATTTTCAATTACGTTCCTCCTTGGTGCACAAAGATATTGCATTTTCAGTTTTCCTGAATTATATATTAACAAAAACTGTTATATATGTCTAATGAAATAATTTGTATTTCTACTGTAACAAAACAAATTTCTAAAGATATTATAGTTACTATAGAAATATTGCCAGGAGTGAAAGTAATGGACTTAAACCTGCAGACCAGAAGTATTATTCAGGCGTTAAAGGAAACCAGTGAATACAAGAAACTTGCAAGCCTGAAAACAGGCTCGGCAAGCAGCAGGGCTGCTCAAAAGAAGGTAAAGGAATTGAAGGATATGCAATTTCAGCTGTACCAGGCCAGGCTTGGAGGTAAAGATATTGACCCCAGGAAAAAAGAACAGTTGACAGCACGGGTAGAAGCCTTATCCAAAGAACCTGATGTATCCGAATATCTAAAGGCTGAAATGGGCTTTCAAAGCGTGCTGTACAAAACCTTAAACACCATTCACGAATCGGTAAGTCCTAGCATAAAATAAAACTTACCTATGAAAAAAGCTGGAGAATCGAGTAAGATACAACCAGCTCGAGCTCCAGCACTTTCTAGCCAATTTATCAGTCATCCCTCAATATTACATACCTCTTCTTTCATGCTTTAGTTTATCGGCATTAGCCTTAATCTCTCTGGCATGCTGAAGAGTAACATCAGAAATGTTTGTTCCTCCCAACAGACGCGCCAGTACATTGTACGTATCCTCACCTGTAACTAGATTTATCCTGGTATACGTCCTCTCACCTTCAACCACTTTTTCAACATCACAATGCATATCGGCCATAGCAGCAATCTGTGGGAGATGTGTCACGCATATAGCCTGATGATTAGCTGAAACATAGGCAAGCTTCTCTGCAACAGCCTGTGCAGTCTTGCCACTGATTCCCGTATCAATTTCATCAAATATCAGTGTGGATTTCCCGTCCACCTTCGCAAGAATAGTTTTTATTGCCAGCATTATCCTGGACAACTCTCCACCTGAAGCAATCTTTGAAAGCGGCTTTGCATCCTCACCAACGTTAGGCGAAATAAGGAATTCTACTCTATCAAGCCCATTCTGATTGAATGGAGGCGGTCCTTCCTTTAGTTCATCCCAGAAGTCAACCCTGACAGTAAACTTAGTATTCTTCATCTCAAGTTCTTCGAGTTCCTTCTCAATCTTTTCTTCAAGCTGCACAGAAAACTCCTTGCGCCCCATGGACATGTTCCTGGCAATAGTCAACACTTCCTGTTCAAGAGCCTCAACCGTTTCCGTAAGCTTCTTTACTCTTTCTTCACTGTTTTCTAGCTCGTCCAGTTCATCTTTGATTTTTCTAAGGTATCCAAGTATAGTATCTATATCCTTGCCGTATTTTCTCTTAAGTCTTGCAATGACATCGAGTCGCTCTTCAATCTGTTCAAGCAGCTGAGGGTTCGACTCCACACTATCCCTCCATCCACGAATCTCACTACTTATTTCCTCCAGAATATACGTGGACTCCTGAAGTTTCTCAGCAGCTTCGGTATACCTCTTGTCAACAAATGATATTTGGTTCAGTTCCTTTATAACTTCATTAATACCTGACAAGACAGCTGCACCCTCCTGCCCTTCTCCGGTAAGTGCTTCATATGAGAACGACAATATTTTGGTCACCTTTTCCGAGTTAGCAAGTTCAAGCCTCTTCTTGGCGAGCTCAGCTTCTTCATTCTTCTTCAGTTTCACTGCTTCAATTTCATTAATCTGAAAGTTCAATAAATCGACTCTTCTGAGTCTCTCCTCCGGGTCACCAAGAAGCTCGTCAAGCTCTGCTTTCAATTTCCTATATTCGTTGAATTTTTCTATGTATCTTTCTTTGGTTGCCGGAAAGTCCTCACCAATAAACCAATCAAGAAACTCTATGTGTTTTGACTGTTCAGTCAGCGATTGACTATCATGTTGGCCATGGATGTCTACCAAAACTTCGCCTACCAACTTGAGCATTGAAACAGTAACAAGTTTTCCGTTGATGCGGCAGATATTTCTCCCATTCTGGTAGAATTCCCTCTCTACTAGAAGGGTATTATCCTCTTCAATTTCAAATCCATATTCCTCTAGTTCCGAGCGCCTCTCTTCACTATTAACTACGAACAGGCCTTCAATTACAGCTTTCTCAGCACCTGTCCTAATAATGTCCTTAGAGAGCCTCCCACCAATTACTGCAGAGATGGAATCTACCACTATGGACTTGCCCGCACCAGTCTCGCCTGTAAGAACATTCAGTCCTGGGCCGAAATCAATTTCCAGCCTGTCGATTAATGCTACATTTTGAATCAGCAGTTTGGTCAACATATACTTATCAACCTCTCTTATAAAAAATGGATAGACTAACTACCAGTAGTATTTCTTTTGCCGTTTCTGTCAAAAAGCTTGTGTCTGACTGTATCATAAAAGCTTCTCCCGGGAAGCTTTATCACCTTTAATCTATGTCCGGAGCTGAATATATCCACCTTCTCAGTATTGGTAAGCATTATTCCATGCTGCCCATCAATTGTCAGCATAGAATCGTTCTGATACTTGTTGTCTACTACAATAGATACCCTTCTTTTATCTGATATGACCATTGAGCGAGCGTGAAGTATATGGGGACATATTGGTGTAATAACCATTAGATCCATATTGGGCTCTACCAGAGGCCCTCCTGCTGATAATGAATAGGCTGTAGAGCCGGTTGGAGTTGATATGATAATTCCGTCTGCGGGAAACTGGTCGACCATGGTTTGGTCCAGCAGCACCTTGATATTCACTACTCTGGATATTGTTCCTCTTGAAACTACAACATCGTTAAAGGCAAAATACGATTCCGATTCCGACTGTTCAGACACAATTCTGCATTCCAGAGCCATTCTGCTTTCAACAACATATTTGTCACTGGTCAGAGAATTGACAACCCTATCGAGGTCATTTCTATCCACCTCTGCAAGAAACCCTAAATTTCCAACGTTAATCCCCAATATTGGCTTATTATAATTAAAGGCCTTACGTGCCACACCAAGAAAAGTGCCATCACCACCCAGAGAAATCACAGCATCACATTCTGGCAGCAGCTCATCTTCAGGAGTGCCTGAATTATCCGTATTGAGCAGGCCTTCAGCCATCTCGGGCAGCAAAACTTGAATCCCAGCGCTCTCTAATTTCTTAATAAGAGGTCTGGTAATACTAAAACCTTTATCCTTTTCTTCATTAGGGAAAATACCAACTTTTTTCATCATATTCACCAGATACTTATTTATCAATATAAGCATACCAATAATTAAAAAAAATGACAAGAAAAAAACTTGAACCCTTATTAAGTTCAAGTTTTAGACGCAATCCGGTTTAGGCCGCCATTCTAATTGCACACCTGGCCAAGCATATATTAATAATTGCATTTGCTACTGCCAGACAGGTCTGGAGTGCATATTCTATATCAATAAGCATACTCTGAGAATCATTGAGATACTGGCTATGCTTAAAATTGATATATTCCTCTACACTCTTGCATCCCGAATGATTAAAGTCATCGAAATAGCGTTTCCTTTTAGCATAGTGAAACTTATTCAATTTGCAGAACCTATCCATACGCTTCTCGTACACAATATGCGGTACCAGGCTCTTATTTGATACTGCACCGTTATGAGGCAGACAGAAATAGTCTGCGATATAGTGAACAATAATGCCCAGTCTTCTTGCAAACTCTCTTGTTCTCAGCTGCGCAGGTTCATTCACCCAATCAATTAATAACTCCATCTCATTTAATACATACGGCATTGACTCATCAAAGCTGTGATGAATTGTTAACTTCAGGGTGCTCAAGTCCGGCTTTATACTGCCGTACTTAAAGCTGTACCTACTTATTTTTATGCCTTTTGAATCCTTCAGTTTTCTATACAAAATATCCGCAAACAACATATGTGTTGTGTAATACATTTTAAATCACCTGCCCTCGAACTTCTTCCTCCAATTATATGTCACATAGTATAAGCTAACGGATTACCAGGCTGATTTCAAGATGAATATATTTCCTTCCTACGTCATTCTTCTAGCTTAAGCACAGCCATGAAGGCCTCCTGGGGAACCTCAATATTTCCCATCTGCCTCATCCTCTTCTTCCCCTCTTTCTGTTTTTCAAGCAGCTTTTTCTTACGCGTGATATCCCCTCCGTAACATTTGGCAAGGACATCCTTCCTCATAGCCCTTATAGTTTCTCTGGCAACAACTTTTCCACCAATAGTTGCCTGAATGGGTACTTCAAACATTTGTCTTGGAATAACTTCCTTCAGTTTCTCTGCCATTTTTCTCCCACGTGCATATGCCTTATCCTTGTGAACTATAAAGGACAAAGCATCTACAACCTCACCGTTAAGTAGAATATCCAGTCTTATAAGGTCGGATTTTTTATACCCAAGCAGCTCATAATCAAAGGAAGCATACCCTCTGGTTCTGGACTTAAGTACGTCAAAGAAATCATAAATTATTTCATTTAGTGGAAGCTCATATGTCAGTATTACTCTTATTTCATCAATATACGACATATTTTTATATGTTCCTCGCCGTTCCTGACACAGCTCCATCACATTTCCAACATAATCCTTTGGCAGCATGATTGTTGCAGTTACAATGGGTTCTTCTGTATACTCAATCTCCTGAACCTTGGGTAGGTTTGAGGGGTTATCTACATTAATTACTTCCCCATTTGTTTTAGCAACCTTGTAAACAACACTCGGTGCAGTGGTAACCAGATCAATATTGTACTCCCTCTCCAGCCTCTCCTGAATAATCTCCATGTGCAGAAGGCCCAAGAAGCCGCACCTGAAACCGAATCCAAGTGCAATTGACGTCTCAGGCTCAAAGGACAACGACGCATCATTCAGCTGGAGCTTCTCGAGAGCATCCCTGAGGTCGTCATATTTTGCTCCATCTGCCGGATAAATTCCGCAGAACACCATGGAATTAACCTTTTTATATCCGGGTAACGGCTGGGAAACAGGATTCTGAGCGTTAGTAACGGTATCGCCCACCCTTGTATCCCTTACGTTTTTTATGCTGGCGGCAATATATCCCACTTCACCTGCTCCAAGATTTTCGCATGAGGAAAACATTCCGGGCCTGAAGTATCCTACTTCAGTCACAATGAATTTCTTTCCGGTAGCCATCATCTTTATCTCGGTCCCCGGCTTAACTACACCCTCCACAACCCTTACATAGGTTATTACCCCCTTATAATTGTCATAGCGGGAATCAAATATCAGCGCTTTGAGCGGAGCTTCCTCGTCACCTTTTGGGCAGGGAATCTTCTGGACAATTTGCTCCAGCAAAAGCTCAACATTTTCCCCCGACTTCGCGGAAATCATTGGCGCTTCGCTCGCATCCAGTCCTATGATATCTTCAATTTCTTTTTTTACCTGCTCCGGCCTTGCATTGGGCAGGTCAATTTTATTGATGACAGGAATTATCTCAAGGTCATGTTCGAGCGCAAGATACACATTTGCCAGCGTCTGCGCTTCGATTCCCTGTGAAGCGTCCACAACCAGGATTGCTCCATCGCAGGCGGCTAGACTTCGTGATACTTCGTAGTTAAAGTCTACATGCCCTGGCGTATCAATAAGGTTGAATATATATTCATTTCCGTCTTTAGAGTGATAAACCATCCTGACCGCCTGCGCCTTGATGGTTATTCCTCTTTCCCTCTCTATATCCATATTGTCCAGAACCTGCTCATGCATCTCCCTTGACGTAAGCACTCCGGTCATTTCAATAAGCCGGTCGGCAAGGGTCGACTTTCCGTGGTCTATATGGGCAATAATACAGAAATTGCGTATTTTCTTTTGTCTATCTGTAACCATTAAGCAGTCCTTTCCTCCTTGAAGTTGAATAACAATAAATATGATATAACATCTCATGTACAACATCAAGATTATTTAAAAACAAAAGAACCTATCCATTATCGGATTGGTTCCAGAATACCTTTTCATAGATATTAAATGCTCACCTTAAAGATAGATGCAGAAATTATAAATATCGTCACGCACTCCAGGAGCCCCTACATGGGCCTTATATTCTATCCTGTTAAAGTATTCGTGCTGTTCAATACTGAACACATCTTCAAGTCTGTAGTCAATGTAGACATCACCATCTTTAAGCTTCATGCAAACGGTCAGACCCCCTGCATCCTGCGTTACCGAGTAGTCGCCAAGGGCATAAATCTTTTCATTGTAGTACTGGTTTGGAAGAAAGCTTGCCTTAACCTTTTCCCCCAAGTGGCTTTCAAGATTCATACTCAGTGCATGTGCTTCTACCGTGAGAGTGTTGGCAGTAGTCCCGGTCGAAGCTACCCTTCCGCGATGCTGAACCAGTAATTCCATTGCGACACCTCCACATTTTTCTTTCGTAAATTTGTTTGACTATCGAATGTTTTAGTGTATTATTGTAGTGTGTTTTGCACTACTTGTTTCGGCAAATATTACTATTTCCTTAATAGCTCATTAAAATTTTATCGAATCAGGTGAAATTATGCAAGAAAAAGTAATAAAAATTCTTGAATTTGACAAAATAATTTATAAGCTGTCGGAATTCTGCTCAAATCCATTGAGCAAGGAATTTGCCCAAAGCCTCCGACCTCATAGTGAACTGGAGCAGGTAACGCTTCTGCTGCTTGAAACCTCCCAGGCTGTTCGCATTATTAATACTAAAGGTTTTCCCTCCTTTGGCAGTTTAAAGGATATCAGAAACAGTCTCTCTAGAGCAAACGCAGGCTCAGTACTGACTACCAGGGAACTTATGGATGTTGCGGATGTCTTACGAGTCTCAAGAAATCTCAAGTCATACCATAACCAGGTGCCTGCCGGTTCAGTCAATACACATTCGGGTCACTGCAAGGATTTACTTTCCAATTATGATTTACTCGACCCTCTTTTTGAAAGCTTGTATACAAACAAGAGGGATGAAGAAAGAATCTACTCGTGCATACTCTCCGAAGAAGGGATAGCGGACAGTGCAAGCTCTGCCTTGCAGTCCATCCGGAGACAGATTCATGATTCCGAGCAAAAAATTAGGGAAAAGCTTAATAATATAATACATTCAACAACCTACCAGAAATTCCTCCAGGAAAATATTGTGACAATACGCTCTGGAAGGTATGTTCTTCCTGTTAAACAGGAATTCAGAAGCGAGGTTCCAGGCCTTGTACATGACTCCTCTGCCAGTGGAGCTACCCTATTTATCGAACCTATGGCAGTAGTTGAAGCTAACAACACTGTAAAACAGCTTCAGATTAAGGAAGGCCTTGAAATAGAAAGAATTATTGCAGAACTGTCGGCAATGGTTGGTGAGTTTAGTGAACAGCTCAGCAAGGGTATTGAATCTCTTGCCAGGCTTGATTTCATATTTGCAAAGGCAAGGCTGAGTCTGGAAATGAATGCCGTTCAGCCTCGAGTAAACAGTTCCGGATTTCTTAGAATAAAAAAGGCAAGACATCCACTGCTCAATCCATCATGCGTTGTGCCTATTGATTTATGGTGCGGAGGCGGAACCAATACCCTGATTATAACCGGTCCCAACACAGGAGGTAAAACCGTAACTTTAAAAACTGCTGGCCTCTTGACATTGATGGCACAGGCCGGGCTTCATATACCTGCAGATGAAGATTCGGAGCTAAATGTGTTCGACAAGATATTCGCAGACATTGGTGATGAGCAGAGTATCGAACAGAATTTAAGTACATTCTCATCGCACATGCTGAATATTGTTCAGATACTACAGCAGGTAACTTCAAATACTCTGGTACTACTGGATGAACTGGGTTCGGGCACCGACCCTGTTGAAGGATCTGCACTTGCTTCGGCAATTCTTGAGTTCCTATATAACCAAGGGGCTGTTACAATTGCTACCACGCATTACAGTGAACTGAAGTCATTCGCTATAAATACCCAGGGTTTTGAGAATGCATGTTGTGAGTTCGATGTAGAAACCCTTAAACCTACCTACAAGTTACTGATTGGCGTTCCAGGTAAAAGTAACGCATTTGCAATCTCAGGCAGGCTTGGACTCAACAGCAGCATTATTGCACGCGCTAAGGAATTCATTTCTGAAGATACTTTGCGGTTTGAGGATATCATTGCCGAGGTTCAGAAGAATAAGCTGACCTCAGAAAAGCATTTGAGTGAAATTGAGCAGATACGGGTCCAGTGCCGGAATCTACAGAATGAATTAGAAGCTAAAGAAGCTGACTTAAAGGAACAAAAGGATAAAATTATCAGGGAGGCCCGCAGGGAGGCAAAAAACATTCTTCGTCAAGCTAAAGAGGACGCCGACAGGCTGTTGAATGAAATCAGACTGCTGGCTGAGCACGAGGAGTCAGAGCGCAACAGGAAGGCTGAACAGTTGAGGAATACACTCCGCATGAAGCTTAAGGACACTGAAGAATCAATAACAGAGCCGCTCTATTCCGTTAATCATGCGAGTGTCTCACATAATTATAAACCGGGAGATACCGTATACATTACCTCTCTCAAGCAAAAAGGTACAGTGATTTCCGGGCCGGACGAAAATAAAAATATCCAGGTTCAGGCTGGAATAATCAAACTGAAGATTCACTCCTCACTCCTCAAGCCCACCGAGGAGGAAAAGGTTTCAATACAGAAAACCGGTTCAGGCAAAGCACTGTCAAATCAGGCACGCTCAATATCCCTGGAACTCAGCGTTCGCGGACAGACACTTGACGAGGCTTTGGACAATGCTGATAAATACCTGAACGAAGCAGCTCTGTCCGGTTTAAAGACTGTAACTATTATCCACGGAAAAGGAACTGGAACCTTAAAAAACGGCATACACCAACTCCTAAAAAAACATCCTCTAGTCAAAACCTTTCGACTAGGCAGATTTGGCGAAGGTGAACATGGAGTAACGGTGGTAGAGCTGGATTATTAGGCCGTTATCTAAAATAGAATCCTGGTTAAATCATGCCTGAGAATCTTCATCCAGTCTATATATATATCAGTTGTGTGGTTGACTATATTTTTCTTCTCCAGATTGTTTAAGGCAAATAAGTCAACCCTTTTAATATCACATTTTCCTGCATGGTAAACTGCTGTTCCTATCTTTTCGCCCTTCCTGATTGGCGCCGTTATATATATAGGAAGGTCATAACGTATTTCAAGCTTGCTGGCTTCGTCTACACTTAACGGAAAATATATCTCTTTGCCTGCACCTACCTCAAGCCTGTTACTGACTCCTTTTTTCACTGTTACAAAGGTATTTGCTGAGAAATCCTTTGTAAGGTTTTTTAGCTGGTAATTACTGAATATATAGTTCAGCACTTTTGTAGAATCACTGGCTCTCTGATAGCGGCTGTTACTTCCCAACATAACACAAATTATTCTCCAATTATTTCTTGTTACTGATGTTACAAGACATCTGCCAGCCTTGCCAGTATATCCGGTCTTGACGCCATCGGCACCCCAGTACCCCCGTAACATTTCATTTGTGTTGGATATGCTTCTGTTATGTCCACTGTAGTTTGAAATCACAGTTGAATACGTACCCACGATTTCAGAGAATTTTTTATTCTTAAGTGCATACCTGGTTATCAAGGCCAAGTCATATGCTGTTGTATAGTGTCCTGGCCTGTCAAGACCATGGGGCGTGACAAAAGCAGTATTGTATGCGCCTATATCCCTTGCCTTTGAAGTCATCATGGCTGCAAAATCCTCAACTGTACCTCCTATATGCTCTGCCACTGCAATAGCCGCATCATTTCCTGAACGCAGCATAAGTCCGTACAACAAATCATTCATCTTGATTTTTTCGCCTCTCTTCAGATGAAGGGACGACCCACCTACCCTGGCAGCACGCGCACTAACAGTTACTATATCATCAAGATTTCCTTTTTCAAGAGCCAGCAGAGCAGTCATAATTTTTGTTGTACTTGCCATGGGTCTCACAGAATATGCATTTTTCTCAAATAACACCCTACCACTGACCGTATCCATTGCAATTGCGGCACGGGAGTGGATTCTGGGTAAGATATCAATGTTGGTGCTGACTGGAACGTCAGAAAACACCTGGATATCAACCGGCTCTGTATCAATCATATCATCACAGAGTCCAGTACAGCCAATATTAAATATTAAAATAAATGAGAAAATCTGAACCAATAATCTGTGCAATACGACCACCCGGGAATTGTTTGCTTACTGTGCAATTATATGCTTGCATCAGTTATTTAGAACAATATTCAGATACTGGACATGCTCCTGATTATTTGATAACATAGGCAAAAAGCAGGAGAATAATTTATGAACAACAAGCTGATTATATTTCTCTTTACTCTGGCATTGTTCCTGGTGTCATTTGCTTTAGCGGCATATATGATTTACAAGCAACCGGCAGTGCAAACAGCTTCACCTGCTCCTGGTGCTGACAGCACAGTATCAGGTCAGGTATATAGTTCTGAAGTGCTTGGAGTAGAAAAAAAGCCATCACTAAGACTCATGGCTGTAGGAGATATTATGCTGGCAAGATCGGTTGGCAAGCGAATTGCCGGCGATTATGAAGCTCCATTCAGTGAAATTAACCCAATCCTTCATAAGGCTGATATTCTTTTCGGAAACCTTGAATCACCAATATCAGATAGAGGCAGCAAGCTCCAGGGAAAAAAAATTGCTTTCAGGGCAAAGCCTGAGGCAGTTAGCAGTCTGACTTATGCGGGTTTTGATGTACTCTCCCTGGCCAACAACCACATCCTTGACTATAGTACCCCTGCTTTGCTTCAAACCTTAGATATTTTGGAGGAAAAGAAAATCCAGTACTGTGGAGCAGGAAAGGATATTAATGAAGCACGTAAACCAGCTGTTATTAACCACTTTGGTTTAAGGGTTGCTTTCCTTGCATATACCGATATGTATGACATTTACTACTCCTCCAGAAGTAGGTTCGTCTTCGAAGCTGCGGACAACAGGGCTGGAGTCGCTCCCCGGAAGCTTGACTACATAATTGAAGACATCAAGTCTGCGAAGGATACTGCTGATTTGGTCGTTGTTTCTCTTCACTGGGGAATTGAGGAAAGCTTTAATGTAACCAATGAAATGCGGAAATTTGCTCACAATCTCGTTGATTCCGGAGCAGACTTTATCCTTGGTCATCATCCCCATCAAATCCAGGGGCTTGAGGTATATAAAGGAAAACCGATTGCCTACAGCCTCGGCAACTTTATCTTTGACCAGAATGATATTGAAAACAATGACAGTATAATACTCAACCTGGAATATGATTTTACCCGACTCGTTTCGGTAGAGGCAATTCCCCTCAGAATTGTTGATAAGATGAAGGTTGTACCGGCTCCGGCGGGAAGACGTGAGATTATACAGAACAGGCTTATTGAGTTGTCAGATAAGCTTGATACTAATGGTTATATTGACAAAAACTCGGTAAAATTCAATATCCCTGAATAAAAGAGCAAGCATGAAGTATTTTCTTTATTGTAATCCTTCATGCTTGCTCTTTACTATTTTTATCTATAATTATTTTAGTCCCTGGCCTGTCTGGCAGTATCTTTGCATATCGGGTCTCAAGCTCTCCCAGAGTTGTACTGTTTATGTCGAATTCAACCGCTTCTGTGGTTGATGGGTTATTGTCTGAATTACTATTGAACACAGCTGATACTCCGTCTCCTACTGATTCTGAGCCTACCTCTACCCTAACCACTTTCAGGTCTTCTATGGTTATGTTTGCTGTGTTCCCTTCATCAGCTTCCATTTCTATTTCATACCCATCAATATCTGCACCGCCCGGGTCTATTTCTACTTTGCATACTACTACCGAGCCTGGGAAGTACCTATTTAGTTCTGCTGCCTGCTCATCGGTCATCCATCTGTTGGCTCCCGTTATCCTGTCGGTAAACTGGGTCAGGGTTACCGGCAGCTGGGTCTCTTGTTCCACTATATCCGACTTGTAGTAGATTGGGTAGGCCCTTAATGAGGATACCCTTATGTTATATACTACCTGTTCCAGTCCTGATATTGTGGTTGTCGAACCGGAGAATTCCTGAGAGTTCCAGTCTGTTTCGGTTTGTTTCTTCCACTCTATCTGAACTTTTCTATATCCATGCCCATCCCAAAGGGTATCCAGTGTTGACCTATCCCACGAAAAGTAGACACATCAAACTCGTGAATATAAGCTTTTTCTTAGAATTACTTCGAATTTCTTGAGTATCCCGCTTGAGCAGCCCTTTAAAGGCACAATTAGGATATATTCAACCTGCTAATTTGTTTCTGTATTCTTCTGGCGTCATATATCCTAAGGTGCATTAGATTGGAATTTATATGGATAGATTAAGTAATTTATGTGATTAACAGAAGATATTTCCTGTAAATTTATTTTATTATAGTAAAAAATATATGCAACTTATTTTATATGGTTATGTAATCAGATGTAGACATTACTCTAATTTACTTCATCAATAAAATTTTACATAAAAAAGAGGACCTAATTAACACAGGCTCCTCTCTTATAATCCCCCGTAATCAAAGAGGGACGTTTCTTGAGCTAAGCGAATGACGCGTCCCTCTACCTATATAAACATACTCACATTAGACCTGTCAGCAGAATCAAGGAAGTAGGCAACGCCCCCTATCTCAACCCCGTCAATGAACTCCTCCTGTTTGAATCCCATTACGTCCATCGACATAGAGCAGGCTACCAACCTGACTCCCTGCTCTTTGGCCTTATCAATCAAATCTTCCAGTGTTTCTACATTTTTGGACTTCATAACATGCCTTATAAGTCTCGGGCCCATCCCCCCCATATTCATTTTGGAGAGGCCTAGCCTCTTGGTCCCTCTTGGCATCATAAACCCGAACATATGGTCCAGCAGGCTTTTTCTAACATCTGCTACTTCATGTCTGCGGAGTATATTCAGCCCCCAGAATGTGAAGAACATTGTGACCTTATTTCCCATGGCTGCAGCGCCATTTGCAATAATAAATGCCGCTATTGCCTTATCCAGTTCACCACTGAATACAACTAAGGTTTTTTCATTTCCTTGCCGGACTTTCTGTTCCATATCCTTGCCGCTCCTTCCCTTCTTAACATAGGCTGTTATAACTCCGCTCTCCTGCTTTACTCCTGAAAGAGTATTTCCGGTACTTCCACACCACGCTCTTATATCATTCACAAAGGCTGGGTCGGTAGCCCTAATCTCGACTATATCTCCAGGATTCATGTCAGATATTGTTCCGCTCACCTTCATTATGGGCCCTGGACACTGCAGTCCGCATGCGTCAAGCTTGATATTTGCTGTTATATTGCAATCCTCATCAGTACAGCCTGATGCCCTGGAATCATTGTTGGATATAACATCGCTGTCCTTTTCCACATCCTCAATACTGTATTCCTCTTTGGTGGTAAGATAAGTTTTGTATCCACCGTTTACATCCTTGACATTATCAAAACCATTCTGTTTAAGTATCCTGTATGCCTGGTAACCCCTTATTCCTACCTGACAATACACTGCAACCTGCTTATCTCTAGGCACTTCATTAAGCCTTTGTCTGAGTTGTTCAACTGGTATATTCACCGCACCATCCACATGGCCCATATTGAATTCCACTGGGGTTCTGACATCAATTATAGCAAGGTCTTTGTTCTTTGCAATCTCATCCCAGTGTGTTATTTCATAAATGCCTTCCATAACATTTGATGCTACATAGCCTGCCATGTTTACAGGGTCCTTTGCCGAGGAGTAGGGCGGCGCATAAGCCAACTCCAGTTCCTGCAGATCGTAAACTGTCATTCCTGCCTTTATTGATGTGGCTATCACATCTATTCTTTTATCTGCTCCCTCATATCCGACAATTTGCGCTCCAAGTATTTTTCCATCTTTCGGTGAAAAAATCAGCTTGAAATGCATTGGCACTGCATCCGGGTAGTACCCCGCATGAGACGGTGGATGGATATATATTTTCATATATTCAATCCCATACTTTTTAAGTGTTTTTTCGCTGTTCCCAACTGCCGCAACCGTCATGTCAAAAACCTTGATTATTGCATTGCCAAGTGTCCCTTTACAACTATCTTCCTTGCCGGCAATGTTATTTGCCGCTACCCTTCCCTGCTTATTTGCAGGTCCGGCAAGTGGAATCAGGGCGGGGTTGTTGTTTACAAGATCAACAACCTCAACTGCATCTCCGACAGCAAATATGTTTTCATCCGATGTCCGCATTTGCCGGTCCACCAGTATTCCTCCGAGTGAACCAATCTTTAGACCGGCTTCTCTTGCAAGACTTACATCAGGCTTGACTCCAACTGCAAGTAAGACCATATCGGTGTTTATCTTCCTGCCGCTGTTCAGTTCGACTTCAAGACGGGTATCTGATTGTGAGAATGACTTTACTCCATCCTCCAGTATAAGGCCTACCCCTTTGGATTTGAGTTTCATATGCACTACTGCAGCCATATCGGGGTCAATGGGTCCGATAACCTGATTGGATAGTTCAATTATTGAGACATTGATACCTCTATGTTTAAGATTCTCTGCCATTTCCACCCCGATATACCCGCCTCCAACCACCAGTGCTTCTCCAGGCTTCTTCTTATCTATATATTCGGTTATAGCAAATGTATCTGATACATTCTTCAGGGTAAATATTCTTTCATCATCTACACCCGGTATCTTTGGCCTGATAGGAACAGAGCCCGGAGCCAGGACAAGTTTATCGTAAGTCTCACTGTACTTTTCTCCACTATCAGTATTAAGTACTTCTATTTCTCTCTTTCCAGGATGTATGGCTGTGACTTCATTGTTTACCCTCACATCAATGTTAAACTTCTCTTTCATACTTTCAGGAGTCTGCAGGAACAGCTTTTCTTCTTCGGTTATGATATTTCCAATATAGTATGGGAGACCACAATTTGCATAAGAGATATGCTGGCCCTTCTCAAATATAATTATCTGAGCATTCTCATCAAGCCTTCTTAACCTGGCCGCTGCAGATGCACCTCCTGCAACGCCACCAACAATAAGTACTTTCATAATTAATCCCCCTAATAATGTTTTATTTTTTATATTAGATTACTCATACTTCCAGAATGGTATCCACTAATTTATATTTTACCACTAAAAAAATATATAAACAAAAAAGAGCAGCTTTGGTGCGGTCAGATAGGGATTTATAATTCCTGAAAAATCCGGCATAGTCGTTGATTTGTGGCTATGCCGTTTTTTCGTTTATTTTGGTAAGTCTATAGCGCCAATGCAGTTATAGAAAATTTGAATCCACTGGGTTCTGCGGCCATCTACCTTTTCAGCCTTGAATACTATAATTTTGTCAATGAACTCTCTAATAATTTCTGCATCCAATTCTGTAATTTCTGTGTACTTTTTAACCAGTGCCAAAAAGCGGTCGGTATTGAGGGACTGTTCATTTGCTGTATCAATGGTATGTTTTAATTTGGTTATCCTTTCTTCCAGCGCCTTCTGCTCGGCTTCATATTCAGCCGACATCTTGTAAAAACGCTCTTCGGGAATTTTGCCCATCACATTGTCCTCATATAGCTTTCGAATGATTTTGTCTATGTCAGCAATGCGAGTCTGTGCTTGTTCGTATTCCTTTTGACTTTGGCGGAGTTCTTTGGCAAGTTCCTTTTCTGAATTATTCATAACTATACGGATGAATTCCTGTTCATGGTCTTTGGCAAAGGAGGTTACACGTCTTAAGTCTTCTAACAGAAGCTGTTCCACTACAACATTGCGTATCTGATGTGAACTGCACATACCCTTTTTCTTGCGGTAAGTAGCACAAACGAAATATTCCTTATCGTGTGTCCATCCCTTGCCTCTAACCTGATACAGCTTTGCACCACAGTCGGCACAGAACATCATGCCAGAAAGCATTCCCATTTCACCTAATCGTGATGGTCTTCGCTTGCCATCTCTGATTTTCTGCACTGTTTCCCAAGTCCCCTCATCAATAATTGCTTCATGGGTATTTTTGAAAACCAGCCATTCCTCTGGATTGTTCATTATCTTGACTTTGCTCTTATATGACTTTTTAGAAGTCTTGAAATTCACTGTGTGGCCTAGATATTCCATTTTAGCCAGAATATCTGCTACGGTACGAGCTGACCAAGCATATGGGTTTTCAGGTGGTCTTGCTGGAGTGTTAATACCCATTTTGCGAAGATGCACCGTAGGTGTATCAATGCATCGCTTTTCAAGTTGCTTTGCTATCTGCGTGGGTCCAAAGCCAGCCATGCACAGTCGGAAAATATCTCTGACCACTTCGGCGGCTTTCTCATCTATAATCCAGTGCAACTTATCTTCAGGGTCTTTAATATAACCGTAAGGCGGATTGGTGCAGAGTGGCTTACCGGACTGTCCCTTGGATTTGAACACAGCACGGATTTTCTTGCTAGTATCCTTAGCGTACCATTCATTAATAATGTTAAGAAACGGTGTAAAGTCACTGTCTGCTTGGTTTGCACTATCAATACCGTTGTTAATAGCAATGAATCGTACATCTGCTTCAGGAAACATAATCTCGGTATAATATCCTACTTTAAGGTAATCCCTGCCGAATCGTGACATATCCTTGATGATAATCGTTCCGATTCTACCGGACTCTACATCAGCAATCATGCGGTTAAAGTCTGGTCTATCAAAAGTTGTACCGCTGACCCCATCATCCACATAAAATTCGATGTTGCGAAAACCGTTGTCCTCAGCATATTTTTTTAGAATTGCCTTCTGGTTCACTATGCTGTTGCTGTCTCCTGCAAGCTCATCATCACGTGAGAGCCTGCAGTACAGAGCAGTAATTTTTGCTTCTTCAAATGCTAATGTTGATTTACGTATAGTGCTAAATGTTGACTGTCTATTCATTTTTATCCTCCATTTCCGACAGTCTTCAAGCGGTTTAGCACTATGTATATTACCGTACTACCTTGAAGAAGTCGAGTTGATTTCCGTGGGTTTATATGAACTATCTGATAACTTTGAAAGGCTTTTTGCGTTGACTGTAATCAGTCGTTTCAGCTTGGAATATGCACTTTCCTTTGCTGAATCACTTACTCGTGATTCCACCACATAGACCGTACCTCCGATATCGGATTTGGTTGTGCGGCTGTTACTTTGATTTTCCATATCGTGACCTCCTGTCCGATGTTTTGATGGAACTGGCACTGAGCCGAATTGATGACTCAGTGCCTAATCCATTATTTAAGCTTTTATTTGTAATATTTTCAGAGCATCCGGTTGAATTAGCTTGCCATCCAATCTCTCGTAAGCAGAAAATCCAATTTGTCCATGCAATGC
>JAWLCD010000016.1:0-57855 GCA_041687355.1 Clostridia bacterium | reverse complement strand
CCATAAGAGACCTCCTTTATTTGTGGTGTTCAGCAAATTCATTATATCTAAAGGATGTGTCTCTTATCTATTTTTTTCCTACAATAACTTTACACTAAGGGTTTGACTTATGAAATGTATGCTGGTAAAATTCTAGAAAAAAGATTCAATTACATTTATTACCAAACAACATGTATTGTTGTATAATGGGTCGTGCTTATACTTCCGGTTCATAAACAGGATTCTTGGATTCAGGTGGAGTGTTATCTCCAACTGAATCTTAGAAGCCGTTATCCAGGGACATAGCGCCGCTTGTCTATAATATTAAAGCTGGAATCTTAGCGGCGGTAGTCATCGGACAAAAATCTGGGGATATATATCCTCAAAGGAGGACCGAAGATGAAGGTCGTTAAGCGCAAGGGAGGCAGTTCATTACTTGATTTACGGGAAATAGCCCATAACTATAAGGAATTGTCAACACTGAGGGATAAGTCAAATATATTAAAGATGCTGGACTTTGTTTGCTCTGCAGTTGAAAGGATATCTGAGTCGGCAGACCGCTTGATTCTGGATGCTGCTCAGGATCCAAGCAGAATTCACCAACTTAAATCCAGCTGTATTTCGGTGGAGTGGACTGTCCGTATTGTAAGAGGAAAAATTAGCCACAGTCATACACAATTTAGCAGGTGTATTAAGGCCATCCCTTATTCCAGGCCAAAACTGCTGCGGTTTTTATCGTTCTTTAATTGTCATCTTGGAGAAGATGAGATAAGGTATATAATTAGAATGGTACTTGACTCCAAGGGATATGACAAGCAGAATGGACCTGTAACGCAGCAGTTGATGGAAAAATATAGACTTAACTCCAGTATTCAGGACTGCAGGAACGTATTGTCCGATGTGCAGACTGATATAGAAAAAGCCAGAGAAGCTCTTACAGAAATAAACTCTTTCAGACTGGAGTGGGTATCACGTCTAGAGTGCGCTCTTGGTGGTCTGAAAAAAATGGATACTATGCTAAATGAATGTTTATTCAAGCAGGATGATAAGTTCAAAACCGAACTTCAACAGTCTGCAGCAGAATGCCAAAAGAGGCTGTTGAAGGTTCAGGAGCTGGTTAAACTCTACGCTGAATGCTCCAATAATTACCTTAGTAATATCGAATCCCTTGAGGATATGATTGTTCAGAAAAAAACCGGCCGTAGAAGGTAAAATAAGGATTCCCCCGAGTTTAGGGGAATCCTTATTTCATTTAACTTAATATAAGGCATATTATAATATAAATATTTTTTTACTAGTTCTGCGGCTGAATATTTTAACTGCAGGGAAGTGAAGATGTCCATACCTTGTTTAAGGTCTTAAGGATGCAAGTGAAAGGGGCTGAGAACAATAACCAGGAAGGTTGTAGGCTTGAAATCAAAAGCCGAAAGGATGTATATTGACGAAAGAATAAGCGACTACTGTAGTACAATAAGAGCCTTAACTTACAGACTTACTGATGAAGTAAATTCAGTATGCCGTATAAAGAACAGAAAAAACAAAGATTATACAGAGTATCTGAAAATGGTCGAAAAGACAAAAGAAACGAATATACTGTTAACCAGACAAATATTGGCTCTTCAAGAATTCATACGTTCCAGAACCTAGAACCCCTCTGCCAAGGGGTTCTGATTATCTGCTGAGGTTTTTCAATGCCTGCCTAACTACCTCTTCAATATTGAGGGTATCGACATCAATATTCTTAAGCGCCTTTAAAGCCTCATGCGCTGAATATCCTAAAACCTGGAGCGCGCTAACAGCTTCAGATACATTTCCGTCAGGGCCTGGAAGCTGTGACTGTTCGCCTTCAATAGCTTCATCCGATTTCAATTTATCCTTTAGTTCAAGTATAATCCTCTGAGCGGTCTTAAGCCCTATTCCAGGAACAGCTTTGAGCGACTGGACATCTCCGGTTATTACAGCCAGACTGAATTTTGATGGAGACAATGCTGATAGTACTGAGTTTGCCACTTTGGGCCCTATACCTGATACAGTTATCAACAGCTCGAAGACTCTCAATTCTTCCGGGGTTACGAACCCGAAAAGGCTTATTACATCTTCTCTGACGTACATATAGGTATATACCTTCACCTGCTGACCGGCTTCAAGTTTATTCAGGGTTGAAACTGATGTAAATACCTTGTATCCTATACCGCTGTTATCCATTACAAGGTAATCGGTAGTTTTTAATTCAACCCTACCTTTAATGTATGAGTACATAAACACCTCCATAATTTGACCTTGCACTTAAGACCACTGAGTACGGGAATTCCTGCTTCTAGAAAGCGCCTCCGCCACCTCCGCCACCTCCGCCGCCTCCGCCGCCACCTCCGCCGCTGAATCCACCACCTGAACCTGTACCTGACGAATCTGAGGAGTTGGCAACGCTCATTACTGAGTTAATTGTACTATCCAGTTCACTTGTCATGTCATTGAATCGTGAGAATACATCATGTCCTGCTCCATAGGCGGCTGCATACAGCAGAGGCGTAGTGTCATGGTTATACATCTCCTCATTGGGAATAGCTATTTCCAGCTGCTTCATCACCTGTTCTGCAACTCCCAAAGGTATGGCATATACTAGATATTGTTCCCATATAACCACTGATGGAACCACTGCGTCTTTTATAAGGCTGAAATCCTTAAGGAAATTCCTGAATGCTTTCCACTTCCTGTACTGCTGGTTTCCATATCTGGTTAACCTGGTTATCCTGCTGGAATATATCAACATGATAGTTCCCATACCAAATAGCACCACTGACAGAACACTCCATCCACCAATATACATCACTGCTGTACCAAGAACCATGTATAATCCACCTATTGACATTCCAATTACAGCCCCGGTACCGGCACTTAGGTCAAAGAATCCGTTCATCAGCACTTCTATCTTCACATCTGCAAACCAGCTTACGTATTCCTTCTTGAATTCACGTGCCGAAGCCTTGCTCTTGCTTTTCTCCTTGATTTTATCAAAAGAAACTCTCTCTCCGTTTCCAATCTTGTCAATGAACCACTCAATCAGATATGCTTCATGTCTTTTCAATTCTACATTATGGTTGGGATTTTTTATAAATATGTATTCCTCAACTTCCTTGTCTCTGAAAAAACCATCAAGAATTTTTTTGTTTACTTCAAGAAACAAGACCTTCTTTCTTACCAAATCCATTAGTGTTGCAATCAGAAAACTGGGCTTGTTCTGGTGGTCATGGTGGTATACCAGTTTTGCCATTTCAGCAGGAGTATAATCTCCGGGTAGTTCCCTGAAGTACTTGCCATAAAATTCGGGCACCAACTCCTGGTCGTATTTTTTATAAATATAGAATATTACTGCAGCTGCTATAACTATAGCTCCGACAGCCAAACCTGTTCTGGCCTGTTCAGGGATGTGAAACCCCTTCCTGCTGACTTCATCGGTATACCTGTTTTGCACTTCCTCTCTTGCCTTTTCTCTTACAGCATTCGCCTCATTGGACCAGTTCTTCTCTTCTTCAAGTATGGAGTTCAATCTACTGGCATTTATCTCCGGCGCCCCGGCAAGCAGCTGAGGTGGGAACAGAACCCTGGCTTCCACAAATTGGCCAGGCCTGTAGCTCTCCAGTTCCAGATGAAAGTTCCTTGAGTCTATAATACGGGCCAGCCCGGTTAGAGGCCCGTGCGCAAATACTTTGAGCTCTTCCTCAGAAGCTCCTTCGGGAATCTGTATGTTTATAGCAATATTATTAATACTGCATGACCAGTCATGACCTACAAAAATCCAGTACAGCTCTGCTGTATCAGCGTATTTTCTTGCAGGCTGCAGCACCCTATATTTTATTTCAAAGACTTTGCGGGTATCACTTGATGGGGAAAATATCTTAAGCTTTACAGTTCCGTTCTCAACTGTTTTGGTATAGGTTCCCGACGCTCCACCAGGAGATTGTTTGTACGTTATCAGGCTGCTTTGCTTTTTACCGGAATTGTATGAGGTGATTTGAAGACCGGTTATACCTTCAGAATTTTTGAACCCAATGTCTCTTAGTATACCGTAAAAATTTCCATTGAAGTCATAGACAAGGGTTTCTTCGACTTCCATATCTCCGTTATCAACTATGCTTGCATTAATGTCATAGCTTGAGATATAGAAGCTTCTGCCTTGGCTAATATTGGGAGAACCGAAACAGAATATGACCAGAAGTGCAGCAAGAACTGCTTTAGGCCACAGCCAACCAACAACCCTGTATGACATATCGTTCCTCCATCGAGCATTTTTTGCCTTCTATGCATCCTTCTCCTTCTGGTAAAAGAACGTACTTATCGACTTGAAATAATACCTGGACGAGAGTATTATCTGCTCGGTACTGCCTACAAACAGCACTCCCCCCACCTTCAATGACCTGTTAAAGTTCTGGTAAACCTCTGCTTTGGCTTCCTCTGTAAAATATATCAGGACATTTCTGCACACTATGAGGTCACAGCTTTCTGGATACTTTTCAGCCAGGAGATTATGGCTCCTGAACTCTACACACCTTTTTACTTCATCCTTGATTTTATAAAGCTCTGCCTCTTTTACAAAATATTTATTTACAAAATCTTCGGGCAGACTTTCCAAGCTCTTGGGGTTATAAATACCATCCCTAGCCTTGGCAATTACTTCCTTATCTATGTCTGTTGCAATAATTTTTATTTGGCCAAGAGGAAGAAACCTGCTCATCATCATAACCAGAGAGTAAGGTTCTTCACCGGTTGAACAGGCAGCACTCCATATTTTAAGATTACTGCTTCTTTTCAAAAGCATGGGTACAATTTCTTTTTCAAGGATTTCCCACTGTTTGGGGTTTCTGTAGAATTCAGACACATTTATTGTGATATAATTTATAAATTCATTATAAATCGACTTATCACTCTTCAGTGCCCTCACATAGCTGTCATACTCATCAAAACCACGTTTGGCAACCAGAGAGTCAATCCTTCTTTTCATCTGTCTTTCCTTGTAGTTGGATAGGTTGATTCCGGTCATCTGGTAGATTTCATTTTTAAAACCCTCATAGTCCTTTATCATGTTCTCCCTCTTTCGCTGTTTGGTTTATCCGATGACTACCGCCGCTAAGACTCTCTTCTTCAAGTGGGGGAGAAGCGGCGCTACGTCCCTGGATAACGGCTTCTAAGATTCAGTTGGAGATAAATACTCCTCCTGAATCCAAGAATCCTGTTTGTCCGATAACTAACCGCCACTAAGATCCCAGCTTCAATATTATAGATAAGTGGCGATAAGTTCCTGGATAACGGCTTCTAAGTTTCAGATGGAGATAAATACTCCACCTGAATCCAAGAATCCTGTTTATACTGCTTCAGGGAAAAACCTTTTAAATTCAATTACTGCGTTTTCAGGCGAATCTGATGCATGAATAAGATTTTCATTCCTGTTGAATCCGAAGTCTCCGCGGATAGTCCCGGGAGCAGCCTCATTTACCATTGTTTTACCAATCATGCTTCTCATCATGTCAACCACTCCCTCGCCTTCAACAGCCATAACCACAGCAGGGCTTGAGCACATATAATCAATCATATCATTGAAGAAACTTCTGCCCTTAACATGTGCGTAGTGCTCTTCCACCACCGGCCTTGAAAGCATAGCCATTTTCATGTGACTGATTTTGAATCCTTTTTTCTCAATACGGGATACTATCTCACCCATCAGTCCCCTCTTAACTGAATCGGGTTTTAAAATTACAAGGGTCTTTTCCATAATAAATGCCTCCTGTTGTGTAGTAAATTTGATATGTTTTTAGAAATGCTTTTAGGCAAGCTATTCCGTTTAAATTTTAGCATATTTTTTACAAAAAAAAAAGCGTGACATTTTGAAATGTCACGGAAATAATGTAAAGGGGGTCTCAATGTATTTTGTGAGGTCATTAGTTATTATTGACCAATATTCAGAATATATACATGGAAGTACAAAATTTTTTATTCTTTAACTAAAAGGATAAAAAAATAAGCAAATATATAGGAAAAAGAATTAACTGGCGAATAAGTTTACGGAGAAATCTTAATTCCGTAGTCCTTATGAGCAGTTAATCTTCTTCCTATAATATTAAAAATACTATATAATCTGAAATACTCAACCACTATTTACTCACCACAAGCTCTTCTCCCTTAAGATCAACCTTTATATTGTCACCTGGCTTGAATCCACCTTCGAGTATATTCTCCGCAATCTTGTCTTCGATGATATTTTGTATTACCCTTCGCAGAGGCCTTGCTCCGTAGACCATGTCATATCCCTTTTCAGCAATATACTGTTTAGCAGAGTCAGAGACCGTAACCGAAAAGTTATTTGCCTTCAGTCTTTCCTGCAGCTGCTCAAGCATAAGCGATACAATGTGCTTTATATCCTCCTGGTCCAACTGATGGAAGACTATTGTCTCATCAACCCTGTTCAAAAACTCGGGTCTGAATGTCTTCTTGAGTTCACCCATAACATTTGATTTAATATCCTCATAGCGCTGCTTTGTGTCATCTTCACCTACTGCAAATCCCAGCTTCTTGGGCTCGGTTATCAGCCTTGCACCTACATTCGAAGTCATCACAATAACGGTGTTTCTGAAATCAACAGTCCTCCCGTGGGCGTCAGTCAATCTTCCGTCTTCAAGTATCTGAAGCAGGATATTAAATACCTCAGGATGGGCCTTCTCAATCTCATCAAACAGCACTACTGAATATGGCCTTCTTCTTACTTTTTCAGTAAGCTGCCCTCCTTCATCATACCCTACATATCCTGGAGGAGACCCTACCAACCTTGAAACAGTATGCTTTTCCATATACTCAGACATATCTATTCGTATCATGGCATCTTCGTTCCCAAACAGGACCTCAGCCAGTGCCTTGGTTAACTCAGTTTTACCCACTCCGGTAGGCCCAAGGAAAATAAATGAACCAACCGGCCTTCTTGGGTCCTTCAGTCCAACCCTTCCCCTTCTGATGGCCTTGGAGATTGCTTTAACAGCTTCATCCTGTCCCACAACTCTCTTATGGAGTATTTCCTCCATCTTCTTTAATCTTTCCGTTTCCTCCTCGGTAAGACTTTTGATTGGGATACCGGTCCATCCGGATACGATGTCTGCTATCTCTTCCTCTGTAACTGTATTTGTCTCGGTTTGATTTTTATTCTGCCACTCAGATTTCTGTTTCTCAAGCTCAGCTTTCAGTTTCTGCTCCTCATCCCTTATTCTTGCCGCCTTCTCAAATTCCTGAGAACGTATTGACTCTTCCTTCTCTTTACTGAGTTTCTCAATCTTTCCCTCAAGTTCTTTTAAATCAGGTGGAGCAGTAAAAGTCTTGAGTCTCAACCTTGAAGCAGCTTCATCCATCAAATCAATAGCTTTATCCGGCAGGAACCTGTCGGTAATATACCTTGCAGAAAGCATTGCTGCTGCTTCCAGTGCCTTATCGGTTATTTTAACCCTGTGATGAGCTTCATACTTGTCACGAACCCCTTTGAGTATACCTATGGTTTCCTCAATACTTGGCTCACCAACCGTAATAGGCTGGAATCTTCTTTCCAGGGCAGCATCCTTCTCAACATGCTTTCGGTATTCATCCAGGGTAGTAGCTCCAATTACCTGGATTTCTCCCCTTGCAAGCAGAGGCTTAAGAATATTGGAAGCATCTATTGCACCTTCGGCAGCACCAGCGCCTATAATTGTATGCATTTCGTCAATGAAAATAATAATATTGCCTGACTTCCTGATTTCTTCAAGTGCCTTTTTAAGTCTTTCTTCAAACTCACCTCTGTATTTTGCTCCAGCAACCATTGACGAGAGGTCAAGTGTGACCACTCTTCTATCACGAAGCAGTTCCGGAACATTTCCATCCAGAATCTTCTGAGCAAGGCCTTCTGCAATTGCTGTTTTTCCAACTCCCGGTTCCCCAATCAGGCAGGGGTTGTTCTTTGTTCTTCTGCTCAATATCTGTATTACCCTTTCAATCTCCTTCTCTCTTCCAATTATAGGGTCCAGTTTTCCTTCCCTGGCCATATCGGTTAAATCTCTTCCAAACTGGTTAAGTGTAGGAGTTGACGAATACCCCGCATTAGCTTTCTGTGCATTGCCGGCTCCAGGAGCTTCTTCATTAAGCATCTTAACCACTTCTGAGAATAGTTTCTGCGGATCTACGCCCAAATCCATAATTATCCTAACAGCTACACTCTCACCCTCTCTCATGATGCCGAGAATAATGTGCTCTGTCCCAATATAGCTGTGCCCCATCCTTCTGGACTCCCTGAAGCTCAACTCAAGTACCCTCTTTGTCCTTGGGGTAAATCCAAGTGGTTGAGTTTCGGTACCTTCACCACGGCCAATCAACTCATCTATTTCTTTCAGAACCTTATTTTCGGTTACTCCCTGATTCTGCAGCACTCGTGCTCCAATACCTCCTCCTTCTCTAATCAATCCCAGTAGAAGGTGTTCAGTTCCAACATAATTATGGCCTAATTGGGAGGCACTCTCCTGCGCTAGTGTAATTGCCCTTTCAGCTCTCTCAGTAAATTTGTACATTTCACATTCCTCCATTAATACCGGTGTTTAAAAGGCATGAACTCTTTTTATTACCCTTGTTCATTTGCATCCTTCCATTTCAGCTGCCAACACCAGCCAATCTTGTTCTTATCAATTCAGCTCTCTTGATATCCCTGTCATTCGGGTTCATGGTTCCGCCAAAGGTTCTTTGCAGATTTGCAGGCTGTGTCGCTACCATTAGCTCATTAATCACTTCTATAGAAATACCTCTGATTATGTCTAAGTCCACTCCAAGCCTAACGTCTGATAAAAGCTTCATGCACTCACTTGAAGTAAGTATACGGGCATTTGAGAAAATACCGTATGACCTGAACAGCCGGTCCTCCAACTGAACCCTGGAGTTCATAAGCTTTTCTCTCGCAATTTTCTCCTGTTCAATTATTCTGTTTGCAATTACAGTTATCTTGGTAATAATTTCCTCCTCAGACTGCCCCAGGGAGACCTGATTGGAAAACTGGTACATATTGCCGATAATTTCACTGCCTTCACCATAAAGTCCTCTTACAGTAATACCAAGCTTGGTGACTGCATCAAGTACAGTATTCAGGTGTCCTGAAATTGTAAGTGCGGGCAGATGCACCATAACTGATGCCCTCATTCCGGTACCTACATTTGTAGGACAGCAGGTAAGATAACCAAGTTCTTCACTATAGGCATAATCGACCTTCTCTTCAATAAGATTGTCTATATGATTGCAAACGTCCCAGGATTTGTTCAACTGTAAGCCCGGAAATATTGTCTGAATCCTTAGGTGGTCTTCTTCATTTATCATTATGCTTATAGTCTCATCCTTACTGAGAATAAACCCTGTGACTTCTTTCTTTGAAGCAAACTCAGGACTTATTAGGTGCTTTTCAACAAGACAGGATTTATCAAGGGAATTCATCTTTGTCGAGTCAAAAAACATAAGTTCCTTAGAGAATGACTTATCCGATTTCAGTACAGCATCCTTATAGACATCTACTACCTTATGTGCCTGGTTAGCATTAAGCTTGGTAGGAAACGGATAGTCTTTACTGTTCCTTGCCAGCCTTATCCTGCTGGTTATAACAACGTCCGACTCCGGGTTTCTGCCCAATCCCCCTTGCATTACTGAACACCACCCATCCTTTTTTGTTCTTCCTCAAGCGCCTTTATCTTATCCCTTATCCGGGCCGCCTCTTCATACTTCTCCACCTTCACCGCATCTTTAAGCATCAATCTGAGATTATAAATCTCTTTAGCTGTTTTTCTTTCAGAATCTACCTTAGTCGGCACCTTGCCTGTGTGCTTTGTATTTCCATGCAGTCTGCGAAATATAGGGTCAAGCCTTTGGCTGAATGAATTATAGCAGTTCCAGCACCCGAACTTTCCTGAATGAGTAAACTCATCATAACTCATACCGCATACATCACACTGCATATCCTCGCCCTTAATCGGAACCTGTGTTACTCCATGCATATTTTCCATAATGCTGGACAGCAGATTGCTCATGTTGAACGGTAAGTCTATTAATAGTTTTTCTCTGGCTCCTGCACAGCTTTCACAAAGATATAATACCGTTTTCTGATTATTTACCAACTGTGTTATCTGTACATTAGCTGGTCTTTGCATACACTGCTGGCATATCAATATTACTCCCCCTCCTGTACGAATCAGCCTATACTATGGAAATCAGCATGTTCTTAATTATTGCAGCCCGGATATGGTCTCTATCATGAAGTGAATTTCCAATTGCCTTATCACTTACAGCTGCCCTGAATAATGCCGCTTCCCTATCTGAGATAATATTATAGTCACGAAGATTGATTATGAAAGCTTCCGCCACCTGTTGGGATACTGAATTACCGATTGAGTTAACCAGATGCATCAGGTAACTGCTGCCCCCTACGTGAACTTCCTTGATTCTTATATGCCCTCCTCCACCACGCCTGCTTTCCACATAGTACCCTTGCTCAACAGTAAACCGTGTATCGATAACATAATTAATCTGTGAAGGAACGCAGTTGAATCTGGTGGCAATCTCGTTGCGTTGAATCTCTACTATTCCATTAGCTTCCTTTATCATATCCTTTATGAAACCTTCAATAACCTCACATAGCTTCGGCATACCATTCACCCACTTTGACTTTCTCTGACTTTTATCAATATCATTATATAATAACTGTATAAAAAAACAACTATAAAAAGCGTCTGTTGTCCCCCTGTTTTTGCTTTTAGTCTCTTATTATATTGTATTACTGCAATATTGCTAATTGTACTTATTATTTACTTTATATTTCTTTATCTGTCGCGGTCTCTTGTTAGTTCGCTGGAAATCTCTTCAATATGTCTTACCCTTTTTCTCTGATTATCCATGGTAATCCATTGGTCAAATGAAGAAATAAATTCTCCATACATGGTTGTATCTTCAATGCGTTCATCTCTGATTAGATTCTTTCTTCTCTTATTTGCCATGATAAAAACCTCCTCTTTATCGAGCTTTATAAAAGCATTCCTTATAAGCTGCATCTAATAAAAAGTATTACCGTTTAAGCTATTTTATAGAACAGTTTTGAAAAAAAACTTGAAGGTAGATTTTGTTGAAATGGGTGAAGAATAACGAAACCGTGACAGAGAACCGTCCCCTGTCACGGTTTGTAGAACCTCAGATACTAGTTATATAGTGGAAACTTACTGCACAGCATCGCAACTCTTTCCTTTATGGAAGCCTTATTTGCTTCGAAATTATTAATGGTCATATTAATCAGCTCTGCTATCTCTACCATCTCCGGCTCCTTCATGCCCCTGGTGGTCACTGCCGGGGTACCCACTCTTATACCGCTAGTTACAAACGGTTTTTGAGTATCAAATGGTATAGCGTTTTTATTGACCGTTATCCCTACTTCATCAAGCATAGTTTCAGCATCTTTTCCGGTAACTCCCTTGCTGCTTAAATCAAGGAGCATAAGGTGGTTATCGGTCCCCCCTGAGACTAGCTGAAGCCCTCTGTCTTTAAGCTCTGAGGCTAATCTGGCCGCATTGGCTGCAATCTGCTTCTGGTAGTCCTTGAATTCCTGCGTCATTGCTTCCTTGAAGCAGACTGCTTTTGCAGCAATTATATGCATAAGCGGCCCCCCCTGGGTACCAGGGAATATGGCTTTATCAATTATCTTTGCGAATTCTTCCTTACAAAGAATCATACCACCTCTCGGTCCTCTCAATGTTTTGTGGGTTGTGGTAGTTACAAAATGTGCATATGGTATTGGGTTGGGGTGTAAGCCTGCAGCTACTAATCCTGCTATATGTGCCATATCCACCATAAGATATGCGCCAACCTCATCGGCAATTTCCCTGAAGGCTTTAAAGTCGATAATTCTGGGGTATGCACTTGCTCCTGCAACAATCATCCTCGGTTTATATTCAAGGGCAAGTTTCCTTACCTCTCCGTAATCTATAGTACAGGTTTCCCTGTTTACTCCATAAGGGACTATATTGAAATATGTTCCCGAGATATTCACCGGGCTTCCATGTGTAAGGTGACCTCCATGAGCCAGGTTCATACCGAGGATAGTGTCACCGGGTTTAAGAACAGCGAAATACACTGCCATATTGGCTTGAGCTCCTGAATGCGGCTGAACATTGGCATGTTCAGCTCCAAAAATCTTTTCTGCCCGCTCAATGGCAAGCGTTTCGGCAACATCGACATATTCACACCCGCCATAATATCTTCTGTCAGGGTAACCTTCAGCGTACTTGTTGGTAAGTGGTGAACCTGCTGCTTCAAGCACTGCCTCACTTACAAAGTTCTCTGATGCAATCAATTCGATATTATTTTGCTGCCTGTGAACCTCACGCTCTATGGCATCAGCCAATTCTGCATCAACTTTCCGGATTTTTGCCGTACTTATCAATATAATCCCCCCCTAAATTCAACAACTTATCTTAAGCAGGTTCATTATACTTATTAATAGATTATTTTACAAGGCATTTATAATATTAGTATAGGTTCTGGTAATAAAACTCTTGGTCAGGCGGATTGTCTGGTTCTTCGATATTGTTTTCCATAGTTCCGTAATACCAATCAGGGTACTGCATGATTACATCCTCACTCTCTTCGGCAGGAGCAGTTCCAATCCTTACAATACCTCTTATAGGCCTGTAATGGTCGTTTGACACCAGTTCTCTCTTTACAAGTTTGTCTCCTTCATAGATATTCCTGAATACCGATACCTTATAACCCTTCTTTGATGGCCTCTCAGTTTCACTAACCCCTTCCTGAAGGCTATCATCCCTTATTATCTTATCCGGACCCGGGTCCTCGACCTCCATTATCTGCGACTCAATTTTTACAGACCGGTTGGGTGATGATTTCTTGGAAAAAATCTTTATTTGAATCTTGCCTCCTGGAGCCTGCGCGGAAATAAATACTGGGAAACCGGTATTGTTCTTAAATTTAAAATCAATATTATTTCCCGCTATGGTGGCATCCTGACCGGGGGCTATATATGCAGGCGGAAAGGTATGGTGCTGTCTCTCGACAACCTCTACACATGCCTGCAGCACTGCGCTGTACATTGTAGTAGCTACTTGGCAAACTCCTCCTCCCATCCCGGGAACAAGCTGATTATTAAGTATTACAGGTGCGCTTTTATAACCATTCTTCTCACTTCTTGGTCCCAGTACTTCGTTAAGTGAGAATACCTCTCCAGGAAGAAGAATGGTTCCATTGATCGTCTTCAGAGCATTTCTGATATTATATGACCTGTTTGTCTCTGCTGAATTAAATGCTGTGGATGCATTTGCAATTAAACCATCAACATCTTTAAGACTTTTAGTAGTGTACCTTGGTATTTGTGCTTCAACCGAAAGCTGGACAGGCTCTGTACCGGCTGATGTTAAATTGTCTTCGATCAATTTAACTGACCTTTCAATATCCAGCTTGATGCCGGGCTGTTCAGGAATAATCCTCGGTATATCGCCTTTCTCAACTACTATGGTCGCATCTTTTCCAGGTTTATTAATAAGCTTAGCTATTTCCTGCAGTCTCTTTTTTAGACTCTGTTTATCATATAGAATCCTGACTTGTATATCCCGCCCTTTAAATGCTGCAGAAATGGCATCATATAAATTTTTAAATATATTCCTTCCTTTCCCTACACTAAATGCGTGCTCCACTGCAGTTCTGATATCATATTTTGCATCTATTTCCTTATAAGGTATTTCCCAAACCTGGCCTTGACATGACAATATAATTTTAGAGTTCTTAAGCTTATCACTATATATCTGATTTAACTTATCCGCCGCCCCCTTTTTTGTATATCCGGAAAAACTAACGCCCTCTATTCTCACTCCACTGTTTATTTTTCCGCTGCTGCTTATCAGAAAAAAAACAACTAAAGTTACTGCAGTTAACAATAATAAAATACATAATCCAACCTTAACTTTCCTTGAATTCAATAAAAATCCACCCCGTTTCCATTGCATAAAGCACTAGAACAACCTATGTCTAGTTTAATATTACTAATTTTACATTAAGATATTACTGGTATTTTATTAATGTTCTTTTAGATATCTTTTTTTGAAATATAGAAATGAATCAGATGTATGGTGATAAAGATGTGTCGCTCAGCAAATATCAAATAAACCTTTACACAACCATATTAAAGAACAGGTATGCTAAAAGTGGGTCTTATATAAGCCCCACTTTTAGCATACCCCTATTGTATCTTCCAGGACATCTTGAAGACTTACAGGTGTAACCTTGTTTTTTATTAATTTTTGAATAATCTCTCTAACTGCCTCTTTGTCCGGAGATATATCCGGAACAAGTTCTGTCTCGGTGTGTATTCTATTATTATTATCTACCTCTGTTTTTACTACCTGAATTCCATATACTTTTTGCCGTCCTTCTTCAAAATTATATCCATCCACTTCCAGCATGTAGTATTCCAGGTTAATTTCTTTTGAATCAAGGAACTGTTCCCTGCCTTTAAGTTCTATTGTCGCAGTCCCCTCAAGAAATTTATCCAGTTCCATCTTCTCCCCCCAATGTCTTATCTATTGTTGTTTCAAACATTATACAGCAGGAAGGAAATATGGAAAACAAAAACCGTTCGCCTATTTTTTTCTTAAAACTATAAGTGTTGTTAATTTACGACCAGAAAAAAAGCATCTTTTGTCAACATGAATAAAAATTTAGATTTTTCGGTAGAAAACTTCCTACCATCCGACTTAATAGGGCTATAGCAGACCTGGGGACGTTTATATTGTCTTGAAATTTCAAGACAAGAGAACCGTCCCCATGTCTGCTATTCTTCACCCAAATTACCCATAGTGATTTTTTTATCTTCATCGCATATTATATACTTTTTAGCCTGGTCAATTATTGTAATCAATATTACCTTCCCTCCCCAGAGTTCTGCAAAATATTTCAGAGTCTCATAGGCATAATTTAATTCAAGTTCCCTTCCGTCATATTCATGTTCAAGGACTATTGTATTATCCTTTTTCACCAGTTCAACAACTCTGATTGTAGGCATACTCCCCATTCCGACCGACATTGCAAGAGTATTCCTTATTTGCTTCCAGCCTTCATCATCTGGTATTTCAGAAACCAGGTATTCATTTCCCTTCTTTTTGTACTCAAAGAGGTTCAATTCCTTACAAAGCTCATAAGTTAGGTACCTCATAAGGAATGACTGGTCTCTTTCAATCTCCCTTACCTCAAATATTTTCTCTTTTCCATGCTTGTTATATAGGTCTTCAAAGATTTTAAAGCCTATATAATAAGGGTTTATTCTTCCAGTAAGCGGTCTTATAACCTGGTTATGCCTTTTTAAAAACTCAAGGTGAAGCCCCTGTTCAAGACTGAGTTTATTTAGTATTGTATAATGCCAATAGCTAGCCCAGCCCTCATTCATTATTTTTGTTTCAATCTGCGGAAGGAAATACTTGCTTTCCTCCATGGCAATACTTATCAGGTCTCTCTCCCAATCATGCAGAGTAGCATACTGTTTCAGAAATCCTAGAAGATCTTCCTCGGGGCTTGGAGGAATTCTTATAGTTTCAACCGTCTCGTTCTTTACTTTTTCCCCTTTCCACCGGAGCAGCCTGTATTCATCCTCAGGTTCCTTCCTCTTTTCCAGTTCACGTCTTCTTTCCTCTTCATATGAAAGCTTCTTCTCACCCATCACTCTTGATGTCTGATACTTAAGGGAATGTGCAGCGTCCAGAATCCTCTCAACCCTACGGTATCCGATACTTGGGTCGTTTATATATGTCCTGACCCTGTCTGCATGGTTCTTAAACATTTCAATTGTATATTCGGACCGTGTCCCCTGCTTAAATAACCTGTTGTTCTTAAAAAAGTCGTTATGGCCATAGACATGGGCAATGGTTAGTATCTGCAATAGAAGGGTATTATCCTTCATCAGATAGGCCAGACAAGGGTTGGAGTTTATCACCATCTCATATGGAAGGCCCTGAAGATTATATTTATTTAAGGTCTTGGCTCTTTCGTATGCCTTACCGAAGCTCCAATGGGGGTAGTGGGACGGCATGCCTACGTAAGCTTCATAACCTATCATATCCTCCTGGCTTACTATCTCAAACTCCTGCTGATAATAATCCAGACCTTCCTCCTGTACTATCTCTTCTATCCTTTCATTCCATTCTTGGAGTTCTTTCATACTATAATCACTCATAGATGCTTCCCCCCTCCTTTTCCAGGAGTTTCTTAAGAGCAGGATACAAATCCTCTTTCTTATTTATGGAAACCATGGAGAAGTTTCTTCGACCGATAGCTTCAAGTTCACTCCTGATTGTACTTGAGGTTGAGTAATATCCTGGAGTAATTTCCCCAAAACCGAAAAGGTTACATATTTCACAAAGCTGCTCGGCCATCTCAACCGTTCTTTTATTATCTTCAGACCAGTTGTCCCCATCACTGCAGTGAAAAGCATATACATTCCAGCTTGAAGGATTGTATCTGGTCTCAATTATCTCCAGCGCTTTTTCATAGCCACTGCTTATATAGGTTCCACCCGACTCACCTTTGTGAAAAAATTCATCTTCAGTAACTTCCTTTGCAGTAGTGGTATGAGAAATGAATACTATCTCCACATTTGCATACCTGAGTCTCAGGAACTGGTAAAGCAAAAAGTAAAAACTTCTTGCCAGATACTTTTTTGTCTGGTCCATGGAACCTGATACGTCCATAATACAAATAACAACAGCATTAAAATCTTTTTTCTGGTCTTCACGAAGTCTGCGGTACCTGAGGTCATCTTCCTCAAAAGGAAACCTTATTTCTTCTTCGTCCCATGATTCCTCGTGACTCCTCTTAATAGCCTGTTTTCTTTTTAACTTTTCTACAAGCGATTTCTTTTTGGCAAGACGGGGTGGTATTCCTTTCTTCTGAAAACCCGACCTCCTGTGATAGCTTTGAGCATCAATCTCAGAAAGTTTTCTTCTGTCCAAATCAGGCAGTTCGAGGTCTTCAAAAAGATAATTTATTACCTCATCCAGGGTAATCTCAGTTTCGTAAATATCTTCGCCTTCCTGGTTACCTGCTCCCTGGCCCTGTTCTATCCCTTTTTTTGCCTCTTCACCAACCTTGTCCCCCCGTTTTTCACTTCCATCTCCGGTTCCGGTACCCTTCTTATTCTTTCCGTATACGAAATGGTATTCCTTTACTCCTTTGATGGGGACTTTTACCTTTTTATCCTTGCTGACTCCGATGATGCTTTCCTCGGCAATAATATTGCCAATGTTCTTTTTAATCGCATCCTCAACAAGCTGCTTATGCCGCCTTCTATCCTCAGCGGACCTGTCCCTCCCGCTGCTGTTAAATTCCCTGAATATAGCCATTTGCCTCACCCCGCTTTATGAAAGTGCGAAGTGTTCCTACACTTCGCATAACATATCTGCTGTATAATAATATATTTGATTTTTAGTCCTTCCAGAGGTTGTTTGCTGCATATTTCAATACCACATTGCAGCAGTGGTCACAGTAACCGTTCTTTTTCATTTCTTCAACCATGGCATTGTACTTTCTGTCCTGCTCGCCGTCTCTAACCTTTGCCAGGGTTATTACCCTTGAAAGCTCTTTAACAGAAGCTGTAAGCTTCTTCTCAATGGCTTCCTTCAATGGTTCATAGCTGTTAAAGTCAAGCTTTCCCCCATTCCTGAGTACAAAGAACATATAAGCTGTAACATCCTGCCTGAAACCTCTAGCTGATGTGTCGGTTATACCAATCTGCTCTTCAATGGACCTCATGAATCTCTCGTCGGGCTCCAGCTCCTCACCTGTATTCCTATCCTTGATTCTTGTCTTGTTTACATATGCTTCGGCATGGTCAAGATAGTTGTTGAAGAGGCTTTCGGCCTGCTCCCTGTATCCATGAATGAATGCCTTGGTTACCTCTTTTTCAAGTACCTTATTATATTCCTTCTTAAGGGTATCCTGAATAAATCTAAGATATCGTTCCCTTTCCTCATCACCCAGGGGGAGCTCCTTGACTGCTTTAACCAATGTTTCCATAATGGAGATAGGGTTAATACAATTATGGTCTGATTCAGACAGCGCAGTATCTATGGCCTTCATAATAAACCTTGTTGAAATGCCCACCATTCCTTCCCTCGGCGACTCTTCTCTGAGTTCAAATATATCTACCTTCTTTGTAGTTCCCTGTTCAACTATTTCTTCTCCGTTATAAATCTTCAGCTTGGTTAACGGGTCAACCTTATTGGATGGTGCAAGCCTGGTGAGAATAGCAAACATTGATGCAGTCTCAATTGTATGGGGAGCAATATGGGCATCAAATTTACTCTTCTTAAGGATTTTGTTATATATCTTAATCTCCTCATTTAATTCCAGACAGTACGGAATTTCAATCTTGACTATCCTGTCCAATATAGCTTCATTTGTATGGTCCGACTTAAACCTGTTCCATTCCGCTTCATTAGAATGCGCCAGGATTATTCCGTCAAAATATATCATTGACCCCTTCCCGGGAGATGGTATAGATTTTTCCTGAGTAGCCGTAATCATTGTATGCAGGTATTCGGTTTCATTCTTGAATACCTCTATAAACTCTACAATACCCCTGTTACCTACATTGAAAGCACCGTTTAGTGCCATTACCCTTGGGTCATCCTCAGGATAGAGGTCGAGCTTGGATATATCAACCGAGCCGGTAAGAACCGAAGTATCCTGGTTATTTGGATCTACCGGAGGCACAACCCCTATGCCTTTACGTGAGCGGATTGAAAACTCGAAGGTCTCCACCGGGAACTTCTCATATTCCCCCTTAAACTCATTCTTCAGCCTGTATCTGCATAACGGGCAGAGGTCCCCCTCTATCCGTGTATCAAGAAGCTTCTCGAATTCACTTCTTAAATGTTTGGGTATGAGGTGGAGAGGTTCTTCCCTCATTGGGCAGTCTTTCAAAGCAAATACCGGAGGGCTTTTCTCTAGGGCGCGCTTTAGTACCTCCATCAATGATGACTTGCCCGAACCCACCGGGCCCACAAGATAAAGTACCTGCCTGGCTTCTTCTCCGGCCATAGCAGCCGAATGGAAATACCTTACTATTTTCATTAATGTTTTATCTACACCAAAGAAATCATCCTCAAAAAAACTGTATTTCTTTATTACATCATTTCCATATATTCTTCGGAGTCTGGGATTTTCCTCAGTTTTAATAACCTGAACACCCGGAGCTGTAATCAGCTCAAACATTCTCTGGTGAGCCAATTTTACAGCATCAGGGTCTTTTTTAACTATTTCCAGGTAATCAAGAAAAGTACCCTCAAACCTTTCATGCTTTCTCTCTTCCCTATCTTTCCTGATAATATCAGCTATCTGTTGTTTCGGCATAAAATTACCCCCTCTTTTATAGAAACGCTGGTAATTCAGAACACTGGCTGAGAGCTTGATGTTGTTAATATATATATCGGAATTTTCTGGCTAAAACTTCATAAACTCATAAACCAACAATTCTGGATTTAGGTTGTGTATGCTTGTATGATGAACTTAAATGAGTTGCTATGTAATATGATGGTGACCTTAAGACTGATTTTGACATAACCATTATAACATATAGCCTTTAAAAGTAAATCGTATGTAAAAAAATTGTAACTTGTTAATACTTACTAAGTCATTTTTAAACAGCATGCAGAAAAATGTCAATACTCCCATTATTTTAACAGCTCTTTTCCTTTCTGCATCATGAATTTGTATTAAATATTGATAACTTATGTGTTATAATAAGTTTAAATCAATTATCACCTTTCCGGCCGTTGACTTTTCTCCCCAACCGGACACTTTCTTTACATACGCGCAGAGGATGATGGATATGAAATTCTTCAAGTCGATAATCCTATTGTTTCTTACACTACTTCTTACTTTTTTAACTGTAACAGGTGTTATTACTACAGCGGTTAATAAAACGGTTTTTAATCCTTCATACATAAAGAATATGCTGGATATCACAAATTCCTATACTCTGATTTACAGCCAGATTCCCTCTCTGATTTCTGTTTTCCTGCCCGAAGGCATGTACAAGCACTCAACCGGAATAGGCAGGTATGTCATAAATAACATACCCAAGGAAGGCCTCAAGGCCCAGTCGGAATTACTTATTGATGAGTTTTATTCATACCTGGAGGGCACAAACATAAGCCCTTCCATAGACCTGGCACCACTAAAGGACGAGATTAAGTCCATGAACAATGAAGCAGGGCTAAGTAGTGTATCAGAAAAAACAGAGTCGGTTCCGCCCAACCCCTTAGACAATATACCAAGCAGCCTCAAGCTCAACAATCCGTCCAGCTCAGCTGTAATGTATTATTTAGCCCGAGCATATCATTTTTTTGATACCATACCTCTGGCATTAGCTGCAGCAATTGCACTATGTATATTATTGATGCTCTTAGTTATCAGGAATATTCTGAAGCTGACCATGTATATTTCGTTATCACTGGTCCTGTCCAGCTTTATACTCGGTTTATTTTACCTTGAACAGAAGGTTTTATTTGTCACAGTTTTTAATCTTCTTTTTAACAACCCATCTGCTCCAGAATTAAAAATGCTGTCCATCTCTCTCCATCCGGTAATCTTCTATACCCTTTCATCCATGCTGTCCGATATGCTTCACTGGTCTGCAGTAACAGGGATATCAGGAGTGATATTAATACTGGCCACACGTAAGTGTGTAATAATGGCCGGCTCAGCATTGCTATCCCGTATAAAGGCAGCGCTAAAAAGGGCAGTAAGAAGACTTCCTGAAAGTAAATTACATGAAGAAACCACATATATTAAAAGCGCAGATGCCCGGGAAACCTCATCCCTTTAAAGACAAGGGGACGGTTCTGCTGTCTGGCCTTTAAACCAGACAGCAGAACCGTCCCCTTGTCTTTCCCTGTTTCTATACAGTGTCAGACCGGATAGGTCTTCTGTTCCACATTCACCAAACCCGCATCAACCCCATACTTTGCAGCCCTACGGAATTTAAAGAAATCCTCAGCTACCTGTGGGAAGAGCGCATATGATAAGATGTCCTCATCCTGTTCCAGGTATTCGCTCATCTGCTCCTTTATGCTGTTAAGTTCAGGTTTTAACAAGTCGGCTGGTCTGCAGGTTATTGGACTTTCACTTCCTATAACCTTTCTTCTGATTTCGTCAGATATTGTTCCGGGAGTTTTTCCGTACTCTCCCTTGAGAATGGCTTTGGTTTCCTTTGAAGCCATCTTATATCTCTCACCCATCATGACGTTAAGTACAGCTTGAGTACCAACTATCTGGCTTGATGGAGTAACCAAAGGAGGGTATCCAAGGTCTGCCCTGACTCTGGGCACCTCATTCAATACCTCCTGGAGCTTATCAATAGCATTCTGCTGTTTTAACTGCGAAACCAGGTTGGACAGCATTCCTCCAGGTACTTGGTAAATCAGTGCATTTACATCCACTCCCATTACTTTGGGGTCCAATAATCCAGTCTGCAGATACTTCTCCCTTATAGGCTTAAAATACTCGGCTATCTGATTCAATTTGCCCAAATCTAACCCTGTATCCCTTTCAGTACCTTGCAGTGTTGCAACCAATGGCTCGGTGGCCGGCTGTGATGTGCCTTCGGCCATGGGAGAAATTGCGGTATCCACAATATCTACTCCAGCCTCAATTGCCTTAAGGTAAGTCATAGCCCCTACTCCGCTGGTATAGTGTGTATGCAGTTGTATTGGAAGTTTTACGGCTTTTTTAACCTCTTTAATTAATTCATAGGCCGTATAAGGAAGCAAAAGTCCTGCCATATCCTTGATACATATGGAATCTGCCCCCATTCCCTCCAGTCTCTTTGCATCTTCTACGTACAGTTCTATGGTATGAACCGGACTGGTAGTATAGCAGATTACTCCCTGCGCATGGCCACCTTCCTTATTACAAGCTTTCATTGCAGTTTCAATATTTCTGTAATCATTAAGGGCATCAAATATCCTTAGAATATCCATGCCGTTCTCAATAGACTTTTTAACAAAATATTCCACAACATCATCTGCATAGTGCTTGTAACCTAATATATTCTGGCCTCTGAAAAGCATCTGAAGCTTTGTCTTTTTGGCCGTTTTCCTTATCTTTCTCAGCCTTTCCCATGGGTCCTCATTCAAGAATCTCAAACACGCATCAAAGGTTGCCCCTCCCCAGACTTCAAGTGAATGGTACCCAATATCATCCAGCTTTTCAAGTATCGGGAGCATATCCTCTGTAGACATTCTGGTTGCAATGAGAGACTGGTGTGCGTCTCTTAGAACAGTTTCTGTTATCCTGACTTTTGACATAAAAAACCTCCCATCCGTTATTAGCCTATGGAAACCATCAGGTCTCCGGCATTAACCTTGCTTCCCCTTGATACATGCACTGAAGCAATAGTTCCATCACCAGGGGCAGCAATCTCGTTTTCCATTTTCATGGCCTCAAGAATAAGTACCACTTCACCTTTCTTCACCTTCTGTCCCTGCTCCACGTTGACCTTTAAGATGGTCCCCGGCATAGGAGCAGTAATCTTTACAGCTCCGGCAGCAGCTGGCTCGCTTTTGGCAGGAGCCTTGGGTGCAGCAGGAGTATTTGCTGCCTTGGGTTCTTCAGTCTTGATTATGCCTGCGGGTTGATTCTCGGTCACCTCAGTAACCTCAACATCGTAATTTTTTCCATTAACACTTATTATATATTTCTTACTCATATATTCACCCTCCTAAATTATTTGACTGTTGGCGTTTGGCGTTTGGCTTTTAGCTTTTGGTCTTTGGCTTTTTACCAATAGCCAACAGCTAATAGCCATTATGTATTAAGCTTCCTTTCAAACCGCTCGTGTCTTCCTATCCTGTTCCATACAGGTGACCCTGCAGGCATCCTTCTTATATTCCTGACAACCAGATTGTAGTCAGGCCTGCAGTACCGGGCTTCGGATGCTGCAGCCAGTACAGCTGCTATCACGACAGCAGTCTCCTCTTCATTCTCACATTTGGTTAATACATTTACTTTGTATTCCATGGCTTCCTCCATTATAACGGAATATTGCCGTGCTTCTTGACCGGCCTGTTTTCCCTTTTACTTGCCAGCATCTCAAGCGCACTGATGAGCCGGGGTCTTGTAACAGCAGGTTCAATTACGTCATCAACATATCCCCTGGCTGCGGCAATATATGGATTGGAAAATTTATCCCTGTACTCTTCGATTTTCTGATTCCTGACTGTTACAGGGTCGTCAGCTTGGGCAATTTCCTTGCGGAATATGATATTTGCAGCCCCTTCGGGCCCCATAACCGCAATTTCTGCAGTTGGCCATGCCAGAACCACATCTGCACCCAGATGCTTGCTGCTCATAGCAATATACGCTCCACCGTATGCCTTCCTTACAATAACATTAATTTTCGGCACTGTGGCTTCTGAGTAAGCGTACAGCAGTTTTGCACCATGCCTGATAACTCCGCTGTGCTCCTGTCCAACTCCCGGAAGGTACCCCGGAACATCGGTAAAGGTAATCAAGGGGATATTAAAAGCATCGCAGAACCTGACAAACCTTGCTGCCTTGTCGGAAGAATTGACATCCAGAACTCCAGCCATTACTTTGGGCTGGTTTGCCACAATACCCACTGTACTGCCGTTCATTCTTGCAAAACCCACTAAAATATTCTGAGCATAGTACTGGTGTACCTCAAGGAAGTTTCGGTTATCCACTACTCTCTCAATTATTTCTTTCATATCATAAGGCCTGTTGGGTTCATCGGGTACCATCTCATTCAGGTCTTCAGCCAGCCTGTTCATATCATCCTCACAAGCATAAGCAGGAGCATCACTCAAGTTATTGTCAGGAAGATAGCTGACTAGTTCTTTTATTCTTTGGATACACTCCTTTTCATCACCGCATTTGAAGTGTGCAACACCGCTAGTTGTATTGTGAGTATCCGCACCTCCGAGTTTTTCAAAGGATACATCTTCTCCTGTTACGGCTTTTATTACCTGGGGTCCCGTAATAAACATCTGACTTGTATTCTCAACCATGAATACAAAATCTGTAATGGCTGGGGAATAGACTGCACCACCAGCACATGGCCCCATTATTACCGATATCTGAGGTATTACTCCCGATGCCAAAGTGTTTCTGAAGAAGATTTCCCCGAAACCTTTGAGTGAATCAATACCTTCCTGAATTCTCGCTCCCCCTGAATCGTTTATCCCGATTAGAGGCGCACCCATCTTAACAGCCATATCCATAACCTTACATATTTTCTGGGCATGCATCTCACCCAGGGAACCACCGATAACGGTAAAATCCTGAGCGTATATGTAAACCAGCCTACCGTCAACCGTCCCGTAACCTGTAACAACCCCTTCACCTGGAGCTTCGGTTGAAGCCATATCGAATTCGGTACTCCGGTGCTTTACAAATGCGTCTATTTCAACAAAGCTGCCCTGGTCAAGAAGCATGTTTATTCTCTCGCGTGCAGTCATTTTTCCTGATTCATGCTGTTTCTTTACTTTCTCCTGGCCGCCGCCTTCGACAACCTCTTTCCTGCGTGAATGAAGTTCATTGATTTTTTCAATTGCCTTCATAGATACCTCCCTGTATTATTAGATGCTCTTATTACCTGGTACTAATTGTTTATAAAAGTATATAACACATTTGTAAATATTGCAAGATTTTTGGGCCAGTCAACTCTGAAACATATGTGATATGAGATACAAAACAGTCCCGACAACTGCACCTATGACCGTACCGTTAATCCTTATCCACTGCAAATCCTCTCCCACCCTGTCTTCAAGGGACTGTACAAAACTGTCGTCATTCAACTCCTGCAGGTTTTCCCTGACAAGCTTACCTATCAAGCCATGATATCTTTCAACCAGGCTGAGTATTTCCGCCTTTACCCATTTCTCGAAATCCAGCTTCCTGGCCTGGTCGGAATTGAGCATATCTAACTGCATAATAACCATTTCAGTAAAGTATTGGCTTATCAAAGGCTCCCATGACTCTTCTTCAAACAATTGTTCCTTTACTGTTACTATAGCATCCTTAAGTACATTGTCACCTTCGGTTCCATAAAAGATCTTTTGAGTCCAACTTCGGATTAGGGTTGAAAGAGTACCATGGTCGGCCAGCTTTGAATTGGTTAATCCCTCTTTTATTCTGATTCTATGTGGGTTTTTTCTGGACTTCAGTCCCTCAATCAGCTCACCCAGCTTCTTAACAGTTGACTCGGCAGCTTCACTGTAATTGATTAAATCCAGGCTTTCCCCGATACCCTTGCCCAGTCGCCTGAAGAAACCTTTTCCCGAATAATGGTCAGCTGCTTTTCTTAAAGTAGTTTGTATGAGCCTTTTAAAGTCTTCATCCTGAAGCGCAATTTCCACCCTATCAATAAAAAAATCGATGATATCATCACCGTAATGCTTCTTAAATATTTGCTCCAGCTTGTCTGTAACCTCATGAGACACTTCTATTCCTGCAAATCTGTCCTTCAAGAACTTCTGCAGGAACTCTGCCGCCTGCTCAGGCTTTATATCCTTTATTGTATTTAAGATAACCGAAGATATGATACCCCTGAGTCTATCCCTTCCTTCATCGCTTTGCAGAACCCTGCAAATGTTTTCAAGAAGTTCATAGTCTTTTATCTTCCCTTTTATTACCTCCATTCTGAGCCATTGGTTCTCTACCATGTAAACTATTGAATCAATAATCCTCCCCCTGTTATTCGGAATAATTGCAGTATGTGGAATGAATTTCAGACCAAGCGGGTGCCTGAAAAGGGCAACAATAGCAAACCAGTCGGCCAGAGCTCCAACCAGAGCAGCCTCAAATGAAGCCAGCAGCAGTCCTCCCCAGAAATTCTCCCTGTAAGGCCAGGAGAATATGGCTCCAGCCAGTGCAAGCAAGAACAAAGTTGTAGCCAGAGTTTTCATTCTACGCATTCGGTCAAATAACCCCCAGCAGAGTCGATTTTACGCTTCCTGGGCATGCCTGAAGGTATCCAGACTGTTTATGAACTTCTGGACCTCATCATGCAGGCCTTCTTTTAGTTCCTTAACACTAAACCAATATGTACCCAGTACTGTTCCATTCTTTTTGGCTACAGCACTGCTTAAACTTTCTGCGGCATGCTTTTCTCCAAAAACTCCTACAGAAAAGCATATGAATTTCTTGTTCTTTAAATCCGGGAGCTTATCAATGAAGGACAAAACAGCAGAATTGGGCTTTCCAACCCATGACGGCGTGCCTAGGAATACAAGGTCATAATCGTCGAGATTGTATTTACTGTGGCCAATATCAACCATCCTGGATGTTAATGTACCTAAAACAACCCGAAAGAAACCCGTCTTGGGTTTAACCCTCCTGATTCCTACTTCCCACAGTTCAAAGTTCAGGATTTTCTTTATTTCTCTCGCTACCTTACCGGTACTGCCCGACAGGGTATAGTAAACCACTAAAGCCTTCATTTCCCACTCTCCTTTTCATCCCTTTCCTTTAATTAAAGCTCAGCTCCTCAGCCCTTTCTGAAAAACGCTCCTGAACCTTTTGCCTGAAAAGCTTATGCTCCGGCTTAACAAGTTCACGGTCCTGACTGAGAATTTCTACTGCTGCTTCCTGTGATAGTTTTAGTATATCAATATCCTTGAAAAGGTTGGCAATTTTGAGATCCGGAAGTCCGTGCTGTCTGGTGCCGAAAAACTCTCCCGGCCCCCTTAATTCCAAATCCTTCTCTGCTATTACAAATCCGTCATTGGTTTTCTGCATAACTTCCAATCGTTCACGAACAACCTTTGAATCCATATCCGAAACAAGTATACAGTAAGACTGTTCAGCGCCTCTTCCAACCCTCCCTCTAAGCTGGTGGAGCTGTGCCAGACCAAATTTTTCAGCATTTTCAACAAGCATTGTTGTTGCATTTGGCTGGTCTACACCTACTTCAATTACCGTAGTTGAGACCAGAATACTTATATTACCGTTCATAAAATCCTTCATTATTTCCTCTTTGATACTGCCTTTCATCTTTCCATGAAGACATTCAACTCTGAAAGGATGAAAATACTTCTGCATTTCCTCTGCATGCTTCTCCGCAGACTTCGCACTTATGAGCTCAGATTCCTCTACAAGCGGACAGACGACATAAGCCTGTCTCCCATCTTGAAGCTGCTTTCTGATGAAATTATACACCCTTTCTCTTTTATTATCACCAATCCAGTATGTTTCAATCTTCTTTCTTCCGGGTGGGAGCTGGTCAATTACTGATATGTCGAGGTCGCCATAAAGAATGAGGGCAAGTGTTCTGGGTATAGGTGTAGCGGTCATAACCAGCACATCAGGCATATTACCCTTTGATGCAAGTATTGCGCGCTGCCGTACTCCGAACCTGTGCTGCTCATCGGTTACGACTAATCCAAGGTTCGTGAATTGGATTCCTTCTTCAATAAGTGCATGTGTTCCAATTACAACATCCACTTCTCCCCGGCTTATCCCTTCCTGAATTTCTTTTTTAAGCTTTTTTGTAAGATTCCCGGTTATGAGAGCTGTTCTAATCCCAAAAGGTTCAAAGAAACCTTTCAGCGTATTATAATGCTGTTCAGCTAATATACCGGTAGGGACCATCAAGGCAGCCTGATAACCATTTCTTACAGCTTTAAATGCTGCCAGTCCTGAAACTATGGTTTTTCCTGACCCCACATCTCCCTGAACAAGTCTGTTCATAGGCTTATTGCTCTCCATGTCCCGCTCTATCTCACTAAACACCTTTATCTGCGCTTCGGTAAGGGAAAAAGGCAAGCTTCCAATAAAATCTTTTATTTCGGGAACAGGTTTAAAAGTAATTCCCGGAATATCGGTAGAAAATCTGCCCTTGATCGATAACAGCCCTACTTGAAGCAGAAGCAGTTCTTCAAAGACAAGTCTCCGTCTTGAAAATTCAAAACTCTTCTTATCAAAAGGGAAATGAATATTATTTATAGCATAATTTATCTCTGAGAGATTATACTTCTCTCTCAGCTTATGGGGAAGGAATTCCTGTAATTGATTATCAGTCACATCCAGACAGGCCTTTATAATTCCTCTGAGAACCTTCTGTGATAATGCTGCTGTAGATGGATATACCGGAACTATTTTGCAGGTTTCTTTCAATTGGTCATCGAGTTTTTCATAGACAGGATTCTGAACTTCTGTGTGCCCGAACTTCCTGGATGGTTTACCATAGAACATATAGTACTGACCTCTATGAAAGGTTTTCTTCAGATAGCTCTGATTAAACCATGTCAATACAACTGTTCCGGTATCATCCCGAACAATCATTCTCTGTATGGAAAGCCCTCTCCTGGGTCTGCTTTCGTTAATTTCTGAGACAACCATACCCTTGAAACACGCCGGCTGCCGGTCATTAAGCTCATTTATCTTTACGGTTGAAGCCCTGTCTTCATAATCTCTGGGAAAATGATACAGCATATCTTCAACCGTATTTATTCCAAGTTTTAATAGTAATCTGGCTCGCGCTTCTCCAACCCCTTTAACATACTGTATGGGCTTTTGTAGAACTGGTCTGGTTTCCACCCCTGCTACCCCCGAGGTTATAGATTATCAGCTCCTCAAAATTGAGTTTCCAATTCTATTTTACCGTATTTCATTCGGTAAGGCTAGACCCAGAAAAGAAAGCAAGTCGACTAATTATTAAGCTTCAGACCTTCTACCAGAACATTTACTTTTACAGATTGGAATCCGGTATGCTCTTCTATCTTGTTCTTCACTTTTGAAATCACATCTTCTGCTACTTTAGCTATATTGGCTCCGTACTCAATGGTTATATGGACTTCAGCCAGAATATTGTTGTCTTCACAATGAACCTTTACGCGCTTATCAATACCTCCAGGGCCCAGCAGATCAACTATACTTTCCAGGGTTTTTTTTGCAGGAAGTTCTGCTACACCAGGGCATTCAAATAAAACCAGGCCGGCAATTGAAGCTAAAGTTTGTTCGCTTACACTTACACTTCCAAGTTCATTCGTAAATTTTACAGACATATATGTACCCCCTTATATCTCATTTAATATAATTCTATCCTATTTTCCATTCTATTTCCAGTTTTAATTGCCCCGGCGCTCAACTTACATTATCTCCCTTCTTCGGGCAGCCAGCAGCGACCTGTGTGTCAGGTACTCAATAAACCCAACCAGAATCCCTGTAAAAAGTGACCCGGGGAAGGTTATATGGGACAGCCTGAAAATCAGACTGAATGACCAGGTAATGAGAGTGAATACTGCTATATCCAACCAGGTTACCGTCAGATTGGATATTCTGCCGAGTAGAAGACTATCTATAACATATGCTGATGCCCCAATTACCAAACCTATAACAATAGGCTGCCATGGTGAATAAAAGTTTATCTGCGGGGACAACATATCGGCAATATAGACCATCAAGGGAAAGAGTACAAACTTCGAAAAAAAGTTGTTCATTTTGTATCCTCCTGTGCCTTCTCTAGCAATAGAATGTTCGTTTTACTTAATTCTATGCACAGATTCACTATTAATTCTAGACATGTTGGGACGAGACACTGGCTTGCCCTTAGCCAACCTAAAAAAACCATATTTTCACTTGATAACAAATAAATATTATGTTAAAATTAAGTTCGCTTTATAGGTCTGACTGACTAAATGAATATAGTTGTACATTAATTATTATTCAAGGGCAAACCATATGACTGTATAGAATCACTGCTCAATCAGTGGTTCAGTAATGTTCTAATTACTTGGGTAAAGTTCAGAAGGAGGTGTAGCAATTGGCAAAGTGCAGTATATGTGAAAAAGATATGAATTTCGGTTTAAAAGTCAGCCATTCAAACAAAAAAACTAATAGAAGCTGGAAGCCGAATATAAAAAAGGTTAAGGCCATTATCAACGGTTCACCTAAAACAATAAATGTTTGTACAAGATGTCTTCGGTCCGGGAAAGTAGAAAGAGCGGTTTAATGTGGTGCATAAACAAAATCTCTGAAAAAAATTTCAGAGATTTTGTTTATGCACCGGTAAAACACTACTTTATTCCAACCAGTTTTTTAAGTACGCTACTAAGAAATCTCGGCATTTTTATTACCATCACCTTCACTTTCTTCACCTCTCCCAGAAATTATTGAATATTGACCCAAAATTGTTCTTCAGTACATAAGCCATGCCCACCCCAGTATAACCAGAAGCAACCCGGCACACAGGACCCATCCCAGCTTAGGAAGAAAAATTACAAGCAGCATTCCCGCACCTAATACCAGAAATGTAAAGCCCAGAATTCTTTTATAACAAAGCATTTCGGGTTCCCCCTCAAAATCGCTTGGTAGTATAATATATGCTGATATTTGTCCATTGGTTCAGGGTTTGGGAAAAAAACGGATATTGCTGAGCTGCTCCTGTCAAAGCTATTCGTTCATGGGTTCAACATGCACATAAACATCTTCTACACCCTTGATGTTACTCTTAATCTTTGTCTCAATACTCCTTATAATTCCCTGAAGCTGGCGGTTTGAATACTCTCCGGTCAAGCCGCAGTGCAAAAACGCCGTCATCTTTCCATTCTGACTGTATATTTTTATATCATGGCAGTTTAATCTATCGGGAACTCTATTAAGAAGGCTCTCTATTTCTCCAACAACACCTCTGCTGATATGGGTAATATCTTCAGCCCTGATCTGTTCTGGTTTCATGCTCTCAACAAGTATATCCAGATTGGATATCTCTGGGAGAGCTGATTTAACCTTGGATTCGATAAGGTGTGACAGCATATGGGTTTCGTTCAGGTCAGCATTCTCCTTAACCTCCATGTGCAGAACAACGTGTTTTCTGTCACCAATGTTAAAGACCTTCATATGATGAAGATTCAGGCAGATTCCAAGACTGTTTATGACTGCTCCTATATCATCAAAAAGAGCCTCGTCCTGGCTGTTGAACTCTGCCAGGTCTGCTGGGTATGTACTTACCAGTACATCACATCCCGGATGTAACTTATTCACCTCGGTCTTTATACACTGCATTACATCCTGAATTTCCTTATGGCTGTAATGTTTATCAATCCCTATATTAAGGTCAACAAAATACGAGCTTCCTGAGGCTCTAACCCTTATATTCTTACACTCAACTACTCCATCAGTCTTTTTTACCAGCTCTTCAATCTCCTCAGCCATACCTTCAGGTGCTGAGTCAATTAATACCGCTACTGCGCGTTTACCTAATCTGATGCTTATGGCTATAACAATAATTGAAACTATTAAAGCAGCTATTGCATCTCCGGCCATAAAACCGAACTGTACACAAATGAGACCGATTATAACTACAGCTGAACTTAAAATATCGGTAGAGAAATGGTAGGCATCAGCCTCAAATACCTGGCTGTTATATTTCTTTGCAGCCTTTAACAGTACCCTCGACCTGGCCACATCAACAATGATGGAAACAATGATAACTGCGAAGCTGAAGATATTAACCTCAACCTCAACATTTCCATGAATCAGCCTTTGTACAGCCTCATAGACAATCCATACACATGTAATAAGCAGCAGCCCCATCTGTACCAGTGCCGACAGGTTCTCAACCTTTCCGTGCCCATAATGGTGGTCCTCATCTGCAGGCTTATCCGAAACTCGCACAGCAAAAAGGGTTATAAGAGTTGAACCTAAATCCAGTGCAGAATGTATTGCTTCAGAAATGATTGCAAGACTCCTTGTTGTTATACCTACTATTAGCTTGAGTAAGGTTAGAAAAACTGCGGCAGCAATTGAGGTTAAGGCTATCTTCATTTTTTCATTAGGCATTGCCATCTCTCCCGGATGTACTGATAATTAGAATATATATTAGCTAAAGAATAGTGTCAAATTATTTTGCTGCTTCAGTTCTATACTATCAACCTGGCTAACCCCATTGATATCAGTATCAATCCGGGAATAACTGAAAGAATTTTTTCACTCAAAACCTTACGGTTATGTATAGCTTTCCCGAGCCAGAGGCCCCCTTCAATAAACAGCATCTGTACTGCGCCAACAAAGAGCGGTATCATCCATGAGGATATTCCTATCATTACGCTCCCCATGCATGCGGCAGCTGCGTCCATATTAAGGGCGATACCAAGAAGCAGTGCCTCCTTTATATCAATTACTCCTGAGTTATCTATGTCTCCCTTAGCCGGATTCTTTATAACCATTATGGTTATACCTATTGATTTTATTGCAAATTCAGCCAGCTTCCCCTGCTCATTCAGCGTATTTGAACCCTTTTTTCTTGCATTGCCCTTATAAGCTTTATGTATCATCCATGTACCTATAAAGACCAATATTATAACACCGATTATGTTTGAGGTTTTGTTACCGAGTACATTAAACAGCCATCCACCAAATATCAATCCCATAAGTGCATATATTACTGATGAGAAACAAATAAGCACCTTCGGCATCAGCGGTATTTTAACTTTCTGCATACCGTATGAAACTCCCATGCTCAGTGCGTCTATGCTTAAAGATATTGATAACAATACTATTGCAGTTACCATAATTACATCCCCATACCATTTTTAATTCACAATATGTTTATGCCCAATATTTTGTTAATCCGAAGCCAAGTAAATAATCATACTTTGTACAAGTTGCTAATAGAATACTAGTAAGACAACCCTGCATCTGGGCTGAGGCGACCGGATGCAGACTGATATGAATCACTTAAACGGAGGTCAAAGATGAAAAATACTTCAGCAGCACAAACCAATATATACTCTGTCCCGGAAACCAATAAATCCGGTGATAGCAGGATAAACGGACTTAATACCGAGGAAGCCGTTGAGAGACTGCAGCAGTATGGAAGGAATGAAATTATAAGAAAAAGAAAAACTACACCTCTAAAGATTTTTGTTCACCAGTTCAGCGATTTCATGGTAATCATCCTGATGCTCGCAACTTTCTTTTCACTATGTATGGGTGAAACTGTTGAGGCCCTCACCATAGTTTTCGTTATTGTAGTAAATGCCATACTTGGATTCTGGCAGGAATTTAAAACTGAAAAGACCCTCGAAGCTCTGAAGAATCTCGCTGCTCCTACTGCATCGGTTGTACGTGATGGCTCGACTCTGGTAATACCTGCAAACGAGGTTGTACCGGGAGATATTATTCTGATTGAAGCAGGCAGCAGGATACCTGCCGACGCCATTCTTCTGGAGGCTCAAGGACTGACTGTAGACGAGTCAATGCTCACTGGAGAATCTGTACCGGTTGAGAAAAAAGCAGCCGACAGAGTTCCGGATAATATTTCCGAGCCTGGAGAGTCTAATCAGAATATATCTATGGGAACTATTGCTGTTTCAGGTAAGGGCAGAGCTGTTGTCATACACACCGGTATGAAGACCGAAATGGGTAAAATCGCCGATATGATACAGAACGTTGAAGAAGACCTCACCCCGCTTCAGAAAAAACTGGACAGATTGGGAACCCACCTCGTGTACGGCTGTATTATTATTTGCACCGTTGTATCCTTTGTTGGAATACTCAAGGGAGAATCGGTGTTCAACATGATTCTCTCCGGAATCAGCCTTGCTGTCGCAGCCATTCCAGAAGGAATGCCCGCAGTTGTCACAATCTCTCTTGCCATCGGAGTACAAAGGATGTTGAAAAAGAACGCCCTTATCCGCAAGCTTCCTGCTGTCGAGACTCTTGGATGCTCAACTGTTATATGCTCAGATAAAACGGGGACTCTGACAGAAAACAAGATGGTTGTCAAGAAAGCATATGCAGGAATGGAGTGGTTTGACGTTACAGGTTCAGGGTTCAGTCCCGAAGGCGAGTTCATTAGCAGCGGCAGGTCAATTTCACCCAAAGACAACCGGTTCCTTGTAGATTGTCTGACAGCCGGAGCTCTCTGCAACAATGCATCTCTCACAGCAGCCCGTACACGGGACAAGGAGAAATGCCTTGATGAAATCTCCTGGTCAATAAATGGCGACCCTACTGAAGGGGCCCTACTTGTCGCTGCAGCAAAAGCAGGCATAACCCATAATTGGCTAAAAAATATTTACAGCAGGGTTTTTGAAATCTCCTTCGACTCGGATAGAAAAATGATGTCGGTCGTATACAGAAATAATCAAGGCAGGTTAATATGTTTTACAAAAGGGGCTCCTGATATCCTGATAAATTCGTGCACCCATGTTCAGGGTTCTGAAGGAGTACTTCCATTGGATAGGCAGACAAGGTCACATATTCTGGAGGCTGCCTCAAGCATGGCCGGTCAGGCTCTCAGGGTAATAGCTGTCGCAAAGAAAACTCTACCTTCAAAAGCTGCCTCGGTATTCTCTTCCCAGAATCCTGATACTGATAACCTCAATCTGGAGAAAGAACTTGTATTCCTTGGACTAGTAGGGATGATTGACCCTCCACGGAAAGAGGCAGTATCATCAATAGTTAAGTGTAAAAAGGCCGGAATCAAGCCGGTCATGATTACCGGTGACCACAAACAAACTGCCGCAGCTGTTGCTCGGGATTTGGGAATACTGGATTCACACGGAAGTGTTTTGACCGGAGATGAATTGGATAAGCTGAGCGACAAACAATTTCTAGGTGCTGTCCGCAGCACCTCAGTATATGCCAGGGTATCCCCTCGTCACAAACTGAAAATTGTCAAGTCATTAAAAAGAAACGGACATATTGTAGCAATGACAGGTGACGGGGTAAATGACAGCCCTGCAGTTAAAGAGGCTGATATCGGTGTTGCTATGGGCATAGCAGGGACCGATGTAACAAAAGAGTCTTCTTCAATGATTCTTCTTGACGATAATTTTTCTACAATAGTATCCGCAGTCGAGGAGGGCAGGGGAATATACAACAATATAAGAAAGTTTATCAGATACATGCTGTCGTGCAATATCGGAGAAGTATTAACAATGTTCCTGGGTGCCTTCCTTTCAGCCCCTGTGCCCCTCATTCCAATCCAGATTCTCTGGGTTAACCTGGTTACCGATGGACTCCCGGGAATTGCATTGGGCCTGGACCCGAATGAGAAGGGAATAATGGAACGGAAACCCAGGCCTCCAAATGAACACATTTTTTCGGACGGTCTACTGGGTATTATCCTTTTGCGGGGCGTAATAATTGGTTTAGGCACTCTTGCTGTATTCTGCATAGAATACTACCTCCTAGGGGCCGGACTAGCAGCAGCAAGAACTGCCGCCTTCGCAACACTTGTACTGTCACAGCTTATACATGTGTTTGAATGCAGGTCCGAAAAGAAAGATATCTTTCAGATAAATGTGTTTGAAAATAAATACCTGGTCTGGGCGGTAATAATATCATTATTCATGCTGCTGGCGGTGTTGTATGTTCCTTATCTGCAGCATATATTCAAGACAACTGTGCTCTCTCTTAACGACTGGATGTTTATTATAGGATTCTCCATAGCAGGGCCGGCAATCTCAAGCATGTATATGTCCATAAAGAAAGCTGTGAAAGGCAGCCAGAGGGACTGAATATTCAGTCCCTCTTTTCTGGCATACTGCATAAAATATTCAGTGTTAAAATTGACAAAGAACATATACTAAACTATAATAAAATATGTTTTAGTGTCAATTTTATAATTGTTGGCAACTAATTTATAATTATCTATCGGTTACATAACCTGACTTGCGAAACATCCGTTCCGCAAGCATTTTTTCTGGTTGTACCGAACAATTTAGCATTGGTTGGTGCTCATAATGGACTATAAAAAATTTTTTAAAATAGTTAGTCTTACCGTTTTATACTTTTGCATAATGTCCGGGGTCATTGTCGGAGGGGTACTTCTATTAAAACCTGACCTTCTGGATAACAGCTTTTACCTTGGTAACATTTTCAATGATAAGCCTGTCAATGTTCTTTTGCTCGGTAAGGATAAGGTAAGTAATAACACCGATGTAATAGTACTGGTAAATTTCAATCCCGGGACCAATAAAATAAATGTTCTGTCCATACCCAGAGATACAAGAGTTTATTCCAAGGGCAGATACCATAAGATTAATGCCATACATGCAATAGGAAAAAACGACCTGATAAAGGAAGTAGTAGGAGAAATTGTCGATCAGAAAGTAGACTACGTGGTGCTTGCGAACCCTGAAGGGTTCAGGAATATTATCGACATTCTTGACGGCGTCGAAGTTTATGTGCCAATGGACATGAAATACGATGATAACGAACAGAATCTCCATATTAACCTGAAGAAGGGACCCCAGGTATTGTATGGTGAAAAAGCCGAGGAGTTTGTACGATACCGGCATGGATACAAGGATGGTGACCTGGGAAGAATAGATGCCCAGCAGATATTCTTCAAAGCGTTTATTGAGCAGAAGATGTCCCCAAGGTACCTGCTTAAAGCTGATAAAATATTAAGCGAGGTATTCAAGCATGTTGAAACCGATATAAGTTTTACTCAAGCACTGGGATTCACAAAATATGCCAAAACCCTTAAAATGGAGAACGTTAATTTCCTTAAGCTTCCGGGAGAAGACAAAAGAACATCAAGTGCCTGGTACTATATCTACGATCCGGAGAAAACTGAGGAGCTTATTAATGAATATTTTAACGGTATTACACCCGTAACAGCTGATAAACCTTGAGAAGTGGAACCAACTGTGAACTGAGGCTCCACTTCTTCAATTCAACTGCATGATGGCTGCCAGGCTGCCCTTCCTACCCTTGTCAGCCCTGTATGAAAAAAAGATATCATTGCTGCAGGCTGTGCACAGACCGGCAGTACAGATGTTTTCCTCCCTTACACCGGCTTCCACAAGCTGGCGGAGGTTGGTCATCCAGAGGTCTGCCTTCATTTTTGACTCTCCGGCATGACTGTGAATTATCTCCGGCCAGAATGAAAATTCGCTCCTGAATTCATCGGCAACATTTTCTCCTACTTCAAAACAGCAGGGTCCTATAGACGGTCCTATACACGCAATAATATTACCTGGAGAAGAACCATGCGAATCGCACATAATCCTAACCGTTTTAGCGGCTATCCTTTTAACCGTTCCACGCCATCCGGCGTGAGATGCCGCAATTGTGTTCCTCACCGGGTCATAGAAAAGAACCGGCACACAGTCGGCATATAAAGTTACCAGACCCACTTTGGGAGATTGGGTAATCAGCCCGTCGTACCCGCTGCTGCATACAGGTTTTGCTATGCCTTCTCCCCTGTTTTCCTCAGAAACAAACCTGATAATATCTTCATGCACCTGGTTCGAAAAAACCAGATTCCTGTAATCTATTCCAATTGCAGAGCATATTCTGCCGTAGTTCTCAATAACATTTTCAATAGGCCTCCCGTGCTTGGGCAGTCCCAGGTTCAGCTCACCATCCTTACCGGCAATTCTGGTGGAGAAACAGTGACTGACTCTGTCCTCATATTCCTGAAGCCTTCTGAACTGCAGGTATTGAATACCGTCTCTCTCCCGGTGCATAACAACTCTGTTGGACAAGTCTCTTTTCAAAAGATATCCTCCTTCTACCTGTTTACTTGTACCCTATAATATGTAAAAACCTGATTTTTGTCCAGTTATAGTTGGCCAGTGGATAGTGATACCTGTCAATTGTATGTGTTGATATCCATATATTCGAGATGTCGACAGGCATTCCATGTTCTACTACTACCAATGAGTGGTTAAAGATATTGCCTTCAGTAAACGACAATTGTATTATATCCCCTGTGGTTATGTCCTTTACTCCTACCTGCTCGGCAAACGGGCCGGTTTCTTTATTGTTTATCAGAAAATTATATAAGAAGTTCACACCAGTCCACGAAGGAGACTTGTCGTTGCCATTCCTGTAATACCACCCGTGTGTATGCCTGTAATTCATACTACAGCCGCCGGCATGAAGCACCTGTGAACAGAAATTGGTGCAGTCGCCTCCCAGATTTGAAAAATCATAATATCGTGGATTTCTCCCCAATGCCCATTTTTCTGTATAATTCAGAGCCAAGCTCCTGTTATACTGCTTGATTGTAGTACGAAATGCCATAGACTCTCCCCCTTTTCAGTTACTATATATTGTATGTGTCACGAACTTGTCACATAATTTTAATTTCATCTGCAAAGCTTAAAATGTATAATATTACTGGAAAAATAATGTACCTATCGGAGGTAGGAATCATGAAAAAAGAGTTAACTGCTTTTACCTTAATGGCATGCCTTCTGGTCATACCGCCGGCAGTTTATGCAGAAGAGGCAGTAAATCCTGATATTTCAAGGACCCCCTCAGTTATGGGAGGAAGTTACAATCAATATTTTCTTGAAAACGACAATGGAAAAAGTTCAATAATAATCAAGGATATGAATGATGATACCCCTATAAGGTCCGTAACACAAGGAGAAAACTTTATCCGCATCAGACATGCGGGCCTGAAGAAAAATGCAGATATCAAAAAAATTGAGTATACCTGTTCCGGAATTGTTCTGTTCGGCAGCAGCAGTATCTCCATCAGGGATAATGCAGGCAAATCTGAGTCCCTTACATATCCTGACGGGATTAAGCCCCGTGGAGAACACTATTTAGACCTGGGATTCGTTCCGTTTTCGGATGGTGAAGATGTATTCATTATAGTAAGAAGCACGGCAAAGCTGTACAGGATTTCCACAAGCACGAAGAAAATAAGCTATATTACAACCTTAAAGGATTTTTCAAATGACCTTGTCTACCCTCAAGGCACCCGGACGCTTGCCGGCGGCTATAAGCTTCTGACCATTACAGAATCTTACGGCGAGCCTCATCTGGGTTTCACAGGGCACTGTATTTTGCTCAAAGACACTATTGTAAAAGGATACTGGACCAACAGTTCATATGCCGGTGGAGGCACAATGCCTGCCTATGCCGGACAGGACTTGGTAGCAGCCGTAGAGGCTGGTAAAGTGACACTGCATAACCTTCCTTCGTTCGAAAAGGCAGGTGAGCTTTCTTTTAAAATTGAAGAAGCTGGAATCGAGCGCGCATCTGAAAGATATGTTGTCATAAGGGATAATAAAACCAATATTCTGCACATTTACGACCTGGCCACCGGAGAATATCAGACTCCTTATAAGGCTATCTATTCTCAAGACCAGAAGAAAATTATAGAGACAAATGACCTGATGACAAACCAGGGCGACTCACTTGAATGCACTAATATAGACGGTGACAGTTTTACCTTCGTCACAAACGACTGCTTCAGGTTTGAGCCTCCTCCCGAGCCGGGCCACTATGACTGCGGCAAGGCTCCAAAATATAAATACACCTACAATTTTATAACCGAAAAGTACATAAAGGAGAAGCTCGGTACAGGCTCGGATAGTTATGCATTTAAGTCTTTGGTTAACAATCAGGGTCTGGAACTGAGTATAATTGAGGGTATTGAAAAGCTATCGGTTTGCGATAATAATGGAGATTTAGTTGAAGCTTTGAATTACCCCAGGCGTTTGCTGGGAAGCTATGCAGAAAACAATATAATAACCACTTACTATATTGAGAATACACTAAACCAGGATACAAAGTCATGCAACCTGAATATCCATACCACGAATCTGAGTAATTACAACAGCCAGCTTAAAACAATCAAACTGCCGGATAACTGCTTCGACAAAATACTGGATGAAAGTATTGCTGTAGTTCCTTTCAATAAGGTGCTGTACCTTATCACCGCAAATAATATCTTTAAGCTGGGCAGCAGCAGCGTGGCAAAAACCATACCTGTCAAGAATATTCAAAATTACTCGGTAGGTACGGATGGAATATTCCTATATAGCAAAGGCGAGGTATTCCAGCTTGGCACAAACGACAAATTAGTGAAGATTGGACCGAATAATTATCCCTTTAATCTGGCCGGCATACTTCCTGACAGCAAGGCAGACAGGGAATGGGCGGTTAAACAGCTGGAGAGTACAATAGGTAAAAGCATCGGTAGCCTTGATATATACAGGATGGGGCTTGTATGTTCACAGGCATATTATTATGCAGAAGTAGTTTTCCCGGACGGAGCTGCAGAATATTACCTCCTGGCCGAGGACTCAGTTCTTAACCTCCCCGTCACACTCAAGGATAAGAAGTACTTTATTTACAAGACAACTGAAAAGCAGTTCGGCATTCCTGTAAAGAAGTATTACAAGCTGACAGTGGCTATGCCTGACCAGACCTGGGAATACAAATACAAGACCGAGTACCCTGTGATTGTTTCGAAAACCAAGGCTAAGATTATTTACAACGACAAGGAGGTATCTTCGGACACATACCCGGTGGTCCAGAACGGGAACCTGCTGATACCTGTAAGGGCTCTGGCCGAGGAATTGGGTGTAAAAGTCGAATATGATTCGTTAGGTAAGACAGTTCTCTTAAGCAAGGATGGACTTGAGATACAATTCAGGTTAAACAGCAGTACGGCAAGTGTAAACAACAAGGATACTGAGCTGGTCTCACCTGTAATTGGAATTAACAATCGCGCCATGGTTCCTTTGAGGTTCATTGGTGAGAACTTGAATCTGCAGTTCAAGCTTGAGTACAATACTGAATACGATCCTGACTTGCAGAGCTCGGGAATAAGGAAGGTGCTGCTGTACAGTAAATAGGTTTGACCGAGGGATGTTTCTTCAGCGGAGCGAATGACAACATATGTTCCGCTACATTAATCAAATAAAATTGTAAATACTATAATCAAAGGGGGAAGTTTCTTGAGCGGAGTGAATGACGCGTCCCCCTACCTTAACGGAGAAGAATATGCCTTTAACCGAGAACGCTTTAAAAATCCTGGAAAAAAGATATCTTCTTAAAAATTCTGATGGGAGCTTGGCCGAGACGCCGGAAGGAATGTTCAAAAGGGTTGCACGGGCTGCTGCTGAGGCCGACAGGCTTTACGACCCTAAAGCTGACACAGGCCGGACAGAAGAAACCTTCTTCAGTATGACGAACAACCTTGAGTTCCTGCCTAACTCCCCTACCCTTATGAATGCTGGCAGACCGCTGGGACAGTTGAGCGCATGCTTTGTCCTCCCAATAGGTGACAGTATGGAGGAAATCTTTGACGCAATGAAATTCTCTGCCCTCATACACAAAAGTGGGGGCGGAACCGGATTCAGTTTTTCCAAGCTGCGTCAAAAAGGCTCCCCGGTTCAGACCACCGGTGGTACCTCCAGCGGCCCGGTCAGCTTTATGAAGCTTTTCGACCTTACCACCGAGGTTGTCAAACAGGGAGGCAAAAGACGGGGAGCAAACATGGGAATACTGAATGTCAGCCACCCCGATATACTTGAATTCATAACCTGTAAAAACAAACCCGGTGAATTTGAAAATTTTAATATCAGCGTAGGCATAACTGAGGAGTTTATCGGCCTGGCAGAAGAAGGACTTGACTATGAACTGGTAGACCCCCGTAACGGATCGGCTTCCGGCAAGCTGAACGCCGGAGAGGTATTCAACCTAATTGCCGAAACTGCCTGGGGCAGTGGTGAGCCGGGAATTGTATTTCTGGACAGGATAAACAGAGAAAATCCTACTCCCCAACTGGGTATAATCGAAAGCACCAACCCTTGCGGCGAGCAGCCCCTGCTTCCATATGAATCCTGCAATCTCGGTTCAATTAATTTAAGCCTCATGGTGAAGGACTCAAACGGCAGAAAGGAAGTAGACTTTGACAGGCTTGGCTCCTTGGTGCACAAGGCTGTTCATTTCCTGGACAATGTTATTGACATAAACAAATATCCGCTGGATATAATAAAAAATACAACCCTGGAGACAAGAAAAATCGGTCTGGGTGTTATGGGATTCGCGGACATGCTGTGTATACTGGGCATACCGTATAAATCCGATACCGCACTCAAGCTGGCAGAACAACTCATGGATTTCATACGTCGGCAGGCACGAATGGCCTCCTCCGCGCTTGCCAAACACCGCGGGCCTTTTCCGGCATACCAGAAAAGTGTCTTTAAGTCTAGCGGTGAAATCATCAGAAATGCTACTACAACCACCATTGCACCCACAGGCACACTCAGTATTATTTCAGGAACATCAAGCGGTATTGAGCCACTCTTTGCAGTATCTTATACAAGAAGAAGCATGGAGGAGGAGTTCACTGAAATCAATTCTGTATTCAGGCAGTATCTGACCGATGCAGGTATCTATTCGCAGGAATTAATTGAGCGAATCGGTAAATCAGGCTCAATAGAAAATATATCTGAAATACCCGAACATATCCGGAAAATATTCGTCACGGCACATGAAATAGAGCCTGAATGGCATGTGAGGATGCAGGCGGCTTTCCAGAAATATACCGATAATGCGGTTTCAAAGACTGTAAACCTCAAAAGGGATGCGTCTGTAGAGCAGGTAAAAGAGGTCTTTATGCTTGCATACAAGCTTGGATTGAAAGGCATAACGGTATACAGGGACGGGAGCAGGGAGTCCCAGGTGTTGAATATAGACGGCGGTAACAGGGAGCTGTGCATTGATTGCAGTTAAGGTGAATGAAACCTGGAGGCCGGAAACTAGAGTACCTTCGGGTAGCCCGGTCATACGGCTGGGACTTGAACCCAGCCAAAGCCCGGGCCTACTTCTATGTTACTTCTGGCTGCAGGGGAAATGAATTAACCAGCGAATAAGTTTGCGGAGAAATCCGATTTCGCAGACCTTATGAGCGGTTAATTTATTTCCCCTGTAAGCAGCTTCCCAACGCTATTGAAATTTTACAAAAGATTCCATTGAGCAAGAGCTCAGTTCTTGCACCTTTACATATAATATATCTTGGTATCCCTGATTAGAATGGTATTTGTCTTATTCAGGTTAACCGAATCAGCATCAACTGTCGTCGCCCTCACCGATATTCTGTTTGTAAAGGAATCCTTCCCAAGCTGTACCAGCTTGTCATCCGGATTGAGCTTCCTGAACTTATACTTTACATATACAGTAATCTTCTTGTCCCTCTGGTCACTTGCAGGATTTACTGTAAGACGTATGATTTGCGAATCAACCTGCTCAACCTCAGGTACCGCAATTACCTCACCTTCAGCCTCCATCTTTGCTACACTGATATCGTACGTCTCTATCTTCTCATTATCAAGGTTGGTGTCAAAATCAACAACATATTCATTGACTCCGCATCCTTTAGGGTCAAGTATCACCCTGGAAACAATCTCAGAATCAGGAGTATACAGGTTCAGATCCTGTGCCTCAGCGTCGGTCATCCACCTGTTGGCCCCGGTCACCCTGTCTGTAAAATCAGCTATCTCAATGGGAAGGGTGGTTGTCACCTCAACCGGCCTGGACATAAAGGATATTGGGTAATTCATCTGGCTCTTTACCATGAAAGTATACTTCTTTCCCACATTCAGACTTGCTGCAGTCACAGTTGCCCCTGAAAAATCCTGTTCCCTGACTGAGCCATTTTCATCGGTAATAACAAGCTTGGCATTGGCAAATCCCTGTCCTTCCCACTTGGTATTCAGGACAACCTCGCTAGGCCTTGCTTCCTTCAGGGAAATATCATAATCATTATCAAGCTTGTAGTAACCAAACCCCCTGTTGCTTACCAGCACTATCCTTCCGTCAGGCCTCGGCAAAGCAGATACTGTACTGCCTACCCCTGCGAACCGTCCACTTCCTCCAAGCTGAAGAGTGTAGTTGGGATGACTGCCTGTAATCTTAAGCAGCTGATAATATCCGCCTTCACCCACCATAAGTACGTTTCCATTTGGAACAACCTGAAGGGTTATTATATCCACACCGGTGTGAACCCACTTGTTTACATCTGGCAGTGAGCCGTCAGCCTTCTTAACAAGAGTCCCATCCGTTCTTCTTAACTGAAACGCTCCTTTCTCACCTGCCATCAGCACACTGTCATCGGGCCTTGTAACCAAAGCAAGAATATTCAGCCCCGTATGCCCCCAGGTCTGCTTGTATTCGCTGCCGGTTATCGGGTCTTCGTGAAGATTTCCTTCAGGGTCAATAACCTGTATATAGTCGAGCCTGTTGGAAACAACCATATATCCATTTGCCTTCATGGTAACAGCAGGCATTGGAGGAAGTGGTGCTCCTTCCCATGTCCCATCTCCGGTATCAATCCCTATTTCTTCAGAGGTCAGGAACTGGTAGTACCCATCTTTACCGGCGGCCAGCACCTTCTCATCATCCATCAGCTGCACCATGGTAAATATAGCTCCCGAAGTAGTACTGCCGCTTATTGTATAACTAACATCCCAGCCCTTGGGTTCTACAGTAGTATCACCGTATGCATCAATTACACAGTAATATCCGTTCTGCCCGCCGAACATAATACTCTTGTCGCTGAGCTCGGTCCAGGTATTCACTGCATTTCCACCGGGAAATACAACCGGAGACTTGAGCCAAGTACCGTCAGCGTTAAGTATTCCATATCCTGTTCCACCGTAAATTATCAGCCTCTGGAGCGATGCCTCATCAAACCCTGTCAGCCTGTTTCCTGCCACCCACTGTCTGGGACTCACAGCCCAGGTTCCGTCACCCTTGAGGATGGCATAGTAATAAGAATTGTAAGTATTTTTCTTCATTACAACCATTCCGCTGGATAGGGTTCTTGTATACAGGGTCTCGGTCTCATAGTAGGAATATCCCTCCGGCCAGTTGGTCAGACTGGCCTGCCATGTCCCATCTGTATTCATAATACCATAATCATATCTTCTGTCACTGCCGGTTGACCCTGTTATAAGAAGCTTGCCGCCGTCAAGCTTTACACATTTCTTTTCACCATTACTGCTATTGGGCCACTGTCTCAACTCTACATTCCATGTACCATTGGAATTAAGAATTCCATATCCGTTGGTGCCGTAAACCAGTATTTTACTTGATGAAAGGTTTACATTCAAATAAGTATTCCAGCCGGAATAGTCAGAATTGAACTGGCTGTAGTCTGTAGGCACCTTGTCCCATACCGCATTATTGTAAGTATTCAGCTTAAGTATACCGTACTGGTATCCGCCCACTACAAAAATTCTGCCATCGGGCAGCTTAACCAGGTTTCGGACAAAGTTGCTCCTGTCAGTGCCGCTTACATCGACCTCGGCGCTCCACCCTGAAATGCTCTGGTAGCTCCAGGATGAGCCGCTGCGCCTAAGTCCTGCGACTCTTCCACCGTTCCAGTATGAACAGGAAATTACTATGTAATTATCTGAGATTGTTTGAATACCTGTCATAGTAGAGTGGGTATCCGGTTCCTCTTCCCAGTACCAGGTTGTACCGTTAAATCCAAGTACCCCCAAACGAGCATAGCTGCTACCAAGGCCTGAGACTACTACTCTTTGACTAGACATTTCGGTTATGTTTATGCTTTTGGATGAAGAATAACTGTAGTCGCGAACTGTCCCGATATATTGTGCGGACGTAAACAACATGCTTCCATCTGGTTTGAGCACGTTGCAGTACAGTCGCACATCGTCATCATCGTAGTCAGTTCCAACCAACAATATGCTTCCATCGGATAAAACCTTTGTTCTAGCAATCGATAAAGCATCATTAGTCCCGTACCTGTAGAACGTACTTGGACTTACAGCCCACGAACAGTTGGAATTCATTATGCCGTAGCTGCTCCCTCCGATAAACAGCATTTTCCCGCCCGACAGATTGGTTACCTGCAAGCTGCTGCTCCATGCCCTGGGGCTTACTGCCCATGTGCCGCTATGGTTAAGTATTCCGTATGTACTTCCAGATTGAAACAGCAGCTTGCCATTGGACAGAGTCTTAACATTCATATCAGAATACCCGTTTGACCAACCGGTAGGATTGACAGCCCAGGTATTATCAGGATTAAGTATGCCATAGTACCCGTAACTGCTGTAGCTTCCGTATACAAATATCTTACCGCTGTCCAGCACCTTGGTATATCTGATATCTCTACCGGGTGTCCACCTCCATACGTCGGCACAGAACCCCGTACCTACTACAAATACAGATAAAATTACCAGTGTTAGTCCTGTGAGTATTACTCTTTTTCCCATCAGAGTAACCCCTTTCCAATGATTTTCTTTGCTCTAACAATAATTGCATGACAAAATTTGAGCTGCACTAAATTATACGAGTAACAAAAAAGTCGATAGAAAAGTATAAGAGGAACATCTTAATGAATTGCTACATTACTATTATAATCCTTTTTATTTAGCGTTTCAACAGTATCCAGCTTGGTTGACAAATAAAGAATCCCGACATCTCTATCGGGATTCTTATTATAACTCAACAGGAATACTTCCTGTGGGTGTGTCTCCTTACCTTAATACATCGGCATTCCGCCGCCCATTCCACCAGCCGGCATTGCGGGTTCCTTCTCCGGCAAATCGGCAACAAGGCTTTCGGTAGTCAGTACCATGGATGCAATACTTGCTGCATTCTGCAGAGCAGAACGTGTTACCTTGGTCGGGTCTACGATTCCGGCTTCCTTCATGTTAACATACTTCTCTGTAAGTACATCATACCCAACTCCAGCTTCATTAGCCAGTATCTTGTCAAGAACTACCGAGCCTTCCAGTCCTGCGTTGGCTGCAATTTGTCTTATAGGCTCTTCGAGTGCTTTAAGTATTATATTAACACCTGTCTTTTCATCTCCGTCAGTTGTTTCAAGCAGCTTGGCTACTCTCGGTATTGCATTTACGTATGCAGTACCACCGCCGGCAACAATACCCTCTTCAACTGCAGCCCTTGTGGCTGAAAGAGCGTCCTCAATACGGAGTTTCTTTTCCTTCATCTCGGTTTCGGTTGCAGCACCAACTTCGATGACTGCTACGCCTCCTGAAAGTTTAGCAAGTCTTTCCTGCAGTTTCTCCTTATCAAAATCAGATGTGGTATCCTCAATCTGAGCTTTGATTTGAGCTACCCTCTTCTTGATTTCCGACTGGTCTCCAGCCCCATCAACTATAATAGTGTTTTCCTTCTGAACCTTAACCTGTCTTGCCCTACCAAGCTGTGTAACCTTAACATCCTTAATGTCAAGACCGAGCTCTTCTGTTATAACTTCACCGCCGGTAAGTACAGCTATATCCTGAAGCATAGCTTTTCTTCTATCGCCAAATCCAGGAGCCTTGACAGCTACGCACTGGAATGTACCTCTAAGCTTATTAACAACCAATGTTGCCAGTGCCTCACCCTCAATATCTTCTGCAATTATAACCAGTTTCTTGCCCTGCTGTACTATCTGCTCAAGCAGGGGAAGCATATCCTGGACATTGCTTATCTTCTTGTCTGTAATCAGAATGTAAGGGTCATCAAGTACTGCTTCCATTTTCTCGGTATCGGTAACCATATATGGAGAGATATAGCCCCTGTCAAACTGCATACCTTCGACCACTTCAAGATTTGTTCCGGTTGTCTTCGATTCTTCAACGGTTATTACTCCGTCATTTGTAACCTTCTCCATTGCATCTGCAATCAGGTTTCCAATCTCCTTGTCATTGGCAGATATCGAAGCAACCCTTGCGATATCTTCTTTGCCCTTAATCTTTGTACTTACTTCCTTAATGCCTTCAACTGCAGCATCTATTGCTTTCTGGATACCTTTCTTGACTATCATGGGGTTTGCTCCTGCAGCAACATTCTTAAGCCCTTCCCTTATTATAGCCTGTGCAAGGAGTGTTGCAGTGGTTGTTCCATCTCCGGCCACATCATTTGTCTTGGTTGCAACCTCTTTTACAAGCTGTGCACCCATATTCTCAAATGCATCTTCAACTTCAATTTCCTTTGCAATTGTCACACCATCGTTTGTAATTAATGGCGAACCGAACTTTTTATCCAGAACAACATTCCTACCTTTGGGGCCTAACGTAATTTTAACTGTGTCAGCAAGCTGATTCACGCCTCTTTCAAGCGCACGTCTTGCCTCTTCACTATATAGAATTTGTTTTGCCATTTTATTCCCTCCTCAAATTTGTTTGTGGTTGGTAGTTATTTATTGACAAGCTAGGAAAGCTTAGAATTGCTTGAACATATGTAGTTAAAACCATCAACCATGAACTATCAACTCTGAACTTTTGTCTAGTCTACTACTGCCAGTACATCACTCTGCCTGAGAATTGTCAGCTCTTCACCGTCAATCTTGACTTCAGTTCCGGCATATCTGCTCATTATTACTTTGTCTCCAACCTTAACCTCCATTTTTATCTCCTTGCCGTCTACTACCCCGCCAGGACCCACTGCAAGCACCTTAGCCATCTGTGGTTTTTCCTTGGCAGTGCCGGGAAGAACAATGCCACTCTTTGTGGTTTCTTCACTCTCAAGCATTTTTACCACTACTCTGTCCGCTAACGGTCTTATTTTCATGAGTATACCTCCTTATGATTTTTGTTGTTAGCACTCACCTAAGGCGAGTGCTAATTGCAGATATATATTATAAAATATGAAATTGGTTATCAAATATGTATTCTGGTTGTTTTAGGTTTAATTTATTCATATAGAGGAAATATTTTGGTTTTTTTAAATCTAGCTCTTTTTTTACAGCATTTTCTCCCTGAATCTGAAGTATCACTGAAACCTTACCCGGCCTGCATACCGAAACCTCAAAATCAGTTTAACTGTTTCCACTATAATAAAGGGCAGGATTGATGCTGCTGCAACTATAATCCACTGATTCAAATCCAGCAGTACAAGCTTGAATACCTCTCTGAGGAACGGAGTTCCAATAATTATAACCTGAAGCAGGCCAGATACCCCGACCGCATAAAGCAGATATTTATTGGTGAACAAACCTACATCTGCAATAAGAGACCTTGGAGACCTTACATTAAAGGCCTGCACAAGCTGACAGAAGCTCAGAGTAAAAAAGGTCATGGTTCTTGCAGTATCTATGCCGAATGTCCTCCCATACACGAATACAGCAAGGGTTATAATTGCTATCATCATACCCTGAAGTATTATCAGATAACCCAGCCCATCTGCGAATATACTCTTTCCTGCTTTTCTAGGCGGCCTGTTCATAACATCCCTGCCAATAGGCTCAACACCCAGAGCCAGTGCTGGGAAACTGTCGGTCACAAGATTAACCCAAAGGATATGTATGGCTAAAAGCGGTGAGTCCCAGTTAAGCAGTATAGCTGTAAACAGCAAAAGTATTTCGGCAAGGTTAGTAGCAAGGAGGTATTGTATGGCCTTCCTTAGATTGTCGAATATTCCTCTGCCTTCCCGTACTGCCGATACAACCGTAGCGAAATTATCATCGGTAAGCACCATGTCGGCTGCTTCCTTTGCTACATCGGTTCCTGTAATGCCCATTGCCGCACCTATATTGGCTTTCTTCAGTGCAGGTGCATCGTTGACTCCGTCTCCGGTCATGGCAACTATATGGCCCTTATCCTGCCATGCATCAACTATCCTGACCTTGTGCTCTGGTGAAACCCTGGCATATACTGAATACTTCTCAACATCCCTGCTGAATTCTTCATCAGACAATCTGGATAGTTCAGCTCCGGTAATAACCCCTTCTTCTCCCTTCAGGATGCCTAGTTCCTTTGCGATGGCAGCAGCAGTTGCCTTGTGGTCTCCGGTTATCATTACCGGCCTGATTCCAGCCTTCAGGCAAAGGTTGACCGCCTCCCTTGCTTCATCCCTGGGAGGGTCTATCATCCCTATAAGTCCGGCAAAGCAAAGCTCCTTTTCAACTGTATCCGGCACAAGGAGTTCGGGAATATTTTCAACGTCCCTGAATGCAACAGCGAGAACCCGGAATGCCTTCTCAGCCATTCCGGTGTTTTTGCTTTCAATCTCTCTTATATCCTGCTCCCCGGCTTGAACTACTTCCTTACCTTTGAGAATATGGGTACATTTGCTTAGAAGTATATCAGGCGCACCCTTTACCATAATCCTGAAACGGTCTTCCAACTTGTGTACTGTAGTCATCAGCTTCCGGTCTGAATCAAAAGGTATTTCGGCTACCCTTGGTTTCTGACTTTCAACATCATGTTTCACAATCCCATAATCTGCAGCAGCTGTCGTTAAAGCAGTTTCAGTTGGGTCTCCTATCCCTCTCCAACCGGTGTCGGTCTTTTCAAGCCTTGAATCATTACAGAGAGCGCCAATTTCCAGTATAGTTCCGAGTTCAGATTCTTCCACATTTTGTGCTTCCTTATCCCAGGTTCCCTGTAGGGAAACAACCTGCTGAACGGTCATTCTGTTCTGTGTCAGGGTTCCCGTTTTATCCGAGCAGATTACCGAAGCGCTTCCCAGGGTTTCAACGGCAGGAAGCTTTCTTATTATTGCATTTCTCTTTACAAGCCGGCGCACACCCATGGCAAGGACAATTGTTACGACTGCCGGAAGTCCTTCAGGGATTGCAGCCACAGCCAGACTAACTGCAATAAAGAACATTTCAAAAATATCTCTCCCCTGGAATACACCTAATGCAAATATAACTATACATATGATTATTGCTCCAATTCCCAGCCATTTACCCGTCTCGGCAAGTTTTTCCTGCAGCGGAGTTCTGTCATCATCCTGGTCAAGCATTGATGCAATCTTCCCCACTTCAGTGTTCATGCCTGTGGCTGTGACTACTGCACTTCCTCTTCCATAGGTTACAATTGTACTTGAGAATACCATATTTGTCCTGTCGCCAAGCGGTACATCACCTTCAATTATACCTTCCTTCTTTTCAACAGGAACCGATTCACCTGTTAATGAAGACTCCTCTACCTTCAGATTGACGGCTTCTATTATCCTTGAATCTGCAGGTATAAAATCTCCGGCCTCAAAATAAACTATATCTCCAGGGACCAACTCCTGTGCAGACACAACCTGAATACTGCCATCCCTCTTCACCTTTGCATTTGGAGCAGACAGATTTTTTAATGCCTCAAGTGATTTCTCTGCCTTGCTTTCCTGTACGGTTCCCATGATAGCATTAACAAGTATGACAACAAAGATAATTACTGCGTCTGCAATTTCCCCTAGTATCCCTGATATGACTGCCGCAGCCAGCAGAATAAGCACCAGTACATCCTTGAATTGTGAAAGGAGCATTTGCAGCCATGTACTCCTTTCCCTTCCCTCAATCTTATTCAGGCCGTACCTCTTCTTGCGTTCTTCAACCTCACTCCGGCTTAGGCCTGTAGAAAGGTTCACCTTTATAGCTTCTGCGGTCTCCTCAATTGTTTTTTCATTCCACCTCTGGTTTTCCAAACTCAATCCCTCCAAGCGAACAGTATATTCAGGAAATTAAAACCAGCAACCATTAATCTATGATAACCTAACATCAAAGTCAATATTCCATACAAAATATTATGTTTATATTTCACTACCCCTTAGAAAATAAAAATTATTTCCTCTATATAAATTAGAAAATATTGCATAACTTATATTACCTTAATCAAATGCCCTGTTAAGAATCTCCCACAACTTAGGATAATTCTTACGGATGTTAACCGGTTTTAAATTACTGTTTACAAAGGCATGTTTAGTAAAGCCTTCCGCAAGAAGCTTATTATCATTTTCCCTTATAACCCTATAGTTGAATTCAGCCCTGACAGGGGACAGATCTGTCATCTGAGTTTGAACAACAAGCTCATCTTCATATTTTGCACCCGATACGTATCTGCATCCACTCTCAATTAGCGGAAGAAGCACTCCCATTTCTTCCATATCACTATACCTGATACCCTTATCTTTTATGTACCCGGTTCTCCCCATCTCAAACCACGCAAAGTAGTTCGAATGGTGTACAATTCCCATTTGGTCGGTCTCAACATAGCGCACCACCAGCTTTGTTTCACTCGTGTGCATTCATATCATCTCCTATAATTTCCACCTTCATTATATTTGTTTTTCCGCTTACACCAGCAGGAACACCTGCCGTGAGGACCACAAGCTCACCTTTTTTTACCATACCGGTCTCAAGTGCTTTGCTGACTGCCTGACTAAAAAGCGCATCGGTATTGTTCTGATAATCAATGACAAAAGGATAAATCCCCCACCATAAAGCCAGGTGTCTGCGTACTTTCTCTGAAGGAGTAACGGCAACTACAGGATACGCCGGTTTGAACTTCGATACCATCTTGGCTGTATGTCCCGACTTGGTTATTGATATTATAGCGGCTGCATCAAGATCATGAGCAGTAGTACAAGTAGCATGGCTTATAGCATTGGTAACATTTATTTCAATGTCAAACTTCCAACTGGCAAATCTTTCTTCGTAATCAATACTCTGTTCGGTTTTATCAATTATTCTGACCATCATTTCTACACTCTCTACAGGATACTTGCCGGCTGCAGTTTCTCCTGAAAGCATAACCGCACTTGTGCCGTCATGAATTGCATTGGCAACATCACTTGCCTCAGCCCTTGTAGGCCTGGGGTTATGGACCATGGATTCCAGCATCTGTGTTGCAGTTATCACCGGTTTGCCTGCCCTGCTGCATTTCTTAATCAGTGTTTTCTGAACCGCCGGTACTTCTTCCGGTGATATATCCACCCCCAGGTCTCCTCTTGCAACCATAATCCCATCTGAAGCCCCGATTATTTCATCAGCATTCTGCACACCTTCCCTATTTTCAATCTTTGATATAATCAGAATATCGCTTCCGCCATTGGCTTCCAGAATACTCCTCACTTCCTGCACATCTTTCGCACTTCTGACAAAAGAAACTGCAAGAAAATCAAAATCATTCTTTATTGCAAACAGGATATCCTGCTCTTCTTTTGGCGTTACCGATGGAAGTCTCAGCGAAATTCCCCTGACGTGCATTCCTTTGTGGCTTCCGATTACACCTGAATTTTTTACCCTGCAAACAATGTCTGTTCCCTTGATTTCCTCAACCTTCATTTCAACAAGCCCATCGTTAACCAGGACAATGCTTCCCGGTACAACATCCTTGTACAGCTCCTTATAGGTTATGCTGCATCTTTCGTCATCACCATCAATATCTTCGGTTACAAATGTATAAACCTGATTCTCTTTCAGTTTAACAAATCCGTTAGTAAATACTCCGGTCCTTATCTCCGGCCCCTTGGTATCCAACAGAAGAGCAACAGGCAGGCCAAGCTCTTCCCTTAGTTTCTTTACCATATCCACCGTTTTCTTGTGGCCTTCGTAGGTACCGTGAGAAAAATTAAGCCTGACAACATTCATTCCCTTAAGCATAAGTTTCCTGAGTATGTCTTCGGTACCGGATGCCGGCCCAATGGTGGATATAATCTTCGTTTTTCTCATATTAATTAATCATTCCTTTCGATGTGTTCAAAGTACTATATTGAATTAACAATTTGACTTGTGCAATGTACATGTAACCTAAATTTAAAACTATTTCTTTCTTTGCTTTTAATTGTAAATTATAAATTGTTAATTGTACATTGTAAATTGTTCATTGATTAGACTGTACACCCTATTTGCTTTCCGGGTAAAATAATAATCCCCGATTCAGGATTGCGCCTTACCCGGGGTAATATTCCAACCATACAATAATATAATTTCATCTAATAGCCTTTTTCAATTATTATACTGTGTGCTTCCGCAACTTCAGCTTCAGGTACAAGCACCTCATAGTAGTTATCATTATTTTCATTATTCTTGCTTATAGGTCTTATCTTTACCAGAAGTCCTTCCTTAAGCAGTATATCCTGCAGTCGGGTAGCAATTTCCCTGCTCTGTGCTATATATACAACCGTCCACATATAAAACATGCGCCTCCCAAATCTGACTGATAGTCTCCTGACGGTATCCATTTCTGAATTATGCGATTTACAAACCCGCAGTAACGCCATATTACGTCTCAATGATATATTATTTAGTATTAAAAATCAATACATTTTTATCCGATGACTACCGCCACTAAGATTTAAGTGGCGCTACGTCCCTGGATAACGGCTTCTAAGATTCAGTTGGAAAAACTCCACCTGAATCCAAGAATCCTGTTTATCCGATGACTACCGCCGCTAAGACTCCCATCTTCTTCAAGTGGGAGCATCAAAGATGGACACTATCGCTAAGATTTCTTTGAAATCAATCGACTAGTAGTTTAAGGCGGCGCTACGTCCCTGGATAACGGCTTCTAAGATTCAGTTGGAGATAAAATCTCCAACTGAATCTTAGAAGCCTGTTTATGTTCTTAACGCACTGTCAGCCGCTTAACCAACGTTTATTCCTTGGTCACAGCCTAGCTTGCCACCATCTTCACACAGTCTTCACCCAGCAGCTCCTTCAGTTCCTGAAGCAGGCAGTCGTTGATATCGGCCCACATCTCCCGATTTGCCAGCTTGGTGCTGCCCTCTTCCTCAAAATAGGCATACACAGGAGTCAAGCCATTGAAGTATCTGAGTGACGCCCATACAGCCTCAAGGATTTCAGGGTCAAGGCCGGAATTAATCTTAAGGTACAGCTTCTTCGTCTTTGCCTTTACCAGGGGTTTTATTTCTTCGCAGATAACCTTCGGTTCCTCATCCTCCTTGATGCTTACCCTTCCTTTTATGGTTATAAGATTATCTGTTTCAATAAACCCGGCATACTTATCCAAAGTGGCTGGAAAAACAAGAACCTCAATGCTTCCGAACAAATCCTCCAATTTTATGAATGCCATAAGGTTATTACTCTTTGTCACTTTGGTTTTCTTCTCTGTGATTATTCCGCCTATGGTTACTTTCTGGTCGTCAGCAATTGGTACAGCAGTTATAAAGTCCTGAGTGCTGAGTGCTGAGTCCTGTATATTCTGACTGTTGTTGACTGAACTCAATATATCCAATGTAGTTGCCGTTGCAGCCCCCTTCAGTTCCTCTTCATATCCTTCAAGAGGATGACCGCTTATATATACCCCCAGCATTTCCTTTTCCATGGAAAGCAGTACCCTGGGTGGATGCTCCTTTATATAAGGCATATAAGTATCTGAACTTGCCGGCCGGCTGTCTGAAATATCAAATATGGATACCTGACCTTGTACATTTCTTCTTCGGTTTGATTGGATGCCGTCAATAACCTTATCCACCACTGCCATCAGCTGTGCTCTGTAAACCTTTAGTGAGTCAAATGCTCCACACTTGATAAGGCTCTCAATACACCTTTTATTTAATTCCTTCAGGTCTACCTTCTCACAAAAGTCATGAAAACTAATAAAATTTCCCGACCTGTTCCTGGTTTCAATAATGCTTCTTACAGCACTTTCACCTACATTCTTAACTGCTGCAAGCCCGAACCTGATATTACCGCCGGATATTGTGAAACCCGCCGAGCTTTCATTTATATCAGGAGGAAGCACTCTTATACCCATGCTCTTACATTCGTGTATATACTGGGTGACCTTATTAATATTCCCCAGAAAACTGTTAAGCAGTGCAGCCATAAATTCAACAGGGTAATGGGTCTTCAGCCATGCAGTCTGATATGCTATTACAGCATACGCTGCTGCATGGGACTTATTGAAGGCATACTTTGCGAACTCCATCATTTCATCAAATATCCTGTTTGCAGAGGCCTCGTCTATACCGTTCCGTACTGCGCCGGCAGCTTCTATATTGCCGTCCTGGTCAGTAATACCGTGAATAAAGTTCTGGCGTTCCTTTCTCATAACCTCTGTTTTTTTCTTGGACATCGCTCTTCTTACAAGGTCTGACCTACTCAACGAATATCCAGCCAAATCCCGGACAATCTGCATAACCTGCTCCTGGTAAACCATACACCCGTAGGTCACCTTAAGTATGGGCTCCAGCTTAGGATGTGTATACTCAATGCTTTGTGGATGGTTCTTATTGCGTATATAGCGTGGTATCTGATCCATCGGGCCAGGTCTGTAAAGGGAAACTCCGGCAATTATATCCTCAAGACATGAAGGCTTTAACTCCTTCATAAACTGTTTCATTCCTGCACTCTCCAGCTGGAATACCCCATCGGTTTTCCCATCACCAATCAGTTTGAACGCTGCGCTGTCATTAAAATCCAATGATGAAATATCGATTTCTATACCTTTGTTCTCCCTTATAAGGTTCACAGCATCTCTTATTACAGTAAGGGTACGCAGTCCCAGGAAGTCCATCTTGAGCAGTCCCAGTTCTTCCAGGAGTCCCATTGTAAACTGTGTGGTTATACCACCGTCCTCGTTCTTCTGAAGGGGCACATAATCCATAACCGGACTGCTTGTAATAACTACTCCTGCAGCGTGTATGGAAGCATGTCTGGTCAAACCCTCAAGCGCTCTTGCCATATTTATCAGTTTTTCTATCCTGCTGTCCTCTCCATATAATCGTGCAAGGTCGGAATTTACCTCGAGAGCCCTGTCAATGGTCATCCCAAGCTCAAACGGTATATGCTTGGCAATAACATCAACCTCTGCATACGGCATATCCAGGGCTCTTCCAACATCCCTTATTGCAGCCCTTGCAGCCATAGTACCGAAGGTTATTATCTGAGCCACCCTGTCGCTTCCATACTTCTGTATAACGTAATCAATAACTTCCTGCCTTCTTTCAAAGCAGAAATCTATATCTATATCAGGCATGCTTATCCTATCTGGATTCAAAAACCTTTCAAATATCAGTCCATATTTCAAAGGGTCAATGTCAGTTATCTCCAGGCAGTATGAAACAACACTTCCTGCTGCTGAACCTCTTCCCGGTCCAACCATTATTCCATTGTCCTTTGCAAATTTGATAAAATCCCAGACTATCAGGAAATAGTCCACGTATCCCATGTTTTCTATAGTAGAAAGCTCATACTCCAATCTCTCAACCTTATCCTGTGAAATCTGATCACCATACCTTTTCTTAAGCCCGACCATGCAGAGTTCTCTTAAATACTTTCCTGATTCGGTTCCCCGTGGCACCTTATACCTGGGCAGATGAAGCTTGCCGAATTCCATCTCAACATTACATTGCCCGGAAATCCTGACGGTATTTTCTATCGCCTCAGGTATATTCTTAAACCGCTCCATCATTTCTTCCGGGGATTTAAGGTAGAATTCCTGCGTCTCAAACCTCATTCTGTCTTCCTGGTTGATGGTTTTACCTGTCTGTATACATAAAAGAACTTCATGTGTTTCGTGGTCTTCTCTTCTAAGATAATGGGCATCATTTGTTGCAACCAGTGGAATGCCGCACTCTCGGGAAAGATTTATCAAATGTTGATTTACCACCCTCTGTTCCTGCAGGCCGTTGTCCTGAAGTTCAAGGTAGAAATTTCCCTCCCCAAATATATTGTTGTACTCAACCGCAAGCTCCCTTGCCCTAGGATAATTGCCTGCAAGCAGTGCCCTGGGAATATCTCCTGCCAAGCAGGCACTAAGCCCTATAAGTCCATCTGAATACTCCCTCAACAGCTCCATATCGACTCTGGGTTTGTAATAAAACCCTTCGAGGAACCCTAAAGAAACAAGCTTTAAAAGGTTTTTGTAGCCCTCATTATTTCTGGCTAGAAGAACAAGGTGCCCTTGTGAGGAATCCTGACCCGGCTGCCTATCGTGCCTGGTTCTTGCCGCAGTGTATGCTTCACACCCTATTATAGGTTTGATACCCTGTTTAAGGCATTCCTTATAGAAGTCAACCGCACCATACATGACACCATGGTCTGTAATTGCAATACTGGACATGCCAAGTTCCCTGGCCCTTGACACAATGTCAGGAACCCGGTTTGCCCCATCAAGCAAACTGAATTCGGTATGCACATGCAGGTGGACAAAATCACTCATTAGATACTACCCCCGTTAATCTTACGGATATTATATCATATAAGTTAAAAATATAAATATTAAGGGGACGGTTCAATGTCAAGGGGACGGTTCGAAACCACTGAAAAACACCTTATGATAATTAACAACTGAAGAAAAAGATACCCAAGATACCAATATTAAAACATATAAAAAGACCCCT
>JAWLCD010000015.1:0-58700 GCA_041687355.1 Clostridia bacterium | reverse complement strand
AGAAATTATTGAAAACTGGAGAAATGAATATAACCAGAGTAGGCCTCATAGCTCGCTTGGATATCTGACGCCGTCTGAATATGCAACTACTCTTTGCACTACATCTTGTCCAGAAATATCAACTGGACTAACATTAAAACTGGTATAATAAATGGGGTCAGGTCAGAGTCTTAGCGGTGGTAGTCATCGGATAAAAAAGAACTAGGTTCTCTATTAGATAGAGAACCTAAATTCAAGCACTGTTAGTTAAATTTAAATCCCATAGTTTTTTCTGTAGCTTCCTGCATCTGCAGTAGTTCGGAACGCGGTTCCGACAACGCAAGTCGAATATCTTGAACATTGAGAACCGCATAATCATAAAGAAAATCCTCTTTTGATGTGCAGTTTATGCCATTGGGGAAATATTTCTGATATAACCTAACGGCTTGTATTTGCTCAGCTTTTTCAAACCGTCCCCTTGTCACCAGGTTAAAAATTAAATCCATCTTTGTACAAAGATGGATTTAATTTTTGTGCAACTTGTACAATAGATTTAGATACCCAGAAAGTGGTATAATTAAAGTATATACAACTTAATATTTTATTTCAAATGGCACTTTGCATCGCGTATTTTCGCACAGCCCTTCCCTAGAAGCCGTATTATTATTAATCCTATAAAATGGAAGGGATGCATAGTGCCTCAATAAAATTTTAGGGAGGAATACCAAAGATGAGTATTGCTAAAAAGTTAGAAGTAAGGACAAAACTGGAAAAACAGCAGATTATTGATGTCGTGAAGAAGCTCGAAGGTCGATATGATTACTGGTCTGCCAGAATCATGTATGCAGATGACTGCCATGAATTTTCCGAACTTCTCTATGATGGTGGTGAGGTGCTGTTGGGCAATGTGAAATTTGGAGTTGCGCCAAAGCCGCGCGAAGGTATTTCTGGTCGTTTCCCGAATTTTGCGGTAGGTTTGCCGGCAGTTGTCCTGCTTCCTAGCGGACAGATACTCGTGTATGACCCCATTCAGTAGTAGTCAGTCTTAGGATTAGTCAGTCTTACGACTGGCTTTTTTCTTTATATCCAGAAAAAGCACAGGGGCAATTTAGCTGCTTCCCGAGCTAATTATAATACATTTTTATTTCTGTTAAAGAAGTATATTTCTTCCTGACATATTTCTTCCCAGATAATGTTTTCTTTATAGCAAGGTAGGCAAGTAACATATCCTGGATAATCAATCCCCATGTAATGAGGGTCATCCTTCTTAGTTTCAGGAGGAGGAACCAATTTGCCGTCAACCAGCCTCATGGGAAATAACCAGCACGAGATTGGTTTGTGCTCCCAAGGATGATATCCTAGTGCTATATCTGCAAGCTGTATGGAACATTTACCGTTCACAGAAAATACGCAAATTGTTTGGTTAAAATGCTTTGGTATTTGCTGTCCCCATCTATGAGGTTTGGTAGCAGTCTTAGATCCTGATATTTCGTTACCCCACTTACCCTCAACAATAAATTGCTCTGGAAGGTGAGTGAAATACTCAGGATGAGTATTAACAAATTTGGTCAGCTTCGATATCTCTTTTTCGTTAAGATATACTCCATCATAACAACAACGTGAACAGTTTATACAGTTAACTATTTGATTCATAGTTATCTCCATTTAATTGTATCATAGTATTTTCACGTATATATCACATGGGTTTCCCTCGCCCCAAGCCGGATAAGGATTTATGGTTTCAAGCAGTATAAAGCCGTTTTTCCTATAGAACTTTCTTGTCCTTTCATAAGGCTCATAATCTTCAGTTTCAGATAAAGTCTTAACCTCAAGAAGCTTATATCCCTTATCCTTCAAATCCTTACTTATAAAATCTATTAGCTCTGAGCCGGTTCCATTCCTATGCTGGTTTCTGTCAACAGCCATCCAGGATATCTCAGCAACAAAGTCATTCTTTTTATCGATAGTGACGAAGCCGGTAACCTCTTCTGATTCTATGGATATGTAAACATCATCTTTGTTCAGAGCTTCACCAATTTTCCTGATACCATCTTCATTAAAGAAATCGGGAAGTCCTTTAGCAATATTGATACAAGCATTCAGATTGTATGTACTCCTATCGTTTACTACTATCATGGTATCCTCCGTTAAGAAGCCTGTTCAGCCACCATATACAGTAAGATTATATCATAAAACCATAGTAATTCCAGAATATTGTGGGACTAGGGGACAGGTACGTTGCCCAGCTAAAATGGTAGATAAAACGAATAAGCTAATAAAATATTGAAATAGATAGCAGTAGGGACAAGAGCCTGTCCCCTAGTCCACGAAGGTTGACTGGTACTATTTACTTTCGGATATAATATTGTATATGAAAACAAGAGGAGGGGTAATGCTCAATGCTTTTTGATTTACTTAAAGCAAGACGAAGCATCAGGAATTTTCAGGATAGAGAAGTAGAGAAGGAGAAGGTGGATATAATCCAAAAGAGTGCTTTATTATCCCCGTCATCACGAGCAAGACGACCTTGGGAATTTATTGCTGTTACTGATAAGGAAAAGCTAAAAAAGCTCTCGATGTGCAGAGATCATGGTTCTCAGTTTCTAGAAGGTGCTCCTTTGGGAATAGTTGTTGTTGCAAGGCCGGATGTATGTGATGTCTGGATAGAAGACTCTTCCATAGCCGCTGTAATTATTCAGCTGACCGCACAGGACTTAGAACTGGGTTCATGCTGGATACAGGTAAGGGAAAGATTTCATTCTGAAAACCAAACGGCAGAAAGTTATATTAAAGGGATTTTGGAAATACCTGATGAATATAGTGTTGAATGTATTATTGCAATCGGTTACCCTGCAGAGGAAAAGAAACCTTATGATGAAAATGAGCTGCTCTATGAAAAGTTTCATTTTATCCGGCAGAAGGACTGAAAGTTATAGCAAATAAGGGGTTAGTTATTATCTTTCTTCTTCAACCTAAGCTTTGTCACCACCAGGGCAATTAATCCTAATGAAAGAACAACTATCAGAGCATTAAAAATATTAGTCATATCAGGAATTGTATCAGTCTGAGGTCTGTCAGAGTCAGCGCTAGGATTTGATCTGGCTTCTGACAAGGTACAGATATCCTGGTTCTCCAGCTCAATATGCTCCCTGTATGATTCCATATCGTAGGAGGGCTTCTCCGCCGAGGTGTTTGCAAAAAAGAGCCTGTATGAGATATCCGGCTTTGCCTCAAAGACAAGTTTATCAATGTAGCATTGAGTCTCGATACCCTTGATTTCCAGAGGCCGGTCATCAAGATTAATTATTTTTACTTGGATAAGTTCTGATGATATTGGGCTGAAGCCAAAGTCTATGTCTGTATTTGCTGCCGACAAATCCTTGAATTTGAGGCTGTATATATTACCTGATATACCGGTATTAGTAAAGGTATCGCCGCTTTTTACATAAATCTCATATCTACGGTTGAAATGTCCGTCTATGCTTAGGCGTATTGTTTTGATTTTCAGCCTGTCTGAATTATTTAAGTAAACCGATGTGTTTTTCCCTTCATTTTTAATACTATGATCTATTCCTTCAGTTTTAGTATAATTGCTGTACAAGTTTGAAACAGCATTATATTTTAATTTGACATCAAGCAATTGAATGTTCTCAATATCATTCAGTATTCTGACTCTGTAGAATTTATATCTGTAATCACCATTCAGGGGAATGCCAAGTTTTTGCACCTTTTCGACTATATAAATTTTATTTCTGGTTATTGAGTGCCATGTAATGCCATCGTGGCTCCCATAAACAGCAGTTTCTTTTAAAAACTCTTCGGAGATGTTAAACTGCAATGAGCTGCCTATAATATCTTTCTGCTCACCATATTGAGGGAGAACCTTAAAATCATAAATTGTATCATTCTTTTCCTTGTATCTTCTTATTTGTTGTGTATCGTAAGTAAAATCTGTTTGGGTAGTATGTGAATAACCGTGTTTAATGTAATAAGACACAAAGTCGTTGTTATTATCTACTATTCTGATGTCGGAAAGACTGCTTAAAGCATGCTTATATACTTGATTATCGAGATATACAGCCTTATATTTATTGTTTCCCTGCAGATTTATGGATTTATAATACTTCCAGCCTGACAGCGGGTTATCTGCATACGAAAAAGTAACTGCAGAGCCAAATAAGCAAAGAATTGCAATAATCAATGCTGATAATTTCTTCATAAATAAAACCTCACTTCATAGTTTGGCAGATTTGTCATATGTAGTGCCGGCATCCCGAAGTTTCTGATAAATAAATGATATACCAAGCATCACAGCTCCAAATGCAAAGTATGCCAGTATCTTCCCTTCTATCCTAAGGTATGCAAGGTCGAAGATGAAAAGCTTCCCTGTTGCGAAAATAGACAGTCCAAGACCGAGCCTCCGTATGTTAACATACTTCTTTGTGAATCCAAAGATTATATAAGCAAAAGCAAGAGCCAGGTACGTAAAGCTGAACAACAGGTTCATATCGCCAAGATCATATTGAACAATGAATAGTGCAGTAATGTTCCCTAATAGATAAATACCCATAAGCAAAGGATATCTCTCCAGGCTCCAGTTGGTTGAACTGATTAGAGTCAGCAGTAAATCGCGTATGCTGAAGAAGGCTAAAACATTGTAGGCCAGAAGCACAGCAGACGCAGCGTAGGAGTAATAATTTCCTTGCTCATACAGCGGCATGAAGATGGTTATGAAAATACATATTATATCGGCCAGAATATAAAGGAAAATTACGAAGCCCTTTACAAAGTTATCTTTTAAGAGGCTTATCTTTGAGATTAAATAACCTACCCCGAAGGTTACAAAGGAAAACAGTACCGTTGAATAGAATGGACTATAGGGTTCAGTAAAGGGGTTTCTATCTGCGGCATATAAATTAAACATCCTGACAGCTGTATATGATGCATAAATCCAGAAGTTAACCAGCGTAAAGTATTTGAATGCTGTAATAGCCTTACCCCGCAGACTATACTTATCCAGAACATCATTTTTGAATCCCATCAGGTATGTAAAGAGTATGTAAGTTAGCCCTAAGGTAATAGACAGATATTTTATATCAAAGAAAGCAATTGCATCCGGATTGCCTGCCAACACTCCAACCATAAAATCTACCAGGTAAAATGCCAGCAAACATAAGCCTAAGATTATCCATCCACCTATTTCATATTGCTTGAACTTATATTTATAGCCGTAAGCTATGAGCAGAACCGATTCAATTAGCCAACCCATAGCAAGCCAGTGGATTCCGAATTGGAAATAGACCATAAGAACCGCAAATGTAAGTGATGTAATATAGAAAAGGATTTTAGTCTGTATTTCCTCTCGCATGTTCTTCTCAACAAATTGGGCGAGGCCGAAGTATACTACGCAGAATGCAACTGCAAGGACGCCTCTCAAAGACTCCAAACCTGCCGTACTAAAGAGGTTGTAAATAATAATGCAGCTGAGGAAGGTGTTCAAGCCAAGAAGTATAACATTTGGTATAGACAAGCCAACCTTGTTTCTGAAAGGATATGCAAGCACTATGAAAAGATACATTGCAAAGGTAAGAACTGTATAAAGTATGCTGGCCGTAGTGTTTGGCGTTATTGAGACCAGATAAATAAGTGTTGGGACATTTAAGATAAAGCTTATGTAGTTTGTTACACTCCAATTCCTGTTAAGCGATATTATCATAATAAGAAGATTCAGAATCAGCAGATACCCCATTGAGATATAAATGTTTCCGCCTGTCAGACCGCTGTCAAAAACATAAGAGAAGAAAGGCAGGTAACCGCCAATCAAGGAGAAGGAGCAAATTGTTTTTGAATTATATCTTATTGACAGGATTACGGATGATAGAGTTACCAGTATAGACAAAAGCAGCCCTACATTCAAATCAATTATACCTAGCTTGAAGTAGCTTATGTATGTTGCATAGTAAAGAATGCCCATTCCGCCGGCTGTAAGGCCTGTAGCAAAGACATTCTGTTTTTTCCTGCTCAGCCACTCGCCTGCAGCAATGAACAGTCCGCCTAGAAGGAATGCAAATATTCCTTTCATATAATTGTTGAACCACGTGGTGTATGAGTAGCTCAAGGCAGTGGCAACGCCAACGAGGATAAGAAAGATACCGATTCGGTTAATCCAGCTGAGACCTACCTTGATTTCCAGGTCGTTCTGTCTGATTCTTCTCCTTATAGTTTCTTCATCAATATCCTCGGACTTTAGCCTATTTATTTCAGCATTAATCCCGTTAACCGCAGACTGGTTTCCTTCTTCAAAGCGTGCTTTCTCGACATGAACCTTGTGCTGAAGCTCATTCGAAAGTTCATCAAGCTTTCTGAGAAATTCGTCTTTTGATTGGGTCAATTCTTGAGAGGCTATTGTTCGTAGTTTCTCAACCTTTTCCTTAGAGGTTTGTTCTAGCTGTAAAAGACTATTGGTATAGTCTTCTTTAAGGTTTCTGAAGTACAAATCTATTTTCTGATGTGATATTTTTAATATATTTAGTTTTTCATCCAGAATTTGTTCCTTTAAAGCTACCTTCAAGCTGTTATTTTCCTTGACGACATCATGATATTTTGTCTGAATTTCTTCAACAAGTTCTTTATACTTTGCAATTTCCTTCTTAAGTGAGCTGTTTTCATTTACAAGATTGCTGGATTCAAACTCATTTACAAGATTCTCATATTCCTTAATAAACTTCTGCTGATTCTCCAGGAAAGAGCGGAGTTTATCCTTTATTTGCATATCCTCAACTCCTTAAAATAATTAATTCAATTATAGCATTTGGGTAAATAAATGTATATATGGGAGAGAAGTCCGGAGATGGTAGACGGGTGACAAGGTGACAATGGGGACGGTTCTGATTGACAACACATATACTATATAATGACTGGAAATACTATACCGGAATAATAAAGAACTGCCTACAATCAGGCCAGGCAAGAATTATAAAGTATAATGAAAATATGTGGAGGAAACCCAATAGTGAAATTTTTGGATGCACACGAAAACATAAGGAATCTGGTTGGGAAGAAGTGGGAAGAAATTAAACATCAGAAACGGGGATGGAAGAGTTCTTATCCGGTAGTTAATGAAAACAACGTAGTTATTGACATAGTTGATTTGGACGGGAATGGTATACTGGACTATTATCGTAAAAACAGTGAGATATTCTATTATGAAGAAGATAACTGCTACTATAGGGTCAATCAGGAGGCTTTAAAGAGGAATATAGAGGAAAAATAGCTAAGGCAGCCCTTTGAACCCATTAGCAAGGGGCTGCCCAGAACTTTAGAAAACATTATTCTTTTACAGTACTAACCATATCTGAAATCCCTACATCGGGGTGATGATATCTTTTCCGTTTGGATGTTGCTTTGCCATACTGTATTGATTCTTTAGGGCACCACTGCAAACACGCAAAGCACTGTTCACAGTTATGTTTCCAATTGGGCTTTCCATCCATCATCTCAATATTGCTTACCGGGCAGATTTTTTCGCATATACCACACTTGTTGCATTTTTCATCAACCCAGAACTGCTTATCCATTTGAGGCATATATCTGGTTGAATTCTTATTAATAATTTCTGAAAAGATGAAGTTTAGAAAGAAATTGCTGTTTTCCTTTATACCATGACCTTTAGTTTTTATGTGCTCAGCAATAGCACAGCGCCTCTTCTGCCATTTGTCAAACATTTTCAGCTGCCGCTTTTTCTTGATTGCTCCATACATTGGCGTATAGTTGCCGGGCATTGCAACTGAAAAACCAGAAGCAAGCTTCCCGCTGCAGCTTTCAATAAGTTTATCCAATAGATTTATTGTCGCACCGGGCATGCCGCCATAAGTCGCAATTGCATATATGTCTTTCTCATTTAGCTTTTCAATGCTCCTAACAAACCTTTCAATAATAAGAGGAAATCCCCATATATATACTGGAAACACAATTACCAGGGTATCCGCCTCTGTTTTAACGGTACCTTTCTTTAGTGCCGACGATATTGAAAATATTTCGGCGTCGAGTTCTTTTGCTATATCCTTCGCGACTATCAGTGAATTACCTGTACCTGTAAAATAATATACTTCAGGTTTCATTCAAACACCCCTCTCCAGGAAGCACAGGGACTGTTCTGCTGCTTCCCTATATAATTATAATACATTCTTATTTTTATTAAAGAGGTTTATTTCTTCCCTTGAGTGTATTTTATATAAATTTAAATTCAGTGGTTGACTTTTGCCTTATAATGTTATATATTTATAACATAAAGTTAATAATATATAACATGGGAGGTGCTGTAATGAAGAGGAATTGGTTTAAATACCTTGGTTTCCTTGGCTTCTTAGGGCTTCTGGGATTTGTTACCTCAAGCATAGGCTATTTCGGTTTCTTTGGGTTTTTCGGATTTTTCGGAGTTCTCACTGCAAAGAATGATGAAAGGCTGATGCAGAACATCAACAAAGCCTGCAGGAACGCATTTGTCGTATCTATACTTATGTTTGCCGCAGCATGTGCATACTGCGGTGTGACAGGATTAGCATTGGATGAACAGGTTTTTGCTGCTGCATTTATGATAAGCTTTATTTTACAGGGTGTTGCATTTACATTTTCATTTAATTATTATGACAGGGTAGGTGAATGAAATGCCTATCTTGACTACCAGGATGAAGGAATTCAGAGCCCGGTTGGGTCTGACCCAGGAGGATTTGGCCAACATGATAGATGTTAGAAGAGAAACCATTGTACACCTGGAAAAAGGTAAGTATAATCCATCCTTAAAACTGGCCTTTGATATAGCCAGAGCTCTTGAGACAACTGTTGATGAGCTCTTCTCCTACGACGAATAGGAAGCGCAGGGACGGTTCTGCTGATTCCCTGCTTATTGCAGACCTATTTCTTAATCTGGGAATCTCTCCCGGGTTGTTTTTTTAAGCATAATAGGCAGGATTCGCAAGGCAATGAAGGAAGAGATATTGCATCTATAAATTGTTATATATAGCATGCCGATATAATTATTGGAAAGAAAAGTGATACGGTTTGAAAGGGGACTTTTGATATGAGCATACAAGGAATGCCTCCGCGGTATGCCTATACTGATAACAATTATGGTGTAAAGCTTCAGGATTGTATTCAATTACGGAATGAATACAAAAATAAATACAATGCAAAGTTCACAATTCCGAAAAAGGACACTTACTACAGCACCGATAAGTTTATAGGTCTTTCTCTGTATAATAATATAGCTAAACCATCCATGGCACAGAATAAAACAAGTACTATTGACAAGGACAATCAGGTTGATTTCCGTTCAGGTGAATGGATTACGCTTGGAGAATATAACGGCGTTACTGTAAAGATGAGACAAAAAAATGGGTTTATTGGAACCAATCTGAGTGTACCTGCGGAATTGGCAAGTAAGCCAGGAGAACGAATAAATGAATATGAAAGAAAAGTAGGGGAGATGATAGAAAAAATTTCTGATTCCCAGCATAAGGAGATTTCTAATATTCTAAGAGCATTTGGTGAATTTTCCAGAGTGGCTTCTGATGAAAGTGCTATTCAGAACATTAATATTGAGCGTCACAAACACCTTATAGCCGGCTTGGGAAAAATGGGAGTGGACTTGTCGAAGCCCTTTGCAATAAACGGAGAAGAATTCTATTTAAGGAATGATACTAAGACAATAGATTATTACAACAAAAAGCAATTTGTTATGAGAAGTGACGGTAAGGTTGAGGTACATAATGCTTCAGATGATGATACTTCAGATATATGGAGTGAGTTATCCAGGAAATATGATATTCGCAGCGCTTCCTTTGATGAAATGTGTGAAATATCTTCAAGTCTCTACGAAGCTGGGCAAATTACTCTATTTGAACATGCACTGTTCATTTTTGACCCGTCCAAGTCACCTATGACGCCTGATTTAGATATCTGCCTTACTCCAGCTGGTCCAGATGGTAAGAGAGACTGGATTTCGGAATACGAAGCTAGAGCGGCCCAGGATTTCAGTATGGGTAATATGCAAAGCTACAAGCATATGCAAAAAGCACTGGATATACTAAGAAAACTTGTTTAGAATAAATATGTTTAATAGAAATATTTTCTGGTTGAAAACATTATGCGAAGCCAATACAATACACGTAAATTTGGTACCACACATCCGTGGTATAACAAAAAGGAGGTAGCAGCATGTTAAAGAAGTTAATCATGGGTGGCGTGATCTCAGCTTTATTGGCAGTAGTGGCTTTACCTGCATTTGCATCAGCAGAATGTGGGAATAATGGAGGTAGTACTACACCCATAGTTAGCAACCAGAACCAAGGCTGCACTGAATCAGGAAGTAACTGTAGCAATGCTAATGATCTTATTTCAAAGATTCTTGGCAATATAAAGGGTTTATGTGGATCGGATTCAAAGTGCAAGGTATTTAAGCTGTCAAACATGAATGGCCTTAATCTGAATTCACCATCTTGTAACCAGAAATAACCTGAAGTAAAAGAAGGACAACCTTCAAAAGCCACCCAAACCCCTGTGGTGTAAAGCCGCAGGGGTTTCCATATTAATGGAGCTCGGCGGAAATAGTTCATCAGTGGCTGAAGCTCCTGTAATTCAATAAGATTTCTTGTTTAGCTAAGGTGGTTTTTTTTCGATATATATTATGGTATAATTTTTAATAGGAGTCTTAAAATGGACAGGCAGTACTCTAACGAAGAGATATAAGCATTTGTTGCAATTCCTATTCTATGGGCCGATTAGTGTCCTGAAGTCTGAAACTTTTTTATTTTTCGCATTAAATAAGTATTGTAAATTCTGAGAGGTGTAATATGGATATTCTTCTGGTTATGGGGGTAGTTATAGGTATTCTTGCCGTAGTTGTGGGAATGGCAGTAAAAGGTGCAAGTATTGCTGTATTAATAAATCCTGCTGCCGCAATTATAATATTTGTCGGTACTCTTGCCGCAGTAATGAACTCTTACCCCAAGAGAGAGTTTTTACGGATTCCTAAAATCCTGGGGGTTCTTTTCTCTGACAGGGAGAGGGAAGATCCACGTGTCATCATAAAGCGAATTGCGGAAATGTCACATATAGCTAGAAAAGACGGTTTATTGTCGCTTGAACAGATTATGCAGAATATAGATAATGATTTCCTGAAAAAAGGTCTGGGTATGGTAGTAGACGGTACTGAGCAGGAATACATAAAAGAGGTTCTGAATATAGAGATTGACAGTATGGAAGAAAGACATCGTGCTGGGGCTGCAATCTTTTCAACAGCAGGTTCATCTGCACCTACACTCGGCGTTCTGGGGGCCGTTATTGGGCTGATAGGAGCTCTGGGAAACCTGGATGATACTGAAAAACTTGGGCATATGATAGCGGCTGCGTTCGTGGCGACCCTTTTTGGTATATTCTTAGGTTATGTAATATGCCATCCTTTTGCGACAAGATTAAAAAGAAAATCACAGGAAGAAATAAGAATTATGCGCATTATAATTGAAGGTGTTTTATCTATTCAGGTGGGAGAGAATCCGAGAAGCATCGAAATGAAACTGACAAGCATGTTGGAACCTAAAGATAGATTGGAGTTTGAGCAGAATGAAAATCAAAGCCAGAACCAGAACCAAAGTGAAGGTGAATAGTAATGTCGAAGAAAAAAGCACATCATGAAGAACATATTGATGAAACATGGCTTATCCCTTATGCTGATATGCTCACGCTCCTCCTGGCATTATTTATTGTAATGTTTGCAATGGGACAGATTGATCAGGAAAAGCTCCGGAGTCTGAGTGAACAATTCAATATAATTTTTTCAGGTGGAGAAGGAGTGCTGGAGCAAGACGGGATTTCAGTTATTCCAATGCAGAACGTATCTGCACAGGATAATTCTGGCAAAACAGATGAAGAAGATAAAATGAATGAAATCAAAAGAAACCTGGAGCAAGAGATTGAGAATAGGGGATATAGTGATAAGGTTAAAGTAACGCTCAACAGGGAAGGCCTTCAGATAACAATACAGGATGGTGTGCTATTTAACTCGGGTGAGGCTGAGATACTCGAAAAAGTATTTCCACTACTTATACATATTACCGGTATGCTCAAAAATCTTGATAACAGTATTAAGGTTGTAGGGCACACTGATAACGTACCCATCCGGACTCAGAAATTCCGTTCCAACTGGGATTTAAGTGCTATGCGTGCCATAAATGTAATGAATTTTATGATTGAAGAAGGTAAACTCAATCCTAATAAACTATCTATCCAAGCTTATGGTGAATATATGCCTAAATACGATAATTCCACAGAGGTCGGAAGAGCCCAAAATAGAAGGGTAGAAATCTTTATAGTTCGTAACTACCCCTTAGAAGATAATTAGGAAGCGCAGGGGCGGGTCTGCTGCTTCCAAAACTAATTGCACAAAGAAAAACCCTCTCTCGAGGGTTTATTCATCAAGCCAGCCAAATGAGATGTGAGCTATTGCGAGAAAAGCGCCCGCAGCTGCGCCTATCACTGCGCCAATTTTCATCGAAAGATGTTGGTCTAGTAAAAGGATTTCTGATACTACAAATCCAAGAGTACCATATACTATTGAACCAACGACCGTAAAAGCCATGACTGCGAAAATTTTTTTCAATTTAAACATCCTCCTTTCGCCTGCGGCGAAGAATTTTATGACTTCCAACCTCAGAAGAGTTAAACTCCTAAATTAGCAACGAACGCATATAAAAATGCGGACAACAACGATTGTACAAGTCAATGAACAGGTACAGGAACGTCATGTCCGCAGAAATAACCGTGAACCAAAATTAAAATATTATAAATAAGAAACTATATTTAAATTATATCACGGTTACAGCCAAGGAATCTATTGTGTAAGTTGCACAAAATTTTAGATGCATTTTATGCAATGTGCCGGAAAAATCTATTCGTCCTTACTCCTTTTATAATCTTCAAACCTTTCAATTATGTCGGGATTATCTTTGAAGAACATGTTAAGGCATTCTATAACCTCAAGAGTACCTAAGCTTATATTGTGTTCAATCAGTTCAGTTTCGACAAGAATGTTTTTAGTTATCCCTATGAACCTCAGGAAAGTTTCAATGGTATTATGGCGCTTAAGCAGAAATTCACCTATTTCCCTGCCGCTTTCTGAAAGCTTAATAATGCCATACCTTTTATAATCAACAAGTCCTAGAAAAGCCAGTCTCTGAGCCATTTTTGTCACTGATGATGCCTGTACATTCAAAAGCTCTGCAAGGGTATTAATACGTATATAACCATCATCTCCGGCATTTCTGAATATCATCTCAAGATAATCTTCCATAGCAGAAGTCAGCTGCTTTTTTTCCTGCTTCAGCAGTTCATATCCACGAACAGTATGAAACTGTTGATTATTCTTCATTGCAATACACCCCGTATCAGCTGTTAGCTCAAATTCAGACTTAATTTCCATAAGCAACAACAATTTTAGTACATTATATTCGTAACACTTTACATTTATTTTTCATATCTTAGACACGGGAAAGAAATTTTCCCACCGCTTAAGAAATCTAAATAATTAGCTGACATAACAGTAAGGAGGGTTTATTTATGAATGAGAATTCAATGCCTTTGCATCTTCTGCCTATTGGAAGGAAAGCCAGAGTCAAAGGGCTCACTTGCAATGGAAGCATGCGCAGAAGGATGCTCGACTTGGGGCTGATTACTGATACAGAAGTAGAGGCTTTACAAAGGAGTCCGCTTGGAGACCCAATTGCTTACAACATACGCGGAGCTGTAATTGCGCTTCGCTCAGAGGAGGCTTCACGTATCCTTGTGGATGCGGTTTGAATCCAGTTTATACTTATAATAAAAATCGGAGGGGATGTGATTTTGCTTCATGGGACTGTCAAGTCAATCTACTGGTGCAGGGGTGCTCAGGTGCGATGCACTTAACCTTAAGCAGAAGTATAGAGATAACCCCGTTATTGCCCTGGCGGGAAATCCCAATGTCGGTAAAAGCACTGTTTTCAACAGCTTAACCGGCTTGAAGCAGCATACGGGAAACTGGCCGGGTAAAACGGTTACAAATGCACATGGTAGTTATGAGTACCGGGATAAAAGATTTATCCTGGTTGATATACCGGGAACATATTCTCTAATGTCAAATTCGGCAGAGGAAGAGGTGGCAAGGGATTTTATTTGTTTTGGCAGCCCTGATGCAGCAGTAATAGTTATCGATGCTACATGTATCGAAAGAAACCTGAATCTTGTACTTCAGACACTTGAGATAACTGACAAGGTAGTGGTGTGTGTCAATTTGATGGATGAAGCAAAGAGGAAAAAGATAAATATTGACCTTGAAAAACTTTCGGAGAGGCTTGGTGTACCCGTAGTTGGAACCAGTGCCAGAAGCAGCAAAGGCCTGGATGAGTTAATGGAAAGTGTACATAAGATATGCAGCAGGGAAACTGTTACTAAACCAATAAGCATTACGTATGAAGATAGTATTGAAAGTGCAATCAGGATTGTTGAGCCCAGGATTAGAGAATTAATGAGTCAGGATATTAACAGCCGATGGGCTGCCATTAAGCTTATCGATGGCGAAGAAACAATACTTAACTCACTTAACCATTATCTGGGTAGAGATTTGCTTAAAGATGAAGAACTGAGCATAAGTATATCAGAGGCAAGAGAATTGTTGTATGGCAATGGTATCAGCCCGGATAACCTACGGGACAGAATGGTTCTAGCCATTGTGCGGCTGGCTGAAAGCATAGCACGTGATTCTGTTACCTTTGAGGATGTGAAATACAACAGCTTTGACAGGAAAGTTGACAGCATACTTACGTCAAAAAAAATGGGTTTACCTATAATGCTTGGCCTTCTGGCCATCATATTCTGGATTACTATTACCGGTGCAAACTATCCATCTGAAGCCATAGCCACATTCCTTTTCTGGGTTGAAGAACGGCTAACAGCCCTCTTTATGGCAGTGAGTGCACCTGCCTGGCTTCATGGAGTACTGGTTTTGGGTATGTTCAGAACACTTGCCTGGGTTGTGTCGGTAATGCTTCCCCCTATGGCCATCTTCTTCCCTCTGTTCACCCTGCTGGAGGATCTTGGGTATTTGCCCAGAGTTGCTTTTAACCTTGATAAGCTCTTTAAGAAGGCATGCGCGCATGGTAAGCAGGCGCTGACAATGTGCATGGGGTTTGGCTGTAATGCGGCAGGGGTTATAGGCTGTAGGATTATTGACTCTCCAAGGGAACGCCTGATTGCAACAATAACCAATACTTTTGTACCTTGTAACGGTCGGTTTCCTACCCTGATAGCCATATCCACAATTTTCATAGGAGGGGCGGCAGGGGTTTATCAATCGGTAATACCTGCGCTGACAATGACCTTGATAGTATTATTTGGGATAATAATGACATTACTGGTATCCAGAATTCTATCAAAGACAATACTCAAGGGTTTGCCCTCTTCGTTTACATTGGAGCTTCCTCCTTACCGTAAACCTCAGGTTGGAAGGATAATCGTACGTTCAATATTCGACAGGACTCTGTTTGTGCTGGGAAGGGCTGCTGCTGTTGCTGCCCCGGCTGGAGTAATTATATGGCTTATGGCAAACATTGATGTAAGAGGACTAAGCCTTCTGACCCATTGTGCAGCCTTCCTTCAGCCTTTTGCCAGCTTAATCGGTCTGGATGGATATATCCTGATGGCCTTCATACTAGGATTTCCAGCAAATGAAATTGTTGTACCCATAATAATTATGAGCTATATGGCAGCCGGGAGTATGCTTGAACCTGGTAGTCTTGAGGCTTTAAAAAATTTACTGGTTTCTAATGGATGGACCTGGCTGACTGCTGTATGTACCATGCTGTTTTCGCTCATGCATTTTCCATGTGGTACTACACTCTGGACAATAAGAAAGGAGACTCGGAGTTGGAAGTGGACCTTAGTGTCATTTCTGGTACCTACTGCTGCGGGTATTGTAATATGTTTTGTAGTGGCCCAGACTGTACATCTGCTAGGATTAGTGTAAGCCAGATAGGGAAGTAAAAGCAGGAATATGGAAAATATGCTATTATTATTAAGATTGTAAGACCGTCCTGGATTTGATAAAATAAGCTGTGTATAGATTAGCAACGCAAGCTTTAAGTGCCGGATTCTCCACACGTTACAGCCTTGGTGGATATAGCTTTAGGCTGTTTTTATATTAGAAAGAAGGTGAAAGAGTGAAAAAAATACTGATTGCACTTATGTTAATAGTTATGGTTCTGGCTCTGGCTCCGGCAAGGGGTAATTATGCCGAGACAAATATGTACTCCACAACTCAGCATGAGATTAGGCTTGAGCTGAAAGACCAAGGAAAGGCAAAGGATTTAGTAACTATAAACGGTATGGAATATTTTTTGGTAATAATCCCTGCTCCAGATATAAATGACCCTATATTAGTGCCGGTGCCTGAGGTAAATGACCCGATATACGTTGAAGTTGAGTAGGACCTGTGAAGCAAGGGGAAGCAGAAAAACCGTCCCCTTGCTTCCTCAGTGTCTACTTAAGCTGTGAAATCAAGCGTTGGTATTCATTTTCAAGTGCTTCCTTATCTGCATGAGTATCCGAAAGCTTAGCTACTATTTCTGTGATTCTCATCTGTATTGCAATCCGTTCTGTTTCGCTTTTAGCTAGTTCCAGAGTTTTTTGTCTGCCCAATTCAAATTCCTCAAGAGTTCCATTAAACAGAGTTATGCATTGATTTTCAAAAACCAGCAGTCTGTCGGCAACCGCATTTACAAATGCTCTGTCGTGGGAAACAAATAAAACTGTGCCTTCGTAGTCACAGAGTATAGCTTCCAGCGCTTCAATGGATTTCATATCAAGATAATTTGTAGGTTCATCCAAAAGCAGAATATTGGCGTCTGAAACAATAAGCTTTGCAAAAGACACCTTTATTCTCTCACCGCCGCTCAGGCACTCCACCTTTTTATGAACATCATCTCCGGCAATAAGCAGTCTGGCCAGTATTGTTCGCACAGCAGTTTGTGTCTGAACGCTGTCCCGCATTACGTTTTCAAGTACAGACTTACCGGCCTCCAGGTTTTCAAAGTCCTGATAAAGATACCCGATTTTAGCTTTCGGAACAATATATATATCGCTGCATGAATTACTGGCAATCAGGTTTAACAATGTAGTCTTCCCGGTACCATTCTCGCCCCAGAGAGCAGTTTTCGAGCCGTTGCAAACCTCAAATCCTGTGTTGCCGAATATTTTCCTGCTGCCATAGCTGAAAGTTAGCTTTTCTCCGGAGATAACAATTTTATTTTCAGGCGGGTTTGTCAAGGAAAAATCAAGACTGATTGTGGGAAGCCCCTTCGGCTTTTCTTTTTTTTCAAGCTTTTCAAGGCGAGTTCTGAGACTATTAACAGCATTGTTGATTTTTTCCTGCTTTTCATTTGCCTTGCGGGTATGAAGTCTTGCTTCAGAATTACCCATTCTTCGAGGAGCCTTCCTTATGGATTTAGATTTGTTTTGCCTATCCCTTATCGCGTGTTCAAGGTCAGTTTTTGCAGATATATATTTTTCATACTCCTGCTGTGCATACTCAAACTCCATTTCACTTTGCTCTTTGTAAAAGGAATAATTGCCATTATACAGCTTGATTTTCCCATCCCGGATTTCAATAATTTTATTGCAGAGTGAATCAAGCAAGTGCCTGTCATGGCTGATGAGCAATAGTGATTCAAACCCGGAAAGCTTTTGTTTCAAGAGTTCAATACCTTTGTAGTCAAGGTTGGCAGTGGGTTCATCTGCAAAAATCAGTTGGTTGTCAGCGCTGAACGCATTGGCAATCTTGATTCTTGTTTTTTCACCTCCACTGAATACGCTTTGGTTTGATTTATGGGACAGGTTAAACTCCTTTAGTATCTTCTGTTCCGCTTGAAGCGGCTCATCAGAAAACTGCCGGATATAGGCTGTGCTGCAGTGATATCTGACAAAGCCTTCGTCGGGCTCAACATCCATTGAAAGAATATTCATCAGTGTTGTCTTTCCTGACCCGTTTTGTCCTACAATACCAATTCTGTCACCTGAATATATTTTTAGGTCTTCAAATTCAATAATTAACCTGTCTCCATAGTATTTTTTTACATTATAAGCCTCTAATATAAGCATAAAAAAATCTCTCCTTTCACCTGTAAAAGTGTGCTGGAAAGACTCAGTAAACGTAAATAAATCTACATAAATGAATTGAATACTGAAAAAAATTTATATCTAAGCTAATCCAGCACAAAACAGAGCACAGCATGCCCTGAGAAAATCTAATTAATTTTGCTGAACTAGCCTATTCTCATCAATAAATACCTTTCCCTTTCTTAAAATTCATTTTTATTATACCCCGAGAAAGACAGTAAATCAATCTCACATTAATCAATATTTTGAAATATGGGAAGAGGTGATATATAATTTGTATATTGAACAATAACTTGTGAACAGGGTTAACTGATTGAGTAAATAAGAAAAGAGGGCAGCCGGTGGAAAATATTGAGGATAGGGCTTACAGATTAATTTCAAAACTTATGTATATAGCTGAAGGTATAAATAAGAGGGGATATTTTCCTAGCAGAGAGAACATAAAGCAGGACTTAAAGGATAACCTGAAAACCTTGCTGTTAAAGATTATTTCCTGTGATAAAGCTGTCACAGAGCTTGAGGCTGGTCTGATAAACAAGGTTTATAACCTGAGCTTTACGCAGGAAGAAGTAATGAAGATGGCTTTCTATAGACTGCAGTCATGGACCACAGACCTTTTCAAATGCTCTGCTTTTTTTCAGAAATGTCTTGAAGTGGACCTCTATAAAAACACAAACTACTCAAGGTACGTTGTTGAATACTTAAGAGAGCTTTGTATTGCTGCTGCAGCAGTTGACCAGAATATTGATGCTGAAGAGGTTAAGACCTGGACAGAATTTATCGGGTCGCTTGAGCATGAATTAGATAACAGGCAAATTAAGCCGCTGCCTACAGAGGTAAAGGCTAATCTTATGAATACTGACCCCTTTATTGGTGAACTGAATAGGGGTAGTTCAGTGGAAGACCCCGGTAAAGATTGTCTGGAAGAATATCTGGACGAGTTGAACGGACTCATTGGGCTGGAAAAAGTTAAGCAGGATGTAAATACAATTGTTAATCTTGTACGCATAAGGAAGCTTCGGAAGGAAAAGAATCTACCTACCCCTGCTATTTCACTTCACCTTGTTTTTGCCGGCAATCCGGGCACCGGTAAAACAACAGTAGCAAGACTGCTGGCCAGGATATACAAATCACTTGGAGTTTTATCAAAGGGGCATCTGGTTGAAGTTGACCGTTCAGGGTTGGTAGCCGGTTATGTTGGGCAGACCTCCATTAAAGTGCAGGAGGTTGCAGAGAAAGCTCTCGGAGGAATACTTTTCATAGATGAAGCGTACGCCCTTGTCGCTGGAAAGGCCAGGGAAGATTTCGGATACGAAGCTGTTGACATATTGGTAAAGGTTATGGAAGATAAGCGTGAAGATTTGATTATAATAGTCTCGGGGTATACCGCAAAGATGCAGGAGTTTCTGGATTCCAACCCCGGGCTGCGTTCGAGGTTCAATAAGGTTATTGTTTTCGAGGATTATTCCTGTGACCAGCTGAATAATATTTTTAAACAAATGTGCAGTAAGTCAGGTTATAAGCTGACTGAAGAGTCTTCAGAGAAAGCACTTTCATTATTCGGGATGTTAGTCGAAAATAAGGATGAAAGCTTTGCCAACGGAAGAACTGCTAGAAATATCTTTGAAAAGGTAATTTCAAATCATGCCAACAGGGTAGTATTATTATCTAATCCATCAGAAAAAGACTTGATTAGTCTGGATGTAGAAGATTTTCATAATTTAGAAATGTAAACTCTTGCTGCTTTATTAATAACGAGCAATTACGGACCTACCCTTTCAGGTTCTTCTTTTAAATTCATCTGGATTTTTCTTATTGAATTATCTCCTCGCTTATGAGTTGGCTCAACTATTGCTTCTTTTCGACTTATGTCATCAACCTTTGCTTTTTCAGCAGTTTCGCTTGCGGGCAGCCTATCGTTTACTATTTTTTTCTTTTCCTCGGGGTTAGCTGCATCGTTGAAATCTTCAACCACTTTTTGAGTATAGAAGTCCTGGCCCTCAAGTTGTCCTTTGAAGTCGGATACCCATTGCTCAACACACATTTCATGCCGAGTATCAGCGTGTCTAAATATATCCTTAATAAGTAAACGTGACATTCTCATAAAATGTCCAGCATTATTCTTGGGAAGATTCAGCTTGGCACTTTCCAAAAGTGGTCTAACCTCATCTTCTCTGAAGTTCGGTTTCTCAGGCATGCAGCCTTCTACGAACTCTTTAACCTTTTCTCCGAACCACCCTTCAAAGACTTGACCTTCATCCAGACAACTGGAGATATTATCACCCATATTGTACAATTGCTGAAGTACTTTGCCACGTGAATAGTAGTCCATATCTTTTGTTAGTCCTATGACAGTTTCTTCTGCGAAGTCCTTACCTAGTAGCTTTACCTCTGTTGAAGCATGCCTGGAGCATCTACCGGTATTATATTATCGATTAAAAAGTGATTTAAAATAGTTATTGACATTAACGTTACGTAAAGGTATATGATAAGCATGCAAGGAGGTAAATGTATGGAGTATACAATACAAAAGCTGGCTGTCATCGCAGGTATTAGTACCAGGACGCTCAGGTATTATGATGAAATAGGAATTCTCAAGCCGGCAAGAATTAATTCGTCAGGATACCGGATTTACGGCTGTGCAGAAGTTGACAGGCTGCAGCAAATATTGTTTTACAGAGAATTAGGTGTGAGCTTGGACTCCATAAAGGAAATAATAACTTCACCTTCCTTTGACGGAGTGAAAGCACTGAAAGAACACCGGGAGAAGCTCCTTGAAAAAAGAAAGCAGTTAGATTTGTTAATAGCTAATGTGGATAAAACCTTAGCACAAACCGAAGGGGGAATTAGAATGGCCGATAAAGAAAAATTTGAAGGTTTCAAGCAAAAAATAATTGATGATAACGAGAAAGAATTCGGGAAAGAAATTCGTGATAAGTACGGAGATGATACCATCAATAAATCAAATAACAGAATAAAGAACATGAGTCAGGAAGAGTATGATGCTGTAGTCAGCCTTGGAGAACAATTAATGGATGTATTACATGAAGCCTTCAGAAACGGTAACCCAGCCAGCCCTATAGCTCAAAGGGCAGCAGATTTACACAAACAGTGGCTAACATATTTTTGGAGCGGATACAGCAAAGAGGCACATGCCGGCCTTGCTCAAATGTATGTTGAAGATGAAAGATTCAGAGCGTATTATGATAAAAAGCAGCCGGGTACAGCTGCCTTTTTAAGGGATGCAATTCTCATTTATACAGGGATGAAAGAATAATATTTAAAGAAAGTTCTGATTCTGGGAGACTATTTTTGTAGCATGATTATGTTATAGGAAGCGCGGGGAAGCAGCAGAACCGTCCCCGCGCTTCTTTTATGGTCGGAGCTATCTTTATCTGTATATAATCTTTCCAGTTCGGATTCTTATTATATTGCTTCCTTCTATTGTCTCCTTATCTATACCATCTTTCTGTGGTGTAACTGCTACCTTGCTTGTAAGGTTTGCCATAGTTAACTCTGCCGAGTTTTTACTAAACTTGTATTTACAGTATACCGTAACCGGGTTGTTACCAGGATTATCTATCGCAAAATCCAGTACGTTGGAATTAGTACTCTGGTATATAGGTGGGTCTTCATGATGAATAACCGTACTGCCCTTTTCAATTTTTACCACTTTGATGTAGTCGGTTTTTATTTGAGTATTATTAGTGTTTGCATTAAAGGTTAATATATACTTATCAAAAACTCCTCCCTGGGGGTTTATCACAAATTTGCATACTATTTCATCGCCAAAGAAATATTTATTTAGCTCTTCCGCTTCTGCCTCGGTCAGTTTACCTGAGGCAATGGCATCATCCATCCAACTATTCGCTCCCGTTACCCTATCGGTGAAGTTGGTTATTGTTGCCCTTGAATCTATATTAATATGCAAAAGTGTTGTATCCGCATCAGATATCGTCTCTCTGACAGTAACATCTCCTGTTGGCTGTGTACAGTTTGAGTCCATATAATCGGAGATTTCGATTCTGATTAGAGCATTATTAATCTTGTCACCATCTGCCAGAGAGTCTTTACTGAAGAAAACATACCCCTTTTTTGAAGCATTATTAGACGCAGCTATAGGAGAGCCAACATCTGAAGCCGAATCAGACCACATAACATCTGCCTGAGCAAGTGTGGTTCCATCCGGGGCTTTCAAATATGCTTTGCCTTTCTGCCAATTATCTATATCCGGGTCTTTCATATTTACTACCACAAAAATCCCATTATATTTAGCCTGCTGCTGGGAGTATGAATCTGAGTACAAGTCAGCACTATATTCCTGAAAAATATTTGCAGGAGATGTTCGTCCTAATTTACTGAATGTAAAGTTTATAAACTCATTGCCATTAGCAATTGAAACATCCGGTGACAGGTTTTGCTTGATTTGAACAGATAACACCTGCTCCTGACTCTGGAATGCGACTCCATTCTGAGGTAAATTCCTCGCAACAGCCTTTAACTCATAGTATCCTTCCGTAAGTGCCGGGTCCGTATTACCTGTCCCAAGAGGATCTACAGTGTTCAGGTCAAAGGTTTTTCCTCCATTAGCATCCTGAGGGCTGTTGTTCAGTAGAGTTTTCCATGACGATACGCTGGCAGTTCTATCTGGGTTCTTTATCTTTCTAATAAGCAGGTCATACCTTACATCCGTACTTATTTGAGTCTGTGAACCACTGCCGTCGGCGTTTTTATCATAGCTGTAAAGCGCAATGGTTGTGGTTCCGGCTATTCTTTTATCAGTAGTTAAATCATAAAATGCAGGTGTTGATGGAACATAGTTTTCATGGTCAAACCCTGAATTATTATGACCTGAAGCATTACTGTGCCCTCCGGTATCTATATGCGGATTGCTGTCCGAATGTATAAGATTATTTACATGAGGGCTATTGCTGTGTCCTGTAGTGGTATTTGTATGCGGGGTGGTGTTTGAGTGGCTGCCTGTTGAATTTGAATGCGGCGTTTCATTATAATGCCCACCACCGTTATTCAAATGGGGATGAATATTATTTGTATGCAGGTTGTAATCCGTATGCATATTACTATGGGTAACCCAGTTCATGTGGTACCACCAATTCATATTGTTATGGCTGGGCCAATTTAAATGTGATTGTACATGACCTATATTTATATTGCTATGCCATGCTGGAGAGTTAAAATGTTCTATATTTATATTTGAGTGTGTTGTAGTATTTGTATGCGGGATTTGGTTTAAGTGAGAGGTCTGGTTTGTATGTACCCGGCTGTTGCTATGGTTTGTATGGTTCGTATGGTTATTATGTTCAGCATGAGTTGAATAATTGTTGTGATTATCAGTATTTGTATGAACACCGGCATTTGTATGACTATTAGTGATTAGAGTTTGCGGCTGTGTCCGCTCATACTCTATCCTGGTATTTATGAACTCCTGCCAAGCTTGTGTATCAAAAGAGGTTGTCACAGAAAAGCTTTGAAAAACATTCAGTTTTACAGTAGAAATCACCGCAAATTTATCAAAAGTCAAAGAGCTGTCATTAAATACCATACTACCACTTCCTTCCCATCATCCCTTGATTCCAGAATTTACAGCATCTACAGCCATTTTCTTCAGGTATTCGCTTAAATCTTTATTTTTCCTTTCTTTGTTTACCCGGACAATATCCTCATCAAATGAATCTGTGAAATCCACATGCATTCCATATTTATAATTGTCATACATGTAGTTTACACCTCTAAAAACCTGATGTTCGGAACAATCCAACAGATTTTCCCTGTCATATATAAGTTCAAACTGTTTGCCTGTGTCCTCCATGAAAGCTTTTATTTCTCTCACACTGAAGAACGGCTTCTCTATCATCATTCTCCGCGCTACAGGGTTTAACTCTTTACTGCCAACCCAATCTAAATCTCTAAGAATCTCATATATTCCAACATATTTAAGCCTGAATAGTTCGCACGCAAATTCTTCAACCCCTTGCACAGTTCCCGAGGCTTCAAATGAAGAGCCATTGCACCCCCCTTTGCAGGCAAACCAATACCCGCACTCCTTGCATTTGGTGTCAAATCGTCTCTGAACCTCATTTGCATATATTTTGTAACCCTCGCTGTTAAACACATCCTGGATACTACTGAAGTCAAAAACCGTACTAATTTTATATTTTTCGGGATAGTATCTATCGCAAGGATATATTTCCCCGATGGGGTTAATTCCCAACCATTGATACCTGCAGTCAGTATGCTTGCAGGTTACCCTCCCTGTACCAATAACAGTTGCCAGAGCTTCCTCCGCCGACCTTTCTGATACACCCTCCTTGTCGAATAACCAATATTTAAAGTACTTCAGGAATTCTTCCGCATACTCCTTTGCAGAAACCTCAAGTTTATTCCTTTCGGCCTGTGGAGTATGAAAGATGTGATTCATACTAACATGCACACCCAGTTTTTTGTAGTATTCATATATTTGAATCTGGTCTTTATAATTCAGTGAAGTAATGACATCTATTACTCCTATATTAAAATTATCTTTTTTTGCTTTTATCAGAGTATTTTCAATGTGCTGCATAACTTTCATATCCTTGCTATTACTTTTTCTATTTTGATTTGAACATCTTAATTGGCATTGATATGAGGAATTATAGCTTATACCTGCATCTATATTATATTTTTTAAATAAATCCAGCCACTCATCATTAAAAGCAACTCCATTTGACATTATGCCGGTAGTAAAGGTTGTCATGGGATATTTGGAAAGCACTTGCTCATATGCATTTCTGTACCATTCAAGGCTAACCATGGTAGGCTCGCCTCCATGCCAAATTATATGAGCCTCCCGGGTATATTCTGAAAGAAGTTTTATTGTTCTATCCAAGGTCTCCATTGACATATCTTCCTTAATCTTTTCCCTATAGGGCTTGTCATAGCAATACCTGCAGTCAAGATTGCACCTGTGGGTAGGTTTTATAAGAATAGAGAACTTTTCAACCTTTGGACAAACTAAAAAATACCTTCTCTTGAGCATATCATAAAAGGTCTTTAGATTTGTAATTAGTAAATTATCTTCAGTTTCTTCATTAGTTCCTTCATTAGTTCCTTCAAATATAAACTTCATGATACCGTCATAAAAGATAACAATAGCTACTTTTTTACAAGAGTTTACTTGCTCCCCAAAGTACTTCCACTTCGGTGCATCTTCTTCAGTCAATCTTATTGCAAGCTCTGCATCCTGTTTAAATATTGAATCCTTGTTTTCGGGTTCTTTGAAATGTAAAACCTCTATTTTTTCTTTCTTCAAAAAAGATAGAATCTTATTTTTTAGCCCTTTCAATTAAGTCTCCCCCCAGTCAAAGAATCTAATTTCAGCATTCCCAATTTATCTTCAAGAACCTGCTCATATCGCTCGAGATGTCTAATATAGGTTTTATATGCTTCTCATTTATTTCTTTGCTTTCCTGCCAAATACCTACACACTCATTTTCGACAGCACAGCCTTTGCATGCATCGAACTTTACATGTTCACTCAGCCAACAGTTATGAAAGTTATTGTTTTGATTTCCCATAAAATTAAGAACCGCATTACTCTTGTTTCGATTCTCAAAGCTCTTGAGAACTATTTCCCCCTCCAATTGATTGAATATACAAAAAGGGACTTCTTCAATGAATATGTCCAAATCGCCGCAAGCTGCTGCATGCTTATTAAGGGAATTCAAAAGTTTGCAAACTTCCGATAAATTTGGTGCCAGCTTCTTTACATCTTCCTCAGCAAATCCAGCCAAATGAGGATAAGACACTCCAACAATCCTGATTCCCAATTCCTCATATTGAAATTTAACCGCATTAGGTATTTCTTCGATATTGAGATTTGATAAAACTATTTCAGTTCTTATCTTTCTGTCTATCCTAAATACTTCATTTAAATTCTTTATCCCCTGAATAGTTTCCTTAAAAGGATTCCCCAATTCTTTCCTGTTATTTACAATAAGGTTGTGCGTTTCTTCCAAGCCATGTATGGCAACTGCAAATGTTGGATTCCGGGTATACCTTCTAAGTGCCCTTACTAAATCCTTGTTTGAAAGATTCCTTCCGTTTGTTTGCAGCGCAACCGCAGCATATGGCTTGTTATAATAAATCCATTTGACTATATCTATAAAATCTTTCCTTATAGTGGGTTCTCCCCCTGTTAACACAATAGTACCAACATCGGAAACTCCTTCAAGTATGTCCACTGCTTCAGAAAATTTCAAATCGCGCGAACACTGCATCCCAATCCCGGAATCCAGCACTACACTTTCAGGATACTGGTTCTTAATATTAAAAACATTTGGCTTAATCACACAGTGAATACAATTATTATTGCAGCTGATTCCTAGTTTTATATCAAAAAGCTTCTTGCTGTAAATAGGATAAACCTTGAACTCTTCCTTGATAACAGCCTGAGTCAGGATTTCTGCTTCTTTTTCCAACTTATTGGAATTATAGGCAGTATTAAAAACTATGGTGCATAATTCTGACCCGGTAGATTTTGTTTCCTGCCTGATAAACTTGTATGGCCTATTAAAAACTGCATTTAAACGTCTGATTAATTCCTCCCAGCCCTGGATGTCTGATTCGCTGATAAAGACATTAATAAGCCATTCGCCATCCTTGCTTTCATCATTGAAAGAATGCACCTCTATAGATTTGGCCCGCAAACTCCATACCAGTTCTGATAATCCCCCCATTGGAAATCCCCCTATATTCTTCAACTTAATTGCTTGCTGTTATTTGCATTACGTCTTCGGTAATTTTTGCTTTCTCAGTACCGTCTGATTTGATTCTATAGAATTCCATATTGCTTTCTGAAGGAACAATGTAGTATAACCAATCGCCTTCTATATTTACAAACATAGCTTGTTCGTCAATCAACTTTATCATGTTGCTGCCGTCCGTTCCAATCCTGTATAATTTGGCATTATCCTGCATATTTCTATAATAAATTGAGTTTCCGAGTACTACCATGTCTGAACTGAAATCCCTGTTTACGCTTATTTTATCTGTGCCCTCTACCTTCTCCTTGTAAATCCTCCAATAATCCGATTTATTTATATAATATATCCAGCCGTCGGAGACATTGACAAATTCAACCTGATCGTCACCCAGCTTTGTTTGATTTGTTCCATCAGTCTTTTTTTTATACAGCTTACCTTCATCTGATTGATTGCTGTAATAAACCCAATCCCCATCGGTATTATTGTAAATATTCTCGCTAAAGTTTTCAGCATCTTCCGCGCCAGCATTGTTTGTTATTAATGCCAGAGGATTCTTGCTCAATTCTACTTTATCACTTCCATCGGCCTTGATTTTAAATAATGTCATCTGATTGCCAGAAAGTGCAATGTAATAAATCCAATCCCCAGATATATTTGCAAATATAGCTTGGTCATCAGTAAGTTTTGCTCTATTGCTGCCATCTGTTTCGATTCTGTACAGCTTCCCATTATCCTGCATGTTTCTATAGTAAACCCAGTTTTCAGACACCTTTAAAAAAGCGCTAATATCGTTATTCAATGCAACCTTGCCTGTGCCGTCAAGATTCGCTTTGTATACTTTGCTGCTATCGGATTCATTAGCATAATACACTTGATTGCCGGCAACACTAATATAGCTACACTTATCATCATTGAGTTTGGTTTTCTCTGTTCCATCTATTCTTATTTTATATAATTTGCCGTTATCAGAAGCGTTACTGAAATAGACCCAACCGTCTTTGACATCCAGGGATCTGATTTCACTATCGTCCAATTTGCTATTCATGGTTTGGTCAGGTTTGATCCGATATAGTTTGTTGCCATCTGCGCTGTTACTATAATAAACCCAACCTTCATTCTGTACAAAAACTCCACTCTTAATATTGTTCATAGTAATACCTAATTTCTGAGCTAGTACTTTCCCGTCCTTACCTTTCGAACTCAAAGCATTATACATTAGCAATGCCATTGTTCCGCGTAAAATCGGTTTTTGTTCCTCAAGTTCAACACCTCTTAAAATTCCCAGAGTTTGAGCCTTATCGGCTATGTCTTCATCAGGTATATCCGTATAGCCCAATGTTCTTACCAGCAAAGCCTCAGCTTGCCATCCGGTCAGATAATCCTTAAATCCGAATTCCTCTTCACTATATCCTTTAAGAATACTATTTTCCTTAGCCCACGCTATATAATGCCGATATTCTCCAACACCAGGCACATCTTGGAACAGCAAGTTTCTTACAGGATAAATCTTAGCTTCATCTTCTGATTTTAACAGCCGGCTAAGAATAACCACCATTTCCTCTCTTGTTAGCTGCTTATCCAACATTAAATTGCCACTATCATCACCTTTCAGCAATCCTGCTTTTTGCAAGAAAACTGCTGCCTCATTTTCCGGCTCTGCAGTTTGTGCTCCTACTTGCACAGCCATTAGGTTAATTACAAATAATAAAATAACTAATGCAATACATTCTTTAAAGTTTATCATCTTTCTCCTCCTTGTATAAAGCTTTGTTATAACAGTTGCATACTTTTTGAATTCTGCTCATCGGGATATCATCTTCATAAGCTTGCCCCATAATAGCAAAAGGCGAATATTAAACTGATAATATCAATCAAATTTTATCCGGCAGCCGCTGTTACTTCTTGGAAGTAAAAAAATAGGGCGATAGATATTGCACGCTCCTAAGTTTAACGCTTCTATGAACTATTAATATGGGCAGAACCCTAAAACATCTAAAAAGGTACTCGCTCTGACTGATATACTATAAGAATAATTGGACTAGTATACGTTCTGTTTCGTAGCATCCGTCTTTATACTCAACCTTAGGAGAAATATATTCGTATGAGTTTCCTTGCTTTTACCAGTTAGTTGAGAGGGTTAATCGAGGAATACCTTTTTGTACTAAAATACCCTGAATAATATGCAATTTTAAATGAAATTTTTCCAGCCTATTACTAGTTTTAACATGACATATTACCATTGGCTTATAGTAGTATTAAGAGGGTCTTATAATATAAATTCGACATATATGGCTTTTTTCCTTCCCTTATTTTACTTTTTTTTATTCTTATATTTTAAAGCAATAAATTATATTTCCATCAAAGTGGAAAATCAGAACACAAGTAAATTGTGAAGCTTACATATCATATCGATAATATTGTCTTAGACACAATTACTAAAAATTTATTTATGGCACTTAATAGTACTAAACTGTGTGAAAACCAGTAAACACAGAATGTCCTAATACTTTTAGAATATAGGTTAAAGCCAGAGTTATGATAGAAGAAATAAAATAAACAAACCTGTGCAATAGAATGAAAAATGAACATGCTTGGAAGTTTAGAAATGGTAAAAAGATTAGAATTTTTACACAGTCTGCCATCCCTATGCTTCCAATTAAGTCTCCGCCAAGTACCTGACTGACCCGGAAAGTGAATTTAAAAAATTACTCATAAAATACTTGAAATATTAAATGTAATTACGTATAATTAAATCATAATAATAAATGTAACACAAGGAGGCTGTTAACATGTTATTTATTGAAAAAGCTTTAAATTACTTAACCATGGTTGCAAACAATAACCTAAGTGTAAACCTGATGCTGCATGCTGCTTTTATTCTTGTAGGAGTGGTATTCTTTACGGTTAAAAATCCACTGAGAAGCCATATCGTGAATGCCTTTCTTGCAGTAGTATCCGGGTCAGTATTTCTGCACGCTGTAGTGTTTAAGAATCCCTTCATTGGATTGCTTTTCTTAATTGTTACGTCGATACTTGTTTTTGAACTGTTCAGACGCAAAAACATATTTGAGTTCACGGGGTCAAGGGTAATTGACATTACTGCAGTATTACTGCTGGTATTCGGGTTTGCATACCCTCATTTCATGAATATCAGTCTGGCCGAATATCTTTTGTATGCACCTGTCGGAATTGTCCCGTGTCCCACGTTGATTACCATATTGGGATTCTATCTGTTGAATACCAGGCCAGGCAAAGGCAGCTACTGGACAATTACAATAATTTCTACTATATTTTCATTAATAGGAATCATTATGTTCAAAGTATATATAGACATTGTTCTAGTACTTGCGGTAGGTTTATCATATTACAAACTGTTGGCAAGAAAGGTGAACTAATGGATATTATAATCAAGCAGCGGGATAGCATAGCAAGTATAATGTTGTTTCTCTTTAATTCATTCTTACTGCCGAAAGACTTACACACACTTAGGCTTGAGAGAATATTCAGGCTGCTGGAACCATTTGAAAAGAGTGAAACAGCAGAAAGGGTTGGCTTATCAAGGGCAGTGAAGTCCAACATATTAAAGAATTACAGAAAAGGAAAGGATGTTTATTATGAAATCGCCAAACAAGGCCTGAAGGCTGTTGGGGAATGGAGGCGACTGATTGAGGCAGCTGCGTTGAAATATAAGTCCAGTCAGGAAAGGTGGAACAATAACTGGGAGGTAGTCAATATGACCCTCCCACCTGACCTTTCAGAGAAAAGGGAAGAAATAAATGAATTACTCAGGGAATATGGTTTTGGTTTGATAAACAAAGGTGTATGGATTTCGCCCCATAGGTTCAGTCAAGCTATCTTAAAGTTCGCAGAAGAATTACAGGTTGAAGAATATATTACAGTTGTTGAAGGTAAATTAATCCACAGGCCGGCTGAGCTGCTTGACAGTACATGGAACCTTGAGCAGCTGGAAAAAGAATATAAAGAGTTTATAAACAGGTATAATGATTTGGATGAAAGAGAACATATTACAAGCAAACAGGCAGTAGCTCTTCTTCTGAACCTTGGCTGGGACTATCTTTCTACTGCAGGCAGTGACCCCATGCTTCCACCCGGTCTATTGAACAGGAATTGGGAAGGTTATAAGGCATTTCTGTTGTTTAATCGTTTGCGCAGTAAATTATTAAATTTGTCCTCTGAATATATTAATGAGGTTATCGAATCCTAACTAATCAAGGAACCTCCCTTCGCTTCCTTGCCGGAGAACCTATTCTATTGACTAAGAAAAATGTCGAATTTATAAATAATTAGAAATAAGTTTACATTATTGCAACAGATTATGTCAAGCAAATATGACAATTATTGAGGAAAGCATCCAAGCAGCTTCCAGGAAATACAATGTTGATGTTAACCTGGTAAGAGCGGTAGCAAAGAGGGAATCACAGTTTAACCGGTGGGCGAAGTCACCGAAGGGCGCTATGGAAGTTATGCAGCTTATGCCCGATACAGCACGCGCAATGGGCGTAAGGGATTCAAGACATATGTAAGAAAAGTAATAAACTACTATAACGAATACAAAAGTGAATAAACTTCAAGACAATTTAAACCCCCGAATTTACCTTCGGGGGTTTAGCTTTAGATATCAGGGTAGGTTAATGTTGTTTAATAGCAAATGCAAGGACCTTTTCCAGACACAAATAATATAATGATTATGGTTGACACTTTACGTATACCGAGAGGAGGTGTTTGAACATGTTATCAAGAGAAGGATTTATCAGGAAATCCCTGGAGCTTAACTTATTTTTTCTTAGGATTATGAAAGAGCATTCATTTTTTTTAGAAGCAGGATTTACGCCAAAAAACTCTAGTCTCGCGCAAGAAGCCGATGAATTAAAAAATCGGTTTGGCGAACTACTAAATGAAGCTGTATTACTCTCTGATGGAATAATAAGCCCGGAAGTAGCAGCGTCCAATGAAATAGTAACTCCATTTACGTTGGAGGCTGAGCGGGCAACTGAATTCTTTACAGGAATACCAATCAACACTAGTATCACAATAGCGGAAACTTTATTAGCAGGTGATTCTCACCTAGTACAGGCTAAAAAGCTGGAACAAAAACTATTTAAGCTTAATCAAAGAGCCATAGCTGCAAGTAATGCTCTGATAAAATTTAAAACAAGGCTTTTGGCGAATGTGTTATCCTGCAAGCTGTTTACTTTCAATTATCCCTTACTAATTGACCATATCTTAAGAGAAACCAAACTTTATGTTAGACTGCTTCAACAACTTCAAACCCGCAGCAATATTGATTCTGCAAGAGAAATCATAAGGCAGGAGGCATTCTGGAATAGGATAATGGCCGAACATGCAAAATTCATTAGGGGGTTACTGGATCCTACAGAAGAGGCGCTAATAAACACTGCAAATAACTTTGCTCAGCAATTTGATGAACTTACAGAAAAGGCGAAAGCAGCAATTAGTAAAACTATTCCTTCAACGGAAGTTGTTACTGCAAAAAGTTTGGAAGCTACGAAGGAAATAAGCAACTTCAAGGCAGAGGGTACGCAGGGAATACTACAATGTAAGATTCAATCTATAATAGTACCCCTACTTGGCGACCATGTATTGAGGGAAGCGAACCATTTTTTAAGATTGCTAAAGATGCTTGAGAACTAAGACCAAAGGGTGCTGCATTTAGTAGTACCCTTGTCTATCTCCCCTTGTATTGGTTCAATAGCGAGTGCGCTGTTGATGGAGGTGCAAAATACCGCTCCCAACATTGGCAAGAGAATTTGGAATCTATTTACAGATAGCAAGATGCTAGAGAGAGCCTAGGGTTTTAGGGTATAATAATTATCAGAATATATGATACTCTGAAGGTAAAGGGCTTAGAAAGGAGATATTTGATGGATCAGAAGCATTTCAACGGCAAGAGGTTCTTCAATCCAACAAATCCCAAGGGAAACAACAGTTTATCCAAGACAATGAGGTTTCTGATGCAATATGCTCTTCGAAGGTCGTGGCCGAAGCAGCAGCCCAATTATGCTGTTCCTGAGCTGCACCTCAATATAAAGACTGACCAAGCTGCTGTTACCTTTATTAATCATGCGAGCTTTCTGATTCAGCTGCAAGGACTTAATATTCTAACTGACCCCATCTGGTCTCTTCGGGCAAGTCCATTACCCTGGATCGGTCCTAAAAGGGTACGGAACCCCGGAATTGAGTTTGATGAGCTTCCCAGGATTGACCTGGTTATAGTAAGTCATAACCACTATGACCACATGGATGTTTCAAGCATCAAATTGCTGTCCGAAAAATTTGGGCCGCTTATTCTGGTGCCGGTTGGAGCAGGTAAGCTTCTATCGGGACTGGGTATAGACAACGTACATGAAATGGACTGGTGGGACAGCCTGGAGGTGTTGAAACAAACAACTGTAGTATTTACACCTGCCCAACACTTTTCAGCCCGCAGTCTTTTTGACAGGAACAGGAGCCTATGGGGAAGCTACATGATTCAATTGGGTCGGTATAGAATTTTCTTCGGGGGCGATACGGGTTATTCAGCTCATTTTCAGGAAATCCGGAGACGGCTGGGGGAGCCCGACCTTGCACTGCTTCCGATTGGTGCCTGGGATCAGGAAGAATTCGTGAAGTCTATACACATGAATTCAAGAGATGCTGTTCAAGCTCATCTGGACCTTGGCTCAAGAAAGAGTCTGGCAATGCATTTTGGAACTTTCCAAATGAGTACTGGGAGGCCTATAGACCAGCCAGCTGTTGACCTTCGTCATTCGCTGAATGAGTTCAACGTCGACCCAGATTCATTTGAAGTACCAAAAGAAGGGAAGACTATGGTTATTTCATTTGGTGGGACGGGAAGCGAATCATAGGAAGATAATGAAGTGCTAATAATGAACACGAACCAGCCAGAACCTGATGCCTTTGTTGCTCCATCCTAAATCCCACGGAACCCTGTATCTGTCAGTGTTATGGCAGTTTACCAAAGCGTATCCCTTTGAGTCAGCTCCTGTTACAACAGATATATGAGTAATATCACCTTTCTTCTCGTAAGCTACGAAGTCTCCGGGCAGCAGCTTGTAAGAAGTCTTAAGGACCTTGTGATAATTCCCGTAGGATATTAAAGAAGCTCTCCCACTATACAGCATATAGTTTTTGAATGCGCTGGCATTCACCCAGGCGCTGCTTCCACCTTTATTATAATTCCAGGAATGTGTCTTTCTGAACTTGCCCCCCTCATGTAAAATCTGTGAAGCGAAGTTTGCACAGTCTCCTCCCATGCCGTTATAGTTTCTGTAATTTTTGTTGTATGTGAATCCGTCTTCAATTTTATTGGCTGCGCCGCAGTAACGGTCTGCATATTCAACAGCACTGATTCTCCTTTTATTCAAATCTGTGAAATCCCTGGCTTCTTGCGATAGAATATATGCTTTGGACGACTCTGTTTTAATTTCATCCAGCTGCAAGGAGTCAGCGAAAGGGTCGGTATACCACTGTCGTGTTACCAGCCAGCTGCTGTCGCTTTTTGACATTCTCATGGAATGATATGTGCCAATCCTGAAAGAGTTAATTGCATAAGGTTCATCCTGATATATGTATTTATACTCGGTTGAAACTGCAAGGTTTGCTGAAAGCTCATCTTCTTTTGAATCCAACCGCCGTACCTTTACACTGGATTTTATATCAGTAAACCTTACACCTTGTTTTTCAGACCATTTCCGCAGATATTTAGCTTTAATTACTTCATGCTCATATGCCCAGATTCCGTTTCTTTTGCCCGTATCAAACAGAGATTTCATTGTTGCCAGGTCTTCTTCCAAAACAGCTTTATTCCGGGTGTCAAAGTGCATCTGTATTATCTGGGAGAGCTCTTCATTAATGATTGCCTCCTGATATGTCCAGGAAGAATAATAATGCAAGCCTAGTGCAGCAATAGATGCTGCAGCAATAAGAACAGAGAGGGCTAGTTTGGCTTTCTTTAGAGTCAAAATTATAATCATAGATTGTATACACCTTGAGAGAAAAACATATCTAATTATATGTTTAACAGGCTAAAGTAAGAATAAATTTGAAAAACTTACTGAGAAAAGAAGCTGGACATTATCTACAGAAGATAACATAGTTATGATAATCAGTCCTGAATTGGTTAAACTAAAGTTCAGAACCAAGAATTAATTTTGACGACCGGGTACGGAGGTACTTCCTGTGGATTTTATTACAGGCCTGACTATAGTTATAATTGTTTTGGTACTTCTGCTTGTATTTGCAGCTGCAAAGGTATTATTTTTAATTAATTCTGATAAAGAGCAAATGGATTTAATAATCCTGTGGCTATCTCCGCTTTTTAAAATGGTAGTAACGAATCAAGATACCGAGTCGGTTTTAATGGTATATATGTTTAATAAAATTATTATAAGAAGAGTGCTTAAAGACAGGCATAGGCGGGGAAGGCTGAATATAATGAGTACCCTTAAACTGAAGGACATCAATATAGAGGCCAGTTATGGATTCAGAGACCCTGCAATAACTGGGGTTACATGTGGTGCCATAAATACAGTTTCCAGCTTTATAAATGTAGATTCACTTAGGCACAGACCGGATTTCTTTGCAGCAAACGACTATATTTATCTCAGTGCCAGCGCAAAATTTAATATAGGTTCGGTATTAATAAATATGTTAAGAGGAAATAATAGATAGGAAAAATAAGAAAACAAAAGTCTAAAGGAGGACAATTATGGAACAGAATCAATCTTTTTCTCAAAACATTGATACCCTTTTTTCAAACCTGGAGGAGTTTACAAAGAAGGAACCAGTACTGGGCTCACCTGTTACCTATGGAGGGAAGACACTTATTCCTGTAATATCGGTAACTTTTGGTTATGGAAGCGGCGCTATGCCTACCCCAACTGCTCAGCAAGGTGGTACCGGCACGACCAATACCGGGACCGGCTTGGGACTGGGAGCAAGAATCAATACTGATGCTGTGGTAGTTATTGATAATGACAATGACAACATATCCATGCTGTCAATAGCAGGAAAAAGCGGATTAAACCAGATGATGGACAAAATACCCCAGGCGCTGTCAAACATGAGACCCAATACTCAACAGCAGGGTCAGGGACAAACCCAGAAGCAGAACCAACAGCAATAGGGATGAGGTAGCTTAACCACCGAAAAGGCCGCTATGCGGCTTTTTTAATAAAAAATCTGGCAAATTATATTAGGATAATTGAATATCTTTCACCGCAGACTAAATATATGCTTACACGATTTATTATATATGGTTTTGCAGGATGGGGCATGGAAATTATATGGACGGGGTTGGAGTCCCTTATAAGAGGTGATGTGAGATTAGCAGGCACCACGTATCTCTGGATGTTTCCCATCTATGGGCTTGCCGTTTTTCTTGAACCCATTCATAATAGAATCCGCCATATTCAATGGTTTGTCAGAGGCCTAACATGGCTGGGCATTATCTGGAGTATTGAATACAGTACAGGGTGGATTATCAGAGGTACTACCGGATTATGCCCCTGGGACTATTCAGGCAGCACACCGTACTCTGTAAACGGTCTAATCAGATTGGACATGGCACCGGCATGGTTTATGGCAGGTTTACTGTTTGAAAAGCTTCATGACCTCTTGGATAGGAGTGTTAGGGTGGGGAGACGGGGTGTCTAGCAGGTGCTCCCGGGCTATTCAATATACATGGGTACAATAAGTAAGCCATCTCCTTCAAGCCATTCAGCATAGAAGACATCCTTGGCATCTTTTATACCCGATGCGGACAGCTGCTGCTCCAGCCACTCCTTATTCATTGAAATCGAACTAAGGTTATCCCATAGTACTTTTCCGTCGCTTATTAGAGTTACAGGGAGAAAGACTCCTTTCTGCTGAAGGTTCAAATCCTGCCTGGTAGGTTTCTGGTAGATTGATTTTTTCAGAACACTTAAGGAACCATCGGTTTCCAGAATTCCATACTCAACTTCTCGGAATGAAAACACGTTCTGCTCACGAAGCAGAGTCTGAAGATGATTAAGATTCACCCGGTTCTTTTTTAGCAGATTCCGGTCAATCATTCCATTACGTATTACTATAGAAGGGTTGCCTTGAAAAAAAGGTCTTAACTTAAGGAATTTTTGACCCAGTATTTCAACTGTGAGAATAAGTGCTGTCCATAAAAAGAGTGCATACAGGATAAAAAGAATACCGGTCTGGTCATCGTATAGAGCATTTCCCAACAGTTCTCCAAGTACAATAGCCGAGATAAAATCAAACGGTGTTATCTGGCTTATCTGTGTTTTGCCCAGGATTTTAGTAGCAATAAACAATGCAAAAAAACCAAAAACAAGGTCAACTGTAAGATTAACAATGCTCATATTCACGCCCCTACATGCAGTGATTGCCATCTACTAGTCTGGGTAGAACTTAACTGACTTATACATTCTTTTTATTATGAAGCACTTTAGCTAGAGAATTGGGCCTTTTATGTCAGGAAAGAGGAAAAAAGCGGATTAATAATATGTGAGAAATGTTTGGGAATAATAGATATTGATAAATCATCGCATACATGAGAGACAAGAGGTGGCATAATTGGATCATTTAATATCGGTTCTGTGGAAGTCACTGCTGATATTCGCAATGCTTATTGCTCTTACAAGGCTGATAGGAAGGAAACTCCTGTCCCAGATGTCATTCTTTGATTATGTCATAGGTATAACCATTGGAACCATATCGGGAGCATATGTTGTTCAAGCCATTGAAGGGATGTGGGTTTTACTAAGCCCGCTGGTGCTGGCGCTTTCTACCGTTTTATTCGGCTATCTTAACATGAAAAGTGCCCATGTAAGGAAGCTCACCGAGGGGGAACCTGTGGTTCTCATACAGAATGGAAAAATATTGGATAAGAACCTATCCAGACTTAGGTACCACCTGGATGACCTCGAAATGCAGCTAAGATCCAAAGATATTTTCAACATGAAGGATGTGGAGTTTGCCGTTCTTGAGCCCCATGGACAGATAAGCGTGCTTAAGAAATCACAGAGCCAGCCGCTTACTCCAAAAGATATGGGCATTGAGACCAGTTATAAGGGAATGGCCACAGAGATAATCAAGGATGGAGAGATATTTGAGCAGAATTTAAAGCAGAATAATCTTTCTTTTGAATGGCTGTACCAGGAACTCAGGAAAAAGAATATTGAAAAAGTTGAAGATGTATTCTACGCGGCACTTAACACAGATGGAACTCTGTATATAGATTTAAAGGACGATAATATGGGTTATGTACAAAAGACAGAAGATTGATGTGCTGAGAAAGAGGATAGGCATACAGTATGTAAAGAAAAGTAGAGATGTGTAAATTGAGTCAGAATATCAGACACAAATATATAACTAAGAGGATTGTTTATATAATTGCATTTTTAACTGCCCTGGCTGCAGTTATTTCTGTCCTGTTTATGTATCACAGGGTTGGCAGCTCCTTGATTCACAGAAGGAATGTGGACCAGATTGATATTTCATTGAATCCGAAGGAGTTTCCTTTTGAAGAAATCACGTTTGAGAGCAGGTTAGGACATGTTAATCTGCACGGAGTATTCTTTAGTGCAAGGCCCCCCAGCAATAAGACACTGCTTTTGGTACACGGTTTTGATGAAAACAGGATGATGGCTGGACGTACAGAGAAGATAGTAGAGTATTTGATTCCTCAGGGATATAACATTATGACCTTTGATTTAAGAGGCCAGGGGGAGTCAGAAGGAGATTTCATATCATTTGGGTACTATGAGAAATACGACCTCCTGGGAGCGGTAGATTATGTGAAGCAGCGCGGCACCGAAGGTGAAAAAATCGGGGTTCTTGGGTTCTCAATGGGTGCAGCTACTGCTATTCTGGCTGCAGATGAAGGAGAACTCGATGCTGTAATTGCAGACAGTACCTTCAGTGACTTTAGTGACTTTATTACCAATGGACTGGACAGGCTGCCAAGCAATTTAAACCTACTTTCAAGCAATCTGGGGGATTTGTCATATTGGTCGGTTCTTCGTCATTTTCCCTGCAGGGACTGGTTTGTCGATTACTATGCTCAGAAATATAAGATAAATATAAACGAAATATCTCCTATTAAGGCAGTAAGAAAAATGAAAGAAAAGCCTATCCTTCTTATCCACGGCAAGAGAGACAGGCTTATTTCATGCACAGATTCAGAAGCATTATATAACTGTTTAAGTTATAACCCACATGCTCTCCTCTGGCTGACAGAAAGAGCCGGTCATGTTGAGAGTCTAAGACTCTACCCTGACCAATACCTGACAAAAGTCAAACTATTTCTGGACACAAGTTTGAGGTAACTGCTTCAGCACCTCGGACATCCGGTGTATTTTAGCCAGATAGTATTTTTCTTCCCTAATCATATGGTCGGGAATAAAAGGCTTTAATGTTCCCAGGGCCTTGCATGCCTTTCTCAGGTCTCTTACCTTATCCAGGAAGCAGATGAATTCATCAATTTTCTTTTCTACCTGGGTATTAAGCCACTGAAGAGAGCCGTTCTCTAGGCATGCACGCTCAAGCATCTGGCCTAACTCTACTGCCTTGATATAAAGATTGTCAAAAGCCTTTTTAAATTCTTCGGCTTCCTTGATGAGCATTGCTTCGGTAGGGTCCAGTTCAGCTGCTACTGCGGCAGCATGACCTGAAGCATCAGGAAGCCAGATTTTATGAAGATGAATGTTTTTCATTACCGGATTTATCGGCACATTGGCCTGAAGTATATTCAATACCCTATTGAATTCCATGGCTTCATTTATCATGTGGTTTATAAATGTTGGCGCGAGGCCAAGCTCAATTTCACACTTTAGTAGTTTTCTTACTGCAAGGCGCTTATAGTTTATAAAACTACAAAGCAGCGTAAAAGCCCTGTTGACAAGGGACAAATCGGTGCACGGATTATGGCTCTCATGTAGTCTTTTTGCGTCATCCCTCAATGCAGAGAAAGCATTCTTAAAGCACGAGGCCTCCCGGATGAATGACTGCTCCCTTGATGACAGTGATGTAAGGAACATTTCGGCATGGTCGCGCATTATTCCCGACCAGAAGTATATTTCGCTAGCTGTACTTAACATAATCACTACTCCTATAATTTTTTTATACATAATATGTTCTGCTACACCGAGTGTTACAGGAGTGAGATTTGGGACGGGGGGACGGTTCTTCCGTCCCACTTTGCTTCAACCAGCCACAATAACTAAGGAGCCAGGGATAAAACTGTACCCTAGCTCCTTAGTTATTTTAGAGTAACCTTAATCAGATGTTTACTTTGACCTCATATTTATTCCTTAATTCATCTACTTTTTTAAAATAAACATCCTGTTGTTTGAGAGATAAAAGCTGTTGAGTCAGCGGCTCTTTAATCTCTTCATAGGGCTGCTGTTCAGAAGGCTTCCTATCAGTCAGCTTGATAATATGGTAGCCAAATTGTGTCCTGACAGGCGAGCTTATTTCATCTTCATCCATTTTAAACGCTGCTTCTTCAAATTCGGGAACCATTCTACCCTTTGAGAAATAACCCAGGTCACCGCCCTGAGACTTGGACGGACAGTTTGAATACTGCTGGGCAGCATCTTCAAAGGACATTCCGCTGTTCAATTCTTTAACTATCTCATGGGCCAAATCCTCACTTTTAACCAGAATGTGGCTGGCACGAACACTTTCAGGAGAATTAAACTGGGATTTATTCTGGTTATAGTAATCAAGGACTTCATCTTCATCGATTGTTATACTGTTTAATAGTTTATAAATTGCATATTGTTTGAGAAAGTTCTGGTTAAGTTTATCTATTTCAGCCTTGAATTCTTCCTCTTTGTCGATACCTTTGTCTTTTGCATCCAGGTAATAGAGTTCCTGATTGATAAGTTCTTCCAGCAGCTTTTTATTATCTCCACCTGATTGAAACTGTGCAGCTACTTTTGGGTCAAGTGCTTTCAAAAAAGCGTCAAGGTCATCCTGGGTTATTTCCCTGGGGCCGACCGTAGCCAGTACTTTTGATTTTTCCATATCAGATTCTCCTTTATATAATTATTGAACTCTATGACAGGATAACAAAGAATCCGATATTTGTCCAATTATTCTAGAAACCGTGCTTTTCAGGGAGTACACGCATCAGGAGTAGATTCTAAAAGTTAACCAAATTGTAATATTTCTATAAAGTAAAATACTTGAAAAATTTACTAATCTGTATTACTATTAACATTAATACGTTTTTAAAAAATAGTATTTTTATTAGAATATAATAATGTAATTACTAAGAGATAAATATTTAATGTATTCAATACAAGTAAGACGTATGAATGGTTTATCAGCAGTACCATGTTTGTAAGATGGGATTAAAAACTGGATTGGTTTTAAGGGTTAGGTTGACAAAACTTAATAAACCAAAGGCTCGGTTTTACTGCTGGTAGAAAGATGACATGTAAAACCGGGCTTTTTTATAACTAAATATAAAACAAAAATTTATATAAATAAAATACAGGGGGTTAATTAGTATGAATCAAATAAAGCGCACTTTTAGTCTGGTGCTTATGGTGTTTTTTGCAGCTGTTACCTTATTCCCAATACAGGTGCTGGCAGCAGATACCACTCCACCGGCTATCAGTATTCCACTAGAGACAAGTTATACTGCCGGAGAACATTACACGGTAAATGTAATTGTGACAGACTACCAGTCCGGAGTAAAGAGTAAAGAAATTTATTTTGACAACAGGTCTGTATCACAGGGACAATCAATCCTGCTTGAGGAAGGCTACCATGCAGTGAGGGTTGTTGCTGTTGACAACGCAGGAAACCAGAGTACAAAACAGGCAGCTTTCTATGCAGAAGCAAGTGCTGCAAGCGACACAACGCCTCCGGCAATATCAATACCGCTGGCAAGTAGTTATACAGCAGGAGATTATTACAACGTGAATGTTACAGTAACCGATTCAGAGTCGGGTGTAAAATCTACGACAATCTATTTTGACAATTCACCTGTCAATAACGGTCAGAGTATTCAATTGACCGAAGGGTATCATGCTGTTAGAGTCGTAGCGTATGATAATGCAGATAACAGGGCAGAGAAGCAGGTTGCCCTTAATGCCGAAGCTTCAACGCCTAACGATACAACACCTCCTTCAATCAGTATTCCGCTGAATAGTACATACTATGCCGGAGATGTTTACACGGTAAACGTAATTGTAACTGATTCGGGCTCAGGGGTTGCTTCAACCACAATCTACTTTGACAACTCGACCGTTTCTCAGGGTCAGAATATTACCCTTAGTGCCGGATACCATACCATCAGGGTAACAGCGAGAGATAATGCCGGAAACCAGGCACAGAAGCAGGCTACTTTAAATGCAGTTGAAAACGACACCACTCCTCCCACTATAACCATTCCTCTTGGTTCAGGTTATGAGGAGGGAGACACATATGTTGTAAATGTAATTGTAACTGACTCAGGTTCAGGAGTTGATACGGTAACCATCAGGTTTGATAATAATACCGTATCTCAGGGACAATCCATAACCCTAACTGCAGGTACACATGCTATTAATGTTACAGCCAGGGATAAGGCCGGTAACCAGGCGCAGAAGCAGGAGACCTTTAATGTTGGTACTTCCTATTCTAATGATGATACGCCTCCGGCCATCAGCATACCTTTGAACACACCTTACTACGAAGGTGACTCTTACGTAGTAAATGTAATTGTTCAGGATTTCCAGTCGGGTGTTGCCTCAACCAACATATACTTCGACAACAATCCTGTGAACCAGGGACAGTCCATAACACTTACTGCAGGAACCCATACAGTCAGGGCTACTGCAAGGGATAATGCCGGTAACGAATCTCAGAAGCAGGCTTCCTTTGAAGCCATACATAGAGATTCTTCACGACCTTATGTTATATCGACCAATCCAGCGCAAAATGCATCAGGGGTAGAGAGAAATCCGCTCGTAAGCTTTACCTTCAACGAAAACATACTGCAGGGGACAAATTTCAACAATATAACTATTTCAGGCTCGGGAGCATACCTCGGAGCCAAGAGTATAAGCAATAGAGTTCTTACTATAAATACTACTGCACCTAACTACAATACACAGTATACTATTAATATTCCAGCAGGCGCGGTTAAGGATTCCAATGGAAACAACTGTGAGGCTTACAGTCTTACCTTTAGAACAGTAACCTCACAAGACAATGATAACCCATATGTTATATGGACTTCGCCGGGGAACGGTACTACAGGCGTGGAAAGGAATAGAACCGTAACCTTCAGGTTTAATGAAAGTGTGGTATCGGGCAGCAACTATAACAATATAACAATCTCAGGCAGCGGCTCCTATTTGGGAAGCCAGAGCCTGAGTGGAGACACGCTTACTGTAAATACAACCACACCGTATTACAACACACAGTATACAATATATATACCGCAGGGAGCGGTAAAGGATTCGCAAGGAAACCCCAATACTCCGTATAACCTGACGTTTACAACACGTTCATCGGGAGAGTCTGACGACTATACACCTCCGACGGTATATGTGTATCCGTCATCGGGAACCATTCAGCCCGGAGCAAGGGTGATAAACATTTCGGCAAATGACCCGAGTGGAATATACAAAATCGGATACCAGTGGGACAACGATTCGTCCAATCAGGTGACCTATACAAATTCGGTGACTATAACAGCGCCCCATTCCACGGGCACACATACGCTCAGGGTATATGCCCAGGATAATTCACCCAACCGGAACCACAGCGGCTGGAAATCCTATTTCTATACTATAGGCGGTGATATTATATATCCCGGAGGACCTGGGGAAGGAACCATCAACCCAAATGTTAAAACCCTTAAGGTCGAGTTAAGAAATGCAGAAGACCGGATTAAGTATGCGGTTAATGAGGAAATACTCTATTATGTAGATTATTACAACGGTACCAGAAGCCATCAGGATAATATTGAGGTTGTATTTAACGTTCCCCAGGATTTCAGCGTAACCGACAGGTACCAGGGGACAATACAGGGCAATACAGTAGTATGGAACTTAGGTACTCTTGAGCCTCTTCAGTCGGGACGGCTGCTTGTAAAGGTAAGATGTGAAAGCTCAAGTATGGATGAGAGGATAGTCATGCTTACCGCCAAACTGAACAAGAATGGTGCAAGCCAGGATTCATCCATGCTTCGGAACATGATATTCAGAACAGATGCTTCAGGCTATCACCAGAGGTATATATACGGATATCCTGATGGAAGTTTCAGGCCGGAGAGGGGCATGACAAGGGCAGAATTCGCAGCAATGCTTGTCAGGTTATTCAATATAGAAACCCCAAGCAGTGCTTACTCATACATGAATCCTTATAAGGATATTAATACTAGAAAGAGCACATGGGCATACGATTCTATAATCGCCTGCACAAGGGAAGGTCTGTTCGGGGGTTATCCGGATGGAACATTCAAGCCTGAGAATATTGTCACAAGGGCGGAGTTCTCGGCGGTGCTTGCAAGGAAGCTGAATGTTCATGATGTGCAGACAATATGGATTCATGCAGATGATTTGCTTAATCATTGGGCCATGGATGAAATGGAACAGCTAATCAGAATGAATATAATAAAGGGTTATCCGGATGAGACAGCAAGACCGGACAGGACCATATCAAGGGCTGAAGCAGTTACGCTTCTGAACAGATTTACTTTCAGAGGCCAGCTGAATATCAACAAGTCATCCTTCTGGGATGTCAAGACCAGCCACTGGGCCATTAAAGAAATTGAAGAAGCTGCAAGAAATCACAGTTACAGAAGAGATTCGGTCGGTGACGAAGAAATGCGGTAAAAGGGAGGGGGCGGAGACGCTCCCCTTTTTACTGCTGCAGGACTCTCAGATTGTTACAATTACATTAAATTACATTCGAGTATATTGATTCCTGTACAAGCAGCATATATAATAGAAGTAATATTCATTTTTAAAATAAAATAATTCTAATCAATCCGGGAACATTTTTCTGGGTGGAAGTTGAACAATTAACCAGAATGTGTTCCTGGTTTAATATATTTGTGGTTTAATGCAAGTACTCTGTTAGGGAGGGATGTGTAAGTGTAAAGAAGATGTGTTTTTGAAAGATCGTTAAAAACTATGGAAGTAAAATTATAAGGAGGATGTTAAATTGAAAAAGTTAATAGTCCTGGCTGCTTTATTATTTTTCTGCTTAGCAGGCTTCGCGGTGCCTCAGGATTATGCAGATGCATATCAGGAGAAGTGGTATGCTGAAGATGTGCGCCAGATGCAAAGAATCGGGGCGTTCCCGGCAGGAAATCCTGAAGCCAACTGCTCCCGTATAGAATTTGCCAAAATGCTTGTCCTGAAAAACAACATCGGGTGGGGGAACAGAGATTCTGTAGAGTTTGTTGATGTAGGCATGTACAACGATGGTCAATATGCAGAAATCATGGCTTCCCAGAATCTTGCCTTTGGCACCTTCCACGATGGAGAAAGATACTTTATGCCATCCTCCCCTATTACTCGGGCAGAAGTGGCTGCGTTTCTTGACCGGTGTACCGGGCCAATATCCGGAAGCGGAATCTCACCCTTCCATGATATCCGGCCGGGAGACTGGTACTTTGGTACCATCGTCAGTGCTTATCTGAAAGGTATAGTTGCTGGTTACCCTGGCGGTTATTTCAAGCCTAACCAGAATATAACCAGGGCCGAAGCCGCAGCTATGATTAACAGAGCTTACATTAGCGGATATGGCTGGAAAGATGATAACCGTTATGCTCCCCGTAACCTGGAAGGAAAATACGATAAGAAAAGGGCAGAAGTTGAGCTTACATGGGATGGCGATAAGGAAGTTGACGAATACCATGTTTACCGGGACGGCAAAAGGATAGGCAAAACCAGCAGGACCAATTATAAAGATAAAGATGTGAAACCTGGGAAGAAATACAAATATTATGTTGTAGCATATTACAAGGACGGTTCCAAGTCAGACAAATCCAAAGAGATAACCGTCAACACCGATAAGGATGAAGACTATCCTGTGCCTGAAGACCTTAAGGGCATCTTCGATGCGGATGATGAGGAAGTTAGACTATCATGGGATATAGACAGAGGCGACGAGGATGTAGACTACTTTGAGGTATACCGTGACAACAGATACATCGGCAAGGCATATGATGAAGAGTATACCGATGACGACTATGAGCCGGGTGAGAGGCATAAGTACGAAGTTTCAGCGGTATACGAGGATGGAGAAGAATCAGAGAAGTCCAGGCCGGTATACGTTGAGACTTATGAAGACAAGGACTACCCAGCTCCTGAAAACCTTGAAGGTGAGTTTTATCCCAATTATGAGGAAGTTTGGCTGTCCTGGGATATAGACCGGAGCGGCGACGAGGATGTAGACTACTTTGAGGTATACCGTGACAACAGATACATCGGCAAGGCATATGATGAAGAGTATACCGATGACGACTATGAGCCTGGAGAAAGGCATAAGTACGAAGTCCTGGCGGTATACGAGGATGGAGAGGAATCCGAGAAATCCAGAGCTGTGTACGTTGACACCACAACCGGTGATGATGAGGATGAAGATGAGGATGACAGTCCAACTTGCAGAATAACAGAGTTTTCATCTCCCGGAACGGTCAAGGTTGGGCAAGGATTTTACTTCAACATCGAAATCCAGGGCGACTACGATGAAGCCGAAATATGGGTTGGGAACGACAAGTTCGACCCATTTGAACGGGTGACAGTAGACCAGCCTGGTGAGTACACTGCTGTAGGCAACCTGTGGGTATACGGTGAAGTTGTAAGTTCAAAAAACTGTGACCTCACGGTTGTAAACGAATAAAAGGTTCTATTTTTACCCCTGGCATGTGCCCGGGGTTTTTCCTTTATGGTACGAGACAGCAGAGTAACAAATTTCTTTATGAGCAAATTGCGATGTTATGAAAAAGGCTTGAAAGAAGAAGTCTGGGGAACGATAAAATAAATTTTCTCCCAGAAGAACCTTGAAAAATAAGACTTTTGAAGAAGCCAAAGAAGAAAAACAAATAAATTGCACCCATAGGTAAAAAACAGGTGAAACCCGCTTGCCCGTAGTGTATAATGGTAATTGACAAATAGAACCAAACACTTGGGAAAGAGGTATCACCTATGGCTATTATACCACAAATGAGCTTGTTTGTATGGAGTGAAATTGAAAATTTAGGAGACTTAGAAAGACTTAAGTTGGTTCTAGAATACATGCCAGATGAGAACTTAATGAGAAAGCTAGAAAAGCAAAGGAAAAAAGGCAGAAATGATTATCCTGTGAGGGCAATGTGGAATTCAATTTTAGCAGGAGTGGTGTTCCAACACGTATCGATAGAAAGCTTGAGAAGAGAGTTATCAAGGAATGGGCAGTTAAGGAGCATGTGCGGATTTGATGGTTTAAAGATACCTCCCGAATGGGTATATACAAGATTTTTAAAGAAGTTATTAAAACATGAAGAAGAAATCGATGAGATTTTTAGGAAACTTGTAGAATACCTGAAGGCTGAAATTCCTGACCTCGGTAAAGACTTAGCAATAGATAGCAAGGCAATTCAATCCTTGTCAACTCATTTCAACAAGAACAAAAAAGAAGATGGAAGAAGGGATAACGATGCAGATTTCGGAAGAAAAGAATATAAAGGAGTAAGGGGAGACGGTACTACTTGGAATAGGATTGTAAAATGGTTCGGCTATAAAATTCATCTCATAGTTGATGCAAATTATGAACTGCCTGTTGAATATATGATTACCAAGGCTTCTGCTTCAGATGTAAAGACTGGACATGAATTAGTAGATAAATTGGATAAAAACCATCCAGAAATCACAAAGATATGTGAAACCCTAGGAGCAGACCGTGGATATGATGATGCAAAGCTGAATATAAAGCTTTATGACCAACTTGGTATAAAGCCTGTAATAGATACTCGTGTAATGAGGCAAGAAGAAACAGAATACAAAAAGAATATCTATTACAATGAAAAAGGGGAAGTTTACTGCTATTGTCTGGAGACAGGAACAAAAAGAGAAATGAGATGCGGAGGCTTCGAGTCAGGAAGAAAAACTCTAAAAAAGCTTTGTCCAGCAGAACATTGCGGGATAAAATGTGCTTGTTATGATAAATGTCCATATAAAGGCGGAATTAGGATTCCGCTAGAAACTGATAGAAGGATATTTATACCAATTGACAGAGCCAGCTACAAATGGGAAAAGTACTATGACAAAAGAACTTCCGTAGAAAGGGTTAACAGCAGACTTGATGTATCTTTTGGGTTTGAAAATCATTACATACGAGGAATGCAGAAAATGAAAGTAAGATGTGGCTTGGCACTTTGCGTAATGTTGGCAATGGCACTCGGAAGGGTAAAAGAAAAAAGAATTGATTTAATGAGAAGTTTGGTAAAGACTGCGTAGAGCGAAAGTTATTCACAACAAGATGAAAAAAGCAAAGAAATATCCACATGTGAAGAGGATTGTTTGCTATCCCCAAAAAGGAAAGGGGACACACTCGCTGAGTCACGGGCATTACTTTTTAAGGAGAGAATGTCCCCGAAAATCAAATTTAAAAGGGGCTATCGCCCCTTAGACCCTATTAGTTAGCATGCCTTTGCATAAAAAAATGATTACAAAGCAAATTGCATTTTATTTCTTTTTATTGCTAAAAAAGGTGAAACCGAGTATAATTATTATGTTCAAGCAGTTTAATATCTTATTCAGTTTCAGTTCTCTGTTAAGCATTGGTCCTTTAACCTTCCAAAGGCTCTATAGCTTGCCCCCAGACTGAGGTCCTGAGAATCAAATATATAAGCTGTTGAGTCTGCTTGTATTAATCAAACAATATTATTGAGTAAAGGAAGTTAGAATGAAGAATTTAAGATTTGAAGAATTGAACTTATCAAAGGAAGTTCAAAGGGCAGTTGCAGAAATGGGATTTGAAGAGGCAACGCCAATACAGTCCCAGTCAATCCCCAATATTTTTACAGGAAGCGATGTTATAGGCCAGGCGCAAACAGGTACAGGTAAAACCTGTGCTTTCGGAATACCTGCCGTAGAAATGCTGGACCCTGAAGCAGAAGGAATACAGGTTCTGGTTCTATGCCCTACAAGGGAGCTTGCAATACAAACGTCTGACGAGCTCAAGAGTTTGGCAAAATACAAGAGAGGCGTAAAAATACTGCCTGTTTATGGCGGACAGCCAATTGAGCGTCAGATAGCAGCGCTTAAAAACCGTCCACAGATAATAATTGGAACGCCTGGGCGAATCCTTGACCATATGAAAAGACGTACCATTAAGCTGACCGGTTTAAAAATGTTTATACTTGATGAAGCTGATGAAATGCTTAACATGGGTTTCAGGGAAGACATCGATACTATACTGGGAAAGGCTCCGGAAAAGAGGCAAACAATCCTTTTTTCAGCAACCATACCGAAGGAGATAATGGATTTGGCAGCCCGATACCAGAGAGAAGCCATCTTTGTTAAGGCTGCCCATAAGGAACTGACTGTACCCAACATCAAGCAGTTCTATGTTGAAGTCAGGGAATCAACCAAAGCCGAAGTGCTTTCCAGATTAATAGATACCAATGATATCAAGCTGTCTCTGGTTTTCTGCAATACCAAGAGGCGGGTTGATAACCTTGCCTCAGTTCTGCAGTCAATGGGCTATATGGCCGAAGCACTTCATGGAGACATGCGTCAGGTTCAAAGAGACAGGGTTATGGCAAAATTCAGAAAAGGAGCTATTGATATTCTGGTAGCTACAGATGTAGCTGCACGGGGAATTGATGTTGACGATATTGAAGTTGTCATGAATTACGACATACCTAATGATGAAGAATATTATGTTCACAGAATCGGAAGAACGGGGCGTGCAGGGAGAAATGGAAGGGCCTTCACCTTTGTAACTGGCCGGGAGTTGTATAAGCTGAAGGATATACAAAGATACACGAGGTCTACTATTTTGCCTTTTAAGCCTCCTTCACCAATGGATGTTGAAGAGAAGAAGATAAACAATATACTGGATAAACTTAAGGAAACCATAGCAGAGGGGTATCTCTCCAGATATGTAGGCTATATCGAAAACATGCTTGAAGATGCCAGCCTGTGTGATAAACAGGGAAACTATCTTACTGCCTTGGACGTTGCTGCAGCCTTCCTGAAGATGGCAAGCGGCCAGAAAAATAACCTTGAGTACCAGGACGAATACAGCAAAGGCATTGAGGCAATGAAGACCGAGAATAAGATGGTAAGGCTTTTTATAAATATCGGAAGCAGCAGCAATATTCAGCCCAGACATATTATTGAAAGTATTTCGGCTACCACAAGCCTTCCCGGGAAGAAGGTCGGTTCAATAAATATTTTTGACAAGTACACTTTTGTTGAGGTGCCGAACGAATACGCTGTAGAAGTCCTGGCCTCAATGAAGAACTATAAGCTTAATGGAAGAAAAATAAATGTAGAGAAGGCTAATAGAAGATAGCCTGAATACAAGGAGGGAACGTGCCGGTGGAGTTATATCCCCGCACGTCTCCGGCTCACCTTGAATCTGAGGGAATCAGTTTCATTCCAGAATCTTTTGAACTCTTCCTACAGTCCCATCATCTAGTCTTACTTTAATTCCTCTGGGATGAAAAGAGGAATTTGTCAGAATATTCGCAACCGTTCCCTCGGTCAGCTGGCCGGTCAGTTGATGCTGTTTCTGAACAACCAGGACCTTAGCTCCCACCGCAATATCTCCTCTATTTCTAGGGTCTTTCATATCAAGGCTCCTTTTTATCCGATGACTACCGCCGCTAAGACTCCCCTCTTCTTCAAGTGGGAGACAAGCGGCGCTACGCCCCTGGATAACGGCTTCTAAGATTCAGATGGAGAAAAAAACTCCACCTGAATCCAAGAATCCTGTTTATAATATACCTTGATTATACTTTAATTTTGGTAAAAGATAAAGCCAAGGCGGCCTCTGGAAAAGTTTATAAATTGTTTATTTTTGATTTATTGAAAGTACATAATTATAGTATAGAATTAAATTATAGGAGCACTTCAACTCCTGACAAAACAGAAAGGAGAATAAAAAATGCAGAACAAGAAAAAAACCCTTATTACAGTCAGTTTATTATCAGGGATTCTGTTGTTCACTGCAACGGCATTTGCCGACATAACTGCAAAATCAGGATATGAAACATTCAAGAGTGCGATTAAGAATACAGCAGCTGCTTTTACAAAGCAGTTTGACAGCTTCACTTTTGAAACAATGGTTTCCCTGAAGGATAACGGCCAGGTTATAATGGAAAAGAAAACTCTGGCAAAAGTGGACATTAAGAACAACACGGAGGAAAGTACCGATTCAATTGAATATGCAAATGGTAAGAAACAGGAAACGTATACCTATTCCGACAGTAAGACACGGATATTCCATTCGCCGTATGAAGATGCTTATATTGTAACCGAGTATGATGTTGAAAACATCATGTCTGTGGCCCAAAGCCACTTCAGGAACCCCTTCGAAGAGGAAAGAGCAAAGGACATGGAAAGGGTTTTTGATGCTGTGGTTGGTGACCTCAGAAACTATGTATCGGTAGATGAAAAGGATAATGAAAGTCTGGAAGTATTCGGGTCCTTAAATGAATCCCAGATACCTGCACTGGCCAATGCGCTGGCTTCCCTGGGAGTGAAACAATTTGTCAACGAAAGACCCAGAATAGACAACCAGGATTTTTTCCCTGAGATAGTTGACGAAATATACATCAAAAAAGTAAATGGAAACGCAGACATAACCAAAGATAATATTGTAAATAAGACATTAGGTACAGTTGTAATATTCGGTAAGGACAAGAATGGGGTTGAACATGAACTTACAATTGATGTAGTATTCAAGTTGTATGATATAAACTCAACACATGTAACCAAGCCCGACCTTACTGGTAAGGAAGTTAAGATAAATAAAGTCACGAGACTGGAGAATCAGTATACAATTGATAAAAGGTACCTGGGCAAGTGGAAAAATGAAGTAACTGAAATCAAAGACCAGGAAATAATAAGGAAAGCCGTACGATTTATAACAATCAATTCGGTAGACAATAAATATGTAAGAGGAAGCTACAGCGAACAGCGCTTTGATGGAGAAAAACAGAACCAAGAGTTTGAGTTTGAGGCTAGGCTTGTTGAGGAGAATTATCCGGAGCCGGTAAGAGCAGACGGTTCCACAAAGACAATGATGGTCAGGCCAATCAGAGCTAACCAGGCTGAATTTGAGTTCGTGAACAGTAAGGGAGATAAGGAAAAAGTCAGACTTCACTTTAATCACACCGAAATTTTCCTGGCTCCTATAGAGAGCCGGCTGGAGCATGGACAGTTCTATAAGGTGTTTGAGTAAGATAGCCCCGTAGGCCCGGGCTTTGGCTGGGTTCAAGTCCCAGCCATATGCCCGGGTCTACCATAGATACTAAATTATATATAAATGCCTGATTATTCAGTACTTAGGGGGAAAATAGATGGAGAAGGTTTTGGAGGTCAAAGATATTTCAAAAGTATTTAAAAATAACCGTGGAATAAGAAACATCACATTTGATGTACACAGGGGTGATGTTTTTGGATTTCTGGGGCCGAACGGAGCAGGCAAAACCACAGCAATGAAGATAATGACCGGCTTGATGAAGCCTGACGGCGGGCATGTCAGAATCTTTGGTTACGATGTCACTGAAGAGTTTGAGAAGGCAATGCAAAGGGTTGGTGCCATTATAGAAACCGTACAATCCTACGAATATCTAACCGCTTATCAGAATCTCAAGCTTGCTTCGCGATTCTACAAGGATATAACTCCAGACAGAATTGACGAAGTTCTTGGAATCACGGGTATTCTGAAGTTCAAAAATGAAAAGGTCAGAAACTTCTCACTCGGTATGAAGCAGAGACTGGGAATAGCCCAGGCAATACTATCAAAACCTGAACTGGTCATACTGGATGAACCTTTAAACGGCCTGGATATCGAAGGCATGGTAGAAATGCGTGGAATAATTAAAAAGCTGGCCGAGCAAGAAAAATCCACGTTTTTTATTTCAAGCCACCTCGTACATGATATGGAGCTTACCTGCAACAGGGTTGCAGTAATATATGAAGGCAAAATTGTTAAAGTAGAGGATGTAAGCAAGATACTTGAGAATTACTCTTCACTGGAGAACTTTTTCATAAGCGAGGTGGACAAAGATGAATAGTTTCTCAGCCGCACTGCAGAATGAATTAGAAAAGATATACAGAAAGAAGAAGACTATAGTAATAATAATACTTGCCATACTTACAGCAGTAATTGGGCAGCTAATGGTTTCAACCTTTCAGAGTGGTTTAGGTGTAAGAGCAACCGACAGTATTTCTTTTGCAAGGCTGGTGCTGGAGTTTTTTGTGAATACCATAATGCCTCTCTTTACAGCAATGATTATCATAGATTCCTTTTCAGGAGAATTTTCAAAGAATACCATGAAGGTTACCCTGCTCAGACCGGTTTCAAGGTTTAAACTCTATACGGCCAAGATAGCTGCTGCAGGTATATTTATAGCTGTTAACCTGCTGATTGTCATGATTGTATCCCTTGGAGCGGGGTTAATGCTCAGTCCGGCAGAAAATTTGGTGTCGGGAATTTGGGGGGTTCTTGTATCGTATGCAGTATCAATTTTCCCCATGCTGATACTGGCAATAATGGTAGCATTCATGGCCAATATTTTAAAAAGCGGAACCATAGTTTTCTTTCTCTCAATAGTACTATTCATACTATTTAAAGTAATTGCGTTAATTTTTCCCCAGTATGCTGCTCTGCTTGTCACTTCGATGCTCAACTGGTACAGCATGTGGACTGCAGGGACTATTCCTGCAGCAAAGCTCCTGAGGGAATTTCTAATGATGCTGTCGTATGGTATAATATTCTTTACGGCAGGGTTCTACATGTTTGACAAAAAAGATTTTTAACAGGGTGAAGGAATGAGTATTAGAAACCGGTTAATTGTTTCATTTGCTGCAATGATTGTTATACCGCTGACAGCTACCATTGCAGCTTCTTTTATAATAATATATGCCTATAATAATTATTCTGATATGAATATCGGATACAAGAATATGGGCAGACTTGCTGAAATCCAGTATGAAGTCTTCAAGGCAGATGGAGAGGTTTTGAAGTATTCACCAGACAGCCTGCTTGATGAGGATTACCAGAAACATGTTTCCAACAATCTCAAGGACAGCGGTACGGAGATGATAGTCCGGAAGGAGCAGAGGATTGTCTTTTCTACCGGGAATATTAGTTCCATCGATGTTGAGAAGCATTTGTTCGGACATAACGATTCACTGCTTCCAAGGCCGGTTTTACTAGATGGGACGCCGTATATAGCCAGAACAATACCTGTAGTTTTTTCCAATGAACAAAAAGGCGAAGTAGTATTACTTGCAGCTGTCGGGGAGGAAGGCTTGGCTGCACATACTTACATAATAATTCTTGTATGTGTATTCGCAGTATCATTTATCATTACCAATACAGTATTAACCTATTTTGTATCAAAAAGCATAGTAAAGCCTTTACACAAGCTGAAAGAGGGCGCAGAAGCGATTCAGCAGGGCAACCTTGATTATGAAATAACCGGATGCAGCAGCGATGAACTGGGGGAATTATGCGCTGCATATGAACAGATGAGGGTTAAACTCAAGGAGTCCATAAGCAATCAGATTAAATATGACGAAAACAGGAAAGAGCTTTTTTCAAATATATCACATGATTTAAGAACGCCCATAACTGCAATAAAAGGATACGTTGAAGGTATACTTGACGGAATAGCCGACAGCCCTGAAAAGGTTGAGAGATATTTAAATACAATACATTCTAAGGCAGACCAGGTTGATTCAATGATTGATGACCTTTTGCTGTACTCAAAGCTCGACCTGAAAAAGATACCCTTTAATTTTGAAAAAACCGATATACAAGAGTTTCTGAGTGATTGTATTTCCGAGCTCTCCATCGAAATGGAGAAGGATGGGGTGACAGCAGAGTTTTCCAGCGAGCTGAAAAATCATGTTGAAGTTCTTGCAGACAGGGAAAGACTCAAGAGAGTTGTATTGAATATATTGGATAATGCAAAGAAATATATGAATAAGGAACAGGGCAGAATTGATGTGATTCTGAGGGAGACGAATAAAACTGTTATAGTTGAAATCCGGGACAATGGGCCTGGAATAGATGAAAAGGATATTCCATATGTTTTCGACAGGTTCTACAGGGCTGATTCTGCGCGGAGTGAGAGAAGCGGCAGCGGTCTGGGGTTGGCAATAGCAAGGCAGATAATAGAGGGACATGAAGGGAAGATATGGGCAAAAAGCAAGAATAGACAGGGCACCAGCATAATATTCTCACTGAGGAAGGTATAAGGTAAGGGGACACACCCGCAAGAAGTATTCGTATTGAATGTGAACAAGAAGTATTCCTTGACGGTCTAGGGAATGTCCCCTTTTGAAAGGAAGTGGCTGCAGTGAAAAGAATCCTGATTATTGAAGATGACAGCAGTATCGCTGAACTCCAAAGAGACTACCTTGAGATAAATGGATACTCGGTACAGATTTGTAAAACCGGTGAGCAAGGATTGAATGAAGCCAGAACCGGAGAATACGACCTTGTACTGCTTGATCTTATGCTGCCTGGACCGGACGGCTTTGAAATTCTGCGTCAGATACGCAGTGAGAAGGATCTCCCCATCCTGATGGTTTCTGCCCGTAAGGAAGATGTTGATAAAATAAGGGGCTTTGGGTTGGGTGCAGATGACTACATAACAAAACCTTTCAGTCCTGGAGAGCTGGTTGCAAGGGTAAATGCCCATATTGCAAGGTATGAAAGGCTTAAAGAAAAGGATAAAGACAAGAATGCCTCAATAATGATAAGAGGTCTGGAAATACAGAAGGATTCCAGAAGGGTATATGTGAATGGCAGTGAGGTAATAATGCCCCCGAAGGAGTTTGAGCTCCTGCTGTTCCTGGCACAAAACCCAAACAGGGTGTTTGGAAAAGAAGAACTGTTTGAGAGAATCTGGGGGCTTGATTCCCTTGGTGATGCTGCAACCATAACGGTGCATATTGGAAGGATACGTGAGAAAATTGAAGCAGACCCGTCAAATCCTCAGTATATTGAGACCGTCTGGGGGGCGGGATACAGGTTTAAGGTGTAGTATTGCTGCACGAGGAAGATATCAATGTATAGGAACAGCAGAAAATAGTATTTTGTTATAGAAAAATAACTGTTTGTATTTCTTTTTTACCGTCACCCTGTAATTGCAGCTGCTGAACATTCTGATGTACTGTGTATCGTATTGTATATAATCACCTTTATCAAAAAACCTCATAAATGAATTGCTGAGCCTGCTCCTTTCGAGGAAGCATGGCTCAAGAACAAGAACCTTCCCGTTGTGTTTAAGGATTCTTTGAAACTCTCTCAAATATAATGGTAGTTCAGTGGTAGGAATATGGTGAAGAACAGAAATAATCAGAACATAATCAATCGACTGGTCGGGTACAGGCATATGACAGCCGTCCAGAATATTAAAAGTGTATTCCGGGTATTGTTTTTTTGCATAATATACCCGTTCGGGGCTCTTATCTATTCCCATATAGTTGGCAGGCTCAAACATGGAGCTGAATGAACCAACACCGCACCCAAAATCAAGTATGTTCTTATTATCTGAATAAAGCTCTTTCTTGATGATATTATTTAAAAACTGCCGTGTAAACCATTTTGGACGTACTATCCGTTTATATAATCGTGGTGAAAGTTCCATGTTTTATCATCAGCCTTAATTTAGTTAAATATATAAATATGCATTTAAGCTTCATGAATAGTTCGGTCTAATAAAGTCGAAAATAATTAATGTATATATTCTTATGAATATCGTATAAGATTATTCTCAACCAAGATAAAAAAATAAGGAAAAAAAGTCCGGGGCAGTTTCCGGACTTTATATATACTATTGAATCTACGGTTGGACGGTATGACGGATGTCTTCTCCTGAACCAAGGTTTCTTACCTCTCTTAGAATCCATACAGCCGTCAGGGCAGATGCCACGAGGTCAGATACAGGGCCTGCGGCAAGAACACCATTCAGACCAAAAAACAGAGGTAGGATTAACACCAATGGAATCAACAGCAGAACCTGTCTTGAAAGGCTGAGAAACATGGCCTGCTTTGGTTTTCCGACAGCCTGAAAGTAATTTGAGCCGATAACCTGAAACCCTATAATGGGCAGGAATATAAGGAAAACACGTAAAGCATGTGCGCTAAACTCGATTAACATAGGGTCTTCTCTATTAAACATTGAGACGAGTTGATAAGGGAATACCTGGATAATGATAAATCCTATGGATACCACTGCTGTTGCGGTTATAATGGCTAGCTTTAAGGCTTCCTTTACCCTGTCAAACTTTTCAGCCCCGTAGTTATACCCTATGATAGGTTGGACACCTTGACTGAGGCCTAGCACAGGCATCAGTACCAGCATAATTAAGCTGTGTATGATACCCATGCCGGAGATTGCAATATCACCGCCGTAGAAACGCAGGCTGTTGTTCATTACTACACCAAAAAGGCTGGAAGCCATTTGTAAAGCAAAAGGTGCCGCTCCGATAGCAAGAACTTTACCTACAATAGAGTACTGAAGGGCAAAGTTTTTCAAATGAATTTTTAAAAGGCTTTTCCCTCCAAGGAAATAATAAAGCACCCAGGCTGCAGATGCCAGTTGTGAGAGAATGGTGGCCAGTGCAGCACCACGCATTCCCCAGTTGAAAACAAAGATAAAAATCGGGTCGAGAATCAAATTCAGAACGGCACCTATTAACATGGTAAGCATTGCAATTCTGGGGTTGCCCTCTGCTCGGATGAAATTGTTCATACCGAATCCTATGGACATAAATACAGTGCCCATAAGAATAATCTGCATATAATCCCTGGCGTAGGGTAGTACGGCCTGGCTTGCCCCAAACAGCCTTAGAAGAGGATCCAGAAAGGCCAATCCCAAAATAGAGAGCACCACTGATGTTCCAATCAGTAGTATAATTCCGTTACCCATGGTCAATTCAGCTTCATCCTTTTTCTTTTCGCCCAGCTTGATTGAAATCAGTGATGCCGCACCAATTGCCACAAGCATACCGAATCCCATAAGTATCAACATTAAAGGAAAGCCAATGGTTATTCCTGCAATTCCAAGGGAGCCTACACCGTTCCCGATAAAGATTCTGTCAACAATATTATATAATGCATTTACCAGCATACCGATAACGGCCGGTATTGAAAACCTTAACAAGAGGTCGGTAATTTTATCTTTGCCAAGTTGTTCTGATCTGTCCATTGAAGTCCCACCTTCTAATCTAAAGTTTTATTATATTTCATTTCACTTCATGTATGCTATACTTCAAAAATACTTGCAATATATTCGGAGTTATCATACCTGGGTGACTGTACTTAACCAATTATAACGCCAGATAAGAATACATTCAACAGGCAGGATGAGAAAAGAAATGAGTCGGAGAACCGTCCCCTGACTCGCTATGGAGATTAAAAATAATAAAGCCAGTCAGGTCCTTAGTGTAAAGTTATTGTAGGAAAAAAATAGATAAGAGACACATCCTTTAGATATAATGAATTTGCTGAACACCACAAATAAAGGAGGTCTCTTAT
>JAWLCD010000014.1:0-63453 GCA_041687355.1 Clostridia bacterium | reverse complement strand
GTCCAGCGATCAGATAGCAAAGATAATAAAGGTTATTGACGATATAGCATTTCAGACCAATATACTGGCGCTAAATGCAGCAGTTGAAGCTGCAAGGGCCGGAGATGCAGGAATGGGATTTGCAGTGGTGGCCGAGGAGGTAAGGAACCTTGCTCAGAGAAGTGCTCAGGCTGCAAAGGATACGGCAGCCATAATAGAAAGAAATATTGATATGTCCGAAAAGGGAGTAAGTATATCAAAGATGGTAGCAGAGTCACTGGGAGAAATAACACTCCAGTCCAAGAAGGTAAATGAGCTTATGGATGAAATAGCTGCAGCCAGCCAGGAACAGACACAGGGGATGATGCAGATAAACAAGGCAATAGCGCAAATGGAAAAGGTAACCCAGCAGAATGCCGCAAATGCTGAAGAGAGTGCATCGGCATCAGAAGAACTCAGTTCCCAGGCTGTAAGTATGAAGGAAATAGTAAAAGACCTTCTCAAGCTTGTGAATGGTGCAAGTTCCAAGCATGAAGGAGAGCAAATAAGATTTTCAGACTCATCAATGAGGAGTTTTTCAGCCAGACAGGGTGGAACAAATCTCCTGTCGCCCAGTTCAAAACCGCCATCAGGAAGAAAACCTGCAGCTGCCAAAAGAAGTGAAAGGACCAAAGAAGTCAAACCCGAGGAAATAATACCCCTTGAGGATGATACACAGGATTTCTAACCATATAAAAATCAGACATGACTGCGAGGCTGTGCAATTCAGCCTCGCAAGATAATAATCTCCCGACAAACTACAGGTATTGCACTAGTATTCCTATAAGGTTATAATAGAGCTGTCAGAAATAGAAGTATTTACGTGCCCATGTATCTACCAATTTCTCTACTGATAAAAAATCTAAATTTTTAGTTCCAAGGGTTGCAGGTATTTCCTTATACACAACTCTAAGCAGTTCTATCCGGAAAGTCGGATTCATAGATAATTCCAGGCTGAAGAGGCGCATGTGCAAAAAAATGCACCAGTCCTCTTTTATTCTAAAGCAGATTAAACAAATCAGCACTTTTCCTGGAAGATCCGGATAGAAAAGATACAGCTCCATAAAAGCAACTATTGAGAATATAGGAGGGGTTCAAGTGGGCAAAAAGAAAGATATTGTTGAAGAAATTATTGAAAAACAGCCAGAGAATATCGAGGATTCAAGTTCGGAGTTCCTGGAGGATTTCATTCTGGAGACCAAGGAACATATAGATAATATAGAAATGTATTCTCTTACTTTGGAAACCGAGCCTGAAAATATGGATATTCTTAATAGTATGTTTCGTGCGTTTCACACAATAAAAGGGCTGGCAGGCTTTGTTGACCAGCAGATAGTCCAGGAAGTAGCTCACCAGACCGAAACCTTGATGGATTACTGCAGGAAAGGAAAGGTTAAGGTAAACAGAAAGATTATTGATCTTATACTGACTTCTGCAGACCTTATAAGGAAACTTTGTAATTGTATTGAGCTAAGTAGGGACAATAACTTTATTAAAGCAGTGAATCAACATATGAAAGACCTTGCCAGCCTGGATATGCTTAACCTGGAGGAACAGCATCAACCCAGTGGGAATAGTCCGGAATTATACAGCAAAAAAAGAATAGGAGAAATCCTTATTGAGCAGGGGAAAATAAATGAGGATGATATGAATGAAATCCTGGAGAAACAGAAGGGTATTTATTCGCAGCTCAAACTTGGCCAGGTTGCGGTAAAAGAAAAGAAAGTACAGGCAAAGGATGTAATCCAGTCAATAAGAATGCAGGAAGACGCCAGGAGTGCAGTAAGTGGCACTAGTACATCCTCAAATGACACACACATAAGGGTACCTACCCATAAGGTGGATAATCTGGTTGATATGATGGGAGAACTGCTGATTATTCAATCACTTATTGAACAGGAAGCAGCTTCGAGTTTTGATACCAGTAACAGTATTCAAAGCAATCTTCTCAGGATGGCAAGAATCATTAAAGATGTTCAGAATCTCTCCATGTCTCTTAGGATGGTTTCATTAAAGTCAACCTTCCAGAAAATTAACCGTATTGCCCGGGATACAATCCTTGAATTAGATAAAAACGTAAAAATCCAAATGTCCGGCGAGGAAACAGAGATTGATAGAAATGTAGCTGAGAAGATACTTGAACCGCTGCTCCATCTAGTTAAGAATTGTATTTCTCATGGAATAGAAGGTGAGAAGGAAAGGTTGTCAAAGGGAAAACCGGCCAAGGGGCAGGTAGAAATCAAGGCATACAGCAAAAGAGGAAACGTCTATATTGAGATAGGCGATGACGGGAGCGGAATAAGCCTGGACAAGGTATATCAAAAAGCCCTGGAAAAGAACCTGATAGATTCTTCAGTAAACTATAAAGAGGATGATATAGTAAACTTTATTTTCCTGCCGGGTTTTTCCACTGCTGATACAGTAGACAATATCTCCGGCCGCGGTGTCGGCCTTGATGTCGTAAAGACCGAGGTGTCCCGAATAGGGGGAAAAATAGAGGTTAACAACCAGCCGGACAAAGGGTGTACATTTATCCTCAAGATACCTATTAACCTGGCCGTTATGAACGGAACAATTGTTGATATTATGGGCACTCATTACATTATTCCTACCCTGAATATCAAAGAGATTGTTAAACCTGAAGAAAGCCAGTGGATAACAGTAAAAGACAATACCTGCATGATTAAGGTGAGGGAGGATATTATACCCATAATTCCAATAAGAGAAGTATTCGGAATTGAGCATGAAGAAAGAAGGTCTGCCGAAATAGTGGCAGTAATGGAGTTGGAACAGAAACTTAAAGCTCTTCCGGTTCAAAGCATAGTAGGCAGGAGGGAAATAGTTGTTAAACCTGTAGGCAGTGAGTTCAGGGATGTGGATTTCATATCGGGAGCATCCATCCTTGGAGATGGCAAGGTATCCTTAATACTTGATATAGAAACACTATTCAAAATAGGGGTGTAGTTCTGTGAACAAGAAATGGATTAAATACCTGACATTTTTTCTCGATAATACCGAGTATGGTATACCTGTAGACAAGGTGAAAAAAATCATAGGAATGTCGGGAGTAACATGCGTTCCAATGCATAAGAAAACAATAAAAGGGTTTGTTAATATCAAGGGCAAGGTTATACCAATTCTTGATTTAAGATTGAAGCTGGGACTAGAAGAAGTGGAGTGTACTGACAGGACACATGTGGTTATAGTGGAATTTGAAATGGAGCATCTCAGGAGGCTTATAGGTCTGGTAGTAAACTCTGTTTCGGATGTGAGCAATATACCGACTGAAGGACTGGAGCCAATAAAAGAGGATGAAAGTATGGGGTTACTGGTTTGGAAGGTCAGAGATAGAAACATTCTTCTTCTGGATACGCAGAAACTGCTAGATGAAGAAGAGATGATAATTTTAAAGCAAACCTAGAAAAAAGAAGGAGGGATAAATCTAATGGAAGCACAGGGCGGGAAGTATCTGACATTTGCATTAGGGCATGAAGAATACGGTATACCTATCCACAAGGTGAAAGAGATTATCGGAATGATGGAGATAACCTCCATACCCAAGACCCCTAAGTTCATAAAGGGAGTTATCAATCTAAGAGGAAAGATAATACCCATAATGGACCTCAGGCTTAAATTTGACATGGAGGAGAAGGAATACACTGAGAGAACTTGTATTGTAGTGGTAGAAATAAAGCTGGAAGAGATGAACAAACAGATAGGAATAGCCGTGGATGCAGTATCTGAGGTAGTAAATATCCAGCAGGGAGAGGTAGAACCGCCGCCTGAATACGGGGCCCATTCCAGCGAGGAATTCCTGACTGGCGTAGGCAAGGTGAAGGGAAAGGTTATCCTTTTGCTGGACATCGAGAAGGTCCTCGACAGCGAGGACATTTCACTAATAAAAGAGATAAACAAAAGGGGCTGAGGTAATGTGCTTAAGAAGGAAACAGATTTCATAAAACATTACTGATGAGAGGCATAACTAATGAATTATTTCACCGACAACCACTTCCTGAAGTACAGCAGATTCATATATGAGAAGTTCGGTATCCATTTAACCGATAACAAAAGACTTGTTCTCCAAAGCAAGATAGATAAGCTGATGGGAAAGAACAATATATCTTCATATGAAGAGTACTACCGCATGCTTACCCAGTGTGGGGACCGACAGTATCTTCTGGAGTTTGCGTCTGAAATCACTATAAATAAGACCGATTTCTTCCGTGAGAATAACCACTTTGAATTCATCAGAAATAATTTGAACTTTATAACCGGAAATAATCCCAGGATACGTGGAAATAGAGAGTTAAGAGTGTGGAGTGCAGGGTGTTCGACTGGAGAAGAACCGTATACCCTTGCCATGGTTTTAAAAGAATGTATGCCTGAAGAAATAAGAATAAAAATCCTGGCTACCGACGTAAGCAGCAAGGTTCTGGTTAAAGCCCAGAAGGGTATCTATCATGCCGACATCAGAAATGATGTAGAAGGCTACTACCTCAATAAATACTTTAAAAAAACAGCAGAAGGCTTTTTAATAAAGGAAGATATTAGGGAGATGGTGACTTTCAGAATGTTTAATCTAATGGAACCGTTTCCCTTCAAGGATACATTTGACATAATATTTTGCAGAAATGTTGTAATATATTTTGACGCAAGCACGCAACAAAGCCTGCTGGACAAGTTTTACGAAGTTATGACGCTCCGGGGGCTTCTGTTTATAGGACATTCAGAAAGTCTTAGCGGAAAAAAACACCGGTTTCAATACATACAGCCGACCATTTATATGAAATGAGGTTTGGGGCTGATAAGAAACAGTTAAACAACTGCATACTCAACAACGGCCGGTAATAGGTGGAAATGATTTCTCTATTCAAGGCTGGAATGGGAGAAAAAAGCCATGTCGCTAAGGGAACCCGTATATTTCAGCAATTCACACGAGGTGCTTGATAATCCAGGTGAATCCAAACAAATTTATGATGGCAGTAAGGCATATCCCAAGAAATATCTGCTCGTAATTTTCGTTTCCATGATGGTATGTCTGTTTGTTTATGAACTGATTAAACAGCTGGCATTTCCACATATAACTATATGGCAGTCACACACTGTTACTATTGTTTTTGGAAGTGTTATTGCTGTGATGATAGGCCATTTTGTATTAAAGGGTTTTGAAAAGCTTTACAGGCAGAAAGAGGAGAGAGAGAATCTTTATCGTTCACTTGTTGAGGCTGTACCTGATATCATTGTTCAGGTTGATACAAGGGGCAAATATGTGTGGGCAAACAAGCATGGGAGGGAATTCTTGGGGGAGGACTTCTATGGTAAACACTTTCTGGAATACTTTGTTCATCCTGATGACACAAAAGTAGTTATAAAGGAAGTTGAGCCGCTTTTTAATGGAACCTGCGAAGTTGTTCAGGTTGAGACACTTCTAAGAAGGGAGGACGGCAAACAGAGGTATTTGCAGTGGAGCTGTAAATCGCTCGAATTTGACGGGAAAGTTAAAGGTGTGCTCTCGACAGCCAGGGATATTACCGGACAAAAGGAGATAGAAGCCCAGCTTAAAGCCAGTACAGAGCTTTTAGAAGGCATATTGAACGGCATACCTGATATCGTAGGGGTACATGAGCCTGACCTTGCAATAATCCGATACAACCGGGCAGGTTACGAGCTTTTAGGGACAACTCCCGAGGAAGTCAGAGGCAAAAAGTGCTACGAGCTTCTAGGCCGGAGTAAGGAGTGTGAGACTTGCGCCAGCCGGAGTGCAATAAGAAACAAGGAGCTTGGGAAGCTGGAAAAATATATTCCGGAGATGGCACTGTACTTTGAATGCTACAGCAATCCTATTCTTGATGAAAACGGGAATATAAGACTTATTATTGAGCAGTTGAGAGATATAACTGAACGTAAGAAGGCTGAAATAGCCTTGCAGGAAAGTGAGGAGAAATTCCGGATTTTAACCGAAACCACAATGGCGGCCATTTTCATGCATGACGGGAAGAAATTCATTTATGCAAATCCTGCCACAGAGAAGAGTACCGGCTACAGCAGAGAAGAACTTCTTACAATGGATCTTCTGGATATAGTCCATCAGGACTTTAGGGATGTAGTGAAGGAGAATATGAAAAAAAGACTGAATGACGAGGATGTACCTTCACGGTATGAAGTCAAGATTATGCACAAAGATGGCCGGGAAAGATGGGTAGAGCTTTCTGCAGGTGTAGTGTGGTTCATGGGTAAAAAGGTGGCGCTGGCATCAGCCTTTGATATTACAGGGCATAAACAGGCTGAAGAAGAACTTCGGGTAGCTCGGCAGCTGTTCCTGGATATTATTGAGTTCCTGCCCAACGCTACATTTGTCATTGACCGGGACAAAAAGGTTGTTGCATGGAACCGTGCCATGGAAGAACTTACAGGACTGGCCAAGGATGAAATAGTAGGTACTGGAAACTACACCTATGCAATTCCGTTTTATGGCGAATGCAGGCCCATACTGATAGACCTGGTTCTGGACCATAATCCGGAGCTGGAGAAAAAATACAAGCTTATTAAGCGGGAAGGAAGAACCCTTTTTACAGAGAATTTCGTACCCAACCTGTACAAGGGTAAAGGAGCATATTTATGGGGAAAGGCAGCACCTCTGCTTGATAAAGATGGAGATATTGTAGGAGCTATAGAGTCCATTATTGATGTATCGGAAAACAAACGTGTAGAGGAGGAGCTTAAGAGGGCAAAAGAGGAGGCCGAGACTGCCAGCAGGGCCAAGAGTGAATTTTTGGCCAATATGAGTCACGAAATCAGGACACCAATGAACGGAATACTGGGCATGACGGAATTGGTTACGGATACCTCCTTGAGCCGCCAACAAGAAGAGTACCTTGGCATGGTTAAGTCTTCAGCACATGCACTCCTGAATATAATAAACGACATACTTGACTTTTCCAGGATTGAGGCAGGGAAGCTGGAACTCTGGGAAGATGAGTTTGAACTCAGGGCCATGGTTGGAGCGGTTATTAGTAGTTTTAGCCTTCAGGCCGGACAAAAAGGATTGGAGCTGACCTGCCATATACCACCCGGTGTACCGGACTTATTGATAGGAGATTCAGGCAGGCTTCGCCAGGTTATTGTAAACCTGATTGGCAATGCCGTAAAATTTACCGAAAAAGGGAGTATTACTTTACATGTTGAACAAATAAGGAGACCGAAGAAACGGTTGGTCTTAGGTTCTCAGTGTCAGATACAGGTGTCGGCATATCACAGGATGATTCTGAACGAATCTTCCTCAGCTTCTGCCAGGCAGATGGAACCTATACCAGGAAATATGGTGGGACCGGCCTTGGTCTTACAATATCAAAGCAGCTTGTAGAAATGATGGGAGGGTCTATCTGGCTGGAAAGCAAGAAGGGAGAAGGAAGTACATTCTACTTCGAGGTTGCCTTCAAGAGAGGAAACCGCAGCAGGAAACATGGGAAGGAAAATGTTGAAACCGATGTGCAGTCAGTGTCACATGGAACTGCCTGTGAAGAAGAGGGGAAAAATTATAATGTGCTAGGCATTGATATACTTAGGACGAAAACGGTCGGTAGAAAAGAAGCCGACAAAAGAAAGAAGGATGAGAAGAACCAGGATGTTTCAAGAATTAATGGAGAGCATATAAAAATACTCCTGGCCGAAGATAATCCTGTTAACCAGGAGTACAGCAAAGTGCTTCTTGAAAGAAGAGGGTATGAAGTAGTGGCTGTAGAAAACGGCAGGGAAGTATTAAAGAAGCTTGAAGAGCAACGTATAGATTTAATCTTACTGGACATCCAGATGCCTGAAATGGATGGCTTTCAGACTGCGACAGCTATTCGTGAGGTTGAAAAGAAAACAGGTCGTCATATTCCCATTGTTGCAGTTACTTCACATGCTATGAAGGACGACAGGCAAAAGTGTATTGATGCGGGAATGGATGATTACATATCCAAGCCCATGGAAGCTAATAAACTATACTCGATAATTGGAAAATTTCTTAAAGAAAATATGGTGGAGGAAAAATGGTTAACTCCCCCGGCAAGCCTGAAAAGGATAGAACACTCGCTTGAAGGTAACAGAGATATACTGGAAGGACTTTTAAGTCAATTTATTAAAGTCATACCTGAATACATGATGCAGTTGGAAGGGTGGATTAAGAGCAGAAATGCAGATGAAACTGAAAAAATGGCGCACAAAATCAGAGGAACCCTAAGCAATTTTGATGCAGAAACAGCAAGCAGTCTCGCATTCCAGATTGAAAGTATGGCACGACAAACCAAAATGGAAGCCGTAGAGGAAGTCTTTGCCCAGCTTGAAGAAGAGGTTGGCAGGGTTAAGGAATATTTATCTGATGTTTTGCGAAAAAGCTCCTGACCTTCAAAGGCATTTTGTTTTTTATGTCGAATAGTATAGGGGGAATACAATGAGAATTCTGATTGTTGAAGATGATTTTGTAAGCAGCAAACTGCTTCAGACAATACTTTTCCCGTACGGCATCTGTGATGTTGCAGATAATGGGTACGAGGGTCTGGAGCTGTTCAGGAAGGCCGTGAAAGAAGAAGAGCCTTATGACCTGATTTGTCTGGATATAATGATGCCGGAGATGGACGGACAGCAAATGCTGAAAGAAATAAGAGGCTTTGAAGAAATCAGGGGAATCACCGGCATGGATGGTGTCAAGATTATAATGGTAACAGCACTGGATGATTTTGAAAACATAAGCAGGGCATTCAGAGAGCAGTGTGAAGCTTACTACATTAAGCCAATTGATAAAGATAGATTATTAGAAACCTTAAAAAAGCTGAATTTAATTCAGGATATATAAAATAGTTAATACAGTAACAAGACAGGTAAAATAGGTATGGAAACTATAGAGAAGTACTTCCTGCATCCCGGTTATATATTTGTAAGCGACCAGCCCTACCTGATTCATACGGTACTTGGGTCATGTGTATCGGTGTGTCTATGGGACTGTAGAAACCGATTCGGAGGAATGAACCATTTTATTTATGATAAAGCCAAAGGCGGAGCAAAGAACAGTAAATATGGCAATGTATCTACAAGTTATATTATACGGTTGATGCTTGAGATGGGTTCGCATAGGACAGACCTGAGAGCCCACATAATGGGTGGCGGAGAGAACCCAATGCTGGATTCTTCAATAGGAAGAGATAATGCAGCAATTGCTGAGAAAATTATCAGGGAAAACAAGATAGCTATTGCTTCAAAAGATGTAGGCGGTAATTCAGGAAGGAAGGTAATATTCAACAATGAAAGTGGAGAAATCCTCATATATGCAGTTACTAACGTGAGAAAGAGTGATTGGCATTAATATGGAGAAAAAGGTAAAAGTACTGATTATTGACGATTCTGCAATGGTGCGCAAGATATTTACGCAGGAGTTATCCAAAGATCCGGAGATTGAAGTGGTTGGGACTGCTCCCGACCCTTATATCGGAAGGGATAAGATAGTTCAGTTAAAGCCTGACGTACTTATTCTGGATATAGAAATGCCCAGAATGGACGGGCTGACTTTCCTGGAAAAACTCATGAAGCACTACCCCATGCCGGTCATAATAGTGAGTTCACTTGCAAAGCAGGGCTGTGAGGTGGCACTTAAGGCACTGGAGCTTGGAGCTTCTGAGGTAATGTGTAAGCCCGGTGCATCTTATTCAGTGAAAGATATGAGTGAACAACTGATAGAAAAAATTAAGGGTGTAGCCCATATCAGGCAGTTCAAGATACCGGTTGTTGAAGAGCTAAAGCAGGATTTGCAGATAAGCAGGGCTATGATAAAGACAACAAACAAGGTGATTGCAATAGGTGCATCTACGGGCGGGACCGAGGCTATAAAGGAGGTTCTTGTCCGCCTTCCGGCCGAGATGCCGCCTATAGTTATAGTCCAGCATATGCCGCAGTATTTCACAAAGGCTTTTGCCGAAAGACTAAACAGCCTATGTAAACTTGAAGTAAAAGAAGCTGAGGACAGGGAACCGGCAGCGTCGGGGAAGGTTCTGATAGCTCCCGGGAACAAACATCTGGTCTTGAAAAGGAGTGGGGCGAACTACTATGTTGAGGTTAAGGACGGCCCAATGGTTTTCCACCAGAGACCGTCTGTTGAAGTACTATTCTCATCAGTGGCAAGGTATGCCGGAGCTAATGCAGTAGGCATAATACTGACAGGTATGGGCAAGGACGGAGCAAAGGGGCTGCTTGAGATGAAGGATGCCGGTGCCTTTACCATAGCTCAGGATGAAAAAAGCTGTGTGGTTTATGGTATGCCCCGGGAGGCTGTTCTGATGGGGGCGGCTATGAAGGTTGCTCCCTTGGACAGGATACCCTTGATTCTGATGGAAGCTCTAAAGGATTAAAGCAGGACTGGAATATTAAATGTTGATATAAAATTATTAGTAACTTATAATAGATAATAAGAGTTCATGGAAAGTTTACTTACATACAACCTATTCATACTTTTCTAATCGGGTATTAAATTCAAAGGAGATGAGCAAATGTCTGATATGGCTGGAGTAAAAAGTGACGGACAGGCTTATAAGGTGCTGATAGTAGATGATTCTCCCGTAATCCATAAAATAATCCGCAGGGCCCTTGAACCCCAAGGATTTGTTGTTTGCGCGACAGGCAATAACGGCAAAGAGGGTGTTGAACTGTATAATCAGCATAAACCTGATATCGTTACTATGGATATAACCATGCCTATAAAGGATGGTTTGCAGGCAGCATCCGAAATAATGAAGTCCAACCCTGATGCCAGAATACTGATGCTGAGCTCCATGGGGGATGATACTATACTTAGTGAAGCCAAGCAGGCAGGTATAAAAAACTTCCTCACCAAGCCCTTTAAAAATGAGCAGCTGATAGAAGCTGTTAGCGATATTCTTAAAGAGAAGAGGTAATCGGTATGGATTCTCAAGAGCTGATAAGCATATTGAACCCATTTATATCTGCATCAATTGAGGTAATTCAGGACATGGCAGAGGTATCTGCAAAAAGAAACAAAATTGAAAAGAAGTTTGGTGCGGTATATTCTTCAGGGGTTTCAACGGTGCTGGGTCTGAACGGCAAATATAAGGGCAGGATACTTCTTGATACAACCGTTCCTACAGCTATTGCTCTCGCAGAGAAAATCAATGGTGAAGAATTCAAAGAGATAGACGAAACTGTCTTATTTACAATAATCGAGCTGAACAATATAATTTCAGGCAAAGCCATAACCGAAATCAACAATTCCAACAAGGAATATGAGTTCAGACTTACTCCGCCTGGCGTTTTCTGGGGAGAAGAAATAAAGGTCAGCAGTCCGGGGTGGCAGGTATTCTGTGTTGAACTGGTTACGGATGTGGGTTCATTTAATATAAATTTAGGCTTTGAGGGAGTTGAAATATAATGGATGTAAACAAACTGACACCCTTTATTGACGGTCTGAAGACACTTCTTGAGCAGTTTGAGGTTACAGATATAAAGAAAGGCAAACTGGAGAAGAAACCCAACCTGAATGCCGGAAGCGATGTCAATGTAATCATAGGATACCAGAAAGACCTGAAAGCCAATGTGACGTATTCCATGTCATTTTCTACAGCTCAGAATATAGTTTCGGCCATGATGGGCGGGATGCCTGTTATAGAATTTGATGAAAATGTTGAAAGCGGCATATGTGAATTTGCAAACATGGTATCAGGATATACTGTCACCAGCTTCTTCAGTATGAATCTCAGTCTTGAAAATACCCCTCCTACACTGGTGACAGGCAAGAAGCTCTTTCTGATGATAGGAAGAGTAGAGACGGTCATGCTGGAAGTAATTACTCCGGTCGGAAATATTGAAATAAATATCGGAGTCGAACAGTAAGCGTGACAGGGGACGGTTCTCTGTCACGCTTTTCTTCATAATTTAAAGTTTTAAGCATTAACCAGGTTTATAGGGCTGCCCGATATAAATGCCTTAATATTTTCCACACTGGTATTAAATATCCTTTCTACAGCTTCCCTGCTATTGAATGCATTGTGCGGAGTGATAACCACATTTTCCCTGAGTACAAGCGAGCAGTTTTGCTGTATAAGACGTTTGACGTCCTGAGAATAATCATTGTGAAGCTTGCAGCCCTCTTCAAGTATATATTCTTCTCCTTCGAAAACGTCAAGTCCTGCGCCGGACAGGATACCCTTGTCCAGAGCCTCAACCAGAGCCTCGGTTTCCACCAGTCCCCCTCGGGAGGTATTTATCAAAAGAGCGCCTCTTTTAATAAGGTGAATATTTTCTCTGTTTATAAGGTGGCGTGTTGACTGGTTTAACGGTGCATGCAAGGATATCACATCAGATTTTTTTAGAATCTCTTCAACTGAGGCGTATTTGAAATCAAGGATTTCTCCGAGAAAGTCATTTCTGTTGACATCGAAAGCAAGTACATCCATACTGAACCCTTTGGCCATCCGGATTACATGCAGGCCGATTCTTCCAGCGCCGATAATCCCAAGCGTCTTACCCTTAAGGTCAAAACCCTGCAAATCCTCCAGTGAAAAGTTGTTATTTATTGTTCTCACGTAGGTCTTATGTATGTTTCGTGACAGGGCAAGTATAAGGGCAAATGTATGCTCGGCTACAGTGTTTTCACCGTACAGGGGAACATTGGATACGGCAATTCCTTTTTGTCTGCACAGGTCTGTGTCTATATGTTCAAAGCCGGTTGAGCGTGTGGAAATAAATTTAAGCTCGGGTAGATTTTCAAGCACATCCGGGTTTACCTTTGAGTGCATAAAAAGAGAAATTATTTCACTGCCACCGTATTGCGAAGGATTCACATCCTGAATGTTTTCCCTGAAGGTCAGAACTTCATGACCTTCCAGCTGCTCCCTGAATCTATCTGCCTCTGTACCTTCGGTATTGAATATGGCAATTTTCATTTTCGACCTCCTCTTCTGTAGTTTGGTTGTCTTAATATATAGTTTCACTCTTTTATGTCAGAAGTATTCCGTGTGAAGCTATGAATAATTCTCGACTTCACTTACCCAGTTTTTACATTCAGTATCGGTGGACATTCGCCATGAAACCCTCGGAGACAAATCCACCATTCCGATTTTAGGGCCGTCTGCCGATGCGTTCCGCTTGAATTGCTGACTGGAGAACCTCTTATAGAAGTTAACCAGCCACTTTTTGAGGGTATCCAAATCATAGGTCTCTCCGAATGCATTCCGGGCGGCATCCAGTATTTTTCGGGGACTTGCCCCGTAGCGGGCATGCCAGTATAGAAAAAAGTCGTTTAATTCATATGGTCCTATCTTTTCCTCGGTAAGCTGTGTTATCTGGCCCTCAAAACCAGGAGGCAGCAGCTCAGGACTTATAGGTGTATCCAGTATGGAAAAAAGAACCTGCTTCAATTTCTGTGGATTCTCGACAGCCCAGGTATCAACCCTTTCTGCGGCAGCCCATCTTATTACAAATTGGATAAGTGTTTTTGGTATACCCGAATTTATATCATACATGGATATCTGGTCGCCTGCATAGGTGGACCAGCCGAGAGCCTTTTCAGACAGGTCTCCAGTACCCAGCACTATACCATTCAGCTTGTTTGCATAAGACATAAGCAGAAGAGTACGGACACGTGCCTGAACATTTTCCAGCGTTGTGTCTCCGAATTCCGGATGACTGCGAAGATTATATGCAAGCTCCTTGAGACAGGATACATTTGATACGGCCTGATGCCCTATGATACTCAGGATAAGACAGCTTATATCATTTATTGAGGTTTCAACGAATGCAGCGCCAATATGTCTGCAGAGTTCTTGAGCGCTGTTTTTTGTTTCTTCAGAGGTGCCCAAACCCGGCATGGTAACGCAGTAGAGGTTGGAGCGGGGCAGACCCATTGTGTCCAGTGTATTTGCTGCCGATAGTGCTGCCAGAGTTGAATCAAGCCCGCCGGATACTCCAAGAATAATCTTGCTGAGTCCTATCTTCTCCAGACGTGTTCTCAGGGAATTTGTCTGAATTTCAAAAACCTCCCAGCACCTCTCGGCTAATCTAACTGGGTCTGAGGGAATGAAAGGATAGCGGTTTATTTTTCTCAGGAGTATCTGGTCGTTGTCCTGGGGAACGGCATCAAACCCGATAAGCCTGAAAGCCTTGTGGTTTGCATCGGCGCAGTCTCCAAAGGTACCGATGGTTATACGGTCGTGAACCAGAGACTCTATATCAATATCGGTTGTAAGAAGCTGTGGCTCCCGGCTGAATCGTGGTCCACTGGCAATGATTTTACCGTTTTCACAGATGAAATGCTGACCATCCCATGCAAGCTCGGATGATTCGCCGGGAGCTGCTGAGGTAAAGATATAGCAGCACTTTCCCTTGTCCGATGCGCTGCGGGCCAGAAATTCCCTGATTTCAGACTTGCCAATGGTGAAATTGGATGCGGATGGATTGGCGATGATTGTTGCTCCCGAATTTATCTGATAAATATGGGGAGATGCCTGAACCCAGATATCCTCACATATCTCTATTCCTATTCTGCAGTTGGGTATATTCTCTGCCGAAAGAAGGATATCGGTACCGAAGGGAACGGTCTGTCCGAGGATATCTATGAACTTTTCCGGCCCTATAAACCGTCCCGGTCTAAACCATCTGCCTTCCTCGAATTCACCGTAATTGGGAAGGTAGCTCTTGGGAACAATACACAGAATCCTTCCGCCCTGTATTGCCACAGCACAGTTATACATGCCGTTTTCATATACCACGGGCATACCTACTATGGCAATGGTGTCTATCTGTTTACCTTTGTTCAGGAGCCATGCAAGTGAATTCTCAGCTTCCCGGAGAAGAAGGGTGCTGCTAAAAAGGTCTTTAGCCGAATATGAGGTGATACACAACTCAGGGAAGCATACCAGAACGCTGTTCTGTTTAAATGCTTTTCTCCACAGAGATAGAATCTGTTCCCTATTGAACTCAAAGTCCGCGACTCTCACCTGCGGAACGGCGGCAGACACCCTTACAAACCCTCTCATGCCATTACTCCTTCCGGTTAATACTTCTGAACAGTATTATAGCATTTATTATTAATAATAAAAACTTTTTTGATTCTTTACATATTCCTACCAACTGAGTATAATAATATACGAACATATGTTTGCATATTATTATAAGGGTGATACATAATGCTTAGAACAATACTCCACTCCGACCTCAATAATTTCTATGCCTCGGTAGAGTGCAGGGTGAATCCAGAGATAAGGGATAAACCGGCAGCCGTCTGTGGGTCGGAAAGCATAAGACACGGTATAGTGCTGGCAAAAAACCAGCTGGCAAAAGGGTATGGGGTAAAGACAGGGATGCCGGTAAGAGAAGCCAGAAGCATATGTCCCGGTCTGGTTACGGTAAAACCTGATTTTCCCCTGTACCTGAAATACTCAAGGATGGTGAGGAAGATATATTCCGATTATACCGACAGGGTGGAAGCTTTCGGGATTGACGAGTGCTGGCTTGACGTAACAGGAAGCAGCCGGCTCTTTGGAGACGGGGAGTCTATAGCCTGGAAAATCAAGGAGAGGATTAAGGATGAACTGGGAATTACATGTTCCATAGGTGTATCTTATAACAAAGTATTTGCCAAGCTGGGAAGCGATATAAAAAAACCTGATGCGATTACGGTTATCATGCCTGAACATATTGAGAGCAAGGTATTCCCCCTGCCCTGTGAATGCCTGATTTATATAGGGAGAGCTACCAAAAGAAAGCTTGACAACATAGGAGTGCATACAATAGGGGATTTAGCCGGTTGTAATCCTGTAACCCTGGAAAAATTTCTTGGCAAGTGGGGACGAACACTGTGGTACTTTGCAAACGGCATGGACAATTCCCCGGTGCAAAGAACAGACTGTGAGCAGGGAATCAAAAGTATAGGCAATTCACTTACAACACCCAGGGATTTGACCGATGACCATGAGGTCAGGATGCTGCTTCTGATTCTTTCTGAAAGTGTGGGACAGAGGTTGAGACAGCATGGAATGGCAGGGAGGACGGTTCAGATTACCATAAAGGACAGCAATTTTAATACTATAGAACGTCAGACTAGACTAGGATTTTACACAAATACCGTAATGGAGATTTACAAGGAGTCTTTCGGTATATTCAGGTTGTGCTGGGATTGGCATGCCAATATAAGACTCCTGGGAGTAAGAGTTATGGACCTGGCAGCGGTTGATGGGTTCATACAGATGTCTATGTTTTTGGACAGGAAACACGACAGTCTGGAGAGACTGGACTACTGCATAGACCGTATAAGGGGCAGGTTCGGGTACGGGTCGGTAAAGAGGGCGCTGGTCTTGAAAGAAGACCTGTTCAACTACCATTATGTTGAGGAAGATGCCATACATCCAACGGTCTTTAAGTTTTAACAGACATAATTTACCGGATTTCTTACGGCATTGACTTGGATGAATGGGTGTAGTATCATAAGTAGAGTAACGTCATAAGACTTGTAAAAAGCTATACTATAATCGAATGGTTCAAAGTTTTGGTAAGTCTTCCATATTTAATTCCGGCTTCATATTTAAAGGTCCAAAAGTTAAATAATTAAGGAGGAATCATAATGCTTAAGGCAGTGGCGTCTGGGCGGGTTTCTATTTTCAGGTATGTTCTCAAAACAGTAGTAGTAGGGATATTAACCTTGAATACTTTGGCAGTACTAATCGTTCTTTTGTTGGACTTAGATAATATGTCCGATATTATAAGGCTGTTTCTGGTTTGTAATATTGGACTAATCCCGGCGGCAGGAATAAGCTATGCAAACTACATGAAAATAATCAAACCTATCTACAAAGTTACTGATTTTGTAAAAGACCTGTTAAACGGAAAGACCGATGAAACCCTTGATGTTGGCGGAATGGGCAGATTAAAGCCTGTTGCAAGAGAAATCAACAGCCTTGCAGGGGAGCTGGACGATATAATAAAGCACATAAACGAAACCGCAAAGTCCATATCTAATGCCTCAAGCGACCTTTGTAAGAACGTAGAAGAAAACACCAATGAAATAAGCATCATTAATACCAATACAAGAACCATAAAGGATATTGTAGCCGAAAACAGCAGACTGATAAACGACATACTGGCAACGACAGAAGAACAAGCCAAGAATTCACAATCTGTAGCTTCATTCTGCTCGGAAGTGTCCAATACAAGCGGAGAGACATATCAGATTGCTGTCCACGGCGGCAAGGTGCTGGACCAGCTGGAAAAAGCCATGGGAAATATAGTAGCATCAGAAGACAGGGTATACGAAGTAATAAACCACCTGAGTAAGTCGTCGCAGCAGATAGGAAATATAATTGAAGCAATATCATCAATCTCTGACCAGACCAACCTACTGGCATTGAATGCTTCAATAGAGGCGGCGAGGGCAGGAGAACATGGAAAAGGATTTGCCGTGGTTGCAGACCAGATTAGAAAGCTTGCCGAGCAGTCAAACGATGCAACCCATCAAATCAGTTCAATAATCAGGGAAACCCAGGACAATACAAAAGAAACCGTTACAGCTATTGAAGAAGGCAAAAGCTATATAACGGACGGAATGGCACGGTTTGAAACCTTAAAGGAGCAGTTTAGCAGGATTATTAAGCATTCCCAGTCTGTTGCAACATGTGTTGAAAGTATAGCAGCTTCAACTGAGGAGCAGTCTGCCCAGTCTGAAGAGGTGACCTCAATAGTTACTGATTTCAGCACCTCTCTTCAGAATGTATATAATGACATAGAAGAGATATTCGTGTCGGTAGAAAAGGAAACCGAGATATCCCAAGCTATAAGTGCTGTAACCGAACGTCTGCTCACGGTGTCCGGTAAGCTGGAAGTTCTGGTTCGCAAGTTTTACGCTTAACTATTCAATCCCTTTTCATGCTGTGTAAAGCAGTAAGAAAAGGGATTTTTATACCCTTCTATCGGTCTTCAGATGTCTCCCAGATGAAATACTCCATGGACATGTTTGTCTCAATATAGGTGTGAAGGAAATGAATAAGGGAAAGCAGAATGAGGATTAGAATGAGTGTTATATTAATTCTAACAAATTTTTGAAGCATGAATCTTTCACCGGGACCTTTTTTATAATTATTATTCAAGAAGGGATACAGGTATGAATATTGATGAAAGCTACACTTTTATTAATGCATATACCAAGATATAATATAGCTAAAAAGGAGGTGCTCCAATGAAAAGCCGGACAGAATATCTGTATTTCAATACCAGAAACCACAGGGATTATATAAACATTACCGACAAGGTTGCCGAAGTTGTTGATAAAAGCGGTATACAGGAAGGGTTAGTATTGGTTTCTGCCATGCATATCACGGCAGGAGTATATGTGAATGATGCTGAAGACGGAATAATTTCTGACATAGATGAAATGCTGGAGAGGCTGGCTCCTTACAGGCCCGACTACCGTCACCACAGGACCGGAGAGGACAATGGGGACAGCCATCTCAAGAGTCTGCTTACAGGCCATGAGGTGATTGTACCTATAACAGACGGCAAACTTGACCTTGGCCCCTGGCAGCAGGTATATTATGCTGAGTTTGACGGCCAGAGGAAAAAAAGACTGGTAATAAAGGCAATTGGAGAATAGCCTGATACAAATGCAACTAATATCTGCGGCATCCGGAACATATAATATTCTATCAGTTTTTGTATCGAGGCTGTCCGGTGAACAACGATGTAATCATACTTGTAGCTGTCCTGATACTCGGAATATGTGCAAAATCGAATGTAACTGCGGCGGCAGCTGCAGCACTGCTTCTTATTAAATTTTTTAACCTGGACAGATTCCTTCCCTTGATTGAGAGGAGAAGCCTTGAGGTGGGGCTTCTTTTTCTAAACCTTTCTGTCCTTGTACCTATGATACTTAACGACAGGCTGTTGAATGATGTTCTAAAGACATTTACATCCATGTCGGGGATTATTGCAATAATTGCCGGGATAATAGCAAGCCAGCTGAATGCAAGCGGGTTCATGTTTGTAAAAAACTTCCCCCAGTATGTAATAGGTATAATTGTCGGAACCATGATAGGTATAATTTTCTTCAAGGGGTTTCCTGTGGGACCTCTTATGGCTGGAGGAATAATGCTGGTATTTATCAAGATTGTTGAAGGTGTCACCAGCTTCATTTTTAACAGGTGACACCATTTTACCTACTGCTCCTGCTGGAATTCAAGCATCTTGTTCTGGTTAATAAATATAGTTGACAGTATCCCGATTAACAGGACTGTGGCGGCCGGCACAAGGAACAATATAAGGCTTCCTCTTTTTTCGAGGATGCTGAAAATGGGAGGGCCTGCAGCCACCCCAAAGAATCTTACACTACCGTAAAAGCAGGTTATGGCTCCTCTCTTGGTTACCTTTGTACAGCTTGTGACCATGGTGTTTAATGATGTCAGTGTCATGCCTACTCCGATTCCCATAAGTGATATAAGTACAAGCAGCACGATGAAGTTAGAGAAGAATGCACCCAATGTCATGGCTACAGTTAGTATAGCCATGCCTATAATTACAAATACCTTGTATATCAGATTCTTCTTTTTAAGTACTATTCCCGACACCACTGAGGTAATGGTCATGAAGAGAACCGGTACAGCAAGAATAAAGCCTTTCCGTAAATTAATAATTCCATGCCTTTCCTCAAGAACATCCGAAATATAGGAAAGTACTCCAAAAAGGATAAACAGTGCAATCATTCCGGCAAGAAAACTAAGGATAAGAGATACTCCTTTGTTTTTAAATGTTTCCCCGACACCGGCCAGATACTTTTTAAACGACTGCTTGTTCTGCTTGGCCTTGGATTCCTTAACAATAAAGGCCAGCAGGAGAACTACAGGTATAGCTATTACGGGATAAATATAAAACACGGAATACCAGACCATAAACAGTCCGATTAATGAGCCCAGAATGGGGCTCAGTACTTTTCCAAACCCGTTGGAGGCTTCGAGTATTCCCAGAACCTTACTCCTTTGGGCCGATGTAAACAGGTCCCCTACCAGTGCCATGGCTACCGGTGCTGTTCCTGCTGCACCTATACCCTGAATAACCCTTCCGCCAAGCATGACGCCAAATGGACTATCAAAAAATATTGGTGCCAGTCCTGATACAATACCGCCCAGGGCATAAGTAATCAATGCAGGTATAAGCACTACTTTTCGGCCAAACCTGTCTGAAATAAACCCCACTATTGGTATTGTCACTCCTGCAGGAACCGAAAAAAGGGTTATAAACAAATTGGCCTGAAAATCCGAAACCTGCAAATCAGACTGAATCTGGGGCAGGAGCGGTATCAGTATTGAATTCCCCAGAACCATTAAAAAAGGAATTCCTACAAGTGATGAAACAGTGCCGAAGAATCCTGGTTTTTTTGCCATATTTTTACCTCTCTGCAGTATTGATGAACAACCTATAATATTTGTATACCCGACGGAAAATATGCAGGCAGCTGACAAAGCAAAGGGAATACCAAAAAAATGAAACTGAAAGAGTGGATTTGAAAATTTTTGAGTTTATAATTCAGAAAGAAAATACCCTTGGGAAGCCAAGGATATTAATGAGAATTATAGCATTTTGACTTTAGACGGGTTCATCTGCTTATAAGCCTACCGCTTTCAGACGGAAGCAGCTCGGTTGTGCCTGTGAAAGTAAGAAGTACATTCTCTCCGGGCTTGATTATCTGGTCTTCAATAGCCTTAAGCACGCCCATGCCGCTCAGTATGCCTGCCTTTTCCATAATTGCCGGCTGTTTGTCGATTTTTTTAATTTTAAGCTTTATACCTAGCTCGAGAATAATACAAAGGATATCCTCCTCGAGCCTCTGGTACTCCGACCGGTCTATACGGTAAAAAGCTCCGCCATTGTCACTGATTACACCATGAAGATACCTGTAATTAATTTCTGGGCGTGTTGAGTAAAGAGTAGGTTCAAGTACATTACCCAGATAAGGGTTTATATCCTCCTCGGCCAGATGACTGCGGCCGTTGGACCAGGCATTATACATGGGACAGACTCCGGCTTGCTGAACACCGATGAATCCGGGGACAGAATCCAGTTCAAGGCCTTCTTTCATAAGCGAGTACAGTTTTTTATAGAAGCCTGCCGGCCCGTGACCTCCCGAGACTGCCTGGCTGACCCAGTGGAACGAGGTGCCGGTTTCAAGCATATATTCCAGAACAAACAGTGTTCTGCATGAGTTGGCTTCGAGCTGGTGTTCGTTTGAAGGAACAAACGGCAGTGAATTGCTGCGGGCGAATTCTCTTGCTGCGGAGTTTATTTCCCATTCCGGTTTATCAAGTATCTCTACCTCGTGAATTCCCTCTTTAAGGAGTGAAAAGTCAAACTTATAGGCAGATGTCTTGGGCATGAATATATGTGTTTTTAAATTATGCTCCTTGGTGTATCGGGCTACTGCAGACGCTGTATTGCCTGAAGAGCACGTAACCAGCCCGTGCGCTCCCTGCTCCAGGCATCTTGCGATTGAAGTGCAGGCAACAGAGGATTTAAAGTTGCCGTCAGCCATATATGATGCCATGTCCAGAACAAAGATGTTGACGCCGCAGTACTCCACAGGTCCGACTATGAGGCAGCCTTCCCTTATGGAAACACTTTCAAGCAGTTGAATATCAATTTTAGGCGAAAAAGACTTACAGTACCTTAAGACTATGCTTTCTTCGGGCGAAACCGATGCATCGACATAATCCTTCAGGCCGATGGACGTATATGTAATCATTATTCAATTCTCCCTCCTGTTTATGTAATGACCTGAAAATCTGATAACATAATATGCCGGTCGGGTGAAAAGTGAACCATGAACATGAGGATTTTGGCTCAGCATCAGAAGAATATTTTAGCTGCGGCAAATGCTATAAACACGGCTGCAACTTCTGTGGTTATTGCAGCCGCAAAGGCGTGCTTCAGGTTTCTTATACCGACAACGCCGAAATATACGGTGAGAACATAAAATATGGTCTCGGTCGACCCTGCAAGAATTGAAGCGAACTTACCGATGAATGATTCGGTTCCATGCTGTCTGAATATATCTGCAAGGACGACCGTATAACCCGAGCCCGAGAAAGGCTTAATCAGTATCAGAGGCAGTACTTCGGGAGGGAAGTCTAAAAGGGTCGTAATCGGCTTAAGGCAGCCAATAAGAGCCTTCAACAAGCCTGAACAGTTCATGAGGTCAATTGCAACAAAAATTGCTATCAGGTAAGGGGCAATCTTGACAGTGATTTCTATGCCTTCCCTGGCGCCTTCGATAAAGGTCTCAAATACATTGACATCCTTCCAGAACCCTATGGAGAGGATAACCAGTATTACTACAGGTATCAGAAAGGATGAGAAGAGATTCAACAGCTCTGCCATACTTATACCTGCCTTTTTGAGTATACTTTTTCAAAAAACTTTGTTATGAATATACCGCAAATCAGGGTTACAAAGGTTGTCAGGGTGATTGCCGGCATAACGCCGGTAGGGTCTTTTGAGCCGAGAAGGTTTCTTACAAAGATGGTATTGGTATGTATAAGCTGAATCATAAAGGAATTTACAACAATAAACATGCACATGCTGTTGGATGCCGTATCCTTGACCGGGTTGAGCTTCTGAAGCTCTTTCATTGCTTTGAGCCCGAATGCCGTAGCAGCATTACCGATTCCCATCATATTTGCAACAAGGCTTAATGTTACAGTCTTGAAAGCCGGATGGCTCTGTGGAACCTCGGGGAATATGGCCTTGACGGCAGGATTAACTACACGGGATACCTTTTCAATAAGCCCGGCCTTTTCAGCAATCCTCATAATGCCCAGCCAGAGGCACATATTGCCCATAAGCTTGAGACAAAACATTACAGCCTCTGCCGGAGAGGATAGGATACTGCTGCTGATGAGATGAGTGTTTCCGGCAATCATGGCTGTAATAATGCTTAAGACAATTATTGAAAACCAGATAAAATTCAAGGCAAATGCTCCCTTAAAGGAAGTACTAATTAGAAATATATTTTCCGCTGTGTAAAAATATGAATTTCTAAATCCTGAATTATACTGTTTGATTTATAGAAAAGACGTGTATCCTTAAGGCTGCATTATTATTCAATAACGCCATTAACTATATTTACGAGTTCATTTGGGTCAGAGAGTTTCCCCAAAGGCCCCATTGTATATTTGCCGTTATATTCACTAAACATATAATCATTAGCGTAGACTTCACTCTTTGTTACCAATGGAAAAATTATATTTGTATACTTGAATTCTACATTTCCCGTATTGTGTTGTTTTATAAACGTTTGTTCATTTGAATAAATAAATTCAAGAGTTAAAATGTCCTTCTTAACATTATCAATCATCTGCTTGTCAATAATTAGCTGAACTATAGAAATATTTGAGTTAAGTCGTTTGTTTGATAGTTCTACAATCTTATCAAATATAGGATTGTTCTTTTCAACGGTGAGTCGATTTCCGTTTTTATAAATTGCGAGTTTATCCGGTTCAGGTAATACCTTGGGCTGACCTTTCGACTTACTTAAAACCTGAAAGTAGAACAAAGGCAGTACCAAAACACAAGCTGCAATAATAAAAATCATTACACTTTTTTGTTTCATTTATTTATCCTACATAAAAAATGGCATGAGATACCCCGAAACTATTTACATAATTTCAAAGTATCTTTATACCATCATTATATACCACTTTCTGTGTAAAAAATACTAATGATTGCTTTATCTAGTCTGTGTTCCTCCGATATTCTTACCGCTTTCTGCATCAATCCAAATAATTATCTCTCCATTATTAGGCTCGACCTTCTTGAAAGTAACAGCATAAGCCAATCTCGCATTATCATTGAATTTACTTAAGTCTTTTTTATCTTTCCAGTAGTTATTTGGATTAACAATTATAAGCTCTGTCTTAACAACACTGAAAATTTCTATGCTACTATTACGCATAAGCTCATTTTGGGCAATCTCAACTGCTTTGTCACTACTAATTTTAATATTGATTGCAGCATCTTTTGATGGAAATCTCTTGCTCATGCATACAATACCGCCATCAGAGGGGTCTAGGATGACTAAAACAAAATCGGTATCATATGTATACCCCTGTAAGCTTCTACTCCATTTGTAAGCCACATAACCGTCATTCATCTGGGTAGTTTCTACAAGAACTTTTTCTTCCTTGCTAATCTTATCGGCTACGTCTTTTGCTATTGAAAGTAGAGTTTTCTTATCCAGTTTTTTTATGTCAGTTAGTCGAGTTATATCACCATGGTATTTTGCTGCTGGTGGCTGGTCTTTCTTGACTTTGTTGAAAAACGTTATAGGATTACCTACATCATCTGTTTCAATTAGTAATCCATCGTTTTCTAAAATCCATCTGTTTTGCCCCCAAGTATTATTGTATACCTGATATTTATTAGTAAATTTGGAGAGATCCTTAGTCTTATCAACTAAAGATTTTAGGTTGTTGCCTCCATCTTTATTTTGTTTTATGTTATCAATAAAGTTTTTAGCTTTTTTTTCTATGGGGTCACTTGGAGCATTATTTTGAGCAGCAGCAACCATACTAATTAAACCAACAGCTAAAGCCAATATCAGTATCAACAATGCTGAAATCTTACTTTTTTTGATTATCATAGTAATTTCCTCCTTGCATAATTAATTATTCATGGTCATAAAATAATCTCCGTAAATTGCATATCCGGTCTTGCCACTTTCGACCCTTGCATTCCAAACACTATCATTTAATGTTTCTCCTGCTTTCAAATCACTGAAAACCCTTCGGGTAAACACTGTATATGACCAATCATCATAAATAGTTACTTGCCATCCAAGAAATGCTTGATGCTTACTGGTATCATAAGACATCTTAAAAGCTTTAAAAAAAGCATCAGTTGTACCACAGTTACAAGCATCAATATATGCAAACTTATAATAACCGTCTGTCCAATTGCCCAATTCCGTATTACTAATTATGCCTTGGCTTCCATCTGATTCACGAGTTGAGAAAGCAGAAGAGTTACCGTGTGTATCAACGTAAAAACTTCTTATGCTAGGGATTTCACTCTGAACTACACTTTTAAAATAATCGTTATAGTGGTAGTTTATACCGTAACCAACCGCAGTAAAACAATCCCTTGCATAATATGCTCTGTTCCAACCCTGGTTTAAAATGTTATCATATGCTACAAAGGCTTGGGCAGCGAATGCATTCACTGAAGCTGAAATAGTAACAACCATTACTAAAAGAAAAGAAAGTATTCTTTTAGTATTAAACATAGGGAAATCACTCCTTTTCATACTATAATTTGTTTTAACGCCATATGGCATTTTGTATTTAATATTGTATACTAGTTACATAGGCTCTTATATATCCACCTAATCACGAAACTTTGCGGATTTTAAAATACAGGGATATAAAAAGCATTTTATTTTATCAGGCGATCTTATACGTGGCATTGCATGTACCTCTCCTTTCATTTTATATTATGTTATTGAGATCCAGAGAATGGCTCTCAAAGAAATTAAATTATAAAGTGTTTCAATATTTAGCGGTTGGGAGTTATTTGCTAGTGAATAGAGTATACTTCAGTGTAGAGTTTGACCAATAATGGAATAATTTACATATTGGTAGTATGCTATATTTTCCGCTGTGCAAAAATATGAATTTCTAAATCCTGAATTATACGGTTTGGTTTATAGAAAAGACGTGTATCCTTAAGATTGCATTATTATTCTATAATGCCATTAACTATATTTACGAGTTCAGCTGAATAAATAAATTCAAGAGTTAGGACATCTCTCCTTAAGTTGAAGTATTGACGAATAAAACAATATAAGGTAAAATTGTGCAAAACATATTTAATGAACTTCTAGTATAATATGTATTTAAAGTACAATAATTATATGGTAACTATTATATCGTGTGAATAACCTGCCTTGAGAATCTTTTGCCAATTTAAGATATAATCTCTACATTTTTATAATATTTTGGAATTTTAGCAATTCTATCTTCTCACAAATATTGCCTTTTATAACTTGTTTAAATGGGGTGCAGAATAGTGGCTAAAAAGTTTGGTGAAGTAGTAGTAGAGCTTGGTTTTGCTAAAAAAGTTGATATAGAAGCCGCTTTAAGAGTGCAAAAACAGAAGAGGATGAATTTAGGCGAAATACTAACGAGTTATAAAGTATTAACGCATGAACAAGTTGCACAGGTTCTGGAACATATTGGCTATGAAAGAGTAAATGTAAATGAATACAATATTAATAAATCGTTATTTGATGATTACCATGTTGATATTGACTTATTAATAAACAATTCTACCATACCAATAGAATTGAAAGACGGAATATTATACATTGCTACAAATAATCCTTTGAATTTTCCGTTGTTTGACCAGCTGAAAGAGTGCTATGAAGCATTTAATACTGAAGTTTATGTGGATAACAAAGATGCAATAGATGTTAAACTCAAAGAGTTATTTCCGACTTATGCCGGGGATATCATAGAAAGTGTAGTTGTTGAAGATTCGGAGGAACTTGAAGATGATGTCCTGATTGAAGATGTAAATGTAAGTGATTCTCCGTTAGTCAGGAAAATCGATTACATTATATATGAGGCCATAAAACTTGGTGCATCAGATATACATATAGAACCGCAGGAAAATAGTGATACCAGAGTAAGGCTCAGGCTGGACGGCGACCTGGTTGAATTTACAACCATAGCAAGAAAATGGAAAAATCATGCCGTAGCCCGTGTCAAAATTCTTGGCAAGATGGATATATCCAAAAAAAGAGAACCACAGGACGGAGAGTTTTCTTTTTCATTTCAAGGTGCAACATTTAATATACGAGTTAGTACAGTACCAAGTATACATGGGGAAAAAGTGGTTTTGCGTATACTCGGCAGCAGCGGACAGGTTATAAATATAGAAGAACTAGGTTTCCTGGATAACTATGAAAAAGTTATAAACAAGATTAGCAAAAAACAAGGAATTATTGTGGTGACAGGACCTACCGGAAGCGGAAAAACTACTACGCTTGCGTCTATCCTGAAAGTGCGGAATAAGCCTAATGTTAATATTATGACGATAGAAAACCCAGCTGAAATTAGAATAAAAGGAATAACTCAAGTTGAAGCATCAAAAAATATGGATTTTGCCCAAATACTAAGAGCTTTCCTGCGTCAAGACCCTGATATCATCATGGTAGGCGAGGTGCGTGACAAGGAATCCGCAAGCATTGCAGTCGGAGCTTCTTTAACAGGACACTTACTCCTGACAACCATGCATACAAACAATGCAATTGGAGTGGTAACGCGTTTGGTTGATATGGGTGTCGAACCTTACCTGGTGGCGGATGCACTGGAGTTGGTTATCAGCCAGAGATTAGTAAAAAAAATATGTCCTTACTGCAAGGAACCTGATGAAGAGGGATTGGCAAGCGCCAGGAAGCTGTACTCTGATATATTTGAAAATGTTGATATATTGTATAAGGGGAAGGGATGCCCCAAATGTAACAACAGGGGGTTTTTAAGCAGGCTTCCGGTATTTGAGGTGCTTGCTCTGGATGATAACCTTAGAAGGTTGATAGCCAAAGGCGACCTGGAAGCAATAAAAGATACCGGCGCTGTAAAACACATCATATATGATGGTATGGAGAAGGCAAAACTCGGGCTGACAACATTTAAGGAAGTATATGAGAATTTATACTTCGCTTAAATGAGTAATATATTAATTGACTCATAATGGTGGTGGTTGTAATAAAGTGGTATTACATGGCCGACAAAAATGGTAAAATAAGAGAGGGATATTTGGAAGCTTCATCGAAGAAAAACGTGGAGCAGGAATTGAAAAAAAACGGATTGTACCCCCTTATGGTAAAAAAGCAGGCAGTTGAGGTAAAAAAAGATACAGGGCGCGCCGATAATAAAAAAGCGAAAAATGATAATGCCCTTCAAGCGTTAATCGGCGAAAAATTCGGCAGGATATCGGACAAAGAATTAGGCAAATTGTTTGAAAATTTAGAGGTTTTATTGAGAAGCAATATAAATCTTACCGACTCATGGAAGATAGTAAAATCAAATAAAAACTCTAAAAACATGAAAAATTTTCTTGACGAAGTAGAAAAAAACCTCAACAAGGGATATACATTGAGCTACTGTCTGAGCCAATACAGCTTTATGTCAAACCTTGCGCTTGCTATTATTAAAACAGGAGAAGAGATTGGCGGTCTGGAAGACTCCTTCAGGCAAGTATCGCTGCTGTACAGCCAGAAGGATTTAATCAAGAATAAAATTTTAAAAGCCATGGCTTATCCTGTATTCCTCATTCTTACGGTTATAGTTATGGTGTACTATATTTCGACAAAGGTTTTGCCTTCCCTGCTGGACAGCATGGGAGACCGTATGGAAATCAATAAAGTAACTGAAATGTTTATATTTCTTTCAGAGTTATTTCAAAACTATGGCCCGGGACTCCTGGCAGGTATAATATTAACTGTATCTGTTCCGGTAATAGTTTTAAAAAGACAGTATCCGAGAACTTTGGATAATATAGTATTAAATATTCCGCTGCTTGGGCCGATTCTTAAAAAGAGAATAGAAATTGCCGTACTGAAAAATTTCAGCCTTCTGTATGGCGCAGGAGTGAGTACTCTTCTGATTCTGGATATGTTGAGAAGCATTTCAAAAAACATTATGTATCTGGAAAATCTGGAGTTGATTAAAGAGGGGGTAAAAAAAGGCGAACCGATAAGCATGAACATGTCGGAAGATATCTATAGCGCAACCGCGATAAATATTTTCAAGGTAAGCGAAACAACGGGAAACATCGTTGAACCGTTCGGAATTGTTGCTGCTAATGCAGAAAAGCAGCTGGATGAAAGCATTACTGCCTTCACTGCAGTAATAACACCGGTTGCTGTGGTGGTTTTGGCAGGTTTGGTATTATTACTAATAATAGGTATTCTCATGCCTATATTTAGTATATACAATATGAATTAATTAATATATTTAAAAGGAGGAGAGAAAGAATGTCGAAAAAACAAAGAATCTCAAAAAACAAAGGCTTTACACTTATCGAACTGGTAATCGTAATTGGTATTCTTGCAGTTCTTGCAGCAGTAACAATCAGGGCTTTCTCGGGACAGGGCGAGGGGGCAAGGAACAGTCAGCATATGTCCTATTTGTCACAGTTGGAAGCTGCAGCAACCCAGTATTTAAGTGAGTACGGAAAAGGTGATTTAGCTACTCTGACAGAAGTAGATGATGCCCATGCATTAGTAAAATTAGGCTTTATAAAAGAACCTAAGAATCCTTGGGCCAATACCTCTGAAGCTTGGAAAGAATATACTTATAAAGTCGGTGTTATAGATGTTACAACTACAGTCGGAGAAGTAACGAAAACAATGCCGAGAGTTATTGTAATGTTGTCTGATGGAGTAACAAAAGGTACAGACAATTATGTGCAAATGACTGATAACTTGCCGGGCACAGCAACTATTCCAGCCGATGCATCCGGAGAAAATGGTTATACTCTTATTGAAAACATTAAGTAATATCTCTGGGGGGATATGGATGAAAAGTATAAAGGGTTTTACTTTAATAGAGTTAGTAGTAACAATTGGTTTGATAGTTATATTATTTTCGATGTCCATATCCTCCTCCATCAATAATCTTGATAAAGAATTAAAAGTAATAGAATCACAAATCGAAACATCATTGTATAAAGCTTTAACATGGAGCAAATCAAACCGGGAACCGTCACTTGTAATAATTGATAATGAAAAAATAAAGGTTTCAACCGTTTCCGGACACGAACTGGGCTCGGAACTTATAGGAGAGAATCATATTATAACCTTCATAAACAGCCTGGACACAAATAAAGTAGAAGTAAGTGAAAAGGGTTTTTTAAAACGAAATGATTTGGAATACCCGGTGGAGGTATCTATAAATTCTTTAAAAGAAAATAAAGTATATGTATATGACATCAGCATGTCCGGCAGATTGATGAAAAAGGAGTGATGATATGACATTGCTGGAGAATGTTGTAATGGCCGTAGTTTTGACGATAGCCGCACTAATGTTTTATAACACTGTCATATTTATCAACAATGTAAAAGCCGATATATACAGCATAAATGATTTGAAACAGGTATCGAAAATTCTGGACAAAGAAATCCTTGACTTGTATAATTCGGATGCGGATAATTTTGAATCAAATCTGGATACATATATAGCGCAGGCGGAAAACGGCCAGAATGTTGATATAGATTATGCTATAAAAGATAATGGGGTATATATAAAAATATTCAAGGCAAATAGCGGATTAGAATTTAATATGTTCAGGACGCTAAGCAGAGCGGCATATGAATAAAAACGGGTTTACGCTTATTGAAGCAATTCTGGCGCTGGGAATAACTGTGATACTGCTCCAGATGGTTGTATTTCTCATGCTCGATATCAACAAATTCATAGCGTCAGGCGACAGCACCGTAAAATTCAACAGGGAAATAAACACCTTGGAAAGAGTTATCGGTGAAGACATAATAAACAATATAGATAAGAATGCCGTTCCGGAAATAAGCAGTATGCTTGTAATCGGTGAAAATACGCTGTCAATCACGAAGCCCTCCGGAGTTGATATACATTATGCTTTGGTTTCTAATAATTTGGTCAGAACCGAAGGAGTTTATTCAGAAGTATTAGTTGAGGAAATAACAGCATTCAACTGCTCATATACAGAAAAAGAACTAAAGATAGATATGGTCATAAGGGATTCCGATGTAAGCATGGATATAAGCATTATTAACGAACGCTGGAATTATGAAAAAACCTATCCGTAAATTCCGGCAAAAACGATGGAAAGGGGGGGAGAAGGTTGGCTGTTGAAGTTATTGCTCTTGTCACTCTAAGGCATATAATAATAGTTCGCAAAGCCAAAAGACACAGCACCGTATATCAATTTGAAAGAGTAGAATCAATAGCGGCTGATTTGAAAGGCATAATATCCGACAAGTTCGGCAATAAAAAAATAAAACTGACTCTGGTTCTGGGGCCCTCAGAGCTTGATGTAAGCACTACAAAAAAAATACAAAGCAATTGGAAATATAAATATTTTCCTAAAACCATAGAAGAAGAGGCAAGAATTCTTTCGGGCAAGCCCAAGGTTTCGCATTATACCCGCTGCATTACGCTTGAGGAAGAAGGCATGATATATTTAAATATTTATTCTGCTACTGTAGCATCTTTAAACATTATGATGGAAGAATTTCAAACGAGCAGGATAACGGTGGTTTCTATTGTCCCGCTGATTGCATATATAGGTGAAAAGCTTTGCCTGGACCAGGGAAACGTATTGTTCTGCTATACTACCGTTGGGAGAGAAGGAAAAAGCCTTCTATATCTGTTATTATACAGAAACAATTTCCTTGTTGCCTTCAGAGAATTGTATATTGACATTATAAATATAGAAGAGGAAATTATACGCACCTTTTCCTATGTTAAAACCAATCTGAGAGACTATGAGGTTGACAAGGTAATGATGATTAACAATAAACAGGCTATTGTCGACAAGACAAATATGGAAGAAAGCAATAAACAGCAGGTTAACCGGCTCACCGATTTCCTGGAAGGCGTATTGATGAAAATGTTTGAAGACAAGCCGTTAAGAAAGGTGACATTCAGTGAAATAATACTTGCCGAACCACCCGGCAGCTTTAAATTAATTAAAATGTGAAGGTGAAGGCCAGTGCAGCATATTAATTTTTTACCTCCCAGATATGCTTTAAAATTTAAAATCAAGTTCTTTGTCGGGTTAATATTATTGGCCCTGGTAATATATGCCGCTATTGAATTTTATTACATAGGAACGGCTTATATAAAATACGATGATTATGACAAGGAAATCAAGCGGCTAACCGAAGACACCAAAGGTATTGAAGCCGAAATCTCAAAGCTTAATGAGCAGCTGTCCAATAACTACCTTTATAAAAAATTCGCAGAGGATTTGGAAAGCATACCCAGATTAAGCACCAACAAAACGTTTCAGCATGCTGATTTTATAGCATTTTTAAGCTCGGCAATCAATCCCCATGTACGCGTGGAAGAGTTGAATTTCACTACAGATCAAATCATCATAAAAGGACAAGCTGATGATTACCTGGAACTGCTTGCTTTCATAAACAGTATCAGTGAAAAAAATATCATTTATAAGCTTAATGTTTCCAGGATTGAACCTATACCGGATTCTGACTATATGTTATTTGAAGCATCCTGTGTTATTAAGAAAGCCAATAATAAATAGTTTGGGTGAGAAGGTGTATTGCAAATGTTAAAAGAGATAAAAAAATGGGCTAAGTATATTGCTGTTTTGATAGCAGCTATTATTATTGTTGCAATTATTGATAGATACTACAATAAAATTACCTCAAATTTGAATATACATATGGCTAAATTAGAACAAGCAACGAAGTTAAAGCATCAAGCCAATGAAAAATTAAATGCTGTTAAATTAAACCTGGAACTTATTGATGAAGCCCAGAACGATTATCCGGCAAGTAATGCGGAAGAGGAAGTCTTAATGCTATTGGATGCGGTTAAAAAGGCAGCGCTTAATAACGGCATGGCTTTAATATCTGTAAAGCCGCAATTGGATAAGATAGAAGGAGACGATTATTTAGTCAGAGTTGATACTGTTATCAAAATGCTCGGCTCGTATTCCAACCTGATAAAAGTACTGAACGAGCTTGCAGGCATCAGCAAGGCAAGCAGTATATCCGATGCCCGGATAAAATTTATAAATCATGACTCATTGAACGTAGAATTAGTCATCACCTCACTGGCAAGGCCCAAATTGGAATCGGTAGAATTAAAACCTATAATTAAGGCCTTTAATGACAGTTTAACAGATGAGGAATCATCCGTAATATTTGGCAAGTTTGTAGACCTGGAAGCGCAAAGGCAAGCTGAACTGGAAAGAGCATTGCAGCAAAAGGAAGGTCAAACCATTGACTTTACGGATGATACCGATACAAATGGTATAAATGAAAACACCCAGGACATATACATTGAAGATGTAGCAGGTGTATCCATCCCAATGAATGAAGACAGCGAAAAAGTTAATGATAAAACTACCGTAATCATGGGGATTTATCCGTTCAAAACAAAATATCCTGTAAATTCAAATTGGGGCTGGAGAAAAAGCCTGGCGTCCCAGGAAGATGAGTTTCATTATGGGGTGGACATATCAGCGCCTAAAAACACAAATGTTTATGCTTTAAAAGATGGGGAGGTGGAATATGCCGGACAGTCTGACAACTACGGTAATATTGTTATTATAAGATACCATGACGGGTTAACTAGTTTATATGGTCATTTGGGTAGTTATACCGTAACAAAGGGGCAAAAAGTCAGTAAGGATACAGTAGTCGGGTTTGTCGGAAATAACCCTAATTCTTCCGAATCTATTTTGCACGTTGGGCTGGTAGTAAATAAAATATTTGTTAACCCGAATGATTATATAGATTTTAACTAAGGCAGGTAGAAAAATTGAACATAATACTGTTGAATAAAAAGGGAAGTGTTGCATTATACATTATAGTTGTTGTAATGGTTGTTACAGTGGTAGCTACTTCCCTGATAAAAAGTATTACAAACAATATGCTTAGCTTCAGGTTAGAATCCCAAAAGCTTGAATCCGACTATGTTGCACAGCATGGTCTGACATTAGTAAAGGAACAACTATACAAAATAATACTGGACAAAGAGGAACTGGCATTTTCCGGTCTGAGCCCGGATACAAATCCTTACTCAAAAGAGTTTAAGTTACCTGATGAAACAAATGTCGAATTAGCGGTTGAAGCCAATATTAATACATGGAACACTGAAAAAAACATTCATGAGCTAGGAGATAAAACAACCATATACAGGTTGAAACAAAATGAATTGCCGGGAGGATACAAAACCTACGTTTATGAAAACTATCCGCAAATAGAAAATACTTTTAACAGTCTCAAAGGCAGCAATGGCAATGATTTTGTTGATAACACCGAGGGGCTTGGCAATACGGGAATTGTAGATATATCCGGATGTTTTAATAAAACAACATTGGTTGCGGATTTTTTTATAGCCAGCTTGAACGCCAATATGCAAGACCTCGTATTTTATGGATACACACCGTCTATACACAATAACTCGTTTGAATTATTGGACACGCTCAATATAAAACAGTTTTATCAAAACAATATAGCTTTGCCCAATATAGACCAGTTGAAGTGGGATGACCAAGTAGGCATAGAAACCGTTTATGATGACAGCTTGAATGAAATGAAAGTTTATATTGCTATAACCAGGGATACCAGTGTTGATATTTTTTTATACGAACCATATTCTGCGCAAACAAACAAGTTTACATATTTATCCACCTTTAATTCGGCAAATAAGCTCAGCCATATAAGAATAAACGCTGTCTACTCGGAAAGTATCAATACAATAGAGTTATTGCTGGTTACTGTTGAGGACAGGACCATAACGGCTTACACTTTTATACCGGTATTGCCCTTGCTGGGGTTTGATGAAGTATCAAAAAATACTTTTGAAGTAGATGCAGTAAAGTCGATAGACACAAGTTATATCTGGAGCGAAAATAAGGGCATCAGCATGTTGCTGTTTGGTGTGGTAACCGAGAAAAACGGAGCGGAAGATTTGAGCTTTTATGAAAATTATCCTTATATTGGCAGCCAAATAAAAAAGGTTTTTACAATAGATAGTTCCTGGGAAGTATTCTCAGGCTTATTAGACCTTTATAATGTTTCTCTGAGTTTGATTTACAATGAAAGTGTTGGCAGTATTACTCTGGTAGCGGCAGTCGGAGATACAAAAAATAATAGAATAACAGTACATAAAGCTTATATTGAATTGGGCATATGGGACACATCTGCCCACAAAGCAATAGACCTGGGGGATAACGGTGGAGTCGGAAGGCTGTCCCTGACCGGAGTCGGAGGTGATTTCTCGCAAGTTATACTTATCAATCCTTTACCTATAGTCGAAGAGACAACATACGACATGGATAATGTAAGTGTTATAGGAAAGTCTTACAACAAAGACAATGTAGTGGTTTCCACCACACAATATACTCCTTCCATAAGGTTAAGGTATCAGGAACCTGAATTTGGAGGAGACAGGGAAATACTTTTGTATGAACTTATTAAAATATTTAAAAATTAAAGGAGGAATTATTATGGACGTAAAAAAAGTTCTCTGGTTTTTAGCTTTATTAACAGTATTGGTTATATCAAATATTTGGGCTGTATATGCCGAGGAAACTGCTATACAATCGCCTCTATATATAGAAGGTAACCAGGCCGGTAAGACTGTAGGAGATATGGATGCGGAAAACGACGCTATAAATGATTATGAGCAAGATGGCATTGATGGTTACAGCTACTCAAGACCAAGTAGATCTGACATTATTAACAAATATCAGATAAAAGGCTTTGATGTGGAATACATAAATGGATTTTATGAAGGTTATATAGAAGTTTATAGGCAAACCTATAACGAAGTTTTCTTTAATCTGCACCTTAATAAAATTAAAGCGCTTCAGAACGGAGAGGTTGAACAAACCGACGACTATAAAGCCGGACTGGCTGCAGGAACTTCCGAAGGCTCTGCTTTGGGAAAGTATGACGCGGAATCGGTTGTTGCCTCCAGCCTGAGAAATGACTATACCCTCTATATGCCAAACGAGTATACCATATCGAATAAATATAATCTAAAATTTGATACTTCAGAATATAGAGACGGTTTTATTACAGGTTATAGAGAAAGCTATAAAAAATCGTTTACCGAAACTTTTCGCAGGAAAAACCTTGAAAAAGCATCGGGAAAAGAAAATTATAACTTATTTATGGAAGGAGGTACGATACTAAGCCCGGACAGGAGGTTCAAGGTAGTGTTTGAGCCGGCGACCGTGTATTTGGAAAACTTTATCGAAATAAAGCCTCTTCTAGACGATTATCTTGAGGATAACCCCAAACCAGGCAAAATAAGAGCCGCAAAGTTTTATGAGATTATTATAAATAAAGGGAAAGGGGTAACCATTTATAAACCTGTCAAGCTTGAATTTGATTATATAGGCGTATCCAATGTAGGAATATACAGCGATACAACAGGTAAATACCTCGACACCTTTATAGATGATGATAAAATCTATACATATATAAACCCGTCAAAATGGAATGGCGGAATCTATACGGTATACATAGATGCAGATGTAAAAGTAAGTTCTGAATATCTTAATAACCCTTTTGCCAGGGAACTGGCATATTTGAAGAAAAATAATATGATTTCAGGGAATATGGATTTAAAGAGCCGGGTAACAAGAGGGCAGTTTTTGTATTACATTGGTAAAGTACTGGGCTGGGAAAAATCACCCCTCAAAGAATTTATGTATGCAGACATTAATATTTATAAAGACGCGTCGGATATAACAGATTCGCAAAAAATATACGTAAAACACGCATTGACCCAGGGATATATAATCGGTTACAGCGACAAAACCTTAAGAACAAAAAGCGTAATCTCATACAGGGATATGGAAGAGATATTAAGGCGAATCAATATAGGGTTTTCAATGAATAAATTATTTGAGGATTCACTAAGCACAGGTGTCTTATGCGAGGGATATTATGATAAAAGTTCTGCCCTGACTTATGAGATTTTATATAAAGCTGTCTATAATATTATGACAAAGTAAATGAATTATGTTATCAGAGGTATAATTTATTATGCGCATAAGGTTAATCCGCTAATTGTTAGGAATTGGATTTTGCATTTTTATGTGTTATAATATAGAGTGAGCGGTAATATTTTCATGGGCTGAATTTGAGAGTCCTATTTGTTATCCTTTATAAGGATGGGGAGGGGTACAAATGCTCAGGAGACTTATCAGTTTGGTTGTAACAGGGTTATTTGTTTTTTCCAACACAGTAACTACACTTGCGGATGCGCAGTATTATCATGTTGTCGGTAATTCAATGAAGGGTACATACAATGACGGGGATATAGTAAAAGTAGAGAGCAGTGATTACCGGGACGGAGATGTTGTAGTTGCGGAACTGCACAATGGCCAATTGGTGATTAAAAGGCTTCAAGGCGACCGGCTTGTTGGGGATAATAACGATAACTCCCAGAATTATAAACTGAGTGAGGTAAAACAGATTATCGGTAAGGCTGACCAAGCGGTACTTGAAGAACCCGAAGGGAAAGCACTGCAGCAGGTATTTGCAGCTGCAGATATAGATTTACAGGAGAATCCTATAATAGACGTAGCGGCTACAAGGGAAACTGCAATATTTTTACATCAGGATACCAGTTTATCAGGAATCGGAAGCAATATTACCAATGTCCTGGGTATGACAGGAGGAATCACGAACAATACAGGAGACTGGGTAAGGATAAGCGGACCTACCGGCATCTCAAGGCTTGTAGCAGGGGCAAATTATGTTTTTGGGCTGATAGAAGAGGAAGATGACCCAACCAAATACAATATAGTGAGACTTGATAACAATATAGCAGATGCCTCAAAAAGATGGAAATCATCTTTCCAGGTAAAAGACCTTGCAATGATGGGTTCGGCTGACTCAAATCCGCACCAGTCAACCACGCTTGTCGATGCCGATGGGATTCTAAGAATCAGAGGTTCTGATTATAGTCAGTATTTAGGTCTAGGTGTATACTGGCCGAGCGGGCATTATCCAGGGGGTAGTACTTTTGTTATAGACCAGAACGGCGCATCATGGGACAGGGTTTTAAAGCCCGGAGGCCAGAAAATCATATATCCGGAAAGCGGCAGCGGCTGGTTTGCATCCAATGATAATAGCACTGAAAATGTTGTCAGGGTGACACCAGCATTTACCGTAGACGATAATATATTCTCTGTCGATATAAATTGGTACAATATGGCAGATCATCCCACCCTGGACAGAAAAAGATATTCCACTGAAACATCTGTAAAAATTGATATATTTGATGGTCATTTAACGGATGAACAAATACTGAGTGGTATATATTCGCCGGTATTTACCTCAAGCATGAATGCACCTTCATATGAAAGAGTAAATAAAAATCTTGTTGTGAATAGTAATATAATCCCGGGGAACAGCTACAAGCTTAAGGTAACTTCAAGCCATACGGGATGGCAGCTTAGAATCAGGGAAAGAAAGTTTTTGGACAATAATATAGTAAGGGTTGTGCAGGCCTGGTCACGGAATTACTCGGCCATAACTTCGGAAGGCAGGGTTATAGTTGGCAACGGTTCCGAACCTAAAGAACTTAACCTGCCAGCCGACGTCAGGATTGTGCCCGAATCGGCTGTGGCAAGCTCTTCTTCAACACAGATGGCTGTCCTGGATACAAACAACAATCTGTGGCTCTGGACCACGCCCAATAATGCAAGTCAGGCCGCAATGCCGGCTGAAAACGGAAAAGCGTTTAAAGATGCATATGAAATACTGGATATAGCATTAGGAAATGGTTTTCAGATGATTAAGACCCGCAATAAAGCCAATGAAGAAATTAACGTATGGGTATGGGGCTCAAATGCTTACGGGAAATTGGGGATGGGTGAAGCCGGCACGGTTATAAAAAGCTTAAAAGATACGGGTGAAGTGGACGAAAATGGAATGCCAATTGTGGAAGAAGTGGAGACAGTTATAGGAGAAAGCATTACAACGCCTACAAAGGTTATGAGGCCGGATGGAACGGTTCTGAATAATATTCAGGCCATAGCTGCAGGACAGCATTTTTCGGTAATAGTTCAAAACACCGATGAAGGCCAGTTGGTATGGACGTCAGGACTGAACAACTCTGGGCAGCTGGGCGGCGGCGTAAACCTGGTGCGTACCGAGCCAATGCTTGTAACAGGTGTTTCCGGCATATCAAGGATACAGCCTGTATTAAGCGAACTTCTTATGTTCAATGATAACGAAAAAAAAATATACAAAGCAGGAGACGGACTATCATATGTAAGAGAGGTGCAGATACACCCGAATTTAAGTTATTATCCTGCGTATTTTAGCGTCGCCGAGTACAGGATAAACACACCCATGTATACGCATGCAGTTTTTATAGGAGAAGACGGTGTTGGCAACTACACTATACCTTACAGATCAGGAACTTATTACGGAACAAAACCTCTATATACCCTAACCATAGATGAGGGTATAAGGTACAGGGCGGACGGAAGCACCGAATTCCTGGATTTTAAGCCTTTAAACAACGGTTCACAGGAACTGACCAATATAAAGAAAGCAGTGCCTTATCTTTGGGGGACTATGATCCTGGACAGCCAGGGAAGAATATGGTCGGCAATAGATAATAGCTGGACAGGCGCAAATTATGTAAGCGGTCAGGGCGGCGCGTACAGCTCGGCAAAAGAATTTAATCCCCAGGGGTATCCCGGCAGGGCTATAGGCAGGGGTGAAAAATTCAGGCCTGCCAGGGTGGATTTTGATACCCTGGAAGATACAAAATTTATTGATATAGCAACCACTACCAAGATTAAGACCACTAATGTAAAATCGGTTGCAATATCTGAAAACCGCGATCTTTATCAGTTGGGCATGTACTCGGAAAGATGGAATTTGCCTGCCGTAAACGGAAAAGCGGACAAGCTGTTTTCATTGTGGCATTCTGTAGCCTTGCTGACAACGGACAACCAGGTATATGTATGGGGCAACAATGGAAATTACCGCCTCGGAACAGGCAACAACTCTTCGTATTCTACCCCGCAGAATATACCTAAATCGTATTTCAGCGATGAGGAAATTATTGATATAACGGCTAATGATTATGCAACCTTCTTCCTGACCGGTACCGGAAAAGTATATGTATCGGGAACAAATAACTATTCGATATTCGGGGACAGCCAATTGCCCGATGCTACCGTTTATTCCAGGCCTACCCTTCTTGAAAACCTCAGCACGCTAGGTCTGAAATCCATAAAAGCCGGTGAAAAGTTTATAGCCGGACTGGATAATAAAGGCAGGGGATGGGTTTGGGGCTATGCCGCAGAGGGTTCACTGGGCGATAATTTTACAAGCAACCGCAGCTTCTTATCAACGGCAGTGGGAAACGATTTGCCGCAAATGTCCATACTGGACGGCATATCTGCAAGATATTACAGCTCTAATTCGATATATAATGACGGCAGGTCCATAAAGTTGAGTTTAAGCATCAATGAGCCGGACTTTGAAGTAACCAAGGTGTATGCGGATATGTTTGGACAGAGAAAAACCGAAATAATAACAAACTATGAAAAGGATATATTCGATAAACCCGTACCGCAGGATAAAACCCTGGAGTGGCAGGTATCCGAAATACCACAGAGTACGGCTGTTCAAACCCTGACTAAAATAGTGGCGGAGGACGAAAGAGGAGGAATAATAGAGCAGTTCCTTGCAAGCCCCTATATAATTGATGATGAGCTCCCAGAAGTGCCTCAGTGGGAGGATGTGTACAGGATGGATACGACACCCGTGAAGATAGAACCAGATGCATCAAATAAATATATATCACAGGACAAGCCAATCGGAATCACTACCCAGCTAACTCAAAAAGCAGGGCATAACAGGGCGCCTGTATACATACAGTACCAGTACAGGCAAAGGCAGGCATGGGGGTATCCCCAGTGGAGCGATCCGTCAGACCCAAATAACTGGATAACTGTTGAAAGCAATAAAATGGAGTTTTTTACCGGATTTACCGGCGAACATGAAATAAGGATAAGGGCGATAGATGCGGCCGGCAATGTGTCGGCTATGAATACCGAAACCAAGAGAATAGTAATAGGCGATGCAGGGCCCTCGATAGAAAATATAAAGATTGAGCCTTACAGCGACAGAGGAAGCTTGTACAACGAAATTACGTTTGATGCAATAAGTAACAGCAGCACTGTAGAATACACAATTGAAAGGGAAAGCGAATATGAACAAAGAGGGGTAGTAGCGACAGGAAGCTTGGCAGTGACAAATAATACGGTAAAAGATACTGACGGCTTAAAAGGAAACCTGGAATACACATATTATATAAAAGGAAAGAACCAGGTAGGATATGGAACATACAAGAGTAAAACCGTTACCACATATCCTTATCCTCCAATAGATGTGGTAACCAGGAGTAATGAGGAACAGAACGGTTTGATTGTTACGGTTAAACAGGACAGGAATAATTATGGAAGTATAACTTACCGACTGGTCTTAGAAGAAATATCGACTTCGAATATATACCAGAAAGACTTAACAACCACTAATGTTCTGCAAGATGCGATATATAACGTAAAAAATATGGATGCAGGTTTTGAACTGATAAACAACCCGATGAGCATAAAAATACTGTACAAAGGGGTAAACCCTGAATGGAACATAATTAATGTTGATTCGGAAGCCCTGATATCCCCTACTGCAACCGGTGGCGATATTGAGGCTCCCAGGATTTCGTCATTCAGAATAAACAATGGTATGACAAGCATGTACGCGATAGGAGATAACAAAGTTAAACTTCAGGTTCGTGCTTTGGATAATATTACTGAAGTCTCCAGAATACAGGTAAGATTTTCGCTGGACGGATACAGCTGGAAGGGGCTTGATTCTACGGGACGCTGGGCGGACGAGGTATGGGGGAGCTACAAGACGGAATACAACGATTTCCCGCTCGGGGAATTGGCCGCCGGACTGCGTTCGGAATCCAAGGTGGTTTATGTGGCGGCAAGAGACGAAAGCGGCAATATAGGGTACGGTTATGCGGAAATAACCCTATTAAGCACTGAGTATGTACTATTGGACCCTCCGGCGGCAGTTGATACAAGCGGCAATGTAAAAAACACATGGGATCAGGAGACTATAACCAACACAAATATATCATTTGATGAAGGAACAGGGACCGGGACGTCATTTATATTCTTAAATGCGGAACAAGCACAGGTAAAGCTGAGTGATTATTTTGACATAAATGCAATGAAAATAGGTGATAAAGAAGTACCTAGATTGTTACTGCAGTATTCCTTTGATGGAATTACATGGAGCGAGTGGGAGCCCAAACAGCATTTTCAAGCCAAAGAAGTGACACTGCCAATAGGAGACGGGTTAAAGACCATACATATAAGGGGAAAAGATCCGGAGAGTGATACGATAGGAATGTCGCTGAGCAGGAAGTTCATACTGGATACCCAGGGACCCGTAATAAATATAAGAAGTGCAAATTCAACATATATAGCGGTTAACGGCAGTATAAAGCTGGAGGTGGAATTAAAGGATAATATGGTTACAAGCGTGCCGTTTAAAATTGAAACAAATAGATTTGTAAACGGTTCATATGTAAAAATTGCCGAAGCTCAAGGAGCTTCAAAAGGAAGACGTATAGTACCTGTTACGCTAAATGGACTGCCGGAAGGTCAAATTAAGGTAATGGTTACAGCAGAGGATGGAGCCGGGAACTTTACTATTGTAGATAAAATAATATGGTCAAAGAATACTGAGCAATAAAGCTTAATTTTCAGAGGTTCACAGAGAAATACAGAAGAAAGATGATTTGGCAATAAGCTCAGAGTAAGTGATTGGAGATGATACTTATAAGTCGGGTGCAGTTACTGGCACTTGCATTTTTTTTGACAATCTCAAAGGTTACAGTACTTGAGGCTGATGCAATAGTTGATCAACCTAATTTTGAGCATATCTATTGTAAACCCGAAAATATCTCATATTACCTATATTGATAAAGGTTTGATTTGTGTAAAAGCCAAAGGTATAATAGGATTGTACAGGAAGTCAAGAAGAACAGGAGGGTACGGATGGGAAGAATAAAGATAGCGCCTTCCATTTTATCGGCCGACTTTATGCACCTCTCAGAAGAGATAGGCAAGATAGAGGTTGGGGGAGCCGACCTGGTACATATTGATGTAATGGACGGGCATTTTGTGCCCAATATTACCATAGGAGTTCCTGTGGTCAAGGCACTTCGGAAATTTACATCCCTGCCGCTGGATGTCCATCTGATGATTGATAACCCCGAGCTCTACATTGATGACTTTATAGAAGCCGGGGCCGATATAATCACATTTCACATAGAGGTAGCAGACCATGCGCACCGGTTGGTGCAGAAAATAAAATCAAAAGGCGTAAAAGCCGGAGCCGCGCTTAACCCCTCAACCCACCACAGCGCTGTAGAATACATTGCAGAAGATTTAGACATGATACTGATTATGACCGTCAATCCCGGATTTGGAGGACAGAAATTTTTAGAGGGCATGCTCCCCAAGATTAAGGCTGCTGCAAAGTACGGGGTTGATGTTGAAGTGGACGGAGGGATTGACCTGGACAACGCCGGCAAGGTGGCCGCTGCCGGAGCTGGGATAATAGTAGCCGGGACTTCAGTGTTCGGAACCCTTTATCCGGCAGATGCCGTCAAAAACCTCAGGGTCGAGGCTGAAAAGCATGAACTGAGGCCTTAAAGACCTATTCCGACAGGAGGATAACCATGAAAATAGCCGTAGGAAGCGACCATGGAGGTTACAACCTCAAGGAACATATAAAGAAGTATCTGGATGAAAAGGGTATAGAGTACACGGATTTCGGTACCAATTCCACCCAATCGTGCGACTATCCCGATTATGCCTTCAAGGCTGCGGATGCAGTGGCATCGGGTGGGTACGACAGGGGAATCCTTATCTGCGGTACAGGTATAGGAGTAAGTATTGCGGCCAACAAGGTCAGGGGTATACGTGCCGCCCTTTGCTCCGAGCCGTTTTCTGCCCGCGCTTCCAGGGAACACAACAATGCCAATGTTCTATGTATGGGCGAAAGGGTTATCGGCCCTGGCATAGCGCTGGAAATTGTCGATACCTGGCTCAAAACGGAATTCGGTGGAGAAAGACATCAAAGAAGAGTAGGTAAAATATTGGAGTTTGAAAACAGATATGATATAATATGATATAAGCAAATCTATTAACCTTATTGAGGCGTTCCAAAAAAAATCCCAGAATACCAGTAAACATTGAAGCTGAGAAGGAAAACAAGCAGTTTAAGTATGCTGTGATTTGCAGTCCATACAAAGCAAAAGAAAAAGGGGAATCAACCCATGGTGAGGGCGGGAAGCATATGGTAGCACAATTCAATGCCAAGGCGTACAGTTCACGGAAGAGACTGGGCGAGCTTCTGATTGAGGCCGGTCTTGTTACCGAGGAACAGATACAGACGGCCCTTGAGATTCAGAAAAACACGGGGGACAAGCTGGGCGAAATACTTGTAAAGGAAAGATACGTGGCCGAGGAGCAGATACTCAAGGTTATAGAAACCCAGTTTGGAATCCAGTACATAGATATCGAAAAGGTGTATGTTGACGGTGAAGCGGTCAGGATGGTACCGGAAGAAATGTGCAGGAAGCATACCATTGTACCTATAGAGGTATTAAACGGCGAGATTACCCTGGCAATGAAAGACCCTCTCAACTACTATGCCATAGAAGATATCAAGCTGTTCGTGTCACTTCCCATAAAGCCGGTCATATCCTCCGAAACGGCAATTATCGCAACCATAGAAAAGTACTACGGGAAGCAGACGGCCGAAAAGGCGGTAAAGGAATTTGAAAAGGACTTTGCCGCAATCAAAATATGCAGGGAAGAGCAGACCCTGCTCAGGAGCGAAGAGGTTGACAATGCTCCAATAGTAAAGTATGTTAATTCTATTATAGAAAATTCCATAAGGAATAATGCCAGCGACATACATATAGAACCTGAGGACGACGGAATCCGTGTAAGGGTAAGGGTTGACGGTATTCTCAGCGAGACCATGAAGGCTCCTCAGACCATGCTTAATGCCATAGTCACAAGGATAAAGGTTATGGCTGATATGAACGTTGCCGAGAAGAGGGTTCCCCAGGACGGCAGGATAGCCTATAAAGTAGATGGCAAGAACATAGACCTTCGTGTCTCAACCATACCCACCATATACGGTGAGAAAACAGTAATGAGGGTTCTGGACAAGACCAACTTCCTGCTTTCCAAGTCCAGCCTGGGTTTATCGCAGTATAATCTTGAAATCTTCGATAGATTAATAGCCAAGCCCTACGGTATTATTCTTGTAACCGGGCCCACCGGAAGCGGCAAAACCTCGACGCTGTATACCATTCTGGCCGAGATTAACGATATCAGAAAGAATATCATAACCCTTGAAGACCCGGTGGAGTACAATCTGAAGGGAATCAACCAGATACAGCTAAACCCCAGGGCAGGACTGACATTTGCCGCAGGACTTAGGTCCATACTCAGGCAGGACCCCGACATAGTAATGGTGGGTGAGATAAGAGACGCAGAGACTGCAGAGATTGCCATAAGAGCCGCACTGACCGGGCACCTTGTTTTAAGTACGCTTCACACCAATGACGCCCCGGGTGTGGTTTCAAGGCTGACAGACATGGGCATAGAGCCATTCCTGGTATCGTCCAGTATGATAGGAGTAATAGCCCAGAGGCTGGTCAGGAAAATATGTGCGCACTGCAAGACCGAGTATACCCCGGATGAGAGGGAGCTCCACCTGCTGGGTATAGCTCCGGATGCCGGAGAAGATGTCAGGCTTTACAGGGGAAGGGGGTGCAAGCTCTGCGGAGGTACAGGCTACAAGGGGAGGACAGCCATATTTGAGATAATGGAAATGACCAAGGATTTGAGGGTGCTGGTTGACCAGAGGACAACCACCGATGTACTGAGAGACCAGTCCATTAAGGAGGGAATGACCACGCTCAGGGAAAGCTGCAGGCAGCTGGCGCTTGAGGGCAAAACCACAATGGAGGAGCTGATAAGGGTAACATTCAGCTAAAATGTATTGCTGAATGTAAAGGAGTACGGAATTTACATGAACAGTGAAAAGGGAGGGGTAAGGTTTTGAAGAACAATAGAGGTTTTACATTGATTGAGCTTATGATAGCTGTTGCTATCATAGGTATCCTGGCTCTGGTGCTTATACCCAGGGTGGCAGGATTGAAGGATGATGCCAGAGAGAAAGGCATAGACGCTAGTGTAAGAAATGGTGTAGCGCTGGCTGAGACCCTAATGGTAAATGAGAGTGCTACAGCTAATGAAGCAGGTTGTATCTGGATAGAAAGTCAGTTGGCTAGTAGGCTGCCAGCAGACGCAATGAATCCTTTTACAAAACAAAAGGGTGTGCATCTAATTACAGTTGATGATCCTCTTGTAGCAGGATCTGCTAAAGCCTACGCATATATGGATAATACTGCTTCAACGGATGAAGCTAGTAAACAAACAGTTGCTGATGATGCAGCCAACGCAGGAGTAGTAATATTTGATGCGTACGTAGACGGAACTACAAATAAACTAACGGTGAAGTTCGTACCATATGATAGAGACGGTAACGCAGGAACTTTACCTGAAGGGATAACCAACTAAATTTTCCTTACCCGTATTCCTTTACATTTACCAGTACATTTTGCACCTACAAAAGATAAACCGGGGGAGTATATATGCCTAAGTATAAATACACAGCCCTTGACGATACCAGCAGCATAGTCAAGGGCCAGATGGACGCCGGGAGTGAGGCCGAACTGAAGGAGCTCCTTGCCGCTCACGGACAAAAGCTTATCAAGGTACATACCAATATACTGAGCAAAAGCCTGTCGGGCAAAGCAAGGACCATTCCTATTTCAAGCGATGAAATGGCTGTGTTCTGCAAGCAGCTCAGCATCATAACCCGCTCGGGAATAAGCATACACAAGGGCCTGATAATGGTGCGGAGCCAGTCTACCAACAAGAAGATACGGGACCTGGCCGAGAATGTCAGTATGGGCATCCAGAAAGGAAGCTCACTATCCAATGCGTTCAGAAACTCGGGCTTCAGGCTTCCCCTTCTTTTCATCAACATGGTCCAGGTAGGCGAGCTGAGCGGAAACCTTGACGAGATATTCAGAAAGCTTGCCGAGTACTTCGAGAAGGAATCCCGGACAAGGAAGAAGATAACCGCCGCAATGATTTATCCTGTCATACTGATATTTGTCTCGGTAGGAGTCATAGCCATTTTTGCTTTTTTCGTGCTTCCCCAGCTTGTCGAGATTATTCAGGATTCGGATGTCCAGCTTCCCATCATTACCAGGATAATGATGGGTTCATCCGAGTTTGTTGTTGAAAACAAAATATACATAGCACTGGGGATAATACTATTGGCAGTACTCTATTTCAAGGGTATTCCCTATGAAAAGAGAAGAAAATTTTTTGACTCGCTCATGCTGAAAATGCCGGCTGTATCAGGCGTTGCCCGGGACTTCCTGACTGCGAGATTTGTAAGGACCATGGGAATGCTTGTCAAGATAGGCCTTTCAATGCTGACCATCCTCGAGACCCTCGAAAAGCTTGTGGGCAATGATAACCTGAGAAAGGGAATAGCCCAGGCAAGGGAGAGGATAAACAAGGGTGAATCACTTTCATCCAGCCTTGAACAGATAGGTTTCTTTGATTCCATGGTGACAAATATTATTGCAATAGGCGAGGAGACCGGAAACCTCGGAGAATCCCTGCTTGACCTAGCAGACTACTACGACGAGAAGTTCGATTCGGGTGTATCAAAGCTGATATCCATGATTGAGCCTGCATTCACGCTGGGAATGGGTGCTGTGATTGCAGCCATACTGCTTTCTGCAATGCTCCCCGTATTCGATATGATAGGTTCATTCTCAAATACAGCCTGACAGCGGATGGTGGTACAGGTATGATTTATAGAAACAGCAGGGGCTTTACACTGCTTGAACTAATGATAGTTGTAGGAATACTGGGCATCCTCATAGCGGCTGTTACCGTAAACATGGGGCCGTCCAGGGACCACTTCAAGCTCCATACGACTGCCCGGAAGTGCGTTTCGGATACAAGGTATGCGCAGCAGCTTAGCCTGGACACCAAGTCCAGGCATGGCATTTATTTGAGCACAGGCGGGTATGACATAAGGAAGGTAGACACAGGGGATGTGGTTAAGTCTGTTGATTTTTCCAACGGGATAGAGTATGAAAGGATAGAGGGCACATCAGACAATGAATTGATATTCGGCACCGACGGAACTCCCCTTGGAAGCGACGGTATAAACCCCATAGCCTCTGCCGCCAGAATAAATATCAGGGTGCCGGGTACAAGTGACCGGATTTACGTCATTGTCACCCCCGGGACCGGAGAGGTGTCGCTGAGTTGGAATTGAAGAACCGGGTCAAGGCTTGGATAAGGAAAACTGCAGGTGTAACCTATATAGAAGTCATGATAGCCATGTCCATACTGGCCATATCCATGACTTATCTGGCATATGACTCGAGATTTTCGGCAAAAGCCATCCATGAGCTTAATGAGATGGACAGGATGCTGTATTCGGCTCAGGCTTCAATAGAAAGGTACAAGCTCGAGCAGAGCGGAGGGACAAGGATTGAAAACGGTTATACCGTAGACATAGAGGTAATAGATGACCCTGCGCAGGACCCCAATCTGACCACCGATTTAAAAAAAGTTATCCTGACCGTCCACCCCAAGGATACAAGCTCGGCCATAGGGGACCTGGTGATGGTCTCATATGTGTATTCCAATGTGACCCAGCCTCCCTCCACGCCCCAAGGGCTGGTTGCGACTGCTGCAGTCGGGGGTATTACATTAAACTGGGATGCCTCTCTGTATGCAGATTCCTACAGTATATACAAGAGCGAGGTGTCGGGTGCTTCATACAGTCTGATAGCAGATAGTGTAGGGACCAACATGTATACCGATACAAGCACAGTACCAGGTACCACGTACTACTATGTGGTCAAGGCGGTCAACTCATACGGTGAGAGCGATTATTCCAACGAGGCAAGCGCAACCATCATAGTAAACCTTACATCGGCCAACCTTCTCGGTGATGCTTATGTAAGAGGTGGGTCATTCGCAGGTTCCAACTATGGCGCAAACCAGGCCCTCTTTTTCCGGGAGCACAATAATACGCGGCACAAGTATAAGTCCTACCTGAAATTTGATGTATCGGCTGTTTCAGGCACCATAACCCAGGCCAGGCTGAGGATATACGGGTATAACTCATCGGGAGGCACAATGGGTGTAAATATCCATCGGGTGGATGGTGATTCGTGGAGCGAAATGGGAATAACCTGGAGTAATGCTCCTGCAGAAGGAGATGTTATAGCGACAACCACACTGGATAACACTAGGAAATATGTCGAGGTGGACGTGACCGCATTCTGTGCCGAGCAGTTGGAAGGAGACAAGACTGCCGGATTTGCGCTTACCACTACGTCAGGTAGCCTTGGAGATGTTAACAGCCGGGAAGCGGCCAATCCTCCCCAGCTCGATATCGCATGGACTCCCCTGCCTCCACCGCCCGCGCCTCAGAACCTCAAGGCTGTGCCCGGAGATGGAAAGGTTATACTCAACTGGGATACGGTTGTAGGGGCCGAATCGTATAGTCTCAAAAGAGGAACAAACAGCGGCGGGCCTTACGCTGCAATACAAACCGGACTGAACACAACCGGCTTTACCGATACAGGGGTAACCAATGGCACTACCTACTATTACGTGGTGACCGCTCTCAGCAGTACGGGTGAGAGCAGCAATTCCAATGAGGACAGCGCAACACCCAATCCGGTAACAACTGTAACCTATAACCCCGAGGCCGATGCCTATGTAAAGGACGGGGCATTCTCAAGCATGAACTACGGAACCCTTGAGAAGCTTGAGGTAAAAAATTCTCCTACCGGCTCAGATGAAAAGCGGATGGCATATCTAAGGTTTAACCTCACAAATCTGGGCGGCGAAATAATAGATGCAAAGCTCCGGGTTTTCGGTTCCAATATCGAGGATTCTATGCCTGTTACCGTAGGATTCTACGATGTTGAAGACAGCACCTGGCAGGAGAATACCATAACGTTTACCGGTAAGCCGGTGCCAGGAACTGAGATAGGTTCAATCCAGGTAAGCAGTATGAGTACATACAGGGATTTGGATATTACATCCTACCTGGAGTCCCAGGTAAGCGGTGACAGAATAGCAAGTATTGCAGCAGCAGGGAAGGACTACAATAAGCTTCTCTCCTTCAACAGTAGGGAGAATCCTATTAACAAACCCGAACTGGTAATCACAAAAACACTGTCCGCTCCAGCGACACCGGAGAACCTGACTGCAGTACCTGATGACGGCAGGGTTGACCTGAGTTGGACTATACCTGCTGAAGCTGAGAGCTATAATGTGAAAAGAAGCACTACCGATGGAGGGCCCTATACCACAATAGCACCAGGAGTTACAGCAGCTTCATATACAGATAGTCTGGTCACCAACGGCACAACATACTATTATGTGGTTTCAGCGGTAAATGCTTCGGGCGAAAGCGGAGATTCCAATCAGGACAGCGCTACGCCCAATACCACAATAACAAGAACCTTCAACCCGACTGCGGATGCAAGAGTGGAGAGCCTGCATCCCAGCAGTAATTACGGTTCTGATGCAGCCCTGAGTGCTGCCAACAGCGGTTCTGACAATAAGAAGTCGTACCTTAGATTTGACCTGAGCGGATACACCCATAACTCAGTAGTCTCTGCAAGGCTGAGATTATATGGTAGAAGCTCGTCTGGCTCACTGCAGATAGACGCTCATGGAGTCTCGGATGATGCATGGGTAGAATCAGGTGCCGGGGGGATTACATGGAACAATGCTCCGCCGCTGGAAAGTGGCACGGGAAGTGTAGTATTCGGCACCACCCAGCAGTATTATGAAATAGATGTAACCTCTTTTGTCTCAGCCCGGGCAGACGTGTCCAATCTGGTTTCGGTTGGGTTGTTTACCGATACTGTCTCGGGCAGCAGCGTAACCGTCAACAGCAGGGAAGCGGCAGCCGGGAAACCTGAACTGGTTGTGAAGATGGTTGAGGGTGCGCCCAAACCCCCTACCAACTTAATTGCAATTGCAGGAGACAAGCTTGCTGACCTGAGATGGAATGCTTCGGTAGGGGCTTTAAGCTATACCGTAAGAAGAAGCGATACCAGCGGAGGACCTTACACTACTATTGCAGCAGGTATTAGCGCAACTACTTACCGTGATACCGGTGTGAAGAACGGCAGGGGATATTACTATGTAGTTTATGCCATAAACGCAAAAGGAGAGAGCGGTGAATCAAATGAGGCATGTGCAATACCCGATAAAAACGCATCATCACGTACTATTCTGCCCGATGGTGACACATATGTCAGAAACGGAGCGTTTTCCGACAGCAATTTTGGAGGAGATACAGTATTGAACATAAGCAGTTCTTCAACATTAAACGACGGGAACACAAGGCATGGATATATCAGGTTCAATCTATTGGATTTGCAGAACAATCCTGTTAATGCTACACTTATGATTACAGGAAAAAATATTACAAATAACAAGAAAACAATAATAAATATCTACAAGGTAACAAATGATTCGTGGAATCAATATGGTATGTCATGGAATAATGCTCCCGGCAATGATATACTGATAGGTTCTGTTTCTGTTAACCATAAATACAATACAAAAACCTTGAATATTACCAATTATGTGAAAACCGAGCTGGCTGGGGACAAGATGCTGAGTATCTGCCTCAAGCCGGCAATCGATGACCGTATAATTTCGTTTAGCAGTTCGGAAGGAACCGACCCGCCGCTGCTGCAGGTTACATATTAAAGGAACGGGTGGTCTTGTGAAGGGTAACAGCAGAGGATTTACTTTATTGGAAGTAGTGGTGACTATAGGCATACTCAGCCTGATTCTCGGGTATTTTACTGCGTTTTACAGGAATGAAATCAACCTTTACTTTTCAAAGGATAATGATATTGAATTGAAGCAGGATGCAAGGATAGCCATGGACAGGATTGTATCTAAAATCAGAATGACCGAGAATCTTTCCTTCTCACCGGGAACCGAAGGCACCGGGGTAATTTACCAGGGAGCCCTGGTTATTATCAATACCACAAAGAATGAACCGATTGGAGAGATAAACTATTATTATGACAGCAGCAAAGAATATGGAGAAATCCGGGATGCGTCAGGCAACAGGATAGCGGGAAATATTAAGGAGTTCAGGCTGGACAGGGTAGATATTCCCGGGACTGACGGACTTGTACAGATAACAATATCGTGCGGAAACAACAGGTCCACATTCGTAAAAACCTACTCAACGTCGGTTAGAATGCACTGATTATCTGCATACCCTCGGAGGATATTATGGTAAAGGAAGGCCAAAAAGGAGCAGTAATAATTTTTGTAGTTGCAATTATAGGCATTATCGGCATATTGTATGCATCAATATTTGTTCTGATAGGGACTGAGAGGAAAATACACCAGTCGCTCATCAACAGGACAAAGGCATATTATGTAGCAGAGAGCGGGCTGGAGAGGGGAGTAGCTCTGCTGAAGCAAGGTAACGACAGTTCATTTACCTGTGATAATCCATTCAGCGCGCAGTACAAGCATGAACATGGATATGACGTAACAATTGTGCAGTCTCAGCCCGATATATATACTATTACCTCCACAGGAACTTATAGCAGTGCAGTAAGAAGGCTGGAGGCAGTTGTACTCAAAAATGCCGAAAACTTTTCAATACAGTCATGGAAGGAAATAAACTGAACGAAGGGGATGAATATGTTTAATCCTTGGGAGTTATGCATAAGCATACAGCATAGAACGGTTAAAATGGTTGTATGCAGGGCTAATAAAAAGAGAGGGAAAATCGAGGTGTCAAAGGCAGTTCAAATAGACATTCCTGAGGAGCACTGCAGTTCCAGGGATGATGCCAATGCACAAGCCATAACAGGACTGATAAAAAAAGCTCTCCGGAGCAGTGGAATTACCCTTAAAAAATACAGGCTTTGCATTTCAGATAGGGAGATTATTACCAGGGTAGTTAAGCTCCCCAAAATGAGCGTAAAGGATTTGGAAAGCTTTATGCGCCTGAGCATCCAGCAGTATTTTCCCATTAATGCGGGCGACTACTGCTTTGACTATAAGATACAGGGAATTAATCTGGCTGATGATAAAGGATACTATAACCTCCTGCTGGTTGCAATGCCAAAGGTAATGATTGAATACTATTCGGGTATATTCCTAAATTGCGGTCTCAAGCCAAAGGCAATAAACATTTACTCGGATGTTGTTTCAAATCTGTTTCTGGCGGTGTCGGGTAAGGATACTGCTATAGTAGATATGGGTTATAATTATACCGAGTTTATTATGCTTGAGGGCAGGAATATTTTTATCAACTCCATAATAAACTATGCGCTTCCCCATAAGGATGCAGACGTGAGCGAGGAGTCACATCTGGCAAACCTTGATGAGGATGCCCTGGGTGAAGACTTTATGACCACAGCAGAAACTTTAAAGAATTATCTCAACTTCTTTTCATCAAGACACCACGGCAAAAGGATTGAGGAGGTCTATTTTATAGGTGAGGGCGCCATGCTCAAAAATATTATATATTCTCTGCAGGAAAACCTTAACATCAAGATACTGACTGGTCAGGAACTGATAAATTCAAGAATTTCAGCTGCATCAATGTCTCCGATGTCCAGAAAACAGTTTAATCCCGAAAGATTCTTCAGCTGTCTCGGGCTTATAGCGGGGGGGATGGTCAAATGAAAGGGATATCCAAGGAAATAAATTTCATACCGGATTTCATGGAGAAGGAAAAGGAACAAAAAAAGAGAATGGTCAAGGTTGCCATTCTTACCACCATATTTACTTTGATGTGTTTTGCAGTATACTTCATACCCGATTTGCAGACTGAATTTATGGAAGCGGAACTAACCAGCCTGGAGAGCAGGGAAAAACTTATGGCTGATGTCAAGCAGATAAAAGACGACCTTGAAGATACCGAAAAAAAGCTCAACCAGAAGAAGTCGATAATTGAAGAGGTGTCAAAGGGTGAGGTGGATATAGTTTTTGTTCTGGATAAGCTTACTTCTGCGGCTCCCCAGAATGTAAAGCTGTCTTATTTCAGCACCAGCGATAGTGGTGAAATAAGTGCATCCTATATAATAAACAATCCTGTTGAAGGAACCAAACTTGTTGCAAATCTGAGAAAATTCGATATATTTGAAAGGGTTGATATGCCTTCTATGCCTATGGTTGACCGCAAAACCGATATCAGCTTCAGATTGAAGCTGAAAAGCAATAAGGAGAAGTAAAACGGCATGCAATAACAGGGTGAAGTGGAGAGGTCCAAGTGATTGATTGGAATAAGCATAAAATATTATTGGTAATTTTTGTTGCAGCAGCAGCGGCGTATTTGATATATTGGAGTTATTCATATGATAGGGTTGCATTGTTGAAAGAGCAGATAAAAGCTGCACAGAGCCGCATAGATAGATTGGAGGCCCTCAGAGAAAATCTTCCGGAGTCAGAGAGCCGGCTCAAATCCCTGGAGGTCCAGATAAAACATGTTGAAGATAAGATACCCGATTATGACTGCAGTAATGAATTTGCAAGAGAGCTGTATGGGCTTGTTTCGGCCAAAAGGCTGTATATAGATGAAATAAGGATTGATTCTCCTGTACAAAGGGATTCGCTGCAAACCTACAGGTTCCTGATAGAGGCAAGCGGAAGCCTGGACCAGGTTAAACAGTTGGTCAGGTATATGAATAACCATAAAAGGAAGCTGGTTATAAGAACTTTTAGTATCAGGGAAAGACCTGACAACACATTTTCTGCTATAATGAGTGTAGAGCTTTACCATACTATTGATTGATATTCAAAATATGGAAGTCTTCAGTAAGGGTATTAATGGAAGCATAGAATATAACGGGGAGTATAAAAGTGAATAACAGAAAGCTAGTCATCATAATATGCGCCCTGGTTGTATTGGGGGTGTCAGGATACTTCTATTATAAACACATACTTGGCAAGCAGCTGAGTAGTATAATGGATTATCGCAGTGACATTGCCCAGCTCCAGACAACTCTGGACAAACTTGAGGGCATAAAAAACGACATAGGTGGAACCAGCAGCAGGATTGAAAAAATGAAAGAGCAGCTTGCAGTCCTTAATAAAGCTGTTCCTGACACCGGCAGTGCGACTGAATTCAGTTTGCAGCTTTACTATACCCTGAAACAAAGAGCGCTTACTATTAATAATGTAGAGGCTCACAACATAACTGTGGCAAAAGGCTACTGTTATCAGGAGATTTCAATCAGTATCAGCGGCCAGAGAAAGAACGTACTGGATTTCATCAGGTATTTGCAGAATCTGCCCAGAAAGGTCAGAATGCGGGAGACCATGATAAAGATAAAGAACGAGGAAGAATTGGATGCAACCATGAAAGTAAGGGTGTACTTCCTTGAAGGCAAATAGATTAGTGAATATTCTTAATGGCGTCTATTCTTGCCTCTATAGGAGGGTGGGTGGAAAACAGTCCGGAGATTTTCTCCTTGAAAGGAGATACTATATACATGTTGGCCGTTGCCTTGTTTGCAGCTTCCAGTGGCTCGCGGTCTTCTGTAAGCTTGGTCAGGGCACGGACCAGGGCGTCCGGGTTCCGGGTAAACTCAACCGACATTGCATCGGCAAGGTACTCACGGTTTCTTGAAAGTGCAAATCTCATCAGCTGAGCTATCAAAGGCGAGAATAATATCAGGACTAATCCCAGTATACCGATTATAGTAGAAGCGTTGTTTCTTCTGCCTCTTGACCTGAAGCCCAGTCTTATGAACCAATCTGCCAGAAGGGCTATAATTCCAACCATTATGGTAACTACGGTTGACAAAAGGATATCGTAGTTTTTTATATGCGCAAGCTCATGTGCCAGAACCGCCTCCAGTTCATATGAATCCAGCTTTTCCAGCAGGCCTGTTGTAACGCATACCACGGCATTATCAGGATTCCTTCCTGTGGCAAAGGCGTTGGGAGCCGAATCATCTATGATGTATACTCTCGGTACCGGCAGGCCTGATGCCAGACACAGACCTTCAACCGAATTCCTGACCATCTTGTCTTCGTTCTGGTCAGCCGGCCTTGCCCTGCTGATGGAAAGAACGATTTTGTCGCTGTAGTAGTATGAGCCGAAGGAGGTAGCAATAGCAAAGATGACTGCAGCAGGTACGCTAATTATACCAAGTTCAAAGTATTCGCAGAATACATATATAACTGCAGCAAGAAGCAAAAAGAACAAAAAAACGATAACAAATGTCCTGCGCTTGTTCTTATCTACCACTTCGAACACTGTCTACACCTCCAAAATAGGCAGGAAGCCACCTGAGTGGCTTCCTAAAAGTTAACCTGGACGTTATTCCTTGCTTCATCATCAATCTCAAAGTATTCTTTCTTTGTAAAGCCCAGCATATTGGCTATGATGTTCTGGGGGAACAATTCAATCATGACATTCAGCCTCTGTACAGAATCATTGTAAAACTGCCTTGAGAAGGCAATCTTATCCTCGGTGCCTTTCAGGTCAACATGGAGCTGGGAGAAGTTCTCATTAGCCTTCAGCTCGGGATAGGCCTCAGCTACTGCAAACAGGGACTTAAGGGTGCCGGACAGCATGTTTGAAGCTTCAGCCTTTTCTGCAACGGTCTGGGCTGAGCCCATGCTGCTTCTTGCCTCGGTAACCCTCTCGAATACTTCCTTTTCATGCTTGGCGTATCCCTTTACGGTTTCAACAAGGTTGGGAATAAGGTCGAATCTTCTCTGGAGCTGGGTTTCAATCTGGGACCAGGCAAGTTCAACCCTGTTTTTCATAGTAATCAACCGGTTGTATACAACGATGATATAGAGTACAAGTAAAGCAACTGCGCCTAAGACTACATAACCCATGGTATCATCTCCTTTTATAGTCTATAACCAATATTATTATATATTAATTCCGATAATAGTAAAATATTTTTTAAAATTCCAGAAAGGCTTCTTTCAGATAGCCTTTTCCGAACATGATGTCATACTGGAACAGCCAGTGGGTTGATTCCAGTTCGGCAAGCTGGGCGGGGGTCTGGCTGAAAAGAGTTTTATTTGAATCCATTTTAAGGTATCTTAGGTTCACAGGCATGCTGCTTCGAGCATGGTCGAGAAACCTGAAGTATAAGGGTTTTTCCATACCAATAAAATCCATGAGGTATGAGCCTAGATAGCATGTACTGATATCGTTCAGGTTCTCCTTGCTGTGTGGATAGTTGGTCCAGAACAGCAGCGGAGTGGAATGGAGCCTCATGTACTCCTCGCTGGACCATCCTGCATTCCTTGAGTTTACAAATCCGGTCTCATAATAAACCGAATAATTCTTGCCCAGCATGGGCAAATGGTCTCCAAAAAACACTATTACAGTTGGCTGCTCAACCTTTTCAAAGTAATCTATAAGTGTTTGGAGTGATGAATCGGCATCGCTGACACCATGCGTGTAGTCCTCCAGGATGTTTCTTCCCCGGTCGGTCAGTTTGTCTGACTCCAATTCTATGTCGATACTTTCATACCTTTTTACATCATACGGGCCGTGGTTCTGCATAGTGATTGCATATATGAATAGAGGCCTGTCGGAATTCTTATGCTCATTAATAATCATCTTTGATACTTCTTCATCCGAAATGTAGAAGCCCTTATACGCAGGGTCTTTGAAATCTTCTGCGCTGATGAACTTTTCAAACCCTATCAGGTCGTAAACCCTTTCCCTGTTGAAGAACCATCTGTGATAGGAATGGATAGCAACTGAATTATACCCGTATTCCGAAAATATACCCGCAAGTGACGGTATAGGCTTGGTAATATACTGCTGATAAGGATTTGAGCCCTCAGGCAGGAAGCTTACCGAGTTTCCCGTAAGCACTTCAAACTCTACATTTGCTGTACCTCCTCCATATGACGGAGAAATCAGCCGGCCTGAAGAATGGGACTTCATCAAAGACCTGACAGTCGGCATGGGGTCACGTGAGAAAGATACCGATTCCATTTCTGTAGGGTCCCAGAAAGCCTCATTCATTACCATAATGACATTGGGGCGGACGAAAGACTCATCAGTTTGACTGGCGGGAGCTTGTATATCCTGAATTTTCGACAGCAGGATTTCTTTATTGTAAATGTCGGGTTTCTGTATCATAACATTTTTAACGTTCATCATAAAAGCTGATACAAAACCGTTCTTGTCATAGTTCTGGGACTGAACCCAGTCAATATTGGTTATCCCCACCTTGGGCAGCATGGTATAAACCGTACGCGGGTCAAAACACATTGAGGATATTATCAGAAGAGATATAGTACCCAGGATTAGGCGAAGCCAAACTGAATAACGAAGGGGTTTTGAAACCACGAACAGCATGAAGAACAGGGTAATTGTAAGGAGAACCATAAGAAAATTAAATATGCTGATTCCATTAAGTATGTAGGATACAAGGTCTGAAACCTGCCTGAACAGGAATATATCCCATGGAAGCAAAGGGTCTCCTACAAGCAGCTTTTTCTGGGAACTTGCAAGTGAGGTAAGAATAAGCACAAGCAGTGCTGCAGAACCCATGATACCTACCCTGCCGAAGATGGATAGTATTAAGAAGAATATGGAAGCAGTCAGAATATAGCTGAGGATTACTTCCATGGGTGACAATATAAGCCACAGCAAAACAGACAGGATGTTCTGCCTGTGAATCAGTTCAACCAGGAACAGAAGGACTGCTGGAAAGACAGCAAGCGTATATATATTTGCATAAAGCCTGTTCTGGGATATGCGGTTGAGAACGGTAAGCAGTTTTCCCGTCTGCACCTGAACAGGTACAAGAATTCTATTTTTCAACTTATTCAATAACTCTTCCAATTCTCAAACCTCACAAAACAATTATCCACCGCCCTTATATTCTAATACTTTTCCGCCTCAACCACAAGGGGTGCATGCCCACGATTTGGGACGCGGGGACGGTTCTTCCGTCCCATTTTGCTTTTTCAGCAGAAAAAAAAGCCCTATTTCCAGGGCTCAAAGCAATCGATACCTTTGTTTACTAATATGGGTATTATGATTATTCTTAATCCAACCGCGATGAAAATTTCGACCGGAGCGAGAAGAATAGCCAATACGACCTTAAAAAACCTTTTCATTAGTACGCCTCCCTTTTTGGGGCACATTGTTCCCGACAGTTTAAGAGAACCTTACGGCAAATGGGCAGAATCTGTGAAAATACATTGCGGTGTTAGTGCCTTTAAATTAAGTGATAATATTTAATTCTATTATATAGGATTAATCTGTTTATTTCTATTGGCATATTGCACAAATTTTTCAGGCTAACCATTTTTTTATCAAGAAGAAGCATGGGACCCCTTGTCGGTCCTTTTGTCCCAGCTTTACATTGTTAAATAGTATTAACTAATTGGATGATAAGGTTCACCTAAAGGTATAGTAATAGTTTTGGTTTTTGGATCCCATGTTATTTTACCTCCGTTAAACTGGAATGGCTGCTTATCCGGGTCATATACCGGTATCATTAACTCGCCATTCAGCACCCGGGCACTGGCCAAAAGCTCAGGTGAGTATTGATTTATACCCGTACCATAAAACCCATACCTATCGTTCCCTGACTGGAATTGGTAATCAACTCCGTATTCAAACCATAGAATCTGTTCTTCAGGGTTCCATCTGAAATTAATCCCACTCCTGTATTGGGGGTAGAGCTTTTCTTTAGCTGTTTGGTAAACAGACCTAGCTGGAACAAAAATACAATTATTTATAACTTGAGCAGGTGCTGTCAAATCAGTTTCGTGTGCAGGGGCTTCGGGGTAGTATTCAACTGGCTTTCTAACTAAGACCTTGATTTCAGCATCCTGTCCTGCCTTCATCCACTTTAATGCACGATTTACCATTGTTACTGCCTCGGCACGTGTTGCTGAATGCTTTCCTCCAAATGACCCATCTGGATAACCAACTATTACTTTCGCTTCTGCTGCTTGATGAATATAGCCCTTTGTCCATTCCGGTATCTGGTCTATATCAATGAATTCTGAACCTTCAACCTTTCCGTGATTTGCATTGTAAACCAATCCCAAGGCACGGACAGTAATCACAGCTATTTCCTTCCGGGTGATAGGCTTATCAGGCTCGAATTTTCCTCCTGAATAATCTGAAGGGATAATTAATCCAAAAGCCAACGCCGGTTCAAGCCATCCCTGAGCATATACCCAATGGCGACTAACATCGGTAAGTCCAAAGACCCTCTCACCGGAAAAACCGGAAGACTCAATCAGAAACTTGGATGTCTGGCTATCGGGCCTTAAATTGATGGCAGCTCCCATCATCTTTACAAATTCAGCCCTGCTAACAGTTGCTCCAGGCTTGAAAGTACCATCAGGGTAGCCGTCAATCCATCCTTCCGCAGCGGATTGACTTACTTCATTTTCAGCCCAATGGCCAATTATATCTCCAAAGTTTAGGCCAGCAGCAAAACTATTGGATGGAAGAATAGATGTAATAAAAAAAAGAATTAATATGAATATAAGATTCCTTTTCATAACTCCTCCTCCTGAATACATTCACTATATCTTTGAAACTTCCTGAAATTAACCCGATGACATTCTAACTCGTTTGCAATCAAACTTCAAAGGAAATAGATATCAGGTTTGGCACTAATAACCTCATCAAGCAGTCGGCACTAGTTTGCGTGCTGCACACTCTACTGTATACACTTATAGAAAAGCTGGTGAAGCTATTAAGGAAAGAAAGAGAAGAAAAAGGAATCTCGAATCTCAACCGGATGTTTGTTCATAGAGCATCAAAGGTATGCCAAAATAGGAGCCTATCCTTCTGGCCCGATAGTTATAATGTTATGGATGAACAGCAAAAGTCCTGACTTTACTCAGGACTCAGCGCACAGGGCTTGTTCTGTTTGGCGCGCCCAGAGAGATTCGAACTCCCGACCCCTTGATTCGTAGTCAAGTACTCTATCCAACTGAGCTATGGGCGCAAATATTACTGGAATATTATTATACTTCAAGGCGGCCAACATGTAAACACCTAATAAACTCCAGTCCCTCCGAGCTCTTGAGACAATAAAAGCCATCAATCAACATATTTTTTAAATTCAATTAAAATATTTGAGTTTTTCTGGTATAATCTAATTAACACCCAAAACCAAAATTGCGGGGAGGATGAGACGTGGATACCACTGGAATTTTTATCGCAGTCGGTAGTGTTAAACACGGTCAGGGAATAACCTCTTTGGTCTATAACCTGGGGTATAACCTTTCAAGGTATACCGACTTAAACGTTATAATGTTCGACATGAATTTCATTTTCGGAGAGATGAATTATCTGATTGACCCGAAGACCAATAATTCCATAGATGACCTTATTTCACTGGCCAAAAACCAGGAGCTTACAGGAGAACGCCTCTTTGAGAATACCGAGGTTTTAAGGTCAAACCTGAGACTGGTTAATCCAAGCAGGATAAACAGCACAGATTACCTGAAGCAGAATTCCGAGCATGTACTAAACATTATTCAGGCTGCCCGGAAGGCATTTGATGTAGTCATTGTCGATACTGTTGCCGGTTCTCAGAGCCCTGTCAGCAGGATGGTTTACTCAAACTGCGATGTATTTGTAAACGTAATGACGCAAAACCCGTATATATTGGAATGGTACAAGGCATACAATACTCAGAAGGAAATTAAGGAAATAAATATTATTAACATGTTTGAAGAAGACATCTATCCTGATACCGGCGAAATTGAAAAAGAGTTTGGCATAGACCACATGACTCTCCGGTATTCAAAGCAAATGAAGAACTACTACAACCAGAAGGATATTCAAGCCTTCACAGGCATTGAAGATGCTTATAACTGTGATATGCATAATCTGATAAAGAGAATATTCACTTTCCTGGGCAGGGATATTGAAATGAAGTTCGGACATGTGTGCTGTACAAAAAATAGTACACCGAAGGGATTCTTGTGCAGACTCCTGAATAAGGGCTGAAGAAGGATAAAGTAGAAAATATTACTCTTGTCAAACCCGAGAATTTTTATTATACTATAATATGCTCCATTGAGGAGTTTAACATGCGCCCGTAGTTCAGCAGGATAGAGCAACGGTTTCCTAAACCGATTACCCAACTGCTAGAGCTAAAACACTATTGAAATCAGGGTTTTGATGAATAATAATGTGATTGTGGGAAACGGACTACCTTCCTTAACGAAAAAAGGGAGGTATTTTTATGTCAGTAATAAAGTTATCCAGTCAAACCAATTTAAACCGTTCTCTAAACCTAGAGAACCTCATGGAACAGTTCATGTTCTACAAGAAGGCTCAGGGAGTTGCGGAAAGGACTTTATCTGATTATCAGAATGTATTTAGAAGGTTCAAAACATTTGCCGATGTTTCAGTGGATAGCTTCCATGCATTGAAACATAGTGTCTTAGAGTTTTTATCAGGCTTTACTGACAAAGCCCCTGCGACTTATAACATTCCGTATTCCAATTTAAAGGCGTTCTTTAACTGGTGTGTAGAAGAAGGGTATATTGAGGATAACCCAATTACAGCCCTTAAGCTAAAGAGGAAAAGGGATGAAGGGAGGGCAAGGAATATTGACCATGAGGTCTTAAAAAAGCTGTTAGATACTGTTGATGTTTCTACTTATGCCGGACTGAGGGATTATGCGTTAATTGTATTAACCCTTGATACAGGAATAAGACCAAAAGAAGCTATGTCACTAAAAATAGAGGATGTTGATTTTATCCGCTCAACCCTGACCATTGGGAAAGGTATAGCAAAGACAAGAATAGCCAGAATTCTTCCCTTATCATTCCAGACACTACAAGTATTAAAGAAGCTTTTAGCTGTGAAGCCTGATGAATGGGAAGACAATCTGTTTATGACTGTAGATGGTAGACCTATGACAGTTGGAAGATGGGAAAAGAGGGTTAGTACTTACAGTAAGAAGATAGGGCATAAGATAGCCTGCTATGACCTCAGGCATACATTCGCAATAATGTTCCTAAGGAATAATGGAAATGTATTTGCCTTACAGCATGAACTAGGGCATACTGATTTAGCCATGACTAAAAGGTATGTTAAGCTAGCTGAGAGTGACTTGAAGGAACAACATGCAGTAGCTTCTCCAGTAAATAACTTCTTGAAGAGGACTACACGAGTCCAGAAGCTGTTTAGGAATGGTAACACCTAAACAATAGGGGTTAATAGAGTGATTAAACACATATACGTTACTCTTCCTATTTATTGGAAGGGTAACGTATTAAAAAAACTTGTTAAAGAAAATGGTAGCTATCATGTGGAATAGAAAGAATGCGAACGGTAATCCGAGAAATAGGCAGTGTAAATAATTTTGTGTAAAATGAATTTCCTTCTACAGTAGTAATTGAATATTCAAGTATATTCTAAGACTCAGAAGTCTGACTTGTCAAATT
>JAWLCD010000013.1:0-65535 GCA_041687355.1 Clostridia bacterium | reverse complement strand
GAAATCTTCCCTGCTTTAAAAACCTTACAGCAAACAAGGTGGCAAGTAATTTGACCAAACTCGGGAAAATATTTTCCTACAAAATATTGACGCTATCCATTAAGCCTCAAATATTTGCATTTTTTTTCTAGTAGTAGTAAAATAATGTGCGGAAATTATAGGCAATGCTAAAGTAGCTGAAGGGAGCAGATATTTTGGACAAAAGCAGCAGTGAAGGAGAGAATAAGTTTAAGCATGATTCCCGGGAAAATACCAGGGAAACAGGGCTTGTTCCAAAGAATGAATATGAAAACATCCACAAGGTTTTTAATATAAAAGGTTTAAATATAAGGTTCAGCAGTTTATTGAGCGGTGCCAGACTCAAAACCAGATTGAATTCAAAAAAAGCTTTAACATGGCTGTTAAAAGGCAGGTTGAAAGCTGTGAACTATAAGGCAGTAGCTATTATATCTCTTATAGTATTAAATGTTCTATTCCTTGTATCCAGTCTTGACGTAAGGTATAAGGTATATATGAACAACCAGTATCTGGGCACTGTAGACAGTGAGCAGGATTTTGCATCAGCCGTTGAATCAGCTTGCAGTCAAATTTCTACAAAGACAGGCTTTGATGTATGCTTTGATTCGAGGCCTGTATTCAAGCCTATGATTGCATGGAAGTTCCAGCACACTGACCTGAATAGTGTTGCAGGCAACTTGATAAGTAAGGTCTCATATATGAAGAAGGGATATGCAGTCAGCGTAAACGGAAAAGAGATTGTTGTTGTTGACAGCAGACAGCTGGCGGAACAGCTTCTTGAGAAGCTTAAGGAGCCGTTCAAGAAAACTCCTGATACAAAGGTCGAATTTGTTGACGATGTCAGAATAGAAGAAAAGGCAGTGAATGAGCTTACTGGAATATCATTTGAAGAAGCTTTGAGTCAACTGACCAGAAGTGAGAAGGAACCTAAGGTATACAGGGTTCAGAAAGGCGACTCGCTTTGGGTTATTGCTCGAAATAACGGGATGACAATTGACCAGATTGCAGAACTTAATCCCGGATTGACCGAAGTTATCAAGGAAGGACAGGAAATAAAGCTTGAAAGACCGGTGCCGCTGATAAAGGTTAGAACCAGCGAAGTTAAAACTGTTGAAGAAAAAATCCCGTTTGATGTTATCCAGGAGAATGACAGCAGCAGGTACAGGAATCAGAGGATAGTAATCTCCAAGGGCATTGATGGACTGAAGCAGGTTAATATGGAGGTTGTGAAAGTCAACGGTGTTGAAGTGAGCAGGAACGTATTGGCCGAGAATGTACTCAAACAGCCGGTAGATCAGAGGGAAAAGGTTGGAACCAGGGTTGTACCTCCGAGATGGGGAACGGGCTCGTTTGAAAGGCCGGTGGTTGGATTGATAACTTCAAGGTTCGGCAGCAGATGGGGACGCATGCACGAGGGTATAGATATTGTAGGGAATGTGGGAGACCCTATATATGCCGCAGATGGTGGAAAGGTTATATTCACCGGGAGTGAAGGTGGATACGGCAAGCTGATAAAGATAGACCATGACAATGAATTTGTGACATATTACGGACACTGCAGCAAGATTCTGGTTAAGGAAGGGTCAAGGGTGTCGAAAGGACAGAAGATTGGATTGATTGGTATGACGGGCAGAACGACCGGGCCCCACCTTCACTTTGAGATAAGGAAGAACGGTGTGCCGCAGAATCCAACCAGATATCTGAAATAGAGTATAATAAGGAACCAGCCGGTTCCTTTTTTTCGTCAAACTTATTCGCCAGTTAATTCATTTCCCTTATAAACAGAAACAATATAGATTCTTCAAAGGATTACTTAATTTCCAGTTTCCAGTCTCTACTTAGGATCTCGTTCCTGGATAAAAATTACTTGCAAATCCGTATTGTATAATTGGTTTTAAATGATATAATTGAGGAGATAAGTTGTCTTTAAAATAATTGGGGTGGTTTGAATGAATAAAAAGATTCTCATTATTGAGGATGAAAAACCTATAGTTGATATCCTGAAATTTAATCTTAAGAAGGACGGATACTCAACAATGGAAGCGTATGATGGAGAAGAGGGGCTGGATATAGCGCTTAACAGCAAGCCGGACCTCATACTTCTTGACGTAATGCTTCCCAAACTTGATGGCTTCTCGGTTTGTAAAAAACTAAGGGAAAAGATATCTACTCCTATACTGATGCTTACGGCCAAGGAGGAAGAAGTGGACAAGGTCCTTGGACTTGAGCTTGGAGCTGATGATTATATAACCAAACCATTCAGTGTAAGAGAGCTTATGGCCAGGATAAGGGCAAACCTAAGGAGAACTGTACCGGAAACTTCAGGTGGTTCTGCTTCTGGTGATACTCTGATAAGGAATGGCCTTGAAATAGACTTTTCCAGGTTTGAGGTCAAGAAGAACAGGAAAGTTATCGAACTCACACTGAGAGAATTTGAACTGCTGAAATTCCTCGCTACCCAGCCAGGGCAGATATTCACACGTGAACATCTGCTTGAGAAGGTATGGGGATATGAATATTATGGCGATGTCCGTACGGTGGATGTAACTGTAAGAAGGCTAAGGGAAAAGATTGAGGATGATGCAGGGGAGCCGTCGTACGTGTTAACCAAGAGGGGCGTAGGATACTACTTCAATAGATTTGATGAGAATTAACCGGACTATGGTTCAGGCTTTCTGGCTATTGATTGTCACTGCTGCTGAAAAAACCAACAGCCGACAGTTAATAGCCGAATGGTATTTTAGGGGGAAGTTGAATGTTCTTTAAAAGTCTTAAGTGGAGACTGGTATCCATATTCTTCTTATTGGTCATTTCTATAATGATAGTTGTAGGAACCTATTTGCTTTATGCGGTTGAGAAGGCATACAAAGATGAATTCGTATCTCAGATGAACCAATCGGTTCAGGTGTTTTCAGAAAAGGATATCGAAAAGAATATCAGTGAAGACAGTCCTAATTACAGCCATGAACTTTTTAAGACCTTCAGGAACATATTCCTGATAAACAATGTGAACAGGAAAGGATATCTGCTCGATAACCTGGGTAATATCATTTTTGCATCAGATCCGAAGGAGGATATGGAAAAGGGCCCAATACTCAAGACGCCAAACATTCTTGCAGCCATGAATGGTGAAATAGGCAGCAAAATGCTTAACAAGGATGACCAGCTTGATTATGCCAAGCCAATACTTAAGAATGATAAAGTCAAGTATATTCTATACATCAAATATAATAAGGATGGTCTCAAGAATGTTCTAGACAGGCTGAAGAGTGTAATATTCTACTCCGTATTTTCAGCTCTAGGGGTGTCAATACTGCTTGGCTACCTGCTTGCGCAGGCTATCACAGGCCCAATTTCAAACCTTACAAATCGTGCCGAAAAAATGGCATCAGGCGATTTTGAACATATAATCGAAAACCGATCCGGAGATGAGATTGGGAAACTGAGTGATTCGTTCAACTATATGTCAATGGAGTTAAAACGTACATTGAACGAAATATCAAGTGAAAAGAGTAAAATAGTAACAATACTCCTTCATATGACTGATGGAGTAATTGCTTTCAATCCGGAAGGAAGAATAATACACGCCAACCCTGCATCCGAGAAGATGCTTGAAATCTCCGACCTGGAAGAGCCGTTTGACACTATTTTCGGCAAGATAGGCCTCACAGTGTCAAGGGATGACATAAACAAACTGGACAGCGGAAGCAGGATTGAAGAACTGGTAAGCTACAGGGAAAGGTATTACAAAATTGTACTTGCCCCATTCAGAAGCGAAGATGGAGCGGCAAGCGGCATTGCCGCAGTTATTAGGGATATCACAGAGCAGCAGAAACTAGAAAACATGAGAAGAGAATTCGTTGCAAATGTATCCCATGAGCTGAAGACACCTCTTACATCAATAAAGACGTATGCTGAGACCCTTATGGATGGAGCAGTGGAAGACAGGGGTCTGGCCGGTGATTTCTTAAACGTAATAAACTCTGAGGCCGACAGGATGTCCAGAATAGTAAGCGACCTTTTGCAGTTATCAAGGCTTGACTGTAGTGAAACCCGCTGGAGAAAAGTCGAACTGGATTTGGGTGAAATGGCCAGGGGTGTTGTTGAAAAGATGAAAATTGAAGCAGGTAAGAAGCTGCAGGCTATGGAATGCGTAGTAAAACCAGATATCCCAACAGTCTTTGCAGACAGGGACGGAGTGGAGCAAGTGGTTATCAATATAATTTCCAATTCAATAAAGTATACACCTGAAAAGGGGAAAATAGTTATTGAAGTTGGAAAGGTAGAAAAGGATGCGTATGTAAAGGTTACCGATAACGGAATAGGGATACCTTCAAAAGACCTGCCCAGGATTTTTGAAAGATTTTACAGAGTGGATAAGGCGCGTTCCAGGGATATGGGTGGAACAGGCCTGGGGCTGTCAATTGCCAGAGAAATTGTAGAGGCCAATTCCGGTAATATTTCAATTGAAAGTAAGTTCGGGAAAGGAACCGAGGTTATCATCTCATTCCCTGCTTTTAATTCCGGATGCAAGGAGACCACCATCGGCTAATGTTATAGAACCCAAGGTGTAAACGAATTTTAAGTGCCATGTAATACTCCTGTAATATTTATACAGTATAATGGAATTGCTGATACAATAAGTAAATACTTAACAGAGGTGTAGACCATGAGAAGGAAATTATTTTTAACGGTCGCAGCTCTGACGGTTTTGGTGATAATGTTCTCTGGAACGGCACTTGCGTCTCCGGCCAATCTGTCGGGGGATGAAGAAAGTACAGCTGCGCTGGTAGAGCTATCCAAACCTGAAGAGAATTTTTCGACCTTCAATGTTTTTTGCCATGTTTCAGGCACGGCTGAACCAGGAGTAAAGGTAACCGTATACATAAAGAAAAGCAATAAAGATACATATGAGAAGTTAATGGTAGACGGCAAAGAAGTTACATGGGAGGTAGGCCAGCCAGGATTATTTATTCAGACCATTGAGCTTGAACGCGATAAAGTCAACAGGATACTGATTTATGCAGAAAAGAACGATGATTTTCAGATAATCAAGAGGAAAATTACGGTGAAGAAACAAACGTGGAAGGAACTGCTTAAAAACGGAATAAAGCTTGAAGACCTGATAAGCAAAATAATTAAGAACTGATGTATTCAGCCTGAATACTTGAGAGGTTTAAAATGCTTACAATAAATAGAGGCAGAATAAAGACGTACTTCCTGATTTTGTTGATAATTTCCAGTTTAATTCTGAGTGGAAGCCTGTGGTTTGAAGATTACCATGGGTTTTCGGCTTTTTTTGCTAAATTTAGTAACATGACTTTCTCGCGGCTTATAAATATGGGAAAGGATAACCTGGAGATTAAATGCGGAAAAGCTGTTATTCCCTGCCGGATAATTGTAAATGATGGGGAAGAAGGCCACTGGATACTATATCCTTCTGAGTCAAAGTATAATGACATCTGGGACACTGCAAAGTCCATGTTCAAGAACATTTCTACCGGGCAGGCCAAGATAAAGCCAGCAGATATTCAGAAGGATGAGTGGGACAGTCTGCTTGTTAAACGTTCGATTATTCTGGATTTTAATTATCCGCTTAATCAGGAAATCCTTTCGCTCCTATTTGAAACAAATGATGAAGAACTGAATGAGGTGGTCCTGGGTGTAGAAGGAATAGCCATTACCAAATTCGGTCAGGAAGTCGAGTTTTATATTAAAAAATCCGGAGAGACTAGGGTATATAAGAAATTTAAGCTTATTAATCAGCAGGGCATCGATGATAGAGATTTTGAGGAAGTATTCACTGATGCAAGCCTTATACGGTATGCTTTTCTGCCTGAAGCATTCGGCTCAAAAGGAAACGATTCTCTAACCTACGGTGAAAGGGTTTTTGCTCCAACATTTATATTCTCAGATTCCCGCAAAAAAGCTGTGAGGTTTAATGAAGTTGAGTTTAAACCGGAGATTTCAACCAGTATGGAAAGGGAAACAAACCAGCTTGCCGACAAGTTCCTGGATGGTGGAGACTATACCTATTTTATCAAGAGCGACGGTACGCATTTATTTATTGATGAAAAAAACAACACCTTAAAAGTATACCCGGACGGGTTTGTAGAGTTTGAATTCAGTGACCCGGAAATCGCGAATACATGGGAGACCGATTTTAAAGCTGCACTGAGGGAGGTTTTCAATTCAGTAAATAGAATTGGGAATAATCACGACTATTATCTTACTGATTTTATAAGTGAAAATGGCAACTATACCTTCAAGCTGAACTATGCAGTGAATGGAATACCTGTAGTTTTCAACAGGGAGGGGAAACTTCCGGCAGCTGATAGTGCCATTGAAGTTACTCTGGAAAAAGGTCAAATCAGGTACAGGTGGTTTGCCCTTGGTTATAAGGTTCTGGATAAGGAATACGGACTTTCTTCCGACCATGATAGTATAATTAATGCAATATTTGTAAATGAGCATTCAACTGATATCAGACTTACTATTGAAGATATAAGACTTGTATATGAATCGGTTGCAGGAGTTTCAGCATCGGGGCTGCCGGTCTGGCTGGTGCAGTACAGAGCAAATGGTGAAAGCAAGAGGATAACCGTTGATGCTGTAAGAGATAGGAGCTGATAGAGTGGACTGGGTCAGAGTAAAAACGATTCTTATTATTGTTTTCTTGGTGGTTAATATTTTTCTTCTGACGAAGATTATAGATAAAGGCAGTACGGCAGAAATGACGCAGGATGAGCTTCAGAACCTGAAGCAGCTGTTAACAGCTAATGGAATAACATTCCAAACTGAAATGCCTGCAAGGTTTGAGTATATGAGAAGAATCAATGTAACAGATGGAACTGAAGGAGGAGCCCTTGCCAATATACTCTTCGGTACCGGCAGTTGGACATTGACCAACCGCCAGGAAGGGGAGGCGGTGTACGTTTTAGGAGAGCGGGAGCTGAAGGTAAGAACTGATGGAAGATTTAGCTATACAACCCGGATTAAACCTGTTGACAATAAACATATGCTGGACATTGAACAGACTAAAGAACAAGTTCTTGGTGTATTGGGTACCTACACTCAGACAGAAAACTATGAAGTGACCTCAGTATCAACTATGCCAGAGGGCTATGCTTTGGACATCAATTTTTTCTACTTGGGTAATGAGGTATTCAATAATAGTGCCAGAGTTGAAGTGTTTAATTCAGGTCAGATGGTTATAAGCCAGGGATTAATCAACCTGACCGGATTTACCGGAAAACCGGAGAAGGTTACACCTATAGATGCATTGGTTAAGCTGATAGAAACCACTGGTGGGCAGACAACCGTTAAGGAAATGGTGCTGGGGTATTATGCAGACCTTGATAAAGAAGGAGAAATTGTTAAGTATGGGAAAGCCAAGGCTGACCCGGCATGGAAAGTTGAAACCGATAAAGGCATATTTATTTTTGACGGATATAATGGCAGCCTTCTCTACAAGGAAGATGCAGCCAAACAAGCCAATTAAGGAGGAGGCATGAAGCTTCTGGTTTTCAGCGATTCTCACGGCGATATAATGAGAATGAAGGAAATTATTGACCAATCAGAGGATATAGATATGATAATTCACCTGGGGGATATGGTAAGGGATGCAGAGGATATAAGGAGCATTTACCCCGATTTGAAGGTGGAATGTGTTGCAGGTAATAATGATTGGTTCAGTGATGCCCCGAGGGAGAGAATACTTGTAATTGATGGCATAAGGTTAATGCTTACACACGGGAATTCCTACGGTGTCAAGAACAGCTGCGGGAAGATTGCACAAAGGGGTAGTGAACTTGGGGTGGATGCAGTACTTTTTGGGCACACACATTTACCCTATGAAAATTATCATGGCAGCATCCTATTGGTTAATCCGGGAAGCATAAGACTTCCTGCAGCAGGGGCTGAACCGTCGTACTGTGTCCTTGAAGTATCAGGGAAAGAAATTAAACCCGGGATTAAGAGGTATACTGATTAATTCATTTTCCTAATAACCAGAAGTAGTCAAGGGCAAATAAATTAACCGCTCATAAGGACTGCGAAATGAAGATTTCTCCGCAAACTTATTCGCCAGTTAATTCATTTCCCCTATCTTATTAAGTGTTTATTATGCGAGTCTAATTATTTACTGTTGCATCAATACCTCATATCTAATATCATAATTACTAGCACTATTGCTAATAACTATCCGGCATTTCAAAGAAAGTTCTTTTATACATATTTTGCTTTTCAGACTGGGGGGACCGGGATTGCTGCGTGAGGGAAGTATTAAAATACCTTCGGGATGTGCCATATCCGGTATTGTAAATAGAAAGGGCAGAGTTTTTTCCGGTAGTGAAATAGCCAAGTCCATATCGGTAATGAGGGAACGTTCCAACGGTCTGGGAGGAGGCTTTGCCGCTTACGGTATATATCCGGATTATAAAGATTGTTATGCTTTCCATATGTTTTTTGATGATATCAAGTCAAAAGAACATACTGAAGAATGTTTAAAAGAGAATTTTCAAATAGAATCCAGTGAAGAGATTCCCACACAAAAGGTCAGCTCCATTTCCAACCCGCCCATTATATGGAGGTATTTTGTACGGGTAAAAGAAGATAGACTTACTGAATGTGGACTTTCCGAGGATGACCATGTTGCACGTTGTGTCATGTCGATAAACAGTACAATCCAGGGTTCATATGTGGTTTCGAGCGGTAAAAATATGGGTGCATTCAAGGCTGTAGGTTACCCGGAAGATGTTGCTGAGTTCTATATGCTTGACCGGTATCAGGGATATATATGGACTGCTCATGGAAGGTTTCCTACCAATACTCCAGGGTGGTGGGGCGGAGCTCATCCCTTTACTTTGCTGAATTGGTCTGTTGTCCATAATGGAGAGATATCCTCCTACGGAGCAAACCGCAGGTATCTGGAGATGTATGGATACAAATGTACACTCCAGACCGATACAGAGGTTATGACCTATATATTTGACCTTCTACTAAGGAAACACGGACTTCCCCTTGAGTTCGCTGCTGCTGTAGTAGCGGCTCCGTTCTGGGAAGATATTGACAGGATGGATGCTGAAGCCGGGAGGTTAGTCAGGACATTGCGAGCAGTTTACGGAAGCCTTCTGGTTAATGGGCCGTTTTCCATTATCCTTGCTTCGGGTAACGGTATTATGGCTTTGAATGACAGGATTAAGCTGAGACCGCTGGCTGCAGCAGAAAAGGGAGAATACCTTTATGTTGCGAGCGAGGAGTCGGCAATAAGAAATATTTGCAGGGACCCTGATAAGGTATGGTCCCCACGGGGTGGCGAGCCGGTTGTGGGACTATTGGAAGGGGCTGATAGCATATGAGCATAGATTACCTTATGCCCGAATTTTATATAGAAAGGAATCGGGACAGGTGTATTGAATGTCAGGTATGTGTGAGACAGTGTTCCAATGAAGTTCACAGATTTGATGAAGACTACAATTCCATAGTCTCCGACCATTCAAAGTGCGTAAACTGTCATCGGTGTATTACTCTATGTCCATCCAGAGCGTTGAGCATAGGAAGGTATCCGGCTGAATTGAGGGAAAATGCCAATTGGACCGGGAATGCAATAAGAGATATTTACAAGCAGGCTAAGACAGGTGGTATCCTCCTGGCGGGAATGGGTAACGATAAACCTTATCCTGTTTACTGGGACAGAATATTACTTAACGCCAGTCAGGTTACCAATCCTTCGATTGACCCGCTTAGAGAACCTATGGAACTACGGACTTTCCTCGGAAGAAAACCTGATATGTTAAGAATAAAGGGTAGAGAGCCGGACGGAGAACTTCCTCCCCAGCTTGAACTGCAAACTCCCATAATGTTCTCAGCCATGTCGTTTGGTTCAATAAGTCTGAATGCAAGCAAGGCTTTAGCTATGGCAGCTTCAGAGCTTGGAATATACTGTAATACCGGAGAAGGAGGATTCCACAGGGAACTTCGTCAATACGGAAGTAACACCATAGTGCAGGTTGCATCAGGAAGATTTGGAGTGGATTCTGAGTACCTGAATGCCGGTGCTGCAATAGAAATAAAAATAGGCCAGGGGGCAAAGCCGGGAATAGGTGGGCACCTTCCTGGTGAGAAAGTTGGAGAGGATGTATCCCAGACCAGGATGATACCTCTAGGCTCTGATGCCATATCTCCAGCCCCGCATCATGACATATACTCAATAGAAGACTTAAGACAGTTGATTTTTTCACTTAAAGAAGCAACAGACTACCAAAAACCCGTATCTGTCAAAATTGCTGCAGTCCATAATGCGGCTGCCATTTGTTCGGGGATTGCAAGGGCCGGAGCTGATATTATTGCCATCGACGGCTACAGGGGGGGCACTGGAGCAGCCCCAACACGGATAAGGGATAATGTGGGAATACCTGTTGAATTTGCCATTGCAGCAGTAGACCAGAGGCTGAGGGATGAAGGTATCAGAAATCAGGTATCGCTGGTTGCAGGAGGAGGCATCAGAAACAGCTCGGATATCGTAAAGGCTGTTGCCCTTGGCGCAGACGCTGTATATATAGGAACATCAGCTCTGGTCGCAATGGGGTGTCATGTGTGCCAGAGGTGCTACACGGGAAGGTGTAACTGGGGTATAGCAACGCAGGACCCCAACCTGACCAAAAGACTGAATCCGGAGATTGCATACAGGAGACTGGTTAACCTGATTACTGCGTGGTCTCACGAAATAAAGGAGATGCTGGGTGGTATGGGTATAAATGCAATTGAAAGCCTTAGGGGTAACAGACTTATGCTGAGGGGTATAGGACTCACAGACAGGGAACTCAAAATCCTGGGAATCTTGCCTGCGGGAGAATAAAATTGGCTGTTAGCTGCTAGAAAAGTTCAGAGTTGAGAGTTGAGAGTTCGTAGTGTTTAGAAACTCTTTGCAGGAGGACTATAAGATAACTATCAACTATAAACTATAAACTGCCATCGGAGGTAAAAGCGTGACAGATTCCAATGTCAAAAAGGTATACGCAAGGGAAGAATACTGTGCGGGCTGCAGGCTGTGCGAGGTATACTGTGTAACTGCCCACTCCAGATATAAGGATGATGTGGTAAAAGCATATAAGCTTGACGAGAAAAGGCCACTGCCGGGAATTGTGTTTGAAGAAAGAAAACCCCTTTCTTTTGCTCTGCAGTGCAGGCACTGCGATGCCTCACCCTGTACAAAGGCATGCATAACGGGGGCTATGAGGAAGGATTCCGAGACCGGAGTGGTGACCAATGACAGATCCCGCTGTGTAGGATGCTGGAGCTGCATAATGGTTTGTCCCTTCGGGGCCATCGGCAGGGATGAAAGGAACGGGAAGACTGCATCAAAGTGTGATTTGTGTATCAGTACCGGCGATATTCCTGCCTGCGTCAAGGGATGCCCAAATGGGGCGTTGATTTATGATTAACCTGGGTACAGACCCGGGAGAATACATGAGGGGTATGGATATGCACTATGTTATAATAGGTAATTCGGCTGCAGCCATTGGCGCTGTTGAAGGAATAAGAAAGCTTGACCGTGAAGGCAGAATAACGCTGATTTCGGATGAGGCTTACCACACCTATTCAAGACCTCTGATTTCCTATTACCTTGCCGGAAAGATTGAAGAAAGCCAGCTTATTTACAGGGAACCCGATTTTTATGTTAAAAATTCGGTAGATACGATATTGGGAACAAAAGTTGTGCAGATTGACTGTGGGAATCAGGAAGTCGTCTTGGAAAATCAGGACAGACTGCGATATGACAGACTATTGATAGCTGCAGGAGGCAAGCCGTTCATCCCACAGATAGAAGGACTGGATAAGAAGGGAATTTATTCTTTCCTCAAGCTGGATGATGTAAAGCAAATAGGGAATATATGTACTGAGGGAGTAAAGGCGGTTGTTATAGGGGCAGGACTTATAGGATTAAAAGCAGCTGAAGCGCTGGGGGAGCTCAAGGTCGAGGTAACCGTGGTGGAGCTTGCCGATAGGGTTCTGAGTACAATTCTTGATCAGACCGCTGCAGAGATGGTACAGAAGCATCTGGAACTCCATGGTATAAACTTTATATTGAATAACACCGTCAAGTCGTTCAACGGTGAAGAAAATGTCTGTTCAGTTACATTGAATGATGAAACCATAGTGGAATGTGATTTTGCAGTCACAGCCATAGGAGTAATACCCAATACCGGTATTGTCGGTGGAACGCCCATTCAAACCAATAGGGGCATAGCTGTAGACCGTTTTATGAGGACCAACATTCAGGATGTATATGCTGCCGGGGATATCTGCGAAGGCTTTGACAGTCTGCACAATATGAACAGGGTTATACCAATCCTCCCGGGTGCTTACATGCAGGGTGAAACCGCAGGGCAGAACATGGCCGGTGGGAGCGTTGAGTATGCCGGTGGGTTTGCAATGAATTCAATTGGTTTCTTCGGTTTGCCTATGATTACTGCCGGGATTGGAACCCCCGACTGTGAAGGATATGAAATAATGGTAAGTTCGGTTCCGGAGAACGGTATATATAAAAAGGTAGTACTCAAAGATGATAAAATCTGTGGGTTTATTTACCTGGGAAATATTGATAGAGTAGGAATACTTACAAATCTTATCAAGGAAAGGGTAGATGTAAGCACCTTCAGGGATGGAATACTCACCGACAGTTTTGGACTTGCAAGCTTTCCAGGGGAATACAGAAAGAATAAAATGCTTGGCGAAAAGGCGGTGAGATGGTGAAGGTTATAGATGCGGAAGGGGTATATTACAGAGACCTTAACAGGATGGTAAAAGATACGCTGAAGTCAGGGGAAAAAGATATACTTTTGAAGAATATTAATGGCCAGAGATATATCGGAGACGGTATAACCGGAAGCCAGACCATAATCGTGGAAGGGACGGCAGGAAATGACCTGGCGGCCTATATGAATGGCTTGCAGATAATAGTAAACGGAAATGCACAGGATGGGGCTGCCAACACCATGAATGATGGCGTGGTGGTTATTCACGGAAGTACAGGCGATACCCTGGGATATGCCATGAGGGGAGGAGAAATATTTATAAGGGGTAATACCGGTTATCGTGCTGGTATCCATATGAAGGAATACAAGGAGAAGATACCTGTTATAGTAGTAGGGGGATGTGCCGGAGATTTTCTGGGCGAGTATATGGCCGGTGGAATAATAATTGTACTTGGCCTGGGATGTGAAGATGGAACGCGTATAGTTGGGGATTACTGCGGTACAGGCATGCATGGAGGAAGAATATACCTCAGGGGAATCAGTCAGCCGCACAAACTTGGCAAGGAAGTGAAAACAGCCGCACTGGACCAGGAAGATAGGGATATACTATGCAGGTATATTGGGAGATATGTTGAAAACTTTGGCTACAATTTTGAATTTATTATGAGTGAGGAGTTTACAAAGCTTATTCCATTCAATAAGAGACCATATGGCAGCCTATATGCCTACTAAAATATTCTATATGTTAAACCTGTTGGCAATTCAGGCTATCCGGTATATAATTGTTTCAAGGTTATTCTTGCCATATCAGAAATTAAGTTTATTGAAAAAGTAATGGTATTAATATATAATAATCATGTAAGGGGAATACCAATATCCTTCCTGCATCTATCAAATATATTGACAGGCTTACAGTTTTACCTACCCGCGGTGTTTGACGTTTCGAGTAAATGTTCAGGCAAGGGTTACTATTCGAGTTCTGAGGTGATCTGGATTGATTAGAGTTTTAATTGCAGATGATACCCAGTTTATGAGGGCAAACCTAAAGATTATGCTTGAGAGAAATAAGATACAGGTTGTAGGTGAAGCTGACAACGGTATTAAGGTTGTAAAAATGTATGACGAACTTAAGCCTGACGTTGTTACCATGGACATCACCATGCCAGGAATGGATGGAATCGAGGCTGTAAGGCAAATAAGGAAGAAAGACCCCGATGCTAAGATAATAATGGTTACAGCGCTCGGGCAGGAAATGTTTGTTCGTGAAGCAGTTCTTGCAGGGGCAAAGAACTTTATTGTTAAACCCTTCAAGGAAGATAAAATTGTAGAAATCATAAACAAGGTAGTATCATTAAAATAGAGTTTTAAGAAATTGTAGTGAACTCTCTATTGATTTTCGAATAGCATATGATATAATCAAAACAAAATTAATAATATTATTCTAGGAACAAAGGCGTTCTTATATTTAGTGTACTACTACTATAAGAACGTTTTTTTCTATATCAAAAAAAGAGAGGATGGTCCACGTGAGAAAGTATACTGCAGAAGACGTAAAGACAATTGTCAGAGAACAGGATGTTAAGTTCATCAGACTGCAATTCACCGACATATTCGGAACACTTAAGAATGTTGCAATAACATCTCATCAACTGGAAAAAGCATTGAATAATGAGACAATGTTTGACGGCTCATCGATTGAAGGATTCGTAAGGATTGAAGAATCTGATATGTATCTCAGACCGGATCCGAATACATTTGCCATTTTCCCCTGGAGGCCTCAGTCGGGAAAGGTAGCCAGGCTGATATGCGATATTTACAATCCTGACGGTACACCCTTCGAAGGAGACCCCAGATATGTACTGAAGAGGGCCATAAAGGAAGCCGAGGATATGGGGTATACCTATTATGCCGGCCCCGAGTGCGAATTTTTCCTATTCCTGACCGATTCTGAAGGCAATCCGACCACAATCACCCATGATAATGCAGGCTACTTTGACCTTGGTCCTGTTGACCTTGGGGAAAATGCCAGAAGAGATATCAGTATGGCACTGGAAGAGATGGGATTTGAAATTGAAGCATCGCACCATGAGGTTGCCCCTGGTCAGCATGAAATCGACTTCAAATACGAGGATGGTCTTACCACAGCCGACAATGTCATGACTTTCAAGCTTGTTGTAAAGACCATAGCTCAAAGGCATGGGTTACATGCAACCTTCATGCCCAAGCCTATATTCGGAATAAACGGCTCGGGAATGCATACAAATCAGTCGCTGTTCAAGGATGGAAAGAATGCATTCTTTGATCCAAGTGATAAAATGGAATTGAGTCAGGAGGCTTATTATTATATAGGCGGCCTGCTGAAAAACATGAGGTCCATAGCAGCTATTACCAACCCGGTAGTTAATTCTTACAAGAGACTTGTGCCGGGATATGAAGCGCCTGTCTATATTGCGTGGTCAGGTAGAAACAGAAGCCCACTGGTTAGAGTTCCGGCAGTCAGAGGTAATGCAACCAGACTGGAACTCAGATGCCCTGACCCGTCATGTAACCCGTATCTGGCTCTTGCAGCTATGCTGGCAGCCGGTCTTGACGGAATCAAGAACAAGATTACTCCTCCAGCCCCAACAGATAGAAACATTTATGAAATGACAAAGGAAGAGAGAGACAGGTTGGGTATAGGAAGCCTTCCGGGCAACCTGAATGAAGCTGTAACTGAGCTCGAAAAGAGTGAACTTGCCAGGAACATGCTGGGTGAGCATGTCTTCGGCAGGTATATTGAGGCTAAAAGAATTGAGTGGGATGAATATAAGACAAGGGTTCACGATTGGGAGATTGAAGAGTATCTGACAAGGTACTAGCAGAATAGAAGGCCGGGTGCAGAGATATATTTGGCTCTGCACCGTTTTTAATTACAAAAATATTAATGAGGAAAGTTTTGCTTGGTCTTCTATACAATACGAGATTATTATATAATCAGTCTTATAAGAACCGACTCATATACTCCAAGGGCTAGGGTGATTGGCTATGGAAATTATCAGGGTTATAATTGCATTGGCAAGCGACAGTCAATCAGTAAAAATAAAGAATCTACTAACCGAAAACGGCTACAATGTAGTCTGTGCTGCAAAGGACGGCAGTGAATGCCTCCGAAAGGCCCGGCTGCTCAAGCCTGACCTCGTCATACTTGATTTTGACCTTCCACTTTATACCGGCTATGAGGTTGCAATAGTTCTCAGTGAAGACAAAATCTGCAGTTCTATACTGATACTGAACGATAGTCAGAAGTCCCTGGTTAACGAGTATAGGGACGACTGGGATTTCGCATGTCTGGTTAAGCCTGTCAATAAGTCTGCACTTATCAGTACAATTTCGCTGGTGGTTAGAAGCAGAAGGAAAGTAAAGCTTCTTGAGAGTGAGATACAAGAGCTTAGAGACTCGCTTGAATCAAGGAAGCTGGTAGAAAAGGCCAAAGGTATTCTTATGGAAAAGCAGAAGCTCAGTGAGCACGAGGCCTTCAGAAGAATTCAGAAACAGAGTATGGAAGCCGGTGTGCCTATGAAAGAAATTGCAAGAGCTATAATACTTTCACATAATATATAGCTCAACTGGAATCTTATGAAGGTTTGACATGAAATGATGGATAATATAAAATAATTTATAGCTGATGGTTCTTATTCCTGCAGTCAAATGCAGGGGACAGAAGCTCTAATCACAGTTTAACTGGAGGGGTATAATGAAAAACGTAACATTGATAGACCATCCATTAATTCAGCACAAATTATCTATAGTACGGGATAAGAACACAAATACCAAGGAATTCAGAGAACTGGTTTCAGAGATATCCATGCTGATGGGGTATGAGGTTACAAGAAACATGCCTTTGAAGGAGGTAGAAATAGAAACTCCCATGGGTATTGCCAAGACCCAAATAATATCCGGGAAGAAGCTTGCCATAGTGCCTGTGCTTAGGGCTGGTCTTGGAATGGTTGACGCAATGCTCAAGCTTATTCCATCAGCAAAAGTCGGACATATAGGACTGTATAGGGATCCGGATACACTCAAGCCTGTTGAGTATTACTGTAAACTGCCGACTGATGCAACCGAAAGGGAATTTGTTATACTTGACCCCATGCTCGCAACAGGTGGTTCAGCATCTGCAGCAATTGAATATATCAAGAAAAAAGGTGTCAAGAGTGTTAAACTCATGTGCATGATTGCATCCACAGAGGGTATACAAAGAATAAACGAGGAACACCCGGATGTTCAGATATACTGTGCTGCTATAGATGAAAGGCTTGACGGTCATGGTTACATAATACCGGGACTTGGGGATGCTGGAGATAGGTTATTTGGAACGAAATAAAATAATTTATACACCATTTAGATTCCGGAAAGAGGTGTACCTTCTTGGAAAGCCACAACTACATTGAATATATCTGGTCCTTTGCAATTGCATTCATAGTAGCTTTAAGCATGACACCTCTGGCAAGAAAAATAGCATTTAAAATTGGCGCTGTTGATATACCAAAAGATGAAAGACGAATGCATAAAAAGCCAATTGCCAGGCTTGGCGGATTGGCAATTTTCGTTGGGTTTCTTACAGCTGTATTTTTCACCTTAATAACAAGAAGCCTGGATACCGGAGTACTGTTCGAGGATTTCAGACTGCCCGGTTTGATAATTGGCCTGCTGATTATTGTATCTGTGGGAATTATCGATGATACACGTCCGGTTCCTGCATGGATCAAGCTTCTCTTTCAGATTCTGGCTGCTCTTGTTGTAGTTCTGAGCGGTATAAGAATTGAGGAAATTTCAAACCCATTTTCCCCTATAGGGATGACTTTCCTGGGCATACTATCTATACCTATTACAGTATTATGGATAGTGGGTATAACCAATGCTATAAATCTATTGGACGGGCTGGATGGTCTGGCGGCGGGAGTTTCTTCAATCGCCTCCTTGTCACTGCTTTTCGTGTCCATATTTGACCAGCAAACCGGAGCGATATTTCTTACGGCTGCATTGGCCGGTGCATCGCTTGGCTTTCTGCCTTTCAATTTTAATCCAGCAAAAATATTTATGGGGGACACGGGCTCGACATTTCTGGGGTTTGCCCTTGCATCCATATCGGTAATGGGAATGGTAAAAAGTTATGCTGCTATAGCTGTTGCAGTACCCCTGTTGGTTCTGGGTCTTCCGATATTTGATACTGCTTTTGCAATACTAAGAAGAGTATCCAGCGGTAAATCCATAATGCAGCCTGATCGGGGGCACTTACACCATAAGCTTATGGATATGGGTTTTTCCCAAAGACAGACTGTTGTGGTTCTTTATATAGTAAGTGCTGTTCTTGGAATATGTGCAGTTGAACTTGCAACCAACGGAGTACTAAAGGCTATAATACTTCTGGCATCGGTAGCTGTATTTATAGTTGCCGGAGCAAGGTATATGGATGAAGTGGTGGAAGACAGTGGCGAGAACGGCGCACAGCAGGCTGATGGTGTTGGTGGAGGCGACAACTTGAAGGGAGATACTGATTGATGGTTAATATAATGGTGGTTTTTGGTACAAGGCCTGAAGCTATAAAAATGGCTCCTCTTGTCAAGGAGCTTAAGACTTGCAGCCAACTTAATACCAAGGTGTGTATAACCGCTCAGCATAGAGAGATGCTGGACCAGGTACTTGAAGCCTTCAACATAGAGGCTGACCATGACCTGAATATAATGCAGGAAAGACAGACCCTTGCAGGAATAACCGTAAAAGCACTCAAGGGTTTGCACAGAATATTTGAGAGTGAAAGACCGGATGTGGTACTGGTCCACGGTGACACCACAACCACATTTGCAGGCTCACTTTCGGCTTTCTATAATAAAATCAAGGTAGGACATGTTGAGGCTGGCTTGCGTACATTTGATAAATATTTTCCTTATCCTGAGGAGATGAACCGTAAACTTACAGGAGCACTGGCAGATTTTCACTTTGCTCCTACCGAAACCAACAGGCGTAATCTTATAAACGAAGGCGTAAAGGATGAGAAAATATATGTAACCGGTAATACAGTTATTGACGCATTAAAGACTACGGTCAATAAGGAATACTGCTTTAACACAAAGGCGTTAAGGAGTCTGGACTTTTCGAAAAGGATTCTGCTCGTAACTGCTCATAGAAGGGAAAACTGGGGAGAACCGTTAAGACAGATATGCAGGGCGCTGAAGGAAATAGCCAATAGATATGAAGATATTGAGGTAGTATATCCGGTTCACCTGAATCCTGCAGTACGGGAAACAGCTGGTGAGATATTGGGAGGCCTGCCTAGAGTGCACCTGATTGAACCTCTTGATGTACTGGAACTTCATAATATAATGAGCAGGTGCTATATGGTTCTTACCGATTCTGGAGGGCTTCAGGAGGAAGCGCCGTCACTGGGCAAGCCTGTGCTGGTACTCAGAAACGAAACCGAAAGACCGGAAGCGGTTGCAGCAGGGACGGTCAAGATTGCCGGAACACAGCAGAATAAAATAACCGAGCTTGCATATGAACTCTTAGACAGCAAGGAGGAATACGACAAGATGGCAAAGGCAGTTAACCCATATGGTGACGGCAGTGCTTCGAGGAGAATAGCCCAAGCACTTTTGTATGAGTTCGGATGCAAGGCTGAAAAACCTGATAGCTTCAGCTAAGGAGGCAGTTGGTAAACAGCCTCTTTTTTTTGCTCACCTTTCTGAGAACCCAATGGCATCTACTGCACTCTTGATAACAGGAATATCTATGGTTTCAGGGTCGTAAGTTACATGAATGCGGCTGTTGGCAAGGTCAATGTCGGCATTAAACACGCCGCTTATGGCTAAAACAGAATTTTTTATTGTATCTACCGATTTCTCATCAGTTTTGCCGTCTATACTAAAGGAAGTCGTTTCCATACAGACTCACCTCGCTCAAAAGCATATTTCATTTATCCGATGACTACCGCCGCTAAGACTCCCCTCGGGAGCATCAAAGATGGACACTATCGCTAAGATTTCTTTGAAATCAAGCGACTAGTAGTCTAAGCGGCGCTACGTCCCTGGATATCGGCTTCTAAGATTCAGATGGAGCACACAAGGTGGACAATGATTTCTAAGTTATCAAAGATAACAAGAAATTATTAGCCAAAAACTCCACCTGAATCCAAGAATCCTGTTTATAGCTTTCCTGAAATTAAAGATTTTATTACTAAGTATTGAAGAATAATGTAATGCCTTCCGGAAATAATATATATTATCATTTTAAATTTCCGGAGGAAACAACATTAATGCAGCCGGTTAAAACTCAAGAATATATTGATATAAACAAGCCTTTTGCGTTCAGAAATTTTACAAATGCTTTTACCAGACTTCTGGAAGAAAACATTCCTGACCATGAAGACATAGTAATACTCTGCATTGGAACCGATAGGTCGACTGGAGACTGCTTTGGCCCGTTAATAGGATATAAGCTGGCTGGAACAAGCTATGAGGGCGTTTCTATTTATGGCACACTTGATAACCCTGTCCATGCAAAAAACCTGAATGAAACGGTAAGCACAATATATTCCACACATAAGAATCCGCTTATAATAGCCATAGATGCCTGTCTGGGAAGCATGGACCATATAGGCTGTATAACGCTGGGCAGAGGTTCAATAAAGCCCGGCTCGGGAGTCAATAAGTGCCTTCCCGAAGTAGGTGATATTTTTATCACGGGGATAGTTAATATCAGCGGATTTATGGAATTCATAGTCCTGCAGAACACCAGACTGAACCTTGTAATGAAAATGGCTGATGTAACATCACTCGGAATAAGGTACAGTATATGGAAGGCCAAGAACAAAGATGCTCAGATTGTTGATGCGACCATGTAGTAATGGGATAGACTTACGGGACGGCATTACATCAGGCTTATAACCTGCTGGCAGCCGTCCCGTACCTTATTATTAGGAAATCTTTAAATCAGATTAAGCCTGTTTACATTTTATCGAAAAATGTTATAATTACATAGGGAATCAGCAAAACAAAACCGAGGGGGATAAATAAATGTATGATCTTAAAATCTTTAGCTGTAATGCAAGCAGGGCATTTGCCGAGGAAATATGTGAACATTTAAATTTACCCCTGGGGCAGAGTGAATCATTTAAGTTTGATAACGATAATACTTTCGTGAGAATCCTCGAGAAGGTGCGCGAAGATGATGTATTCATAATCCAGACTTCAATGCCTCCTGTTGACGCAAACTTTATGGAGCTGCTCATAATGATTGATGCTCTGAAAAGGTCTTCAGCCAAGAAGATTTCAGTAGTAATGCCATACTATCCGTATGTACGGTCAGATAAGAAAGACCAGCCCAGAATAGCCATAACAGCCAGGCTGGTTGCAGACTTATTGACGGCAGCAGGTGCCGACAGGGTACTTACCTGTGACCTTCACTCAACACAGATACAAGGCTTTTTCTCAATACCTGTGGATCAGCTGACTGCCGAATACATTCTAACAGAGCATTTTGCAAAGAAGGGTTTTGATGACCTTGTAGTTGTGGCTGCCGACGCCGGCAGTTCTAAAAAAGCGTATAAATATGCCAGGAACCTTGGTGTGCCCATGGCGCTTCTGGATAAAAGAAGGCTGGGGAATAAGCAGGAGGTTGCAATTGAAAACCTTATAGGTGATGTCAAGGGCAAGAGAGCCGTTATATTTGATGATGAGATAGATAGGGCAAGCTCGCTGATAGAAGCTGTAAATACATTGATTAAACACGGGGTCAAAGAAGTGTATGCCGGTTGTACCCACCCTGTACTGTCCGGACCTGCAATTGAAAGAATCAAGAACTCACCGGTAAAAGAGGTTGTAGTCACTAACACCATACCTCTGACTCCTGAAAAGAAAATTGATAAGATAACTGTTCTCTCGATGGCTCCTGCATTTGCCGAAGCAATAAAGAGAATACACTACGGTGATTCGATGGGGGAAATGTTTGAGCAGGATGAGAATAAAAAAATAGGATAAATTTCGTTATCTTCAATGAAATAGAACCGTGACAGAGAACCGTCCCCTGTCACGGTTTTTCTTGTTATACGTGCATAGCCAGATTCATACAATAGTACTAGCAATAATGTATATGAAGGAAGAAGTTTGTAAATAATAAATATTAACCGGATTTCAATATTCTTCATGTAGTAAGAATTTATGGCGTCCAAATTGGATGTGGAGGTAGGCTATGACAAAAAGCTGCTCAAGAAGAATAGTAGTGCTAAGGGATATTCCTTCAAATATTATCGAAGAGGCTATACTGGTATTAAAAAATGAAAGCCCGCAAAATGAAAAGAGTGCTGCAGAGAAGAATGAGCTGGAAAAGAAAAAAGATTTTCTTGTAATCAAAGAAGCGGAAACCATAATAAACAGTTATATAAGTAAGGACAATGCACAGTTCAGAAAACCAGGGCTCCTGAAAGGTTCCTCAAGGAAGTGGTACATAGACCTGGTTATTAATACAGTATTACTTGTAGGAATAACACTGTTCATATACCTTGTATGCAAGGCATTATAGGGCTATTGGTCAGAAGAAGCGCTTATGCGCTTTTTTTGTTTGTGGTATAATTAACCTTGGTAAATGTGGTTATTAAAACAACTTCAGGAATAAGGACTGGACACATGAAGATTGGAAATGTAGAAACAGCAAATAATGTTTTTCTAGCACCAATGGCAGGCGTAACCGACATGCCGTTCAGGCTTATATGCAAGGAAATGGGCTGCGGACTTACCTATACTGAGATGGCCAGTTCCAAGGCATTTCACTATTCACATGAAAGAACGCATATGATTGCACGACTGAGCGTCAAGGAGAGGCCTGCAGCGGTTCAGATTTTCGGAAACCATCCGGACGTCATGGCCGAGACTGCATCTAAGATATGCAGTGAGGGGTATGCCGACCTGATAGATATAAACATGGGGTGTCCGGCTCCCAAGATAATAAAGAATGGAGAAGGAGCTGCACTGATGTTAAATCCGGCTCTCGCAGCCAGTATCATGAAGGCTGTGGTGGAAAGCAGTACGGTGCCCGTGACTGTTAAGATGCGTAAGAGCTGGGACGATTCAGGGCAGGGGGCTGACGCCGTATATATGGCCAAGCTGGCTGAAGAAAACGGTGCTGCTGCGGTCGCGGTACACGGGCGGACCAGGGAACAGTACTATTCCGGAAAGGCTGACTGGGAGGTTATCCGTAGAGTAAAGGATTCCATAGAAATCCCGGTCGTAGGAAACGGAGATATATCTAGTCCTGAGGACGCAAAAGGAATGCTTGAATACACCGGCTGTGATGCTGTAATGATTGGACGGGCAGCTCAGGGTAATCCATGGATATTTTCAAGAACCATACATTACCTTGACACAGGACAGCTTCCCCCGGAACCCTCAGCCATAGAAAGAATAGAAATGGCGCTGAGACACCTGAGCGATATGGTTGAATATAAGGGTGAAGGGGTTGGTGTAAGGGAAATGAGGAAGCACATAGGATGGTACCTGAAAGGACTAAGAAACGCTGCTGAAATGAGAGAGAGAATAAACAAGCTTGAAGGGTATCAGGAGGTACGTGAAACGCTTATAAACTACCTACAGAACCAGTTCACTGAAACCGTACCAACCAAACGTTTGAGTGAGGAGGAAAGAACACTATGAAAGTAGTAAGAGCATCCGAAATGAAGGAAATAGATGGATATACAATTGAAAATATCGGCATTCCCGGAATAGTGCTTATGGAAAATGCTGCTGTCAGGATTGTACAACAGCTTGAGAAGGATGTGGGGGAATTACTCAGCAAAAACGTAGTTGTATTTGCAGGCAAGGGCAATAACGGCGGCGATGCGCTAGCCGCAGCAAGGCACTTGCATAATCTTGGCGTGAATGTTCTTTCAATTGTTGTGGGGCCTGAAGATTCCATCAAGGGAGATGCACGGATAAACCTGGATATACTGAAGAACATGGCTGCCAGATTGGTTGTGGTGGAAGACCAGTCACATTTTGAAGAAATTGCAGCTTCACTCTTCCTGGCTGATGTGGTTGTAGATGGTTTGCTGGGAACCGGCCTCAGAGGTGAGGTCAGCAGGTTGTTTGCAGATATAATTGAGTTGGTTAATCAGTCAGAGAGGTATATTCTCTCCATAGATATACCCTCTGGATTGGACGGGGATACGGGAAGAAGCAGAGGAATCTGCATAAATGCAGACAGAACCGTAACCCTGGGGTTCCCAAAGCTTGGACTGCTTGTAGGAGATGGCCCTAAGTTTGCCGGAGAAGTCGAAGTGGTTGATATAGGTATACCGCATAAGGCAACTGAAGAGAGAGAACTGGGCATAAATCTTGTTACAAAGCATAAAGCAGCATCACTGCTGCCTGCCAGGTCGCCGTTCAGCCACAAGGGTAACCATGGCAGAGTACTGGTGATTGCAGGCTCGGTAGGTTTGACTGGAGCTGCAGTCCTGGCAAGCAGTGCAGCTGTCAGGAGCGGTGCAGGGCTGGTAACCTTGGGTATACCCTCAGGTTTATACAACATCGTGGGAAGCAAACTGACTGAGGTGATGACACTGCCTCTCGCTGACAGCGGAAGTGGATTTCTCAGCTCCAAGTGCATAGAATACCTTGAAGATTTACTACACAACTTTGATGTAATTGCAGCAGGGCCCGGCCTTGGGTGCAGTGCTGAAATTACCGAAGTAATTTCCTGGCTGGTTAAACATACTGAAGCTCCTTTAGTGATTGATGCTGATGGTATAAATTCATTATCCCTGAATATAGATGTATTAACAAAAGCAAAGGCACCGGTTGTTCTCACGCCTCATCCGGGCGAGATGGCCAGACTTACAGGAAGTGAAGTTAAGGACGTACTTGAAAACAAAGTGGATGCAGCCAGAGACTTTTCTACTCAGTGGAACTGCACGGTAGTTCTGAAGGATTGGAGAACCATCACTGCAGTCCCAGATGGCCAGATTTTTATTAATACTACCGGTAATGCGGGTATGGCATCCGGAGGAATGGGAGATGTTCTTACCGGAATGATTGCGGCATTCACAGGTCAGGGGATGAATCCTCAGGCTGCAGCAGCTGCAGGTGTCTATGTGCATGGTCTGGCAGGAGACATTTCAGCTGACCGTAAGGGGCAACTAGGGATGACAGCTGGAGACCTGATTGAAAGTATACCTTACGCGCTTAAGGAACTTACCGGATAACCTGTTATGATTTCCGAAACAATATAGGAGGGGGGATGGACTTCCACTTGCTGCGTTTATGGATTATTATTATGGCTGCTGCAATATCATTGACAGCTTCTGGCTGCAATGGTTCAGCCAAGGCCGATAATTTCTCAAGCATACAGAAGAAACTGTTTGAGCTCAAGAGCTTCAAATGTACAGTGGAAATGAATATATATAACAACAAGAACACAACAAGATACGTAGTCAGTCAGTATTACCTTCACCCGGGCAAATCCCGTGTCGAGGTTGTTTCTCCCGAATACCTTAAAGGCCTGACAGCCGTCAGCAATGGAAGGTATGTTGCAGTAGTTAATCCTGATGCCGGAGCAAACAACTCATATTCTGCAGATAATCTTGCAGTATTAACCGGCAACAATACATTCCTGACCGAGTTTTTCAGTAACTATGTTAAGTCTGAAGATTCCAAGGTCAGCATAAAGAATAATAAATACGTACTCAGTACGATAATCTCCAATGGGAATGCTTATATGGACAGGGCTACACTTATAGTAAATCCGGCGGGGCAGCCCGAGAGTCTTAAGATATTGGACGGCAAAGGTGAAACTAAAATGACCCTGATTTATAAGGAGTTTGTGGCGAATCCCAAACTTGATATCAATCTTTTTGAAAGCAGAGGGAGCATTATTTAATCAAGCAGGCAGACTGCTGTTAACAAAATTTAATTTGACGCTGTTTGGTGTGGGGAATATAATTAAATTGTACTCTACTTATGTTCTCTCCCCAAAAGCATATCTTGCTCTCATATAATTTGGCTTTTAAGGGAATAATGCTAATTGATTCCTAAATTACCGACTGCTAACCGAAAAGGGGGATTATTTTGGCTCAATCAAAGAAAATCTTAATCAGTCTTCCCAACAGCTTGCTGGAAGAAGTGGACAGTATAGCTTCCATGGAGAAAATCAATAGAAGTGAATTTGTCAGGCAGGCAATGAAGCTGTATATCCGTGAAAAGAAAAAGCTTGAGCTGAGAGACGGAATGAAGAAGGGTTATCAGGAAATGGCCGAAATTAACCTGAAGTTAGCAGAGTTATGTTTTGATGCAGATAACGAAGTGCAAAAAAAATATGAGGACCGTTTGGCGGAGTGTGAGTAAAGTGGTAATAAAAAGAGGGGACATTTACTATGCTGACTTGAGTCCTGTTATAGGGTCTGAACAAGGAGGAGTCAGACCTGTATTAATTGTCCAGAATGATATTGGAAATAAGTATAGCCCTACGGTTATTGCGGCGGCTATTACTTCACAGATAAATAAGGCGAAGCTGCCTACACATATTGAAATTGGAGGCCAGGAATACGGCCTTGCCAAAGACTCGGTCATTTTACTTGAGCAAATCAGAACAATAGATAAGAAGAGATTAAGAGAAAAGATAGGGCATCTGGATGACGAACTTATGGTTAGGGTAAACGATGCGCTGGGTATAAGTTTCGGGCTGCAGGATGTTTAGGGGGGGTATGGTATGAAGAAAATACATAAGAGAAGCCTGGCAGTTCTAGCAGTACTTTTTTTATTCTTTGTGCTTATTAACATTGTATATGCTGTCGGAAGCACACCGGGGTCTGAGGACGACCCCATAATAACGGTCTCCTACCTGGAGAAGAAGATACAGGAATTAATGACCGGTATTCAGAATCTGGACAAATCCCTGGAAACTGCTTTCAATCAGAAGATGGAGCAGGCTGCATCAAATATAACGGTTCTGGATCAGAAGGTGGAAGAACTGCGGAAAACGGCCGGGGGTGGCGGTGGCAGCACATTCAAGATTGTTACTGTTCCTACTGGTAAGAAAATGATATGCGGTGAAAGTACTGAAGTCATCTTAAGGTCGGGACAGGCAAAAGCAGTCAGTCAGAATTCATCGGGCCTCTCCGATGTTACAATGGGCAAGGACATTCAATCAGGTCAGGACATAGATAAGGACCATCTGCTTATAGTTCCGAGAGCGGATGGCAGGGGGGTTCTAGCAGTTAAGCAGTCGATTTTTATGGTAAAAGGTTCGTATGAAATTGAATAGATGAGAGAACTGTGAAATCTCCTTCGGGAGATTTTTTATTGTGGTCAAGTATGGTATAATAGTATTTGTTCGCTTCTTGAACATTCCAAACAGAAAGGAAATCCCGGAATTGAAAATAGGGAATGTGCATATAGAATTCAGGTATCAGGTAATCTATATATTCTTGGCAGTACTTGGAGTAATGCTGGTCTACAGCTATTACATTTCCAAGCGTCAGACCGAGCCGGTTGTGACTGCCCTGATGTTTCACAGCGTTAATCCGAAAGGGCCTGCAGGTGAAGAGGAGGACAGTCTGGTTATTACACCGGAGAAGCTAGACCTGGATTTAGAGTATCTTAAGCAGCAGGGGTACCGTTTTATTGGTGCCGACCAGATGGTTGAGCTGCTGACCGGCCCGGATACCAGGGAAGCCAACTCACACAGGTGTGTTCTGGTAACATTTGACGATGGATACAGGGATAATTATTTGCATGCGTATCCTGTTTTAAAGCGCCAGTCGGTTAAAGCAGTAATCAATATAGTTGTGCATTACGTGGAGCGGTATGACCTCGTCATCCCCAACAGATATTTATTGTGGAGACATATTAACGAAATGAGGAAAAGTGGTATAATACAAATTGGGAGCCACACTTATAACTCCCATAAGTATGACCGGCTGGAGTACGGTGAAGGGCCGGTGATGGCCGGAAGAAGGGTAATTGAGGGGAAGGTTGAGACATATTCGGACTACCAGAATAGAATAAGACTTGACCTGTCAAATTCAGTAAGGTACATAAGAAAGGGAACCGGCAAATTTCCGATGGTTATAGCATTCCCTTACGGAAAGGCGTCGCCTGAGGCAGAAAGGATTGCCCGGGATATAGGCTTCAAGGTGCAAATGGGTATTAAGCCCGGTGCCAATACTGATTCCAGGGACCTTCAAAACCTTAAACGCATAACTGTTAAGTGCAGCTGTACCCCTGAACAGCTTGAGGAACGGTTAAGATACTATATTGGGGCAAGGCTCTTGCTTCCGTAAATGCAAGGTTGGCTGACTGCCTGCAACATTTGAGAGGAGGATAATTTTCTGTGAAATATAAGATTCTGATTATAATAATAGCTATTTCTGTACTGTTCTCTGGCCTGGTTCTTTATGACAGGCACAAGGCTGAAAGCAGGATGAACAACATTGAAATTGCTATAGACATGACCGATTTCCAGAACCTTGCCGGTGAAGCCGGTATGAGTTTCGACACTCTGGCCGGACAGCTAATAAACCATGGGGCGACTTCCATAGCTGTACATGAAGCTACTCTTGACGGCCTGAAAGACCAGGGGCGCATAGCATATATGAGTTTGAGCAATCTGCTGGCTGACTATTACTCAACCGGAACCAGGATACCTGTTGCGGAAGAGTTGGTATCCAGGTATGGAGAAATAATCGAAAAGAGGGAAGCTGGAAACTATAGTATTATTATAACACGAGACAGATTCCTGGCTGATTTCCTCTACAGTGCTCTTTATAAGAGGACGGGGGGCAATATAGAAAGAATAGATAAGGATGATTCATATGCAGTTGTTGTAAAGCAGAGATTGAGAAACCTTAATGCAGTAGGCCTTGGATTTCTCGAAAGGGATTTGGCCTATGCGAAGAGACAGGGGTTTGTGAATCTTATACCCCGAATGCAGAATTATCAAGGAATAGATGAGAAGAATATTGACTCCAAGATTGCCCAGGTAAAAAGACCCGAATATGGGGTAAGTACAGTTGTTTTTGCCGGAGATACTGTTCTTGGATATGATGCCGCTCACGAAGAAGACCCTCACATACTCAAATATGCAGCAAAACGTTTCCATGAGAACGGTCTTATTACTGCCATACTGGAGAAACCTGCCGAGGAGGACATCAATAAGGTTCAGAGGGGAATAAGAACGTTTTCGAGAACCAGCTTGTTCAGTTCAACCAAGGTGTACTCAATTGAGTTTATGGACAGCCGTAAAACCCTTGACCCCAGGGATGTTGTTGAGCAGTGGTCGAGGGCTATAGCAGAAAGGAATGTAAGGATAATCTATGTCAGACCTATACTGAATCCGTACAAGGGTCCTGTTGAAAACCTGAACGATACTTTGGAGGCAGTAGATAGCATAGCAGAGAGAGTCAAGCAGATGGGCTTTGAAAGATATACTGTAAAGGGACTGGGGATAATATACCCAAGCCCCCATGAGAGATTTATAATCTTTATCGGCATACTGGCTGGGGGAATCCTCCTGCTTATGAGCTTAGTCCCGCTTAAGAATTATCTGGTTTACAGCGCGTTAGGAGTGAGTGTGCTAGGAAGCATAGGTCTTCTTGTGCTCGACATCTACTACGACATATTCAATACTGTCATAGGAGACCTTATAGTTAAATCAGCAGCACTCTCAGCAGCAATAATCTTCTCATCTCTGGCTGCGGCTTACCTTATAGCTGTTTACAAGAAGTATTCCAGGCAGGAAGAGAAAATTGTACTATCCAAGGTTATCCTTAAAAGCATTCTAACGTTGATTGTTGCTGCAGGCATAGCTCTTGTAGGCGGTCTCTTTGTAGCATCACTTCTTGCTGAAAGTAAGTATATTCTTAAACTGGATATATTCAGGGGGGTAAAACTGGCTTTTATATCACCACTGATAATATTTATTGTTCTATATATAAAAAATATAGGTATTTACATCGACAAGGATGACAATCCGATAAATCTGACGCTGCAGCTGAAGAAACTGCTGAATACATCTGTTACGGTAAAATATGTCCTGGCAGGAGCGGTCATTTTTGTTGGGCTCATGGTACTGATTATGAGGAGCGGGAATGCTCCTGCAGGATTTTCACTCGAAATAGAAAGAGAATTGAGGGCATTCCTGGAAACCGTTTTCATTGCCAGGCCAAGGAGCAAGGAGCTGCTTGCATTCCCTATCCTGATGCTTCTTGTATATGCATCCATCAGGAGATACAAGATTATCTCGTTCTTTATAATGATTGCAGGAATTATCGGGCTCGCCGATATAGTAAATACGTTCAGTCATATAAGAATGTCGCTGGAAATGGCCGCACTAAGTACAGTATACAGTCTGACGTTCGGAATACTTTCCGGAACCGTCCTGATAATATTCTTAAATTTTGTTGAACCAAGAATCATGAAGTTTTTAGATGCAAGGAGAGAAACCCATTGAAAAGAGTTCTGATATCGGGATACTATGGATTTAGAAATATAGGAGACGAAGCAGTTCTTCAGGTTCTTGCCGCAGAGCTTTCGAAAGCGGGTGCTGAACCCATTGTGTTATCTGCCTCACCGGAGGAAACGCAGTCCAGGTATAACGTGAAAGCGTATAACAGATTAAATCCGGGTCAGATTTTCAAGGCAGTGAACCAGTCGAATGTACTGCTGAGCGGTGGGGGGAGCCTGTTTCAGGATGCTACCAGTTCGTACAGCCTGTATTATTATCTGGGGATAGTAACACTTGCTATGGTGCTGCGCAAGCATGTATATATATATTCACAAGGAATTGGACCAATACAAAGAAAGCTTAACCGCAGTATGTTTGCCGCGGTAATCAACCGGACAAGGACAATATCGGTCAGGGACCAGGGGTCATATAGTGAACTACAGGCTATGGGAGTAACAAAGCCTGCAGTGACGGTTACGTCCGACCCGGTTTTCCTGCTGCAGCCGGCGTCGCCCGAAAGGGGAGCTAACCTGCTGCTTGAGGCTGGGGTAGATACCGGAGATGCTGGTCCCCTGATTGGGATGGCAGTAAGGTCATGGGGGCAGGGCAAGGATATGGCCGCAAGATTTGCGAGTGTTGCCGACAAAATTATTGAAGACTTCGGCGCAAGACTTGTATTTCTCCCTTTTCATCATCCACACGACCTGGATTTTACTTTCGACATTGTAAACAGGATGAAGCAGAAACCTTATATAGTTGATAATATAAGTCTGCCGTCGGAGATGATGTCAGTAATGGGGCTGATGCATATAAACATAGGCGTGAGACTTCATGCATTAATATTTTCAGCGTGCATGGGCGTACCTATGATTGGAATTTCTTATGACCCCAAGATAGACGGATTTCTGAAGACTATGGGAATTGATCCTGCATGTAGATATGAAGGCCTTGAATGGGAGAAAATCAGTAAATCTATAACAGGAATCAATAATGACCGTGCATCTGTGCTTGAGAAAATTACCAAAAAGGTTAATAAAAGCAGAGAACTGGCGCAAAATAATCTGAAAGACTTTCTGGAGGAATTGAGTTTATGAGAGAAGTTGTAGAAATCCTAGGTATACCTTTTGATTATATTGACATGGAGGACGCGGTTGAGAGAGCAAAAAAGTATGCCGTAGGCGACAGGCTCAGGTTTGTATTTACTCCCAACCCGGAGATGGTAATGGCCGCGCAGAATGATGAAGAACTTAAGAAGGCGCTGCTTACTGCCGATATGCTTATTCCAGATGGAATAGGTATAGTTTTAGCTTCCAGACTCTATGGCAGCGGGCTTCCGGAAAGGGTAGCAGGCTTTGACCTCATGTCCGAGTTGGTTGCATGGGGAGCACATAAAGGCTGGACTTTTTACCTGCTTGGTGGTAAGCCGGGTATTTCCGATAGGGCTAAATCAAACCTCGAAAAAGCTTTCCCGAATATAAAAATTGTGGGCACACACAATGGTTACTTTAAGGATTCCGAAGAAGAAGTGATAGCGCATATAAATCTATGCTGCCCCAATATAATTCTTGTGGGCATGGGTGTGCCTATGCAGGAGAAATGGATATTCAGAAACAGATGGAATATGAAGGCCAATCTGGCCATAGGAATTGGGGGGTCTCTGGATATTCTTGCAGGTAAAGCGAGAAGAGCACCGAAAATTTTTATCAGGCTGGGACTTGAATGGTTATACCGCTTAATAAAGGAACCCTGGAGGGTTAAGCGTATGGCTTCTCTACCCAAGTTTGCGATAAAAGTCATAATGGAGACCAAATTAAAGGGTCTTCTGTCCAAAGTGAAGAAGCCCTAAGGGCTGCCCTTAGTACTCTTTACACATCAAAGCTTTTGGATAGCCTGTATCAGATGAAATAGAGACTATACGGAATCCTAGAGACAGATAAAATCGAATTGGTTCATCATAATTTGCTGTAGTATGGAGACATGCGCAGGACACACCCAGTTCCCTCAGCCTTTTGCTTACTGCATCCATCAGGCTCTTTCCTACTCCGGTATGATGGTATTTCACCCTGACGGCAAATCTGCTTATATAAGCGTCGCGGCAGTTTATATCAACCCTTACACAGCCTATGGGATAATGGTTCTCAAAAGCAATAAATACTTCTTTATTTTCAATATCGCTTTGAATATCCCGGTGTGTTTCTGTTAAAGCTGGAATTATTTGCTGAATCCCAGCTTTGCTTACATACCATTTAAAAGCTTCCTTAGTAATATCGTATATGGAGGGTATGTCTTCATGACGGGCTTTTCTAACCGATACTTTCAAAGCTCTCACTCTCCTGTCCCATTAGAAGCACCATCATGGCCTTCTGGACATGCAGACGGTTTTCAGCCTGGTCAATTACCACTGACTGCGGGCCATCAATTATTTCGGATGAGACCTCGTAATCCCTGTAAGCCGGCAGGCAGTGCATAAATACAGCCTTCGGTCCGGCCATTGACATCAGGTCAGGAGTTACCCTGTATTCGAAGAAGGCTTTTACTTTAGATTCCTTTTTGGACTCCTGTCCCATACTTACCCATGTATCGGTATAAACTACATCAGAGTTTGGTATACCTTCTACAGGGTCATTAGTAATAATAACCCTGCTGCCTGAAGCCTCTGCGTTTTTAAGAGCCTCCTGCACAACAGCCTGACTGCACTCATATCCCTCAGGCGTAGTTATACTTATATCCATACCAAGCTTTGTACAAATATGCAGTAGAGAGTGACACACGTTATTGCCGTCACCTATGTACGCAACCTTTGAATTCTCAAGGCCTCCCCTGGTTTCCAGGAGTGTAAATATGTCAGCCAGGGCCTGGCACGGGTGCATAAGGTCGGTAAGGCCATTGATTACCGGAATATCGGAATGCACAGCCAGTTCCTCTACATCGCTGTGCTTGTGGGTGCGTATCATAATTCCATCCAGATAACGGGACAGAACCTTTGCCGTATCCTGTATGGTTTCACCACGACCGAGTTGAATATCATTGGAGTTTAGAAACAGAGCATGACCGCCCAATTGATACATACCGGCCTCGAAGGATATCCTGGTTCTTGTAGATGACTTTGTAAATATCATTCCAAGGGTTTTACCCTGAAGTACAGGATGCGGAATGCCATTTTTCAGTTGGTGCTTCAGCTGGTGCGACAGCCCGAAAATCTTTTTGATTTCCCCTGCACTCAAATCATTAATACTTATCAGATGCTTCACTTGATTTCCTCCAGTCCTGATAATATGTCATCAAGTAAATTTATAAGGAGGTCAATATCTTCACTCTCTACTATCAGGGGTGGGAGAAACCTGAGAATGTTCTCTTCCACCGAGCCAATCAATATACTTCTTTCAAAGCATAAATCCTTCAATTTCTTTGCAATGTTCTGTGTAAGCTCCATGCCTACCATAAGGCCTTTTCCACGCACTTCACGGATGATGGGATGCTTTTCCTTAAGATTATTCAATTGGGAGATTAAGTATTCTCCCTTCTGAGCTGAATTTTCAACCAGTCCGTCATTAATTATTACATCCAGTGCAGCCAGACCTGCAGAGCATGCCAATGGGTTGCCTCCAAATGTAGAACCATGGTCTCCGGCTTTAAATGCAGAGGCCACAAAGTCCTTTGCACACATTGCACCTATCGGGAAGCCTCCCCCCAGGGCTTTGGCCAGGGTCATGATATCCGGCTCCACTCCGAAGTGCTGGTATGCAAACAGCTTGCCGGTTCTGCCCAGGCCGCTTTGCACCTCATCAAATATGAGCAGGATATCCCGCTGGTCGCACAGCTTTCTCAATCCCTGAATGTATTCAATAGAAGCGGGATTTACTCCGCTTTCCCCCTGTATAGGCTCAACCATTATGGCGCAGGTGCTGTGGTCAATTGCACTGCTCATTTTTTCCAGGTCATTCATAGGGATGCTTACAAAACCTGAATCATGGGACCGGACGGTCTTTTGTGAGGTGTTTTCGTCAGGTATGGTAGTGGCAAGGGTTCTGCCGTGGAAACCCTTTTCAAGGGTAATAATCTTGGTCTTACCGGCTTGATTCTTCCTCTTGAAATACAGCCTTGCCAGCTTAATAGCTGCTTCATTGGCTTCAGCACCGCTGTTTGCAAAAAACACCTTATCCATGCAGGAATTTTCTACAAGCATTTGGGCCAGGCGGGATTGGGTTTCTATGTAATAGTAGTTGGAACAGTGTATAAGTTTTTCGGCCTGCTCCCTGATGGCATGGACAAGCTTGGGGTGGCTGTGGCCAAGGGCATTTACCGCAATGCCTCCAAGAAAATCGATGTACTCCCTGCCTTCGGTATCCCACAGCTTCATGCCTCTGCCGTATTCGAAGCATACAGGGATTCTGTCGCCGAAGGTGTTCATATAGAATTTTTTATCCAGCTCAATTATTTCTTTAAGTTTGGACATGCTTAAAATCCTCCATTAAATTTTGTACCTAATACTATTTCATGGTGTTATCATGGTTCCTGTCCTCTGGCCGGTAAACATTTCATGCAGTATGCAGTGCGGGGCATTGCCGTCGGTAATGTGTACGCACGGGACACCATTGTTCAGGGCGTCAACCGAGCTTATAACCTTTGGTATCATACCCTCGCTGATTATCTCGTCTTTTATAAGTCTATAGGCGTAGTCTGCCGGTATTTCAGAAAAAATCTCATGGCTTTTGGGCGTTTTTTTTATACCCCTCACATCGGTCAGCAGTACAAGCTTTTCAGCCTTAAGAGCCGAGGCCAGCTTGCCTGCGGCAGTATCGGCGTTGATATTATAGCTCTCGCCATCAGTTCCGATGCCTATAGGGGCAATTACAGGTATATAATTCCCTGCCAGAATGATTTCAAGAGGCTCAGTGTCTACCGAAACAATGCTGCCTACATATCCCAGATCAATATCATTTCCGCTGAGGTCTTTTCCCAGTCGCACACACTGAATCATATTTCCATCTATGCCGCAAAGGCCAATGGCCCTGCCGCCCCTAAGATTGATTAAGGAAACGATTTCCTTGTTGGTTTTCCCTACAAGGACCATTTGTACAGCTTCCAGGGTTTCAAGGCTGGTTATACGCAGACCCTTGTAAAACGTACTTTTTATACCTTGCTTTGCAAGAAAACTATTGATATCAGGGCCGCCTCCATGAACCACAACAGGATTGATGCCTGCATGCTTCAACAGGATGATGTCATCAATGGCTGTTTTTCTGAGCCTGCTGCTGGCGGCAAGCTTTCCGCCGTATTTTATTACTACCGTCTTACCCTTGAGCTTCTCCATGGAATGGAGAAGCTCAGGAGGAATACAGGTCATTCTATCCGTATCTTTCAAGTACTGGTGCCTCCATAACTAAATATACTGACCAGGGTGTTTCAAGCCGCTGGTCTCATTAAGACCAAACATTATATTCATATTCTGGACAGCCTGTCCAGCTGTTCCCTTAACAAGGTTGTCGATGGCCGCAACTACAACTACCCTGCCTGTCCGTTCATCCGAAGTTACAGATATGTCAACAAAGTTTGAGCCTGCGACCCATTTTGTTTCCGGGTAGCGCTGGCCTGTCCTCAGCCGTATAAAAGGTTCATCCTTATAAAAATCATTGAATATCTCCTCCAGACCTTCCCGTGAGAAGCTTTCCCGCAGGGATGCATAGGCTGTCAGGAGAATTCCTCTTTTGATAGGAGCAAGATGGGGGGTAAAAGTTAAGGTGACAGGGGTTCCGGCCATCATTGACAGCTCCTGTTCAATTTCCGATGTGTGTCTGTGTGAGGCCACCTTGTAGGCTTTCACATTTCCTTCACATTCAGTAAACTGGAAAGGCAGGCTGGAGGTTCTTCCTGCACCGGATACTCCTGCAACAGCGTCAACTATTATAGAGCCGGTATCAATAACCCCGGCCGAAATCAGGGGAGCCAGCGACAGAATACAGCAGGTCGGATAGCATCCGGGGTTTGCAATAAAGCTGCTGCCTTTTATGATTTCCCTGTTAATTTCGGGAAGTCCATATGTGAATTTCTCGAGCAGTTCGGGATGGGTATGCTGTATTCCATACCACTTTTCATATATTTCTACAGATTTATACCTGTAGTCGCCGCTGAGGTCGATAACCCTGGTGCCAAGCTCAGCAAGTCCGGCAGCTGTATCAAGGGATACTCCGTGAGGAAGGGCTGTAAAGACTACATCGCATTCTTTGGACATGGCAGATGCATCAAAGCCTGTACACCTTATATCCAGCAGGCCTGTTAAATTGGGGTATACCTCAGAAATATTTTTTTCCTCAAAGTTCTTGGAGACTGCACTGGAAATGGTGACAGCGGGATGACCGTATAGTATTCTTGCCAGTTCGACACCTGCATATCCGGTTGCACCAACTATGCCAACCCTTATTTTTGACATCTGCTGAATCCTCCGTTATAAGTATTCTGTGGTACAAATTATATGTATTTCAAGGGTAAAATGCAATAGATTAAAACCAGCCCAAAATCAATATAGTGAAATATTAAATTAACTATGGTATAATCAATTATATCTTACCTTTCAGTGTTTGCCATAGGAGGAAATAAAATGTCTGCTATCAGACTGGAAAACGTTTCTAAGAGTTTTCCCGGAGGAGTCCTTGCTGTAAATAATGTATCAGTAGATATTCAGAACAAACAATTGGTTATGCTGGCCGGTCCGTCCGGATGCGGCAAGTCTACACTCTTAAGATTGATTGCCGGACTTGAAGAGCCCTCTTCAGGCAATATATATATTGATGAACAGCTTGCTAATCTTATAGATCCTACCGAAAGAAATATAGCTGTGGTTTATCAGAACCACAACCTCTATCCTCATATGAGCATTGCTGCAAATATGGAGTTCGGGCTGAAGTTCAGAAAACTAAATGCAAAACATATAAAAGAGAGGATATCAAATACTGCAGATGTCCTTGAAATTGCTCATCTAATGGGCAAATATCCTGCCGACCTCGATGTCTTTGAGAGTCAGCGAGTGGCGTTTGCGCGGGCCCTGGTCAAGCTCCCAAGGGTAATTCTGATTGACAGGATAAATACTGCTTATGATGAGCATACCAAGAAGACACTCTATGATGAAATCGGAACAATACAGCAGAAGCTTCAGATTACAACCATTCTGGCAGTAGATAGTGACACCATACCTGTCCGTATGGGTGACAGAACCATTATAATGAATAAGGGAAGTATAGAGCAGATAGGAACCTGGGACCAGCTTTACAACCAACCAGCAAATACTTTTGTTGCAGGCTTTATGGGAAGAGAAGATGTTTCGTACACTTAACAGGGGGTAAAACAGTGGCCGAATATATCCAGGATATTGTTAACCAGATTAAGGGGTTTATCAATGTTGAATTCGGGTTTTGCGATGAAACCGGAACAGTATTGGGTTGCTCAGATGAATCCAGGGTGGGATTGCTGGATGAGAACATTTCGACCGTAGTGGAGACCGATGAGAATGTGTGCGTGGTTGGAGAGTATGTCTACCAGAAGTATTTCGGTGACAAAACGGTTGATTTTATAGTTTTCATTAAAAACCCCAATCAGGAAGCCATTAACTACATACATGCAATCAGCATATGTATTATCAACCTCAAGAATCTGAAGGAAAGCTATATAACCCGGTCTAATTTTATACGAGGGATTCTTCTGGGTGAAATACCGCAAGGAGAGATTGCGGTAAAAGAGAAGGAGCTTCATTTTAATAAGGATGTCTCAAGGATAATTTTCCTTGTCAGAATACCAAAGGCCAGTAAGACAAATGTGTTTGAGATTGTTCAGAGTCTGTTCCCTGATAAAAACAAGGATTTCATAGTTACTCTGGACGAGCTTAACACAGTATTGATAAAAGAATTGAAATCTGATAATAGTGGTGACCTTGAGAAAACGGCGTCTATGATAATTGATGCCCTGAACAGCGAGGCCATGGTCAAGGCGTATATAGGTATTGGCGGAGCATTTGAAAATATGAGTGATTTGACAAGGTCGTTTTCGCAGGCTCAAACAGCTCTAACCATCGGGGAAATCTTCTACGGAAACAGGTATATAATCAACTACAATAAACTGGGCCTGGGAAGGCTGGTATACCAAATGCCGGACGAAACCTGCAGGCTATTTCTTGATGAAGTATTTAAGGATGTTGATGATGAGCTGCTTGATGATGATACCCTGCTTACCATCAACAAGTTATTTGAAAACAACCTTCATGTCAGCGAAACTGCAAGGCAGCTGTATTTGCATAGAAATACCCTTGTCTACAGGCTGGACAAGATACAGAAGACTACCGGATTGGATTTAAAAAATTTTGATGATGCTGTAGTTTTCAAGATAGGGCTTCTTATCAGGGAGTATCTAAGAAGAGACCAGAATTAAGAGAAGCACCTGGATGTTTCAAAGCTACATCAAATGTTGAAGAAAATACAATAATATTGTAAAATTATGTTGCGGCTGCTTAACGTGCCGAATCGGGGGTAATGTAGTTGTGATTGAACTCAGAAATGTGCGGAAGGAATATCCCAGCGGAGTAGAGGCTCTGCGAGGGGTGTCGCTTAAGATTGATAAAGGCGAGTTCGTTTTTATAGTAGGGGCAAGCGGTTCAGGAAAGTCTACCCTTATAAAACTCCTGCTCAAGGAAGAGGATGCAACCAGCGGCTGTGTTCGTGTAGGGGATTTTGACGCTACAACAATGTCGAGGAAGATGGTTCCCTATTTAAGGAGAAGCCTCGGTATTGTCTTTCAGGACTTCAGGCTTCTGCCCAACCTTACAATATATGAAAACGTTGCCTTTGCCATGCACGTTGTTGAAGCAGCTCCAAAGATGATCAGACGTCAGGTGCCCATGATGCTGGCTCTTGTTGGACTAAGCAGAAAGGCCAACCAGTTTCCTCATGAGCTGTCGGGAGGGGAGCAGCAAAGAGCAGCCATGGCAAGAGCGCTGGTAAACAATCCGGTTGTCCTTCTTGCTGATGAGCCTACAGGAAACCTTGACCCTGAAACCTCACTTGAAATAATGAAACTGCTCAACGACATCAACCGCCGTGGAACCACAGTGGTTGTCGCTACTCATGCAAGAGAAATTGTAGATACCATGAAAAAAAGAGTTATTGCAATAGACAAGGGAAGAATTGTAAGTGACCAGGAGAAGGGTGGGTATACTGTTGAGGCTGAAAACCGTCAAGTATATTATTAAGGAAGGTATTGCCAACACCTGGAGAAATAAACTGATGTGCATTGCGTCAATGGCTATTGTTGCAGCAGCGCTGATTATATTCGGAATTTTTGTTCTTATAGGTGAAAATATAAGCTTCATGGGCAGGCAGATAGAGTCAAGCCAGAAAATACAGGCTTTCCTGGATGACGGTATGGAGCAGGAAAAGATTGATGAGCTCAGAAGCAGGATAGAGGGTCTCGGCCTGACCAGCAGCATTGATTTTGAGACAAAGGAGCAGGCGCTTGAAAATCTGAAGAAGAGAGAGATGTTCAAGGGCCATGAAAGACTTCTTGAGGGATATGACAGTAAGAATAACCCCCTCAGGCCGTCATTTATTCTGACCTTGAAGAAGGCTGAGGACGGTGACCGGCTTGTAAAGCAGTTGGAGGGTATGCCGGAGATAAAAAAGGTAAATTATTTTAAAGAGGTATTGGATCAGGTAGTCAGGATTATGAATATTACCAGAGTAGTAAGTCTGGTTGTTCTGGTACTGCTCAGTATTACATCTGTATTTATCATAGCAAATACTATAAAGCTTACTGTTTTTGCAAGAAGGAAAGAAATTGGTATAATGAAATATATAGGAGCCACAGACTGGTTCATAAGATGGCCGTTTATTATAGAAAGTATGGTTATAGGAGCAGTGGGCTCAGTAATTGCTCTGTTTACCATTTCAAAGGGTTATGAAGCAGTTCTGGGTTATATAAGCAGGAGAGATGCAAGCACAGATTTAGGGATTTCCGGATTGGTCGGCTTTAGCGATGTCTCAACACAGCTCTTGCTGATATACCTGGTGGTTGGTATTGGAATTTCGTGTGTAGGGAGTGTACTATCAATCAGAAAATATTTGCGTGTGTAATTTGTGGAGGGTTTAAAAATGAGAAAAACTGCACTTACTGTATTGATTCTGGTTTCATTTGCCTGGTCCCTGCCTTGTTTCGGTGAAACGGTAACCGAACTTAAGAGGCAGCTGGAGAAGAATACAAACAGCGTAAGCCAGAAGATGCAGCAGCTTGACCAGGTGAAAGACCAGAAAAAGAGTGTGACCAAAGAAATTGAGAATCTTGACCGCCAAATAGACAGCGCAAGGGAATCTATTGATACACTGGCCAAACAGATATCCAGCCTTGACCTCAGTATCAGGGAAAAGGAAGAGCAGCTGAAAAAAGCAGAAGAAAAGATTGCTGAATTGGACAAGCTGTTAAAGGCTCGAATGGTGGTTCTTTATGAAAATGGTGAAGCTACATACCTGGAGATATTGCTGAACTCCGACAGTATCTTCGAGTTTTTCTCAAGATGCCAGGTAATAGAGCAGATTATGGAATACGATAAAAAGCTGCTTGAGACCACATCCCAGAACATTGAACTAATTGAAAAGAGTAAACGGGCTCTCGAGGCACAAAAAGAACAGCGAGAGAAGATAAGGCTGTCAAAGGACTCGGTTAAAAGAAAGCTAGACAGCTACAGGGGAAGCAGGAACCTGTACCTGAGAAATCTCACCTATAGACAAAAGGACCTTGAAGCAGCCATAGACCAGCAGCTTCAGGAATCTGAGGAACTGAAAGAAAAGATAAAAGGTATTCAGCAGGGCAGCAGCAAGGTCTTTAGTGGGGAGACATTCCAGTGGCCTGTAAAAGGGTATACCAGGATATCATCCCCGTTTGGGAACAGAATGCATCCAATATTAAAGAAAAATAAAATGCATAACGGTATTGATATTGCAGCGCCAAGCGGCGCGAGCATAGTTGCCTCGAACAGCGGTACGGTAATATTCTCAGGCTGGTATGGAGGATATGGTAAAGCTGTGATTATTGACCATGGTGATAAGAAATCTACATTGTATGCTCATGCCTCCAAGCTGCTTGTATCCGAAGGAGCTGAAGTAAAAAAAGGCCAGAAAATTGCAGAGGTAGGAAGTACCGGGCTTTCAACCGGCCCACATCTGCATTTTGAAGTCAGGGAAAACGGAACGCCGGTAAATCCTCTCAACTATGTACACAAATAAGCATAACATTTCACCCCCTGTAAAAAAGGGGGTTTTTTGTTCTTTATATTCTGTTATATAATATAGGTATGGTATAATCGCTGCAGGGCGAAAATAAAAATAACATATATTTATAAGTCGGGAGAGGATAATTTTGTTTAGAAAAAAAGAGCTGGCTCTGGGAATAATATCATTAGTTCTGATTACATCGACTTTGACTTTTGCAGTGTCTGCATTCCTTTTTTCCAGAAATGTTCTGGGTATGGATTTTATTGAAAAGGTAAAGAGTCAGAGCTTTGACATAGCCAAAATCAATAAGGTGAAAGCACTGCTTGATAGATACTACTATAAGGGTACTGACCAGGAAGTTCTTCTTGAAGGAGCTGTTGACGGTATGACCGAAGCTCTCGGTGACCCATATACCGGGTATCTTAATGCAAAGGAATATGAAGCTTTGATGACAGATACCAGAGGGACATATGCCGGTATAGGTATTGTTGTTACGGCAGACAAGGAAGACAACCTTATCACGGTTGTATCCCCTATAGAAGATACACCGGGTGAAAAGGCAGGGATACTGCCCGGGGACAAGATAATCAAAGTGGACGGCAAGGACGTTAAGGGCAGTGAGCTTGATATGGCTGTAAGCATGATGAAAGGGCCTGAAGGGACCAAGGTAACGCTTACCATCATAAGGAAAGATGAGAAAGAGCCCTTAGAAAAAGAGATAACCAGGGATAAAATAGTTCTTATAACCGTAAAGGATAAAATGCTGAAAAACAACATAGGCTATATAAGGATATCTTCATTTGACCAGAAGACGTATGAAGATTTTCTGAAAGCATACAACAGGCTGACAAAGAACGGTATGAAAGCTCTCATAATTGATGTCAGGAACAATCCCGGAGGACTGCTTACCGAGGTTGTTGATGTAGCTGACAGGCTTCTGCCCAAGGGAATCATAGTTTATACAGAAGATAAAAACAAGAAAAGAATAAACTGGAATTCAGATTCCAGACAGGTGCAGATTCCAATAGCTGTACTCATCAATGAAGGCAGTGCAAGTGCTTCCGAGATATTGGCCGGATCTGTAAAAGATACGAAGAAGGGTGTGTTAATCGGTACCAAGACTTTTGGTAAGGGAGTTGTGCAGGATGTGTTCGAGTTGGGTGACGGCAGTGCTCTGAAAGTGACCATTTCCGAGTATTTTACTCCCAGTGGGATTAATATTCATGGCACTGGAATAAAGCCGGATATTGAAGTGGAACTGCCAGAGGAACACAGAACTTCCCTGCAGGTTAAGGAGGAGGATGATACCCAGCTGCAAAAGGCTATAGATTACCTGAGTGGGAGAAAGTAGAAGTGCGAATACTTATTGGATGAAGTAAGCATGAAATAGGTGGAAATATATGTATACCAAGGTATATTAAGCTAATTATCCTATATCTGAATGCACCATATTACAACATATAGTATTTGTGAACGACATAAAAAGACATATTGTAGCAGCATTGTAAGTCATAAATCGTTGACAACCAAAATTGAGTATGCTAAACTATGAACGTGGTTTAAGAAAGAGACCACATGAAAAGTTAAGAAAATGGAGGAATGTTAAGTGGAAAGAGGTAAAGTTAAGTGGTTTAATCCGGAGAAGGGTTTCGGATTCATCGAAAGAGAAGATGGTAAGGACGTATTTGTACATTTTTCAGCTATCGAGATGGATGGCTACAAGACACTGGAAGAAGGAATGGAAGTTCAATTTGAGGTTATTGAAGGCGCAAAAGGACCTCAGGCTGCGAATGTTTCAAGGGTTATATAGCTTGTATAGTTCACATAAGTGATAGCCCACCCTGGTATTTACCATATACCAGGGTTTTCATTTGTTCAGAAATGCTTATAAGCGGCGCATAACTGCGTTGCATTGAACTGCTGCGGTACTCATTTATCTTAAATAAACTCCGTGTCCTCGCAGTTCATGCGCCTTGTTCTGCTTGCTTCTAAACATTTCTGATCATATTAAGGATATAAGCTTCGTATTGCACCCATTTCTTTGTATCTTTAGTGGATTTCATAGTATAATAAACAGGGTTCTTGTGAAACAAGTTCAGGATAAAGGAGATTGAAGCATTTGAGCGACAGATTATTGAGAATGATTGATAAGAATAAGGGACTAAGGGCCTTTGCGGCTGAGACTACCGTGCTTGTGGAGAATGCAAGGAAGACGCACTGGCTGTCTCCTGCTGCTACGGCAGCGCTGGGGAGGACATTGACGGCGGGAGCAATGATGGGGGCAATGCTGAAGAATCCAACCGACAAGCTTACCATCCAGATTAAAGGCGAGGGTCCTCTAGGCGGAATTGTTGTGGCCTCCAATCATAAGTCCGAGGTGAAGGGATACGTATACAACCCCGAGGTCGATCTTCCTCCCAACCAATATGGCAAGCTAGATGTATCAGGAGCTATCGGTGACAATGGATACCTGAATGTAATCAAAGACCTTGGACTCAAGGAGCCCTATATCGGCTTTGTTCCGATTGTATCCGGAGAGATTGGCGATGACCTGTCATATTACTTCCTCAAGTCCGAGCAGATACCGTCGGTGGTTGCACTGGGTGTGCTTGTCGACAGGACAGGCGAGGTGCTTGTCTCCGGAGGCTTCATCATTCAGGTAATGCCCGAAGCTGGTGAAAAGGTAATACAAGAGCTTGAAGACAATCTGAAAGGGCTTTCATCGGTAACTGCACTCCTGTCCGAGGGGAAGAAGATTGAAGATATTGTTATGCAGATAGCCGGAGATGAGGGTATGGAAATAATGGCAACGATTGAGCCGCAGTATATATGCGACTGCTCCATGGAAAGAATGGAGAGAGCGCTTATAAGCCTGGGAAAGAAGGAACTTGAGAGCCTCCTGGAGGAAAAGGGAGAAGTCGAGATTCAGTGTCATTTCTGCCAGAATAAATATACCTTTGACAGAAATCAGATAGAAGCATTTTTTGAGTAACCAAACTGCTTAAAATGCATATATTGATTGAGGAAAGCACGGTTATCAGACAGTATAAACAAGATAAACAAAGATAGGATTAGAGAAACGAGCATAAATCATATAAACAGGCTTTTGGTGTCTTTGACATATGTGCCGGGTTTTTGTATACTCATTATTGTCTCTATTAGCGGAGACGCACAAACTTGGGCGCATAGCTCAGCTGGGAGAGCACCTGCCTTACAAGCAGGGGGTCATAGGTTCGATCCCTGTTGCGCCCACCAATTTAAGTTAAGAGGCCGGAGGCCAAAGGTCGTCCGGTTTCTAAATAGATGGCCCAGTAGTTCAGATGGTTAGAATGCCAGCCTGTCACGCTGGAGGTCGAGGGTTCGAGCCCCTTCTGGGTCGCCATAACTGCAGAGGTCAGAAGTCGGAGGTCAGAAGTCAGAGGTTTTGGTAATTCTAAAGAAGACAGCTTCTAAGGATAACTGAAATCCGACATCAGACATCCGACCTCGGACATCTGATATGCCTAGATAGCTCAGTTGGTAGAGCAGAGGACTGAAAATCCTCGTGTCGCTGGTTCGATTCCGGCTCTAGGCACCAGCTTTATAAATGATGCGGGAGTGGCTCAGTGGTAGAGCGCTGCCTTGCCAAGGCAGTTGTCGCGGGTTCGAATCCCGTCTTCCGCTCCACACAGGCAAATAATGTATAGCTCGTGCGAATAACACGAGCTATATATGAATATATAAGTATAGTCGGCGCCATAGCCAAGTGGTAAGGCAGAGGTCTGCAAAACCTTTATTCCCCGGTTCAAATCCGGGTGGCGCCTCCAAACTAATGCGGGAGTGGCGGAACTGGCAGACGCACAGGACTTAAAATCCTGCGGTAGCGATACCGTACCGGTTCGACCCCGGTTTCCCGCACCAGTAAAAAGCTGTTGAGCAGAAAGCTCAGCAGCTTTTTACTACTACCGCAGGATTTTTACCTTTTATGCGGTAGTGATACCGGCTACGATGCCGAAGGCGGCGTGACAAACATATCCTTAGAAGTTTTGGACGAAGGACAAAACAAAACGGTTCGATTCCGGTCCCCCGCACCATACAGCCTCGGAGCGTATAAGCTTTGGGGCTGTTTATTAATATGAGGACAGAGGGATATTGAGTCAATTTACAGTTAGTTTCCGGAATGTCTAATCTTGACAGAAATTATCGGATAACATAAAATAGTACTGTAGAAAAGTTAATAAATATTATAGAGAGAAATCTTAAAATTATCGGGATATCGGGTTTTAGGATTTTTTTTTCAGAACTGTAATTTACAAATGACATTATGCATGGTTCTAATAGACAATACATATATCAATAAGGTGTAATGCGAAGATATTAGGTATAAAATGAAGGACGGTTCAAAAGTAGCAATGGAAAAGCTAAAAGTTGACAACAATAACCGTCCCCCAATGACACGTGCAATTTGATAAAGCTTCACCATTAAGTTGATAGAGATATTCAAAAAGGAGTTTAATATATAATTAAATTAATAGAATAGCTTGAACTAGACCATAGCAATAAGGTATTTTAAGGTGGCTAATTATATGAAATATGCAGAAATAACGGTTAAGTATTGGCTTGAAGATGAGTGGGGAGAAAATGAAATATATGAAATAGTAGAGGAAGTTAGTGATCCTGAGAATGGAAGAATAAATATAAACACTCCATTAGCTAGGGCTATCATTAATAAAAAACCTCAGGATATTATAACTGTAAATGGTGGAAAATATCTTGTAATCGATATAATTTCAGAGGCTACATTACTAGAATTGATAGCGAGTAGTTATGAATATTTTAAGAAAGAAGATAATGAATCTCTTATAATGGCGGGATGGAAGTTAGCAAAAATCATATCCAACTCAATTAAACCTCCAAGAGATTTCAAAACTGCATGTATGTACATAATATCAGCCCATTTAACACTCAAAGATGTTGAAGAAGCAATAAAATGGCTTGATATAATAGAAAGTCACGGATATGATGTTATATTTATTAAAGAAAAATTATTACAGATAAAAAAAGAACAGAGCGGCCTAACTGTTGAAGATATTGACGATGCTTTTACATTAAATCAATTGGCTAAACTTAATAAACAGCTTTGCGCTTATAAAAACTCTCTTCTTATATATAAGCGAAGCATTAACATAGATGCAAACAATGTATTTACGTATAATGGAATTGGCGGCCTATGCAGGGCAGCAGGATGGCTAAATGAAGGAATAGATTATTATTCTAAAGGGCTACAAATTTCATACAATTCAGCATCTTTAAATGGTTTAGGAGGTATATATAGAGACCTAAAAGATTTGATAACTGCTGAATTATGTTATAGACAAGCATTAAACTTAAATAAAGATGATAAATATGCTCACAACGGCTTGGGTGCGGTTTACTTTGACCAGGAACTATACGCTCAAGGAGAAGAACAATTTCTACTTGCTGGAGATGTTAATTTCTTATTTAATTTAGCTAATGAATATAAAACTCAAAACATGATTGAAAAATCATTACAGTGCCTTAAGGTAATCTTAGCCAAAGAACCTTCTAATGAAAAAGCCAAGAAGCTTTATAAACGATTCTCAAATGGACAAGATTATTAGTATATGCTTTGTTGATTACAATACTCAATAGAACTTATGTTCAAGGAGAAATCAACCAAGATAGTTGTAAGCAAAAGTCTCGTTAGTTATACAGTATTAATTAGGTGAACAACCATTAAAATCATTTGCTACTGAAATCTCACTTAAAATAATTGGAGACAGGAAATCTATAAGTTTATTTTGTGGAGAGGACCCAAGTAACTCCAATACCTTTTCAGCAATTGCTCTACCTAATAAAGGGGGGACAGCATTTACTATTTGTTGGTACTGTGAATCTTTTGTACCACAGAATACAAAACTGTCAGGAAATGACTGTAACCTTGCTACTTCTCTTATACTAATGGCACGATTCTTTACTGGAAGGGACGAGGGGACAGTACCTTGTCCCAGTATTATGCATTAGAGGCAGATGAGATACTTGGAGAGAAGAGCGTTGTTACCCTCATCTATCTATCTTTTACCAAACCAGGAGATAAAGGGAGCAGTGTGCATTTAAAGCCTAGTATGAAAAAGTGAGTAGAGTACTAGTATCTTTTTAATATATTTATAAAATAACGAGCTTTGGAAAGTGGGAATTTTGATTTCTGCTTTTGCAAAAATGACAATAGTAGGAGAGAAACATAGCTTAGAAAAATGCTGGATTATGCAATATGAAGAGTAAAAAAATCAGGGAACTTCATACCTGTCCCCTTGTCCCTTCTGGGGTGGAGGAAATAGGATGGATGGAGGTTGAAAGTATAGAAATTTCAAAGAGACATTACGGGGTATATACAACCTAAGTCGGTCTTTTTATGCAGAACTATTTTCGCTTATGCAAAGTTTTTGTTTAAATAGTCGAAAAACATTGTAAGGCTACTAAGCCAATGGTAAAATGATGCAAATGATACTTTTAGAGGAAGGTATGAAATGCGAATTTCCTATAATAGGCTTTGGAAATTAATGATAGAAAAAAATAAAGAAAATGCAACTTGCAAAAGATGCAAAACTAAGCACATCTACTCTTGCTAAGTTAGGTCAAGAAAAGCCTGTAAGTATGGGGGTTCTAATGAGGATATGTGAAGTTTTGGATTGTGATATCGGGGACATTGTAGAGATGATTGATGATTAGCAAGAAAAAGAATAGTTCTAATCTTGAAAATTAAACTAAACTATTTTGAGATACAGAGGTGTTTTCATAAAAGAATTGGATGTGAAAATTGAACAGTGGAAAAAGAGGTTATTAGATTCGGGTAAAAGGAATAAATTAATTAATTTCAGAGAAACAGAAAGGTCTGATGTTTCAATTTTGTATACTAATTTTGCTCAGCTTCTAACTTAAGGTGATAAAAGAGCATGTTCCTATAAAAATGTATAAATGCATAAGTTGTACAAAGTGCTTTACAAGAAACAAAAAACAAGTAAAAAGAAACATAGCACAGTACTGAGAATAAATCAATGTTTTGCGATGAATAATCTAGCGTTTGTAAAGAATAATCCGTGCAATTGATAAAGTGTTGTGATATGCTATTATTCGTGTTAATACGACCACGAATTTGAAGAGGTGATTGCGATGGCTATCAGCTATAAAAAACTCTGGAAACTAATGATTGACAAAGATATGAAAAAGAAAGATTTGCAGCGGGTCGCCGGTATTAGTTCGGCATCCGTTACAAAACTTAGTAAAAACGAGAATGTAAACACGGAGATATTGCAAAAAATCTGCACTGCACTTGACTGTGATATAAGTGATATCATGGAAATGCTGCCAAACGATGTGAATGCGCAGCAATAAGACCGTATAGGATATAAAAATGGACAAATAGTTGTCGCAGCAGCTATTATTTTATAAGAATAGCTTCACTTTTGAAAATAAGGCACACGGTCAAGTCTCATTTGGGGTAATAAAGTATATGAAAGGGGTTCAAGGAATGGTCGAGTTAGATAGCATAAATAGAGACACCTCTCCATTTGATGATGAGGTTTCCTTTGAGTCCATTTCTTTTAGAGATGCATTTTTTGAGTGGCTATCTGCTGGAAACGCAAAGAAATATCCGGCGGAAGTGATTCTTTCATGCATTGACAGGATTTCGGAATATGCTGTCCTCAAGAAGATTTCCACAAGCAGCCTTTGGGAATACAAAAAGAATGACGCTTTTAAGCCAATCTACAAAAGGCTGTTGGAAGCAAAACTGCTCCGCATTACTGATAGAAACGTGTATAAGGTGTTTATTGTCGCAGGGCAATTATATCTTCGTTTCCTGAGAGAGAGACCGTGGAAAACGGTCGCTACCAAAACTATTGATTTGGCGGTAAGTGGCGTTGATGATAAAGCCATCGAACAGATCCTGAACGAGTCGACAGCAGTAGTAAAAAAGGAGCAAGCCGATACGGAAGCAATCATTTTATCGCAAGATTTAACTGCAACTAGTCTGGTATTCAAAAAAGAGGTAGACTGGTCACTCCTGAATTATGGCTTTACTATTCCACAATCAGCTATTGATGCGTTTTGCTCAAATATTGATGGAGAAGTTTTGCGTGGAAGTAGTCTCCACATAAAGCTAATGGTTGGCGAAAATGTATATCCCGCAACTCTGAGCAATGTTGGTTTTTCAAGCGACACACGAAAACAATTGCAGGTTCGCTACAGCGCAAGTTCACGTGCTGCAGGTGCCTTGCAAGAAATTTTTAGGGCAAGCTACGACTTTTTAATGGCAAAAAAAAATAATAATGTAAGCAACGTGAAACTTGAAAACAAGGAATATGTAGATGTAGTTTGCGTTTCGTCCGGTATTTACCGTCTGATTTGCTATCCATTGATAAATGGACTGAGGTTAGAAACGAATACTTGTACACGCAAAAAAACTGTCAAGGAAGCCCTGATTGAGTTTTCCGACAATCACAAAGGCGAAATAAAAACAACAAACGAAATAAGTGAAGAACTTTCAATTATATATGGACACTCAATTCTCCCTGTTGATTATCAAATCGGCTTAAATAGCATTTTCAAAAAGTTATTTAGGCGCATTGACCACGGCACGTATATGTGTTTGGGATACAACGCGGCTGAAACAACCGTGGTCTCATCCCCCCTCAATTATGGTAGCGCTTACAGTTTGGTCAGCGATGAAGAAAAAGAAAAAATAATGAGTATAGTAGCCAAGAAGTTTAAGAGTGGATTCAGAAGAACATCGAATATTGATTTCGAGCGTTTTAAAAACTACTATGCCGATGAATGCGGCGAAGAGTTTCCCTATGCTGCGGACAGACTTGACTATTTGCTTTCTTCCGAAGCAGTGATTTTTGACGACAGGGTGTATGTTTATGGTGACGAGGTAACGCATGCTATTCTTGTGTTTTTGGAGCAGTTGGACTCGCCGTGTATCTATATAGATGTTTTCTTTAATAAATATTCCGATGAGCTTTATGCTTTTAGCATTTTTTCGGTTGAAATGCTGAGGGTTTTTATCGAAAAGAATTATTACGGCATTTCCATCAAATATGACTATATCCTCATGAAAGACAATGTTTCACCTGCGGACTTAATCAAAGAAGTTTTCTGTGAACGTGAAACATGGTCGTTTGACGAACTACAAAAAAAACTGCCTTGCCTGAAAATAGATACAATCAGACAGACGCTCAACAGCGCAGAGTATTTCCGGGTTGACACCGGAACATATACCCACATTGACAATATGGATTTGCCCGACGGCGAAGGCGAAAAAATACTTGTATTTGTTGAAAGCAAACTTCAGGAGAGGGATTATATCACCGCAAACGAACTGGATTTATCCAAGTTTGAGAGCCTTAACCCTCACTGTTCGTTTGCGGCAATTCGCGATGCTGTGTTCTATAAGTTCCTCTCTAACGGTTACGAAAAGAGCGGGCAAGTCATAACAAAGAAAGGATGCAAACTCCGCGTTCTTGACATATTGGAGCAATACTGCCGTGAAGCGGAAACGGTATCGTTTGATGAACTCAATGCTTTTGAGGCGACCTTTGATCCGGAAGGCAGAACGCATTCACAGTGCTTAATTGCCGGACATAATACGATGGTACGGGTAAGCAGCGAGTTATTTGTAGCGGACGGCAATGTGGATTTTGATGTTGAAAAAATCGACGATGCAATTGCACTCTACTGCCATGATAACTTCATACCGCTTCGCAGAGTGACAGACTTTTCACTGTTCCCTTATACCGGATACCAGTGGAATCTTTTCCTGCTTGAAAGCTATGTTCGCAAATTTAGCCGTATTTTTAAGTATGATGTCCGCGCGGTCAACAGTGCCAATATTGGTACTATTGTCAGAAAATCCTTTGATTATAACGGGTATGACGATATTTTGGCAATTGCGCTAGCTAATTCGTCGGTAAGACTTAGTGATAAAAAAGCTATCGGTAATTATCTGTTTGACAACGGCTATATTGGTTGGCGTAACCTCGGCAAGTGCGAGGAGAAAATCATTGAAAACGCGAAGAAACTGAGGGAAGGTGGCACGGTCTAAATGTACAACTATACTTATGATACCGAAACAGGCGGCATACTTCTTAATACATCGCCGATACAATTTAGCAAAGAACCTCGCCCTGTTTACTACACAGAATTAGACCTTTTGGGTTTTGATAAATATTGGGATTATGAAAAGCAAGACGTTCTACCGTATATGTGGGCAGAAGCAAACAAGTATTATTACTTTGGACGATTTGTCGCACAAACAAAGGGCGGCAATCTTTATACTGCCCCTGAAATTGAAATCAAAGAGGAAATCGGCGAAAAACTGAAGGCAGTTGACATAATAAAAATGCTTGAAAAGAACGCAGACTTCCTGCACATTTTGGAGCAGGAAACAGTCAAAAAAATTTACGATGTTTGGAATCGGCACAAAGGAAAACTTGATGTTTTCCACGTTGCATTTTCAGGTGGCAAGGATAGTATCGTCTTGCTTGACTTGGTAAAAAAGGCCTTGCCGAAAGACGAATTTGTGGTTGTGTTTGGTGACACGCAGATGGAGTTCCCCGACACCTATGACGTGATTGATAAAGTCGAGGAACAGTGCAAATCTGAAGGGATTCGGTTTTACAGGGCGAAAAGCCATATGGCTGTATATGAGAGCTGGAAACAATTCGCACCACCCTCACGAGTACTGCGCTGGTGCTGTAGTGTCCACAAAAGCACTCCGCAGGTTATTAAACTAAGAGAGGTTTTAGAAAAAGCTGATTATAGTGGATTGGCTTTTGTTGGTGTTCGCGGTGCAGAAAGTGTAAGACGAAGTGAATATGATTTTGAAAGCAATGGGATGAAGCAAAAAGGTCAGCGCAGTGCAAACCCAATATTGGACTGGACAAGTTATGAGGTTTGGCTTTATATTTATGCCAACAACCTCATTGTTAATGAGACTTACAAGAAAGGTAACACTCGCGCAGGATGTTTGCTGTGCCCTATGAGTCCGGGGAAAGCGGATTTTTTGCGGTATGTGAATTATAAAGGGCAAATAGATGAATACATCTCTATAATAATGTCTACAAGCAACCGCAAAAGTATCTCTCAAAAGGATTGCATGTGCAATGGTTCGTGGATTGCTCGCAAAAATGGCGTGAGCATTGCTACAGATATTCAATACAAAGAACGAGTAGAAAATGGAAATTTAATTATTGAAGTACGAGAGCCGAGAACCGATTGGAAAGAGTGGATTAAAACTCTCGGCAATTTACAGAGAATTGACGATTCATATATTGTAGATGCCAATGAAAGCAAACTTGTTTTCAAAGTTAATGAATCTAAGAACGGATATACAATTGTATTGCCAGTTAAGTATATTAAATATGAGCCAGCCCTTGGTAAGTATTTTCGACAAGTTTTTAGAAAATCGGCATACTGCATAGTTTGTAAAACTTGTGAAGCGAATTGTAAAAACAACTGTATCTCTTTTGAAAACGGTCTAAAAATAACTAACTGCATTAGATGCAGAGAATGCCACACAATCCCAGTCGGATGTTTAGTCTATCATTCTTTAAAAATGCCACAAGGAGATGGAGAAATGAAGAGTATCAATACATTTGGGACGCACGCCCCTAAGACGGAATGGCTTGCAGAATTTTTTGATAGAAAAGATGAGTTCCTTTCTGAGAATGGACTAGGTCCCGTTCAAAAGCCATTTTTCAGACGTTTCTTAAGAGATGCGGAGCTGATATCGGATGGTAAAACACTACCATTGACAGACAAGCTTGCATTACTTGGGTGGGACAGTCCTGCTTCTTTGGGAATTATTCTTGCGAATATTGCTTACAATCCGCAATTTGAATGGTATATCAAGAATATTGAAATTGGGCGTTTTTATACCCGAAAGGATTTAGAAAATGCTATGCTCGCAGAAGACATAACCGAAAGAAATGCAAAATCGGTTCTGGGCGATTATAAGCGCATCGTTCAAACTCCATTTGGATTAACGCTGAACTTCGGGTATGTCGACAGCGAGGACAACTACACTCGCAACAAGTGCCATATCGGCTCGCCGCTCGTGGTACTATATTCCCTTTACAAATTTGCGGAAGCCTGCGGTGACTACTATGAGTTCACCGTCAGCCGCTTGCTGAACTACAACATAGACTCCGATGGAATCAGCCCGACACAGATATTTGGCATTGAGGAAGAAGAACTGAAAACGATTCTGCAGGGATTAACGGCGAGCAACCCGGATTTCATTACTGCCAAGTTTACGCACGATTTAGATACAATCTCACTTAATAAAAATAAAACAGCAAGCGATGTTTTAGAGTTGCTGTAAGGAGGATGAAACCGTGGCTACTGTATACAAAGACTATTTCCAAATCGATGAAAACTACTTCCCTTGTGTGAACGAATCCGCTATTAACGCAGGGCTTAAGTGGGATGATTTTTATCCTCATTCTACTTTTATTGATTTACTTAGAAAGACTGAGCGTGTGCTTTCTCGCCAAGAAAAGCGGTCGATTTGGATTTCCGGTGCTTATGGCACAGGTAAGTCATACGCTGCATTTGCCCTTAGTAAACTCTTAACCGCATCAAATGATGAGGTCGAAGCCTATTTCAATAAATACGAGGCCCTTATCCCTTATAAGACTGACCTTATGCAACGGATTATTGCCGCAAAAAAAGAAGGTCGGATTTTGACCTGCTACCGCTATGCGTCCTCCTCGATTAATAACAGTAACGATTTAATAATCGTCATCCAAGAACTTATTGCCAAGGCCGTGGAGAAAGCAGGATTAGAACATACGGGTGCGGACACTTTGAAGCAGGGCATTTTGACATGGCTTAAAGACGAGCGGAACAAGCAACTGTTTAACGGTTATGTCGAGAAAGAGTACAAAGACTTGTTTGGCGGCTGGAATACGGATGAGATAATCGATAAACTCTCAAAGTCTGACAGTTCAGAGGAGCTTGTGGGCAAAATCAATCAGATGGCAAGTGAAATTGGTATCCTTGCCATTAAAATTGATATGGACGGTTTGATTGCCTACATAAAAGACATCGTCACCAATAACAAACTGAAAGCGCTTGTTTTTGTGCTGGATGAGTTTAGCGAATTTTTCCAGAACAACCGCGGACGACTAACAGACTTTCAGAAGCTGGTCGAGTCTTGTGTAGAGGTGCCTTTTTACCTTATGGTGGTCGCACACCAAATGGGCAGCTATTTCCACGATAAGGATACTGACGCAAAGAAAATTAAAGACCGCTTTATTCCTTGTGAAATTTCTATGCCCGATAACATCGCCTTTGACCTGATGTGCGATGCACTCAGAATCAAAGAAGCGGCGAAACAAGATTGGGAGAACAAACTTGACGATCTTCAGGATTTCACTAAAAAATCCCGCAGAGCAGTGTCTGACTGTACCGGGATTAAAGATGATGTCCTTAAAGGCGTACTGCCTTTGCACCCTATGTCAGCTTTACTGTTAAAGCACATTTCCTCAGCGTTTGAATCCAACCAGCGCAGTATGTTCGACTTCATAAAAAATGATGGTGACTATAAAGCGTTTCAATGGTTCATCGATAACCACGGACCACTTGATGGCACAACCGCACTTTTGACCGTCGATATGCTTTGGGACTTCTTCTATGAAACAGGTAAAGACAACCTTGCTCTGCCTATCCGAAATATCCTTGACACCTACAAAAAGGCGGAACAACACAGATTATTTTTCGAGGAACACCAAATCCTTAAGACAATTCTAATTATGCAAGCGGTGTCTACGCACTTGAATGACGCTATTCCGCTTTTCGTGACAAATGAGCAAAACCTTTATCTGTGCTTTGAAGGCACGGATTATGAGCATAAAGCTCCTGCCATTGCAGAAAAGTTAGTCCGTGAAGAAGTTCTATACAAAAAGGCGTTGGGTAACAACAAATTTTGTTATGCAACAATGGTCATGGCCGGTGATGCGGCAGAGCTTGATAAGAAAAAGAAAGATAAAATTGAGAAGCTGAGAACGCTCGATTTATGCATAGATGAGATGACACGGGTGTTCAACTTAACAGCTCCGTTGAAAATGCGTTATGATTTGACCTTTGCAACTCACGATGATATTACAAGTAAGACCAACCGCTTCGTCAACGAAGAGGGTTTTAATGGCTTTCATGCGATTATCGGAGTCGCGAAAGATGACAACGAAGCAGTGTTGCTTCGTAAGCTGATGCAAGATAAAATAGCAAACGTTATACCGGATGGTAAAAACATTATTTATATTGACACTACACCGACTCCGTTTGGTGCGGACAGCATTGACCAATATGCTGAATATATGGCGGGAAGCGAGATGCAGCGCGGAAAAGATAATGCCGCTGCCGATGATATGCTCCGTAAAGGAAAGATGGTAGCGGGGAGTTGGGGTAACAGGATTTACAGTGGGCAGATAATCGTCTATTCAAAGGGAAAAACAGAGGGCGAGCGTTTTAATAATTGGCAGCAAGCATTAAATGGCTTGCGTGAACTGGTTAAAGCAAAATACCCACAAGCCTTCGAATTTGCGCCAGGATTAACAGAGGCTACTTTACAAAGCGGCTCTAAACAGCAATGGGTTGAAGCCGGAATTGTTGAGAAAGCGAGCGGATTGACATCTTCTGCAGAAAAACTCGTTAATGCGGCGCGCAAAGATGACGAGTATTGGGTAACCGACCCGTATAGCTCACTTGGTATTATCAAGAATGCGCTTGAGAAAAAAATCAAAACAGAGCTTACGGAAAACTCCAAAATAGCTATAAAAGACATCTTGTCGTTCTTGTGTGACGAGTATGGCTTTGTGCCGTCTAACCTGTATTCCTTCATAACGGGCTTTTTGCTTAAGGAGTATGCTAATGATACATATCGTCTAAGCGATGAGGCAAACAACGAAAAGATGAACGTCGACAAGATGAAGGAAATTGTCGATGAAGGGTTCAAACAGTTCTATGCCCCAAGTTCTCGCTATAGGGATAAGTTTATTCGCATTATGTCGCACGAGGAACAGCTTTTCTGCGGCTTAATGAGCGATGTCTTTGACATACCCGAAAATCAGTGTGGCTCTGTCGAGGATGCAATCAAGAGAGTTCGTATTAAAGCTAAGTTATTAGGTTTACCGGTTTGGGTGCTGAAAGAAAAAGCGAGCGGGATAGAAGTTGATTTCATTACCGAGTTTGTTAAGTTACTGAACCCTGCACAAGGAACTAACACCTCAACGGTCAGCAGCAATATCGGCAAATTGGTAGAAAGCGATGAGACGTTGACTCAAAAACTTAAAACGCTTGTGACGCCAGAAAATTGTCGTGAGTCGATGAGAAGCTATTTGACAATTTTTGAGGATGGCAAACTTTTAGAGCTTGCTAACGATATAAATGCGGAAGACAGAGTCGTTGATGATATTCATAAGCATTTCGGAGATGACACTGAGGGTTTATGGCTTTGGAATAAAGAAACCGGCGAAGGGCAAATCCGTAAGGTAATTAAAGAATATGAGTTTGTAAAAAAGAGCAACGAATTATTAATTAAAGATAGTTCGTCTGTTGCAGCTTCTCTTGCAGCATGGCAAGAGAAATTGAAGTTTATTAAAATCTCACATGAAGTTGCACGGGAGAATCCTGCGTATGCTCCTTTTATTACTGTCCTCAATAATGTCGTAAAGGGCGTCGGAAAAGATTATCTCAAAGAATTTTACGATGCTTTGACAGCGCACGGAACTGTAGTAGTCGACCTATTAAAAAGCGATAAGGATATATTTGCCAAGGCCTGCGCTTTCCAGTTGCAAGGGCTGTCAGACCAAGAAATTAGCGATATATACAACAACATTCCCAACGGCTGCTTTGTATTGCAAAAACAAGACTATTTGCAGAAGATAGAGCAGATTGTGAATGATTATAAAAGCAATCTGGCAAAAATGCAACTTCGCAACTTGTGGAAAGAAAAAACGGGAACGGACTATCCTTACCAATGGTCAACCCAATATGAAACACCTCTTCTCGCTTGTGTTCCTGCTGACAAATGGAGTGATTATAAACGTGCTTTTGGGGCAATTAACCGTCAAAACCCTGAAGATGCCGATGTCAAGTTCGCCTTAGAGTTTTTGGCTGCTAATCCTATTTGGGATAGTATTACAAGCAAGGAATATGTTGACAAGGCTTTTGTAAAAGCTATCCTCGGTAATTTTAAGACTGTACTAACTGATTTGAATGAAGTTCGTAAATATCTTGTAAAAAATACTTCGATTAGTGCTTTCGATTGGAGCGGGCATCCCGAGATTAACAGGCTTGTTAAAGAGTTGGCACAGAGCAAGTACAGCAATGAACCATATGAGAGGGTAATGAAGCGCATTGACAGCATGGACGGAAACAAACTGAAAGAATACTTAAAGCGCCTTGTCAAAGATAATATAATAGTCGGCATTGAAATCTTAGAAGACGGCGGGGAGGGTTGAACTTGAGCGACACAATAACGAAGATTGAAAAGTATTTCAGCGGCACTTCACAATACCCACTACTGGTCGTTGTGTCTTCTGATGAATTTAAAGAAGCCCTCGCCGCATTTTCAAATACGCCTAAAATTAAGGTAAGTGATTATTGTGTCGGTGCTGACAAAGAGCCGGATACCGGCAAATTACTTGATGATGCAAAGTGCAAAACTGGAAAACACCTTTTGATTGGGTTGGGCGATTACTTGGCGAGCAAAATCGATATAGCGAAGAAAACGCTATTGCCATATAAAGATTTGGTTTTGCAGAACAGCGGACGTATCGCTATACTTCTGTCAGCGCATATGTATCCGGTGGTAAAAGAAATATTCGATAGCGACCCGAGGGTCAGAACGCACATTATTCTACCAAAAACTACTCCTGCGATTGATATGGTAAATAGCAGAGCATTTGTGTACGGTATAAAGGCTTATTTGGAGGCTTGCGAAAAAGGCGAGAGCGTTGGGATTGTGAAAACCGCGCGGAACCTCCAGAATGCCAATATAATAAATCCCGAAAACGCTTTTGATGAATTGAAACATAGATTTCCTAATGAGTTTAGTAAACTGTCTCAGAATGCCGGTACCGCAGAAAATTGGGGCGAGTTGCTCGAAAATTTGAATAAAACAAAAAAGAGCGTTCTTCAGTACTTAGCCGCCCAGAATTTTGCGTCACTCGAATATATTTTCCTTGATTATGCCAAGAGAAACGATTATAAGGCTTGGCTGTATTTCATTTATCTGAAATTGAATACGAGCAGCCAAGACTATTTGGGATTTGCAGCAGTGAAAGCGGATACCTTGGGGAACTTGCTTGAATCTGCAAAAACTGCTATTCTTGAATTTGCAGTAAAAGATAGACAATTCAAGGATTTTTATGGGCAAAGGAAAACGCTGCTTAAAGGTTGCACTGACGCAGACATTGCGGATTTTATACCCAAAATACGTGTATGTGAAGCTGACAGAATAGCTTATCTAACAGACAATACTAAGGTAGAAAAACAGGCTATTGTAGTTTCTATATGCGAGGGAGCAAAAATTGACACCCTTTCGGTTAGTTATCCCGATTTATATTTATATTTGCAGGATTATCAGTTCGAGGATGATAGGCTTACTAAGTATTTTTCGGCTTATAAAAAATGCAAATTGCAAAACAAGATTGACAACGATTTTGTAAACATCGTGACTGAATATTCGGCAAGTCGTCCTTATAATTCATTGCCGCCTCGGTCTTCGATATTGTCAAGTTTGGATAAAGACAAGACAATTCTGATATTCTTAGATGCATTTGGCGTTGAGTATTTAGGATATGTCAAAGAAAAATGTGCGGAATTGAAATTGCGTTTTGCTACAAAAATCTCAAGGGCAAATTTGCCAACTATCACCGCATTAAACAGAGAATTTTATGATGAATGGCAAGGTAAAAAGGAAACGCCGATTAAAGATTTGGACGAATTAAAACATCATCCTGAGAGAGGATATGATTATAACAATTCGCCCAATCCCATTCATTTAGTTGAAGAGCTTGAAGTTATTAAAACCGCTTTAGAGAGAGCGAAAACAAAACTATTAACTGGTGAATGTCGAAAGGTCCTAATCGTTTCTGACCACGGAGCAAGTCGATTGGCTGTAATCAGTCCTGATGTGCAAATCGCAAACAATAGTTGCGAGGTAAAGTCGGGTGGTCGTTATTGCCAAGGAAAAAGTCTGCCTGTTGCTGATAACATTGCTTCTGAAAGCGATTATGCGATTGTCGCTGATTACTCCCGCTTTGCAGGTTCGCGAGCAGCAAGCGTTGAAGTACATGGTGGTGCAACATTAGAGGAGGTTATTGTTCCGATAATTGAGGTAACATTGGTAGACAACAATGTTCAGGTAACTCTTGAGAAGAATGTTATCGAAATTAGCTACAAGACAGTCCCGACACTTATTTTGATTATTACTCCTGACTGTGATAGTGTTACCGCATCTGTTGACAATACTATCTATAAAGCTGAAAGACTCGAAAAGAGCAAATACAAGGTTGTGATGCCCGAATTGAAAAAGGGCAAATATATGATTGATGTGTTTGAGCATCAGAACAAGATCGCCAGTAAAGAATTCACCGTTAAGAGCAAAGGTTTTGCCGAACGGGATATGTTTTAGGAGGCAAGAGAAATGATTGATAAATTAAGAATATGCTTCGAGGAAATGGTGGTCTATAAGGACTTGAAAAAGAGTAATTTCTTTTCAAGTCTCTCCTTGCCGTCCTTTATGCGCGACTGGCTCTTAAAAAAGTTTATGTCAGAAACGGGTGAGTTCAATCAGGAGGAAATGCTCGAATTCATCCGTAAGAACCTGCCTCGTAAAGAAGACTGGACGGCAATTAAGAGCAAGGTTATCACCGAATTAGAACGTGTAAAATTCTTGGCGAAAGTTTCAGTTGATGTTGACATTAAAACCGGCTTTGTTACATTCAACTTACCGGATTTTGGTTTGACGACAAAAGAAACGATTATACCTCCGGAAGTGTGGTATGCCTGTGCGAACGACCTCGTAAAGGGACATGAAACATGGGGCGTTGTCGAACTCGAATATTTGGAGCCTGATGAGGAACTAAAACGCAAGGGTAAAATCCAGATGAAGAATTTCAACAACTTTTGCCCTTATGAGATTGATTTAGACTATTACAAAGACGCACGAGGTGAATTCAAAACAAAGGAATGGATTGATGTCTTGTTGGGCGCAATCGACTATAATGCGGCGGGTTACACCGATGATGAGCAGAAACTTACAATGCTCACTCGCTTGCTGCCGTTTGTAGAGAAGCGACTGAATTTAGTCGAACTTGCTCCAAAAGGCACGGGCAAGTCATACTTGTTTGGTCGCGTAAGCCGATTTGGCTGGCTCTCTTCGGGCGGTATGATGACACGCGCTAAATTGTTCTATGATGTTCAGAAAAAAGAACACGGATTGGTTGCAGGACATGACTTTATTGTTTTTGATGAAGTGCAGACGATAAACTTCCACCCTGTCGATGAAATGCGAGCTGCTCTCAAAGGCTATATGGAAAACGGCGTCTATACCGTCGGTAAAGTAGAAGGTAAATCCGATGCCGGCGTGGTTCTCTGCGGAAACATCCCCAAAGACAAGATGAGCGAGTATGAAAGTATGTTCGAGGAACTCCCCTCAGTGTTCCACGAATCTGCCTTGATTGACCGCTTCCACGGCTTTATCCAAGGATGGAATATTCCCAGAATGAACGATGACCTGAAGATTTCAGGGTGGGCGTTGAATTCCGAATACTTCTGCTCCATCCTGCACGAATTACGTGACGATGTAAGCTATCGAGCAATCGTGGATGCATTGGTTGTCGTGCCAGAAGCGTCTGATACTCGTGATACTGAAGCTGTCAAAAGGATTGCAACGGCATACTTAAAGCTGTTATTTCCTCATGTTCGCTCACCTTATGATGTCGACCCGCAAGAGTTCAAAAGGTATTGCTTAAAACGAGCCATGTCAATGAGACACCATATCAAACTGCAGCTCGGACTTTTGGACAAGGAGTATAAGGGGAAAAACATACCTGCTTTTACCGTTAACGATTGTTCGCGAGACGAGGGCAAATAAAATGCCAAATCGAGTAGACTGCTTTATTTGCGGTAAAGAGAACCTGTCCCACAACGAAATAGGTTTGAACAAGAAGCTGATAGGACGAAACATCGAGAAGTTTCACTGTATTCGGTGTTTGGCTGACTATCTTGAAATTACCGCTGAAGATTTAGAGGAACGAATACAAGAATTTAAGGATTCAGGTTGCACATTGTTTGAGTAGAAAGAAGCGACTATAAGGCAGGCTGTATTTTCGGATGTGGATGTTGGTACCGATAGCTTTTTTAACTTTAACGAGCAGAAAAAGCATTAATAGCCTATAAATGAGGAGATAAAAACTTGATTTATGCTGATAATGCTTCTACAACAAAGATATCCGAACTGGCTTTTGCAAAGATGCTTCTGTTTTTACAAGAGCAATATGGTAATGCCTCCGGCCAGTATTCACTCGGAATTGCGGCAAAGTGAACTGTCGAACATGCGCGTTGGAAGGTTGCAACGGCTATTGGTGCAGAAGCACATGAAGTCACTTTTACCTCTGGTGGGTCGGAAGCTAATTCTTGGGTAATACGCGGTGTAGCCGATTCGTCCGGGGCACTTATTGGATTTGAAAGGTATATGTGCATCTACAAGTTCAGCTTGTACATCGGGAAGTAATAAATCTACACATATGCTAACAGCATTAGGCTTAACCGAACAGCAAGCGAAATCTGCAATATGCATTTCATATGGCAGGTACAACAAAACGGGTCAAGGGGACAGGTACCTTGCCCCAACATATGCTAAGCAATAATAGGAGGATTCATGACTATAGGAGCCTTTACAGAAAAAGAAAACATACCTGACATATCCCAAGTCCTCGACACCTTAGCATCCAAGAAACCCTTTTGGAATACACTTACTGACTACATGATAAACTCCATAAAAGCCAAGCCTGAATGGAAGTTCTATGGAAGGAATTATGGTTGGGCCCTGAGGTTCAAAAAGCAGGGCAAGTCTTTAGCTGCACTCTATCCTTCCGAAGATAAGCTGATAATCCAGATTATTCTCGACGCAGACCAGGTAAAGCAGGCATTGGAAGCAATAGAAAGTCATGTTCTAAAAGATATTATTATCAGGACTGAGGAAATACATGAAGGCAAATGGATATATACTGAGATCGAAGACCAGGAAATACTGAAGGAAGTCAAAAAACTGATTTACATAAGGGGAACAAACTATGCAAAGATTAAGTGATTTACCCAATATAGGTAAGACAATGGAAAAGCGGCTTGCGGCTGTTGGAATTAACGATGTTGAAACCCTGATGCAAACAGGAAGTAAGAAGGCTTTTATCAAACTGCGCTTTCGTGAAGGGGATACCTGCTTTAATTCTCTTTGCAGTTTGGAGGGAGCTATTCAAGGCATCAGATGGCATTACCTGAGCAATGAAACAAAGGCAGATTTGAAAAAGTTTTTTGATTCATTCAAGTAGATTAAGCTAAAAAATTTCTCGCAGTTCCTCAAAAAAATTGTTGCCATTTTGTTGCCATAAGGAATAAAAAGTATTAAAATTAAATAAAGTTGGTTGAAATTTACAGTGACATAAAATGGCTTGAAATAGGGCTTTTCGGGAAAAGCTAAGGCTAAATAATATGGAATATAATGGTAAGATTCACGCTTAAAATCCTGCGGTAGCGATACCGTACCGGTTCGATTCCGGTCCCCCGCACCATACAACCCCAAGGCGTACAAGCTTTGGGACTGTTTTATGTATAAGCCTAAAAAGGCGAAATGTATACGGTGGATATAAGGCAGAATAAAGAGATATTGAGGAATAATAGTATTTATTATTACTTCTTAGTAATATATGGTATTATAGTGAGAATAAAAAATATTTAGGGTGTGAGGATCTATGAGTAAATCAGTATTAGAGTTTTATGAACAATTATCAAGTGATTATCATCTCATATTTAAAGACTGGGAGAATTCGGTCAGATGGCATTCGAATACTTTGAATAAAATTATTCAGAAGTATAAAAATGCTCCTATAGAAAGTTTAACTTTGTTAGACTGTTCATGTGGTATTGGGACTCAGGCAATCGGGCTTGCATTGCTAGGATATAACGTACATGCAACAGATTTAAGTCCAAAAGCTGTTGAACGTGCTCAACAAGAAGCGAAACGTATGGAAGCAAACATGACTTTTGGTGAAGCAGATTTTAGAACACTAAAGGACCAGGTCGTCGGAGAGTTTGATGTGATTATTACATGTGATAATTCACTTCCTCATTTATTATCCAGTGAAGACCTGGTTATAGCTTCAGAGAATATTTACTGTAAACTTAAAAAAGATGGATTGTTCCTTGCAAGCATCAGGGATTATGACCAATTAGCTATTGATAGACCTAAAATATTAAGTCCAACAGTATTCGACGATGAATCTGGAAGACGGATTGTATTCCAGGTTTGGGATTGGACAGAAGACGGACAATTTTATACGGTTAATCTCTTTATTGTTCGGCAGGAAAATGAAGGATGGAATACTACTCACCGTGTAACAAAATATAGAGCTATTCAAAGAAAAGAGATGGACGAAGCTTTACTTCAAGCTGGTTTTAAAGATGTAGCATGGCATATGCCTGAAGATACAGGATATTATCAGCCAATTGTTACAGCACGTAAATATTAAAGATGACAAGGGACGGGGTTATTGGCACTCTCTACTTACCTTATGGATGAATTTATGGGATTGTATGATGTACTCTACTCTTATTTTTATTCCTTGGCAGAAAATTCATCTATGGTATGTGTTGTCAACAACTCCGTCTCCCTGTCACTCGCTAACTTCTTTAGACATAAAACCAATTATAGCTCCGAGAGCATCACCAATAGCTACACCGTATAATCCACCCTTGATTTTGTTTGCAAGCATAATTTAGCCTCCCTACATGTTCCAGGTTAAGTATAGCAGATTAGTGGTTATTTGAGAAAAAATATTATGTTAATAAGGACAAAGTATGTACATGTCGTTTGATATAATTTTTATGATAGAATAATACAGTTTAAGACAGGCATATTATGAGATTTTAATGAAAATAGATAATTATGAAAAGGGGAAGAGGAAGATGGGCAGAAAGAACTCAAAAGTATGTCCTGAGTGTGAATCGAAAAATGTTGTTCCAATTATTTATGGCATGCCCACATGTGAAGTTCAGAAAAAGGAAGAGGAAGGAAAGATCCAGCTTGGAGGGTGTTGTATAATGCCAGATTCACCTCGGTATGCTTGTAATGACTGCCACTGTATATGGGGAGGAGAAGAACTTTTAGAAAAAAGCTATGAAGATATCAAGCGAATAAAAGCCTCTGTTGGAGGATATAGTGGCCCAAATTATGAAGTTGAGATTGATTTTGTAAACGGGATAGCGACATGGAAAGAAGGAATGTATCAAGAGTTAGAACATACAAAGGACTTAGATGCTGCAAGTAGTACTAAGTATATAAAAGAATTGTCCAATTGCAGAGTTCTGAATTGGGGACAGCAGTATATTGAACCTTGTGTACTTGATGGGACACAGTGGAGTGTAGAGATTGACTTTGATGATGCATGTGTTTGTAAATATGGGAGTAATGCGTATCCGAAAGAGTGGAAAAGGTTTTGCAGGTTGATTGAGAAATGCGTGAGAAAACCTTTCAGGTGAAGACAATAGGGTTGCCCGAACAAATATTACCCTGACCTGCTCCCCAAAAAGTATACCATGCCAAAAGTTAGTCTGGATGATATAATAAATTATCCAGGAGGAAATAGATATGAAAAAATGATTTACAGAGGAACAGATTATCAGTATCTTAAAACAGCATGAGAAGGGTGTTAAAGTTGCCGATTTAATCAGGCAGCATAACATCACAGAACAAACTT